>JACQDN010000048.1 GCA_016201105.1 Pseudomonadota bacterium
CCCGCGCGCAGGCGCTCGGCGTCACGATCCGTTTTCAGACCGAGCATACGAGCGTCGAGGCCTATCCCGACGCCGACCTGATCGTCGCCTCCGACGGGTGCCACAGCGTCATCCGCCAGGAGCACGCCGCCGTGTTCAAGCCCGACCTCGAGGTGCGCAAAAACAAATACATCTGGTTCGGCACGCACCAGACGTTTGACGCGTTCACGTTCGCGTTCGAGGAGACGCCGCACGGCTGGATCTGGGCGCACGCCTACAAGTTCGACGGCGACACCTCGACGTTCATCGTCGAGTGTCAGGAACCGACGTGGCGCGCTCTCGGTCTCGATACGCCCGACCAGGCGCAGAGCATCGCGCTCTGCGAGCGGCTCTTCGCGAAATATCTCGGCGGTCACGCGCTGCTCACCAAGTCCGGCCACCTCCGCGGGTCGGCGTGGCTGAATTTCCCGCGCATCCACTGCGCGCAGTGGCACCACGGCAACATCGTGCTGATGGGAGACGCCGCGCACACCGCGCATTTCTCCATCGGCTCGGGCACGAAGCTCGCGTTGGAGGACGCGATCTTTCTCGCCGACGCGCTGCACTCGCCGGCCTACGCGAATCGCGAGGCGGTCTTTGCGGCCTATCAGGAAACCCGCCGCGTCGAGGTGCTGAAACTGCAGAGCGCTGCGCGCAACTCCACCGAGTGGTTCGAGAACGTGCCGCGTTACGCACGCCTCGAGCCGGTGCAGTTCGCGTATTCGCTGCTGACGCGCAGCCAGCGCGTGAGCCACGAGAATCTCCGCCTGCGCGACCGGCCGTGGCTCGAAGGCGTCGAGCGCTGGTTCGCCGCGCGCTCCGGCGCGCCGAAAGCCCGGCGCGCCCCGCCGCCGATGTTCACGCCGTATCGCGTTCGGGAGCTGACGCTCGTGAATCGCGTCGCCGTGGCGCCGATGGACACTTATCTCGCGAAGGACGGCACGCCGGGCGATTTCCACCTCGTGCACTACGGCGCGCGCGCGCAGGGCGGGGCGGGGTTGCTCTTCACCGAGATGACGTGCGTCACGGCCGACGGCCGCATCACGCCCGGTTGCGCGGGCATGTATGCGCCGGAACACGTCGTCGGGTGGAAACGCATCGTGGACTTCGTGCACGCGCACTCGCCGGCCAAGATCGCGTTGCAACTCGGCCACTCCGGCCCGAAAGGTTCGACGAAGATCGGCTGGGAAGGCACGGACCAACCGCTCGACGCGGGCAACTGGCCGCTGCTCGCGCCGTCCGCCGTCGCGTGGTCGCCGCAGAATCAGGTGCCGCACGCGATGACCGCCGCCGACCTGGACCGCGTGCGCGACGCGTTCGTGGCGTCAGCGCGGATGGGCGAGCAGGCGGGCTTCGATATGTTGGAGCTGCACTGCGCGCACGGCTACCTGCTCTCCGCGTTCATCACCCCGCTCACCAACAAACGCACTGACGAATTCGGCGGCGTCCTCGCGAGCCGCCTGCGTTTTCCGCTCTCGGTCTTCGCCGCGATCCGCGCCGAGTGGCCGGCGGAGAAACCGATCTCCGTGCGCATCTCGGCGAGCGACTGGGTCGCCGACGCGCAGGGCGTGGATGCCACCGAGGCGGTCGAGATCGCGCGCGCGTTCAAGGCCGCGGGCGCAGACCTCATTCACGTGTCTTCCGGCCAGACGAGCACCCAAGCCCAGCCGGTTTACGGTCGCATGTATCAGACGCCGTTCTCCGACCGCATCCGCCACGAGGCGGGCGTGCCGACCATCGCGGTCGGCAACATCTACGAGTTCGACCACGTCAACAGCATCATCGCCGCCGGCCGCGCCGATCTGTGCAGCATCGCGCGCCCGCATCTCGCCGATCCCTACTGGACGCTGCACGCGGCGGCACAGCAGGATTATCGTGGCATCGAGTGGCCGCTCCCGTATCTTGCCGGCCGCGACCAGCTCTACCGCAATTTGAAAAAAGCCAACGAAGCGGCGATCCATGTCTAACGAACTCAAGGGGCGCCATGCCATCGTCACCGGCGGCAGCCGCGGAGTCGGCGCCGCCATCGCGCGCGCTCTCGCCGCGCACGGCGCCCGCGTGACCGTGATGGGCCGCGACCAGAAGACGTTGAAGACCGCCGTCGCCGGACTCACCGGAGCGCACGCCGTCGCGGTCGACATCACCGACCCGCGCAGCGTGAAACGCGCGTTCGTGAAGGCAGGCGCTGCGGACATCTTGGTCAACAACGCCGGCGGCGCGGAGAGCGCGCCGTTCGAGCGCACCGGCGAGGCGCTGTGGCAAGGGATGCTCGCGCTGAATCTCTCAGGCGCGTTCCACTGCACCCAAGCTGTCTTGCCCGCGATGCGCGCGAAGGGTTGGGGTCGCATCGTCAACATCGTGAGCACCGCGTCGCACAAAGGTTATCCTTACGTCACCGCCTACTGCGCGGCGAAACACGGGTTGCTCGGCCTCACGCGCGCCCTCGCACTCGAGACCGCGCGCGACGGCGTGACCGTCAACGCGATCAGCCCGGGTTTCATCGAGACCGAAATGCTCGCGAGCTCGGTGCGCACCATCGTGAAGACGACGGGCCGCTCCGAGGCCGACATCCGCCGCCAACTCCAGCGCAGCAATCCGCAAGGCCGCTTCGTCACCGCCGAGGAAGTCGCGGCCGCCGTCGTGTGGTTGTGCCAGCCCGCGTCCGGCAGCGTCACCGGCCAATCGATTTCCGTCTCCGGCGGCGAAGTGATGAACTGAGCCTCCGCGAATGAATCTACCGAAAACAATTCCGTGTGTAGGGCCGGCGCTTGTGGCCGCGCCGTTCTGCGCGCGCGGCGGCGCGCCGACAAGCGGCGGCCCTACATTTGCAATGCGGCACGGCGGGAGCGTCGCGAACAATTTGACGCCTCCGACCAAATCCGAAAAAACCACGCCATGAAGTTCGCCGATTTCAAGCCCCTGCACTTCCGCTGGAAACTCGCCGACGGCGTGGCGCACGTCATCCTCAGCCGGCCGGAGAAAAAGAATCCGCTGACGTTCGAGTCCTACGCGGAGTTGCGCGACGCGTTCCGTAATCTCGCCTACGCCGACGACGTGCGCGCGGTCATCCTCAGCGGCGAGGGCGGGAATTTCTGCTCGGGCGGCGACGTGCACGAGATCATCGGACCGCTGACGAAGATGGACATGAAGGAGCTGCTGAATTTCACGCGGATGACGGGCGACCTCGTGAAGGCGATCCGCGCCTGCCCGCAGCCGGTGATTTCCGCGGTCGATGGCGTGTGCGTCGGCGCGGGCGCGATCCTCGCGATGGCGTCGGACCTGCGCTACGGCACACCGGCGGCGAAGGTGGCGTTTCTTTTCACGCGCGTCGGGCTCGCCGGCTGCGACATGGGCGCGTGCGCGATGCTGCCGCGCCTCATCGGGCAGGGCCGCGCATCGGAGCTGCTGTTCACCGGTCGCTCGATGAGTGCCGACGAGGCGCACCGCTGGGGATTTTTCAACGGCATCCACGACCCCGCCGCGCTGTTGGAGCAGACGGAGGCCGTCGCGAAGAAGCTCGTGAGCGGACCGACCTTTGCGCACGGGATGACGAAGACGATGCTCAACCAGGAATGGAACATGAGCCTCGAACAGGCGATCGAGGCCGAGGCGCAGGCGCAGGCGATCTGCATGCGAACGAAAGATTTTGAGCGGGCCTACCGCGCGTTCGTCGCGAAGGAGACCCCGCGCTTCGAGGGCAACTGATGGCCGACCGCACTTTTCCTGACTGGCCGTTTCTCGAAGAGCGCCACCGCGAACTGGCCGCGAAGCTGGAGCGTTGGTGCGAGCGCAACCTGAGCGACGCTCATCCGCGCAACCTCGACGCGGCGTGCCGCGGCCTCGTGCGCGCCCTCGCGCGCGGCGGCTGGTTGGAACACGCGGCGCCCGACCCGCGCAAGCGCGGCGCGCGGCACGGCGTGCGCACCCTGTGCCTGATCCGCGAGACGCTCGCACGGCATTCGGGGTTGGCGGATTTCTCGTTTGCGATGCAGGGGCTCGGCAGCGGTGCGATCGCGCTCTTTGGGTCGCCGCAGTTGAAGAAGAATTACCTGACGGCCGTGCGGAAGGGGCGGAAGATCGCGGCCTTCGCGCTGTCGGAGCCCGAGGCCGGCTCGGATGTCGCCGCGCTCGCGACGACGGCGACGAAGGACGGCGCGCACTACGTCCTCAACGGCGGCAAGACGTGGATCTCGAACGGCGGGATCGCGGATTTCTACGTCGTGTTCGCCCGCACCGGCGAGGCGCCGGGCGCGAAGGGGCTCAGCGCGTTCGTGGTCGATGCCGACACCGCCGGGCTGCGTGTGGTCGCGCGGATCAAGACCGTCGCGCCGCATCCCCTCGCGACGCTGGAGTTCAAGAGTTGCCGCGTGGCCGCGACGCAGCGGCTCGGTCGCGGTGGCGAAGGTTTCAAGGTGGCGATGGCCACGCTGGATATTTTTCGCTCGACGGTGGGCGCGGCGGCGCTGGGTTTTTCGCGGCGGGCACTGGAGGAAGCGTTGCACCGCGCGACGACGCGGAAGCTTTTTGGCGCACCGCTCTCGGCAATGCAGGTCACGCAGGCGAAACTCGCCGACATGGCCGTGGCGATCGACGCGAGCGCGCTGCTCGTTTACCGCGCGGCGTGGGCCAAGGACCGCGGCGCCGCGCGGGTGACGCGCGAGGCGGCGATGGCGAAGCTTTTCGCGACCGAGTCGGCGCAGCACACCATCGACAGCGCCGTGCAGTTGTTCGGGGCGCTCGGCGTGGTGAGCGGCATGCCAGTGGAGCTGCTCTATCGCGAGATCCGCGCACTCCGCATTTACGAGGGCGCCTCCGAAGTGCAGCAGCAGATCATTGCGCGGCAATTGCTGGCCGAACGGCCCGACGCCGGTGGGTGAAGCCCGGTTCCCCTGAAAACGCGACGCGACCCCGCATGACCCCCACCGCCTATCAGGATACTTTTGCCGCCGACCATCTGCCGCCGCGGGACCAGTGGCCGGAGTTGATCAACGTGGACCAACTCGGCTATCCCGAGTGGTTGAACTGCGCGGAGGAGTTGCTCGACCGCGCCGTCGCCGAGGGCGATGGCGACCGGCTCGTGTTGCGCACGCCGGAGTATTCGTGGACTTACCGTGATCTGGCCGAGCGTGCGAACCGGATCGCCCGCGTGCTGGTCGAAGACCTGGGGCTGAAGACGGGCGAGCGCGTGCTGTTGCACGCGCCGAACAATCCGATGCTCGTCGCGTGTTGGTTTGGCATCATCAAGGCCGGTGGGATCGTGGTCGCCACCATGCCGATGCTGCGCGCCCGCGAATTGGCGGTGGTGATCGAGAAGGCGAGAATCCGCCTCGCGTTTTTTGATCATCGCCTTGCCGCGGAGATGGTCGAAACCCGCCAGCGCACGGCGCTCGTGGAGCAGGCTCTCGCCTACGGCAATGGCGAACTGGAGGCGGGCATGGCGGCGAAGCCGGCCGAGTTTGCAGCCGTGAAGACCCACGGCGAGGACGTGTGCTTGATCGCGTTCAGCTCGGGCACGACCGGCGTGCCGAAGGGCACGATGCATTTCCACCGCGACGTGCTGGCGATCTGCGACACATTTTCGCAGCACGTGCTCAAGCCGCGGCGCGACGATGTGTTCATCGGCAGTCCGCCGCTGGCGTTCACGTTCGGCCTGGGCGGGCTGGTGCTGTTTCCGATGCGCGTGCGCGCGGCGACGGTATTGCTGGAGAAAGCGCCGCCGCCGGAGCTGGCCAAGGCCATCGAGCAGTTTCGTCCGACCATTTGTTTCACGTCGCCGACCGGCTATCGGTTCATGCTGGAGCACGCGCCGGCCTGCAATCTGTCGAGCCTGCGCCAGTGTGTGTCGGCCGGCGAGACGCTGCCGAAGGCGACCTCGGATGCTTGGTTCGCGAAGACCGGGCAGCGCATCATCGACGGGATCGGCGCGACGGAGATGCTCCACATTTTTATCTCGGCGAGCGGCGATGAGATCAGGCCCGGTGCGACGGGCAAACCGGTGCCGGGTTTCGAGGCGCGCGTCATCGACGCGGAGGGGCGCGAAGTTCCGCCCGACACGATCGGCCGGCTCGCGGTGCGCGGGCCGACGGGCTGCCGTTATCTCGCCGACGAGCGGCAGAAAAGCTACGTGCTCGGGGGCTGGAATGTGACGGGCGACGCCTACCGGATGGATGCCGACGGCTATTTCTGGTTTCAGGCGCGCACGGACGACATGATCGTCTCGAGCGGCTACAATATCTCCGGCCCCGAGGTGGAGGCGGCGCTGCTGGAGCATCCGCATGTCATGGAATGCGCCGTGGTCGGCGTGCCCGACGCGATGCGCGGCATGATCGTGAAGGCGTTCGTGTTGCTGCGCGCCGAGGCGCCGGCGGCGGGTGCAGCGCTCGCCGAGCAACTGCAGGTTTTCGTGAAGGCGCAGATCGCGCCCTACAAGTATCCGCGCGCGGTCGAGTTTGTCGCCGCGTTGCCGCGCACGGAGTCCGGGAAAGTGCAGCGCTTCAAACTGCGGCAGGCCGCGGAGGCGAAAGCGACAAAGGGTGAAGCGCCGCGAACGAACTGAAGACAGAAATTTTGACCACGGAGTTCACGGATGATCACGGATATTATCGGAGCAGAAGCGGCGATCCAACGAAAGAGCCATTGGTTGTCGGACAGTGCCGCCAGCGGTATCGGCGGATTTGTCTCGATGCCTTCATCCGTGGTATTCGTGAAATCCGTGATTACTCTGGTTCTGATAGATTCGGATTCGACTGGCTTGCAACCGCGCGCGAGGGCCGTCAGGAAAATCTTCGCCCTATGGAAATTCTGCTCCCACCCAACTGGCCTCGCCCGAAAGGTTTTTCCAACGGCATCGCCGCGAGCGGCCGGCTGGTGTTTGTCGCCGGGCAGATCGGCTGGACGCCGGCGGGAGTTTTCGCGACCGACGATCTCGTCGGGCAACTGCGGCAGACTTTGGAAAACACGGTCGCGGTGCTGAAGGAAGGCGGCGCGGGCCCCGAGCACATCGTGCGGATGACATGGTATGTCACCGACCGCGACGAATACCTGCGACAGGCCGCGCCGATCGGCGAATGCTACCGGCAGGTGATCGGCCGGCATTATCCTGCGATGGCAGTGGTCGTGGTGACCGCGCTGATGGAGCCTCGCGCCAAGATCGAGATCGAGACCACGGCCGTCGTGCCGAATTGACGCTGACTCCAGGCAAGGCGGGTTTTTCCTGAAACTCAGGTGAATCCTCGGTGAACGCGCGGGGCGAAAATATTTATCCTTGCTAACCAATCTTCGTTTCGCAGTTTCGCGCTGTTGCGATGTTTCGGATATGGGCCTGTCCGAATGCGTGGCGGAATCAGCAAATGGGAAACAATTTTTGTCGGGCCCGGTTCGCGAGCATCGCGGTGGCGTGCTCCGCTTTGTTGATCTCGCGCGCGTTTGCGCTGACCACGCCGGCGAATGGCGTGGTATTGGGCGGGAATTTTTTTTCCCTGGCCATCAAGAGCGACGGCACCGTCTGGGCGTGGGGGGCCAACGATTTTGGCCAGCTCGGCGACGGCACGACGACTGATCGGAGGAGCCCGGTGCCGATGAGCGGAGCGACCGGTGTTGCGGCGGTGGCGAGTGGGGGATTTTTCTCACTGGTGCTCAAAACCGATGGCACGGTGTGGGCCGTTGGCGCAAACGGTTCGGGTCAATTGGGTGATGGCACGACGACAGATCGGACAACGCTCGTTCAAGTGCCGGGTCTTTCGGGCGTCGTCGCCATCGACGCGGGCTACCGCCATGCGCTCGCGCTGAAAAGTGACGGAACGGTTTGGGCCTGGGGAGCGAATGATTATGGTCAATTGGGCGATGGCACCGTCACTCAACGATTGTCGCCGGTTCAGGTTAGCGGCCTGACGGGGATAACGGCTATGGCCGCCGGCGACAGTCACAGCCTTGCGCTGAAGAGCGACGGCTCGATCAGAGCTTGGGGCGCAAACAACTTTGGGCAGTTGGGCGACGGGTCAACGACGCAGAGACTTTCTCCGGTCTTGGTGTCGGGGGTTGGTGGTGTTTCTTCGATTTCGAGCCGATATAATTTTTCTTTGGCGTCAAAGGCGGACGGGACGGTGTGGTCATGGGGGCGCAATGCTTTCTACACTTTGGGTGATGGCACGACCGTTGACCGATCAACGCCTGCGCAGATCTCGGGATTGGCCGGAATCTCTGCCGTCTCTGCCAGTTACGCCCACGCTCACGCGCTCGCGTCGGACGGCACGCTGTGGGCTTGGGGTTATGTTGCTCCGTGGAACGCCACCGCGGGGCAACAGGCAGCGAGCGCGTTTCCGACTCCAGTTGTCGTCACCGGTTTGACCGGAGTGGTTGCGGTTTCGACCGGGGTCGAAAATACGCTGGTTATCAAGAGTGACGGAACGGTCTTTGCGTGGGGCGGGAATATCCGAGGCGAGGCTGGCAACGGGACCGCGGACCTCGTGCCGCCGCCCCTGCCCGTCAGCCGGCTGACCGACGTCACGTCCGTAGCCGTCGGCCTCTACCACACGGTCGTCGCCCGCGCCGATGGGACTGTTTGGGTGTGGGGCACGAGTTCCGCCAACGGGGTATTGGGTGACGGCACGGTCAACCAAGCGGCCGTCGCGCCGACGCAGTTGACGGCCATCGCCGGAGTGCGCGCCGTCGCGTCCGCCTGGGAGCATACGATGGTGGTGAAAAACGACGGCACGCTTTGGGGCTGGGGAAGAAATCTCTCCGGGCAATTGGGCACGGGCTCCACGGTGTCGCCCCAACCCACGCCGGTGCAGGCTGGCGGGATGACCGGCGTCTCCGCCGTGGCGACCGGCCAGCACCACACGATTGCTTTGAAGAGCGACGGCACGGTGTGGGCGGCCGGCCTGAACTCCTCGGGCCAGCTCGGCGACGGCACGACGACAGCGCGAACGACTTTCGGGCCGGTCACCGGTCTGGCCGGAGTGCTGGCGATTGCGGCCGGACAAGCTCACAGCCTGGCGCTGAAGAGCGACGGCACCGTGTGGGCCTGGGGATTCAATTCCAAGGGGCAGTTGGGCGACGGCACCACGCTCGATCGCTCCGCGCCCGTGCAGGTCGCAGGTCTCGCCGGGGTGACGGCGCTCGCGGCAGGCCGCTGGCATTCGGTCGCCGCTTTGGGTGACGGAACTGTCAGGACATGGGGAGCGAATACCAACGGCGAACTGGGCGATGGCACCACGACTCTGCGCACGACGCCAGTCACTGTCCCCGGGCTCGGCGGAGTCATCGGGGTCGCGGCGGGTCTCTACACGACCTTCGCCCGCAAGGCGGACGGCACCGTCTGGGGCTGGAGCCGCGGGGCGTTCGGCCTGCTCGGCAACGGCGCGGAAGAATATCCGGGCACGCCGGTGCAAGCGGTCGGTGTCACGGGAGCAACTTTGGTGGTCGCGTCGGATATGGTTGCCGTCGCCCGGTTGGCGGATGGCACCTTGCGTGGATGGGGGGCCGACGATTGGGGGCAACTGGCGGCGCCCGTCATCTTGCGGCTCACGGTGGCCGCGATCCGGCTGACGCCGTCGGCGGACGACACGAACCAAAACGGTCTGAGCGACGCTTGGGAGCTGCAGTATTTCGGCAACCTCGCGCGCACGGGCACGGCCGACACCGACGGAGACGGACTGACCGACGTGCAGGAATTCGCCAACGGGTCGGACCCGACCAAAGCCGACAGCGACGGCGACAGGCTCACCGACTACGTCGATCTTTACCCCAATGATTTCTACAACAACGTCGCGCCGAGCCTGACGATCATCGGCGGCAACAATCAGACGACGCCCGCGGGGCAGTTCAACAGCCTGGCGTTCGATGTCGGCGCGTGGAATCCGGCGGGCACGGTCCCGCTCGTGAACGCCCCGGTCACGTTCACGGTGCAGTCCGGCGGCGGGCAGCTCGCGCTCACCACCCTCGGCAGTCCCCCGCTTTCCAGCGCGCTCACCGTGCGGACGGACCTTGATGGCACCGTGCGGGCGTTCTACCAGCAACCCGCCGCGGGCGGCGTGCAGAGCCAGATCCGAGCGGCCGCCGGCGCCGCGCAGGTGACGTTCACGACGACCAGCCAGTCCTCCGGCGACGCCGACGGCAATGGTTTGTTGGACACATGGGAAGTCCAGTATTTCGGCCAGACCGGGGTGAACCCGGCCGCAGATCCCGACGGCGACGGCTCGACCAACGCGCAGGAACTCGCCGCCGGTTCGAACCCGCTTGATATCACCAACGGCCGTTCGTTCACGCTGACTTCGCCGTCGTCCGGCGCGACCAACGCCGTCAGTTACACCTACGACCAATCCGGCCGTCTGGTGTCCGCCAGCTACGGCGGCACCAACGCGCAACAATTCACTCACGATGCCGCCACCAACTTGACGAGCGTCGCGTCAACCCAGCCCGCCATCTTCGCGTGGCGCACGACCCACAGCCTGCCGGCCGACGGCACGGGCGACGGGGCCGACAGCGCGATTCTCGCGAACGACGGACTGCCCAATCTCGCCAAGTATGCGTTTGGCCTCGATCCCCACGTGGCCGTCACCAGCGATCAGCCGTCAATCTCACTGACCAACGTGAGTGGCAGCGAATTCCTCAGGCTCACATACCGGCGACCCGATGCGGCGCCCGCCGACTTGGTCTACAAGGTCGAGGTTTCCACCAGCGGCACGACTTGGACTTCCGGTTCAGGCGCCACGGTCGATGTCAGCACCACTGTCAGCAACGGCATCGCGACCGTGATCGTTCGCGACGCCACCGCCGTCAGCACGCCAAACTTCGGGCGACGAATTAGGCTCTCGGTCGAGCGGAGGGCCTTGCCATGAAACCTAGCGATTTCCTGAAACTCACACTGCCTGTGTTCATTTCCACGCTACATGCACCCGGCCGCTTTCACATGAGGATCATTTTTGCATTACTCTTTATTGGGCCGCTCTCTCTTTTTGCTCAAAGCTTGGATATGCCGGGTGGCACCACCTATATTCCGGGGTATCCCGGCCCTTGGAAGTGGACATCGTCCAACTTGGCATCGACTGGGACTAGCACTTATTCCAACATGGAATTTCTGGCGACACCAGGAGGGACAAACTATGACTTCTATGGCTCCACCACCTTCACTCCAGGATTGATCAGTTTTGGCAACGGTTACGGTGACTCTGGCTTTTTGGCTACCGGCCAGAAGCACGCCTTTCTCCGGGGACACACGTATACCTGCTATTTGTGGACGCTGGACGGAGTCAGACCAAACTTTGTTCTGGGGCAGGGCTACAAACTGATCATCCCCGATATTTTCGCCTCAATTGACGACAAGAAACTCCCGACAAAGGGTGAGCCAGTCCAACTTGCGTCGGGATTTGAATCGCGACACAGCACACTATTTAAATTCTCCGGTGCTCGCGAGTGGGATTTTTCGGTGACATACAATGCCCATTTTGCTGCGACGCAGCCTTTCAGTGGCAACGATAGATTTGGTTTGGGCCGGGGATGGACGCACAATTTTGAAGCTCATGTTCTGCCGTTTGAATCAAGCACCGACCCTGCGGTTCTCTACGGACCTGAAATTGCAGTGCAAACGTCACCCTCTGTCGGACTGAAGGATCAGCGGGTCATTTATTGGGACCGCTACCACTATTCAGTTGCTTCCGAAACGGCTCCGAGTGTCTACCGTTTAACCGGCGACATCGGCCAATTCGACACTTTGATTCATCAAGCCGATGGCTCGTGGATGCTCAATCGCAGCGATCAATCATCGTTACTCTTCAATGCCGCCGGTAAGTTGATCGAGGATCGCGACAGTCATGGCCGGAAACTGTCTTTTACTTACGACACAGCCGGCCAACTGACTTCCATCGTTGAGCCGATTTCTGGCACCAGTTTGACGTTTGCCTACGATTCCTTCGGCGCGTTCCTGAGCGCGACCGACTCCGCGGGTGCCACGGTGAATTTCGCACTCTCATCGAGCGCCACACTCTCCCAAATCGCCGATCAGAACGGCAAGGCCACCGGCTTCGTGTATGGCAGTGCCGTTCAATTGACCAGAGTGACGGACAACAATGGCCAAAATATTATCGTCAATACGACCGGCGACAATGGACAGGTGACTGCGCAGTCCGACGGCGTCTCGGGCCATCAACCTCACGGTTTCAGCTACAACGGCTCCACCACCACCTACACGGATCGCAACGGCAAGCAGTCCGTCTACCAGTTCGACTCGCGGTCCAATCTGACCTCCGAGACTGATGCGCTCAGTCACACCACGACCTACTCCTACGATGCGTTCAACCATTTGACGGCGACGACCGATCCGCTCGGTCGCACCTCGACGTTCACCTACGACGAGTGCGGCAACATGCTCACGTCGACCGATGCCTCCGGCAAAGTCACCACCTTTACCTACGACGCGCGCAACAATCTCCTGACGACGACCGATGCGGCGAACCAGGTGACCGCGCGCACCTATGACACGAGCAACAATCTGCTCACCGTCGTCGACGCGCTCGGCCGCACGACGACGTGGACCTACGACAGCAATTCGCTGCCGCTCACGATGACGCTGCCCGGCGGCGGCGTCTGGCACTACGCCTACACCGCGGGCCGGCTCACCACCGGCACCGATCCCAACGGTGTCGTCACCAACTTCGGCTACGACGCCAATGGTCGCCTTCTTTTCCGCGAGGACGCTCTCGGCAAACGCGTCTCCTACACCTACGACGGCGTCGGCAACATTCTCACGGTCACCAACGCCCTCAGCCAGACGACCACCTACGTCTACGATCACCGCAATCGTGTCACCAGCATGACCGATCCCGTGGGTGCCGTCACCACCTACACCTACGACGGTAACAACAACATCCTCACGACCACCGACGCCCTCGGCAAAGTGACCACCTACACCTACGACGGCGAAGATCGTCTGTCGACCGTCACGACGCCGGCTCCGGCCTCGGGCCTTTCGCCCTTGGTCACCACCTATAATTACGACGATGCCGGTCGCCTCACCAGTGTCGTCGCTCCCGGCAACCTGACCACCGCCTACGAATACGATGCTGCCGGCCAGTTGACCGCCGTGGTCGACGCTCTCGGCAAACGCACCACCTCTGCCTACGACGCGCGCGGCTTGCTCACCGGTGTCACCGATCCGCTCACCCGCACGGCCAACTTTACCTACGACAATGTCGGCCGCCGGCTCAGCGCCAAGGGCCCGCTCAACCGCACCACCCAGTTCCAATACGACGCGCTCAACCGCCTTCAGCAGGTCACCGATCCGGGCAGCCTCGTCGCGCAGCAGGGCTTCGATGTTGACGGCAACCGCACCTCGCTCACCAACCCCGCGGCCAACGCCACCGCGTTCGCCTACGACGCGGGCGACCGCCTGACCGGCATGACCACACCCGAGGGCCGCGCCACCGCCTACACCTACAACTCCCGCGGGCTGCCCGCGACGGTCGTCGAGCCCTCGGGGCAAACCACGACCTTCGCCTACGATGATGCCCAGCGGCTCTCCAGCACTACTGATCCCGTCGGCACCATCAGTCTGACCCGCGATGCCGTGGGTCGCGTGCTGACCGTCGTCGAAGGCAGCAAGACCATCACCCGCGCCTACGATGTGCGCGGCCAGTTGACGTCCTACACCGACGGCGACGGCAGTGTCATCGGCTACCTCTACGACGCCCTCGGCCGTCTCACCCGCGTCACCTATCCCGACGGTAAGCAGGTCAACTACGCCTACGACACCGCCGGCCGCCTCGGCACCGTCACCGATTGGGCGAGCCGCGTCACGACTTACAGCTACGATGCCGTCGGCCGGATGACACAACTGCTCCGACCCAACGGCACGAAGCAAACCCGCACCTACGATGTCGCCGGACAACTGACGCAGCTGCGGGAGTTCGCGCCCGACGGCACCACGGCCCTCTACGCCGGTGACCACAGCTACGACCTCGCCGGCCAACTCACCGGTGAAACTCTGACACCCGCCATCACGCCGCTCGTGGCTAATGCCATCCAGACCTTCGACCGCGACAACCGCCTGCTCACGCACAACGGTGCCGCGACGACCTTCGATGCCGACGGCAATCTCCTGTCGATTGCTTCGGGAGTTTCACCCGCAAGCTATACCTACGACGCACGCAACCGCCTGACCTCGGCCGGCGGACTGAGCTACACCTACGACGCCGAAAACCGCCGCGTGGCACTCACTGACGCGACCGGCACGACCCGCTACGCGGTCAACCCAAACGCCACGCTCGACCAAGTGCTCGTCCGCACCGCGCCCGACGGCACCAAGACGTTCTACGTCTACGGCCTCGGCCTGCTGCACGAGGAGACCGGCTCCGCCGTCCGCTACTATCACCACGACCGACGCGGCGACACCATCGCGCTCTCCGACAGCGTGGGCGCCGTCACCGACCGCGTCAGCTACGGCGCCTACGGCGAATTGCTCTCTCGCACCGGCACAACCAACACTCCGTTCCTCTACTGTGGCTTCTATGGGGTGCAGACGGATTCCAGCGGATTGAATTACATGCGGGCGCGCTACTACCATCCGGTGCTTAGACGCTGGCTAAACAGAGACCCCATTGAAGAAGAGGGTGGACCGAACGTATACGGTTACGTTTCAAACAATCCGATCACCCGAATCGACCCGCTGGGACTTTGGAGCCCAGAGGCACACGACAAATTGCTCTACTTCGCATTTTGGGACCGACTTTCGCCCGCGGATTTGTTGGCCGTTCAAAATTCTAGCCGAGCCTTTGACAAGGCGACTCAGAGCGCAGAAGAAGCATTTAAGCACTCTATGGCGCGGAAGGGACAAACGCCTGCTGATGCCGCTAGGCAACGCGACAAATTCATTTCGGATACCGTGGCCAAAGCAAAAGAAGCGTGGAATAATTGCGATAAAGGCACCGCGCTACGACTTCTTGGAGAAGCGGCTCATCCATTGATGGACTCTTCGAGCCCTCATCATGTCGATGAGAATGGTAATCCTAGGGTATGGAGGGGCCTGATTGATGCTTTGGGGCACAGTCCAACAGAATTTATTGGCAGCGAAACTGCCGACGATCTTACTCGAGATATTATTCACAACCAACAACGACAGCTCAATCAGATGTTTGATCAAGTCTTCGGTGCAGGAACTAAGCTCAAATGAAGAAAATAATTAAAATTTTTTGCATGACGCTAGGTATCTACGTCCTCAGTTGGACGGCCGTCTACGGAGTTTTTATGCGAGGTGATTTCAGATACTATGTGCGCTATCTGCAATTGGCTTGGACCTCGCCTGGCGAAACTCCAGCCATGATTCAATTGGTGACACTTGCATGCACTGTAATTGCAGCGCCGTTCATCTGGTTTTTGGTTCGCAAAAAGCAATAAAGTGACAGTGGCGAACAAGAGTATGATGCCAAAGGGGGCGTATTTTCGCCGCTGGTTTTCTCCTTTCCAATCCGTTGTCGCCGCCGTTTGCTCGCGGGCGCTTGAGCGTCAACGCGCAGAAACCCCTCTGGCCGGTTGGTTCGCTCGTCGTGCTGACGGGGTTGAATCTCCTCGATTGTAAGCGTCGCGCCGGGTGCCTCGTAGATACGGGAACTGCGGTGTGATAGACTTGAGAGTGCCGGGTTCGGAAGTGGTTTCGGTTTAGGCGGCGAGGCAAGTGTCCTCGATGCGCTGGAGATCGAGGCGGTGGCGGAGGAATAACTCGAAGGAAGAGTCCTGAGGGGAAGCGGCGAGAAAATCCGGCAGGGTGTGACGCAGGGCGCAGGCGACGACGAACTCC
>JACQDN010000046.1 GCA_016201105.1 Pseudomonadota bacterium
TCTGCGCAAAGCCGCAGAGCGCTCCATGCCCGCGCTCTGGGATCGCATCGGCTCGATCCTCGACACCTTCTCATCCGCCGAATGCGCAAACTTCCTCAGCCACGCAGGCTATGCGTAATCTCAAGACAAAATCGCTCTAGCAGACATGCAAGACTCGCTCTCGCGAGCGGGAGCGAAGGCTGCCGCGCCGTAGCCCGAAGGGCGAAGGCGGGCTGTTGAAAGCTAAGGCACCACCGCTTCGCGGGAGCTACGGCTCGGCAAGCCAGACGCTTAATCTCGCGAAGGAAAGCAAGACTCGCTCTCGCGAGCGGGAGCGAAGGCTGCTGCAGCGTAGCTCGCGTAGCGAACGAAGCCGGGCTAGGTGAAAGACCAGAGACAAGAGTGGGAAGGGCACCGCCTATGAAATATGTCTACATCCTCGCGGCCGCCGGCCGAGAGGAACACTTTTACACCGGCCTCACTGACGATCTGAAAGATCGCCTCGGAAAACACAATGCCGGAGAAGTGCCTCACACCTCAAAATATCGACCTTGGCGGCTGAAGACTTACATCGCGTTTACCGATGAAACCCGAGCCGTCCAATTTGAAAAATACCTTAAATCTCCTTCAGGTCGTGCATTTGCCAAAAAGCGTTTATAAATCCACATCTCAACCCTCAGTCATCTAAGAGTTATTCCCCTTGCCTGCTTTTCTCGATGCTCGCAGCGTTCCCGCGGACACCGTCCTCGAAACCGATCTGGCTATTGTGGGCGGCGGACCCGCCGGCATCAGCCTCGCGCTCGCGCTTGCCGGCGCGCCCTTCAAAGTGACGCTGCTGGAAAGCGGCGGCCTGACATTCGACGACAAGACGCAAGCGCTCTACGCCGGCACGCAAACCGGCGTGCCCTATCTTGCTCTCAACGGATCGCGGCTGCGCTACTTCGGCGGCAGCTCAAACCACTGGGGGGGCTGGACGCGGCCGCTCGACGAAAGCGATTTCCAAAAACGCGACTGGCTGCCTTATTCCGGCTGGCCGTTCGCCCGCAAGGAAATCGAAGCTTATTTCCCGCGGGCACAAGAGCTCGTGGAAGCCGGGCCCTTCCTCTACGACGAGACGATGGTGTTCAGCGACGAGTTGGGTCGCACGATCCCGCTCGGCGATGGCGGCGTTTACACAAGCTACTTCCAGTTCAGCAAATGGAAGGACAATGTCGACGACCTGCCCACGCATTTCGGCCAGCGCTATGCCGAAGACCTCAAAAGAACGCCCAATCTCAATGTGATGTTGCACGCCAACATCACCGGGCTGCGTCTGGCGCCAAATGCCAAAACTCTGGACCATCTCGATATCGCGGTATTGGGCGGAGGTAGTTTGAAACTGAAGGCGAAGCACGCCGTGCTCGCCTGCGGGGCGATTGAGAATGCCAGGCTTTTGCTCGCCTCCAACGACGTGATGAAGACGGGCGTGGGCAACCAGAATGACATGGTAGGACGCTTCTTTGCGGATCATCCCATCCCGCGCGACACCGCGACGATGGTGCTGTTCGACGGGGCCATTCCATCATTCTATCTGGCGGCGCAGACCGCCCATGGCGCGATATTCCGCAAAACTTTCTCGCCTACGGAGGAGTTCAAGCGGAAGAACATGGTGCTCGGTTCGCTGACCACGGTGGAGAACAGCGTCTCGCTCGATGCGACCGGTCGCGCAATGGTCGCGGCGACGGCCGATGCACTCGGAATCGATGGCCGTAACGCGAAAGCCTTCTCCCTTGGCTGTGGGATGGAAATGGCGCCCGATCCCGACCGCCGGCTGACGCTGACGACTGAAAAGGACGCGCTCGGTCTGCCGCGGCTGAAGCTCCACATGACCATCGCGGATTCCGATTTCGCACATTACCGCGACACGATGAAGGAACTGGGCCGGCAATTGCTGCTGGCGAAATCGGGTCTGATCCGGCTCAATCAGGCATCGCGCAAGGAGTGGCTGTCCGTCATGGACTGGGGAAGCCATCATCTCGGCACCACGCGGATGCACGCCGACCCCAAGAACGGCGTGGTCGACGCAAACCAACAGGTGCACGGTGTCGCGAATTTGTTCGTCGCAGGGAGCTCCGTATTTCCTACCTACGGTTCGTCCAATCCGACAATGAATTTGATCGCCCTCACGTTGCGACTTGGCGATCACATCAAGAGTCTCTTTGCATGAGCGAAAAAGAAAAGATTTCGATCCCGCGACGGCGCCTGGTCATTGGCGGCTTGGCCGCACTGGGCGTCGGCGTGATGGGTGCCTATACCTTGCAAACACTCGGCTTCATGTATCGCCGTCCGCACAACAAACAATACGACGATCTTCTGTCCTTGATCTGGAACCGCGAGAACGCTGAGCGCATAGGCGTCATCGTGCTGGACGAAGACGGTCAGTTCGAGCCGTGGACTGTCGCGCCGCAGCTGCGCCGGCGCATCGGCAAGCGCAAACTACCCGAGGTGATCCTGGAAGACGCAAAGCAAGGCCGCCTCGTGGAAGCCCGCGGCTGGGTGATTCCCGAAACATTGGCGTTGCTCAGTGCGCTTTCGGCGGTCATACGCTAATCGGACACAACCAGCGCCGCCGTTAGCGGAACGGCGGGGACAAGTCCGCGCAGAGAATTTCCCAAATAGACGGCTTCCGCGTTGTCGAGATCGGCAAGCGTCAATACGCGCTCTTCGCAGCGGCCGTCTTGAAGCAATTCACGGCGCAAACAGCCGTCCAGAATTCCGGCTGAGAGCGGCGGTGTCACAAGCGTGCTGCCGATGCGCGCAAAGACGTTGGCTCGCGCCGCTTCGGCCACTTCGTCGCGCTCATTGAGGAACAGCACTTCGTCGCAGCCGGTAAGTTCGGTCAGGTGCGTGAGTTCATTTTCGTAGAATTCGCGCCAACTCACCTTGTGGCGGTTGAGAGTATCGCTGCTCGCGACGCGCAAACGCGAAACGGCATAACGCCAGGTTGCCCCTGTTTCCTCGAACGGCGCGGCCACGCCGAGAAATTGACCGGCATCGCTCAGCGTTAGCCGAACGCGCAAGCTCGAGCACTCTTTGTGATGAGAATCTGCCCCGATGGCGCGATCGAGAGCATCCAACGCCAACTTTTCCTCGAAGGGAACCCCAAACGCCTTCGCGGAACGCGCCATGCGCGCCAGATGCAATTCCAGGCGGACGAAACCGTCCGCTCGCGACCAGCGCAGCGTTTCAATCAATTCGAGAGGCCTGCGCGCACTTTCGTAGTAGCGCGCTTTCAGCAGACATTCGGCATATTCGCCCGCCACGGATGAATCCTGCACGATCCCGCCGCCGATTCCGAGTTCGCCTTGCCGGCCGTCGATCGTGAGCGTGCGGATGGCGACATTGAAGCGCGCGGAACCGTCCGGCGCAAAATAGCCGATGGCCCCGCAATAAGCACCGCGCGGACTAGCTTCCAATTCGCGGATCACTTCCATGGCGCGAATCTTCGGGGCGCCGGTGACGGAGCCGCAGGGAAACAACGCCCGCAAGATATCCGCGACGCCGACGCCGGGTCGTACCAACGCCCTCACGGTGGACGTCATGGTGTGGAGCGTCGGATAGGTTTCGACGCAAAAGAGATTTTCCACAGCAACGCTGCCGACCTCGGCTATGCGGCCCACATCGTTGCGCAGCAGATCTACGATCATCAGATTTTCCGCGCGGTCCTTCGCACTTTCGGCCAGAGCGCGGCGTGCCGCTGCGTCCAAGAGCGCGTCGTCGCCGCGCGGCGCCGTACCTTTCATCGGCTTGGCGACGACAGATCGGTCGGCGGAGAGTTCGAAGAACAATTCGGGCGAGAGGCTCAGTATCTGTCGCGTGCCATCATCCAGAAACGCGCCGTGGGCCGCCGCAGAGCGCTTGCGCAATTCCAGATATAGCGCCAGCGGATCGCCGAGAAAGCAAAAGCGGGAACGAAAACTCAGATTGGCCTGATAGATGTCGCCGGCTTCGATATAGTCGTGAACACGAGCGTAGCGCGACGCGTAGTCCTCTTGGTTCCAATCGTGGGTGAGCGCCCCGGCATAGGCGCGCCCGTTCACCGCTTCACGGAGCCCGCGACCGGCGTCGGCATCTTTCAACACCTCGACAGCCTCGAATATCCCGAACCACAACAGGGGTAGGGACCGCTCGGCGGGCAACAAGGGCACCAGCTTCGACTCCAGCAGGTAGCCGAGCTCATAGGAAAAATAGCCCGCCGCGTGCCGGCCGTCGTGAAGAGCTTGCTGCAGGCGAATCAGGGCGCCAGGAACATCCTGGGGCTCCCGGGCCTCGACGACTTCAATGGGTTGCCGGTAGCGCCGAAGGCTTTCCTGCCCCGGGCGGGCATCGTCAATCAACACAAAGGGGGACCGCAGCATGGCCGCCTTCTGCCCGCCCTCAACCGGCATCGCAACGGCCCCAAACTGCATGGCTGGCCACGAAAAAGTGAACAAAAAGGGGACACTTGATCGCGGCCCGGAAAACCCCACATCTTTGGCTGGAGGCGGCGCCCTTTTCAGGGGCCGCACGTTCTTAAAGGACCGGCGGCCGCAAATGGCGGAGCCGACAAAGCCGCTCAGGGAGGGCTTTGAGATGACGCGTAGTACCTATTTCAACAGCCCGTTCCTTTTGGGCTTCGAGCACCTGGAAAGATTGCTCGAACGCACGGCCAAGACGGCAGACGGCTATCCTCCCTACAACATCGAAGAGACGGCTGACGATGTCTTGACGATCACGCTGGCTGTGGCTGGTTTCAGCCACGATGAACTGGCCGTCACAATCGAAGACAAACAGCTTGTGATCCGTGGGCGGCAAACCGAATCCAGCGAGAAAACGTTTCTACACCGTGGCATCGCGGCGCGTCAGTTCCAGCGCAGCTTCGTCCTGGCGGAAGGAATCGAAGTTGTCGGCGCGGATCTGGAAAATGGACTGCTGAAGATCAGTCTCGCGCGGCCCAAGACGGAGAGTGTAATTCGTACGATCGATATTCGCTCGTCAAAGAGCGAAAACGGCAAATGAGGGGAGAGCGGAAGGAGGTCAATCATGACCAACAATAACAACGAACTTTTCGAGACCGGCGATATGGAAAATATCGGCCCCGAGCGCATCGCCTACATCAAGCCGACGGGCGTGGAGGAAGCCAAACGACAGGGCATCATCCCCGCCGGCATCAAACTTCCCGACGGCGTGAAGCTATATGTCTTGCACGCCGTCGATGGCAGCGTACTCGGATTCACCGATGCCTGGGCAAGCGCCTATGGCGCCGCGGTACAGAACGAACTGACGCCGGTGAGCGTGCACTGAGGCTTGCCGGAGTCCGAAAGAGAAGGGCCGGAGATTCTCCGGCCCTTTTCGTTTCCCATTTTTCATTTCAACAACGGCAAAACCTACGCCGCCTGCGCGCCGTGTCCGTTCGTCTTTTCGGTCAGAAGCGCGAACAGAACTTCGGGCTTGGCGGCCAAGCGCAGCTTTTCGCAGGTCGCCTGATTGCGCAGCAACCGCGATACCCGCGCCAGCGCTTTCAAATGGTCAGCGCCTGCGTCTTGCGGCGCGAGCAACAAGAACACCAGATCGACCGGCTGATTGTCCACCGCTTCATAGGCGATCGGCGCTTCGAGGCGCACAAACAGGCCGACGATCTTCGGCAGGCCGGCGAGACGCCCGTGCGGAATGGCAATGCCCTGCCCCATGCCGGTGGAGCCTAAACGTTCGCGCTCGGTGAGAACTTCCAAAATGCGACGCTCTGGAAGGCCGGTGAGCTTGGCGGCGCGTTCGGAAAGCTCCTGAAGCAGTTGCTTTTTGCTCTGGACCTTCAGGCTTGCGACCACGGCCTCAGAGGCAAGCAAATCGGTGATTTCCATGACTGCCTTCTAGTCTTTCGACAAGACGACAACGCGCCGGCGCGTTTTCGTCTTCTCGTGATGGTTCTTCAAACGGCGCTTGTAACGTCTGACCTGCTTCTCCAGATGCTCCAGCGCCGCGTCGAAGGCGCGATAAGCATCCGGTCCCTCACCTTCCGACTGCAACATCACGCCTGAGTCGAGGTGTGCTGTACAGTCGGTGCGGAACCCGGAACGTCCCTTGGTAAATACAACATGAGCATCCGCGCCGCCGTCGAAATGTTTCTCGATCACGGCTGCCACGCTTTTGCGCACTTGGTCCGGAAGTGCTTTTCCGATCTCGATCTGCTTGCCCGATACGCGAACTTTCATGGCACCCAACGCTTAAGGTCTAAGATTACGTGGTGATGCAAACTCGGCGTGGCAAGCGAGGTTCCAAAAAGGCGGCGGACATATATTTCGCGACCCCACTCCTGTCAATCGGGGAATTTACCGTCCTGCGGCAAGGCCCACTATATCACTTTGTTTGAGCCGTCTACGCTCTACCGACGAAGGAATTCTCATTGACTCGCGATATTTAGCAACCGTACGGCGGGCGATATTGACACCGTCCGCGGTCAGCAAAGCCACGATCCGGTCGTCCGACAAAATCTCAGCGGCGGCCTCGCGGTCGATCATTTCGCGGATGCGGTCGCGCACGGCCTCGGCGGAGTGAGATTCCGCGCCGTTAACCGACTGTATCGCCGCAGTGAAAAAATATTTCAGTTCGAACACGCCTCGCGGCGTGGCAATATATTTGTTGGACGTCACGCGGCTCACGGTCGATTCGTGCATCGCGATTGCGTCGGCGATGGTGCGCAGATTGAGCGGCCGGAGGTGGCGCACGCCATGGGCGAGGAAACCGTCCTGCTGGCGCACGATCTCACTTGCCACCTTCAAAATCGTGCGCGCACGTTGATCCAGACTTTTCACCAGCCAGTTCGCGTTGTTTAGGCATTCGGCAATGTAGTTCTTCGAATCTTTGTCGCGCGCACCTGACAAAACTTTCGCACAGTACCGCGAGTTCACCAGCAAGCGCGGAAGCGTGTCGGAGTTGAGTTCCACATGCCAGCCGCCATCGGCGCCCTCGCGCACGAACACATCGGGCACCACCGGCTGCACGGGCTCCGAGCCGAAAGCCAATCCCGGCTTGGGCGTGAGCGTGCGGATCTCCGCGATCATATCGGTGATGTCTTCGGCATCGACGCCGCACGCCGCGCAAAGGCCGGGAATATCGCGGCGCGCCACAAGATCGAGATGGCGCAGAAACGCTGCCATGGCCGGATCCAAACGCTCGTGCTCGCGCAGTTGCAGCGCCAGACATTCGGCGAGATCGCGCGCAGCGACGCCGGTCGGCTCGAAGCCTTGAACGACGGCCAAGACCTCACATACCGCCTCGCCGGGAACGCCCAGGCGCACCGCCATTTCGTCGAGATCGGCGCGCAAATAACCCGCCTCGTCGATGGCATCGATCAGCGCCGCGCCGATCAAGCGCTTCTCTGCGTCGAGCGCCGCAATCGTGAGCTGTTCGAGCAGATGATCCTTGAGCGTGGCGGGCTGAGCGAGCGAGCTTTCCAGCGCGTTTTCATCGCCGTCCCCGCGTGGCCCGGATTTCAGCGTAGTCCAGTCGGCAAGCTGGCTGACGGGCCCAGGGCTCTCGACGCGCGAGTCTTCTGGGTAGACGTCCTCGCGTTCCGCATCTATGTCCTCGGCCTTGGAAAAATCCTCGCGAGCGAGTTCGCTCTCGAGCGATTCGGCTTCCTTCGGAGCTTGCGGCGGTTCCTCGCGTTCGGCTTCGTGTCGCGGCTCGCTTTCGTCGCGCTCCAGCAGGGGATTGCGCTCAAGCTCTTGTTCGACATATTCGACGAGTTCGAGATTGGATAGTTGCAGCAGTTTGATGGCCTGCTGCAGTTGCGGGGTCATGACCAGGGACTGCCCCTGGCGCATCTCCAGCCTTTGCGAAAACCCCGCCATACAGTGCCCCGCCGTTCGCTACAGCGAGAAGCGTTCGCCGAGATAGACCCGGCGTACGTCGCGATCGCCCACGATTTCGCTCGGCGTTCCCTCTTTCAGGACCTGGCCTTCGTGGATGATGTAAGCGCGATCGATAATCTCCAGCGCGTCGCGCACGTTGTGATCGGTGATCAGCACGCCAATACCGCGATCTTTCAGGTGCGCGATGAGATCGCGGATTTCGCCGACGGCGATCGGATCGATACCGGCGAGCGGCTCGTCCAGAAGAATGTAGGAAGGATGCGTGGCCAGGGCGCGCGCGATTTCCACGCGACGGCGCTCGCCCCCGGAAAGCGCGATGGCGGGCGTATCCTTGACATGGGTGACGCCGAATTCCGCCATCAATTCTTCAACCATCGCCTCCAAGCGCGCGGTATCGGATTCCACCAACTCGGCGGTGGCGCGAATATTCTGCTCGGCAGTGAGGCCACGGAAGATCGAAGCCTCCTGCGGCAGATACCCGATGCCCAAGCGTGCGCGGCGATACATCGGCAGTTGGGTGACGTCGTGCCCGTCCAACTCGATGGTGCCGTAGTCGGCCGGAATCAGCCCGGTGATCATGTAGAAGCAAGTGGTCTTGCCGGCGCCGTTGGGACCCAACAGGCCCACCACTTCGCCGCGGCGGAGCGACAGACTCACGCCGCGCACAACAGGACGCTTCTTGAAGCTCTTGCCTATGCGATTGACGGTAAGACCGCCGCTGCCTTCGACAACGCCCTGAATGGCCTTGCCGCCGTCGCTGCGGCCGGCCTGGGCTTGATGCGGTCTTGTTTCCCCTGTCATGGCAAGAACTGTGCCTATTCGCGTTTAAGGAACCGTGAACTCTATTTTGGACTGCTAGAGCTGGTGGATTTCGGTGGCGGCTGGAACAAGCCCTGCACGCGACCGCCCGGCATGCCGGAGGCCGTGAGCTTGGCCTCACCCGTCACCAGATTGATGACGAGCAAAGTACCCTTCATCACGTTCTTCTCTTTGCTGAGGACGACGCGGCCCGTCAGCGTAATGGTTCGAGGACCAAGATCGTAAACGCCATTGTCTCCGGTTGCGCTGCCGGAAGGCGCCGAAAAAACGATATTGCCCACGGCTTCGATCTTGTTCGGCTTTCCGTCGGCCACGAGCACTTTCACTTTGTCGGCACGCAGTTTCATGTCGCCCTGCGACACCAGAACGTTGCCGGAATACGTGCCGACCTTGGTTTGAAAGTCGCCCAGGAAATTATCGGCTGACACTGCGATCGGCGCGTTGGCGTCGTGCTTGCCGAGACCCAAAGTGTTGGTCGTGTTGGACTGTACCTTCGTCTGCGTCTGCGCCGCGGACGGCTGCGCGGCCGAGTTCGTCGCCATGGCCGCAAACCCCAAGGCCACAAACCCCAACAGCGACAGAACGATCAATCGCTTCATGACTTTTTCATCCCGCTGACATTGATCGTCATGTGAACGTTGCCGATGAGTTGGACCTGTTTGTTGCTGCGCTGGATGGTAAATCTGTCAGCACGCAAAGTGCCGAGCGGGCCCTGTCCGCTCACCATGTGGTCGCCGCGCACCAGCCCCTTGTTGAGATCGACATCTGCGAGATCGGTATGCAGCTCATAGCCCTGATCGGAGAACACCGCGATAGCGCCGGAAAGGGCGATGGTGCGCTTGTTTGCGTCCAGCAGGCCTTTGGCCGCACTTGCATTCATCCAGCCGCCGTCCTTCAGCGTCATGTCGGCCTCCACATTGTACAGATTGGCGCGACGGGCGTTGCGGCCGAGTTGCACGGCTTTGTCCGCCGTGATGACAAAGGGATTGCCGGCGGAATCGGCGCCGGTGAGTTTGGGTTTCACCATCGCCAAATCGTTCTTGATCTTGGTGATTTCCTGCGTCGTAATTGTCCATTCGCTCTGTTCGCGCGGCAGCACGGAATAGATGACGACCGCGAGAATGAGCCCGCCGGCCGCGAACAACAGCACGCGCTTCATGATGCCGACAAAGCGCGTGTATTGCTGCGCATCGGTGACGTTCGTGCGGGCGCGCGCCGCCCAATCGCCGCGCGCTCGCGGCTGAGGTACCGGCCCCAGGGGCTGGGCGACGGCGCCCGGATTTGGCTTGGCGCGCGGAGCCATTATTGCAAACCTGCGCGCAAGCAATCGTGAATGCTCAGCAGGCCCATCGGCTTTTTCACATCCGCGGACGGATCGACCACAAACAGGCACGTCACTTTAGGCGGCGTTTCGTTCATGAAGCTCAGCGCTTCCGCCGCCAGCACGCCGGGGCCGATCGTCTTGGGCTTCTTCGTCATCACATCGCGCGCCTTGCGGTCGAGAAGATCGCGCTCCATGTGACGGCGTAAATCGCCATCCGTGATAATGCCGATGAGCGCGCCTTTTTCGTCCACTACGCCGGCCACGCCCGCGAAGCCGAATCGGCCCGACGTCATGACGATAAGAACGTCCTTCATTTCCGCATCGGGAGCGACAAGGGGCAGTTCGTCCTTGCCATGCATGATGTCGCAAACGCGGACCAGTGCGCGCCCCAGCGCGCCGGCTGGATGCAGATCGCGATAATCGTCGGCGGAAAAGCCGCGGCGCTCCATCAGCGCGACCGCAAGCGCATCGCCCAGAACGACCATCAACGTCGTGGACGTCGTCGGCGCCATGCCTATGGAGCAGGCTTCGGGCGCTTTGGGCAGCACCAGCGGCACATCGGCGGCTTGCAGCAAGGCGGAATTGCGGTTGCTGGCAATGCCGATCACCGGGATGCGCAGGCGCTTGGCGTGAACGATGAGATGCGATAGTTCCGCCGTCTCGCCCGAGTTGGAAAGCATCAGCAGTGCGTCGGTCTTGGTCACCATGCCGAGATCGCCATGGCTAGCTTCGGCGGGATGAATGAAATGGGCAGGCGTGCCGGTAGAGGCCAGCGTGGCGGCGATCTTGCGCGCGATGTGGCCGCTTTTGCCCATGCCGCTCACGATCACGCGTCCCTTGATGGCGAGAATTACGTCGAGCGCGCGCGAGAAATCGCCGTTCAGCGTCTCGCCGAGGTCTTTGATCGCATCGCCCGCGAATTCGAGCACGCGCCGCGCCGCTTTGATGTCACGGGCGTTGGAACCGGCCGCTTTGCGCGCGGCTGAGACGGTGGCATTGGCGGAACGCATGCGAAGACACCCGTGAAAGTGCGCGACGTCCGCCCCCGAAAATCGCGCCTGCTGTGCTTGGCGCCGCTCTGGCGCGGCCGTCAAGCGAAAATCATGCCAAATTCTAAACAGATTATGAGTGGACCAGGGAGTCCGTTCAAGTCACGGCCCGAAAAAGCCTTAACTTGCGGCAGCTTAGCGCAGGAAAAATTACAGATTTTTGGGATTGCCTTCGGCAAATCGCAGGCGATTAGTGGGCGAAGATATCGGTCTCATCCCAGCCGGCAAGATCGAGTTCCGCCCGCGACGGCAAAAACTCGAAGCAGGCTTGCGCCAAGGACATGCGCTCCTCGCGCGCCAGCATCTCGTCCAGCTTCTCCTTCAGACGATGAAGGTAGGCGACATCGTTGGCGGCATAGGCCAGCTGCTTCTCGGTCAGCTGGTCGGCGCCCCAATCCGAACTCTGTTGCTCCTTGGAGAGATCAACGTTGAGCAACTCTTTCACCAGATCCTTCAGACCGTGCTTGTCGGTGTAAGTACGCACCAGCTTGGAGGCAATTTTGGTGCAATATACCGGCTTCGTGGTGACGCCGAGATAGCGTTTGAACATCGCAACGTCGAACCGCGCGTAGTGAAAAAGCTTCAAGACTTTCTGATTTGAGAGCAGGCGCTTCAAGTTCGGCGCTTTGAATTCCCCCGCCGCGAACTGCACGGCATGACATACACCGTTGCCGCCCGAGAGCTGCGCCAAGCACAAGCGATCGCGGAACGGATTGAGCCCAAGCGTCTCGGTGTCGATGGCCACGATGGGGCCGAGGTCGAGCCCGTCGGGCAAGTCGCCTTTGTGGAGTTTGATTTTCATGCCGGCGCTTTTATCGCATGCAGCGGCTGGCGCCCAGACTAAAGTGAGGCACCAGGGCTGTTTGGCCTCCACGCTGCTGGGCGAAACACCCTGCGGCCAGAAACCCCGGTTCAGGAAAGAACGACCGACCCCTTAAGCAGTTGCGAAGGGTACCCGAACTGCCGGTCGACAAAGCCACGAAGGGCCGGCGCTTTCGGAACTTCAACGCCAGCGCGAGGCATTTGTTGAACTTGTCGTTCGAAAGAAATCTCGTCCGCCTTGTGACAGCTTGATCGTCCGGCGAGATCGTTCGCAGTACGGCTGCAGGGCACGATTGCGACGCAGCCTCACCTCAGTTTGATCTGAGCCCGGCGCGCCTACACAGCCTCAGGGCGATGGCGGTCGCGTGTCGACCGCGGCGTCTATGTGTCGAGCGTTTGCGATCGTCCGTGTCGGTCGCGGGCAGCCACCGCGCATTCACCATAGGTGTGAGTTTGTCGTACACGGCAGATTACAAAACGTTCAAATCCCAACTTGGCGTTTTCGCACTCGGCCAACAGGCGAACCTGATGATCGCCTTGCTCGTCGTGCTGCAACTCGTTGTGTGGACGCTGGTTCCGTTCTTGGCATCGACCAGCATGCCGCTCGATGTCGTCAGCGACGGTCTGAGCTGGGGTCACGAGTGGCAACTCGGCTATTATAAGCATCCCCCCTTGCCCGCCTGGCTGGTAGAGCTTGCGTTCAACGCGCTTGGCGATTTGGGTCCGTATCTGCTCAGCCAAATTGCGATCGTCCTGACCTACGGTTTCGTTTTCATGTTGGGCCGCGAATTGATGGACGATGTTTTTGCGGCGGCGGGAACCATTCTTCTGGCAGGCGTGACGTACTTCTCGCTCTCAACGCCGGAATTCAACAACAACGTCGCGCAGATGCCGGCGTGGGCCGCGATGGCCTTCTTCTTTCACCGCAGCGTTCGCAGAAGGGAGTTTCGTTGGTGGATCGCACTCGGCTTAAGCGCCGGCATCGGCTTGATGATGAAGTATTCCACAAGCGTGCTGATGCTGGCGATGTTCGCCTATATGCTGAGCGACCATAGAGAACGCGCGCTTTTCGCCACGCCGGGCCCCTATCTTGCGCTGACCGCGTGCGCTCTGGCGATCGCCCCCCACGTCGTCTGGCTGGTGCAGCACGATTTCTCGAGCATCCGGTACGCGCAACATCGTGCAGGATCCGGCGCAATCATCTTCGATAGAAAAGTGAGTCCGATATTGTTTCTTGCCGCGCAAGCCCTAGCCACATCGCCCGCACTCTTCATCGCCACCGGGACGGGTTTCCTGCGCAAGGACTCATTGCGCAACGTTGCGTGGAAAGATCCGGATTTCCGGTTTCTGCTGATTGTAGGGCTTGGTCCCGTCGTCTTGGCGACACTGCTGTCCGTCGAATTGGGAATGGGGCTGCGCGCAATGTGGGGGATGCCGATGGCCAATCTGACCGGACTTCTCATCGCTTACCTGGCGAAGGCGGGACGCAATCGCGTGCAGTGGAAAGGATTGATGATCGCCACAACAGCTTTGTTTGCAGTCATGCCGGCCGCTTACGTGCTCAGTGCCATCGCAGTTCCGGTGATGTCCGGCAAACCCTCGAGAAGCATTTGGCCAGATCGCGCCTTGGCGGACACATTCGAACGCGCTTGGACGGAGCAAACGGGCCGTCCGCTGCGGATCGTTGCCGGCGACAGTTGGCTCGCCGGTCTCGTCGCGATGCGCAGTTCTTCCAGACCATCGGTGTTAATCGACGGCAACCTCGCGATCTCGCCGTGGATCACCGCTCAAGCCATCCAGCGCGATGGAGTGCTGGCAATCTGGCAGGTCCGAAGCAGTACCCTTCCGCCGGCCGCCATAGCCAAACTCGACGGCCTCAAGGTGATGGGCGTAAAGACAATCGCCTGGCCGTATCAGCACTCACTGGCACCCCTTCGCGTGGGGTGGGGGATTGTGTTTCCGCACGACGTAGCCGTCGTCGCAGCTTCTTCAAAGAAATTCCGGACGCAATCGCGGCTTGGGCAATAGCCGCAGCTGGTTTTTTGGGGGACCCGGCAGGGTGATGGTGCCCAGAAGAGGACTCGAACCTCCACGCCTTGCAGCGCTAGTACCTGAAACTAGTGCGTCTACCAATTCCGCCATCTGGGCACGGGGCGGGATGTTTAGGGAGCCCCAGTGGCCAAGTCAACGCGAGCTTGAAGCATCCTGGCCGCAGCCATATTTCCTAACCGGGCCACGGGGCAGAATATCGTCCGAGTCGATAAAATCTTGCCCCATAACCCCTCGGAAGGAAGATCAGCCATGCTCGTTTCGACAACGGAAAACGTCGCCGGCTTTCGCACCAAGGAGACCATCGGCCAGGTGTTCGGCGTGGTCGTGCGCTCGCGCGGGATCGGCGGCAACATCATCGCGGGTTTGCGCTCCATCGTGGGCGGCGAAATCCACGAATACACCCAGCTTCTGGAAGAGACGCGCAAGCAGGCGATCGATCGTCTCGTGCGCAATGCAACGCAGATGGGTGCGGATGGCGTAGTGATGATGCGTTTCGATTCCTCCGAGATCGGTCAGATGATGAGTGAAATCGTGGCCTACGGCACGGCGGTGAAACTTGAGCGCGTCTAAGTCCTCGTTGCTGCGCTCTACAGTGGCGATCATCGGGCTTGCGTTGCTGGTCTGCGGCGTGGCGTTCTGGGCGGCGGGCTTCGCCGGCGCATGGGCCTTCATCGCGTGGGGCGCAATCCTGTTCTTCGGCCTCGCCTATGAGCGCTTTCGCTACAAAGCCATCGTCCCGGCGACACCGGGTCCGGGCTGGGTCAGGACTGCCGAACGGTTCGTCGACGACGAGACCGGCAAGCCCGTCACCGTCTATCTTCAGCCGGAAACCGGTGAACGGACGTATGTAGAAGAATAGCGGCGAAGTGCGGCCTTTGCGCCAGCCCCGCGTTTCGCTAGAAGCCCAATTCGAAATTGGGCGTTTCGGGAACTTCACATGGCCGCTCTCGTAACGATTTTCGGTGGATCTGGCTTCATTGGCCGCCACACCGTGCGCGCCTTCGCCAAGGCCGGCTGGCGTGTGCGCGTGGCCGTGCGCCATCCCAACTTGGCGAACTACCTCCTGCCGATGGGTCATGTCGGACAGATCCAGATTCTCAAAACCAACGTCGCCAATCCCGAAGCGGTCGCGGCCGCCGTGAACGGCGCAAGCGCCGTCGTCAATCTTGTTGGAATTTTGAGTCAAGGCGGCGGACACCAGAAGTTCGCAGATCTCCATGTCGAGGCGGCGGGAGACATCGCACGCGCGGCGAAGGCAGCGGGGGTGAAAACCTTCATCCAGCTCTCCGCCATCGGCGCCAGTGAGGATTCGGGTTCGATCTATCAGCGCAGCAAAGCCGAAGGCGAAGCGTGCGCGCGCGAAGCATTTGCGGACGCGACGATTCTGCGTCCCTCCATCGTGTTCGGACCCGAAGACAAGTTCTTCAACAAATTCGCGTGGATCGCACGGATATCCCCCGTGCTGCCGCTGTTCGGCGGCGGCGCCACGAAATTTCAGCCGGTGTTCGTGGGCGACGTGGCAGCCGCGATCATGAAATGCGCGAGCGACGCCTCCACGCGCGGCAGAACCTACGAGCTCGGCGGACCGACCGTCTACAGCTTCAAGGAATTGATGGAGCTGATCCTGCGCGAGACGGGCCGCGAAGCAAAACGCCTGCTCGTCCCCCTGCCCTTTTTCGTGGGGACTCTCAATTCGTATTTCATGCAGTTTCTACCCGATCCTCTGCTGACGCCGGATCAAGTGCGCATGCTCAAAGTCGACAACGCGGTGCACGACGGCGCGCTGACGCTGAACGATCTCGGAATCGTTCCCGATTGCGCCGAAGCGATTGTACCCAGCTATCTATGGCGCTTCCGCCCCAAGGGGCAGTACGAAAATCTCGTCGCCGAGCGCATCAACGGCTCACCAAGAGTGCGATAATCGCCAACCCCGCCGCGATCCGGTACCAGCCGAAAGGTTTCAAACCGTAGCGCCCGACGAAGCCGATAAACGTCTTCACGACGATCCACGCCACGATAAATGAGATGACAAAGCCCGCCGCGATGAGCGTGTAGTTCGCGCCCGTCAGCGTATCGCGCAGCTTGTAGAGCTCGTAGACCGAGGCGCCGAACATCGTGGGGACCGCCAGGTAGAACGTGAATTGTGCCGCGGCTTTGCGTTCGACGCCGAGCAACTCGGCGCCAAGAATGGTCGCGCCCGAGCGCGAGACGCCGGGAACCAACGATAGACATTGGCAGAGTCCGATCTGAAGCGCCTTGGCGAACGGCAGCGCGTCGCTATCTTCGAAGCGTGGCTTGGGCGCGATCCGCTCGAAAAAAAGGATGATGATGCCACCGAGGATCCACGACGTGGCGATTACCGGCAACGCGCGCGCGGGATCCAGTAGAAAACCGTTGATGATCTTGATGAGAGCGACGCCCAAAATCGCCGAAGGCAAGAACGCGACGAGGACATTGACGGTGAATTTTCGCGCGCTCGCTTGGGTCGGCAGTCCGATCAACACATCCCAGAACTTCCTCCAATACACGGCGACGACGGAAAGCACCGCACCGAACTGAATGACGACGGTGAACGCTTCCCATTTCTCTTTCGTCAGGTGGAGAAGGTTTTCGCTGACCAGGAGATGGCCGGTAGAGGACACCGGCAGAAATTCGGTGAGCCCCTCGACAACTCCGAGGATGGCGGCGGTGAGTAGGTCGTTCATGGGACAGGGCCGTGAGATTCGCCATGAACTCCTAGCACGACCTGATGTTTTCGAGCTTATGTAAGCTTTATTGACCTATGAGAGTCGAATCATGGCAGAGACATACCCTGCGGCGTTTCTCCCGTACCTTTTAAGTCAGTAATACTGTCCTCATTCTCATTTTTGGCTCGCACGAGCCAGCTGAATCGCATATGGGAACTCTATCGCGAAATCCCATTGCGTTGAGATTCCTGTGGCTGAACGAATGTTGCGCTTTGTTACGACCGACAAGCGGCTGCCCGAAAAGCGGCCAGCCGGCGCTCGGGCGCGGGATTTCCACGAGATTTATGCCGAGTACATCGCCGACAAGGCCGCCGAACAGGCCTCGCGCTGCTCTCAGTGCGGCGTGCCCTTCTGCCAGATCCACTGCCCCCTACAGAACAATATCCCCGACTGGCTGAAGCTTACCGCCGAAGGCCGCCTGGAAGAGGCCTACGAGCTTTCGCAGTCCACCAACAACATGCCGGAGATCTGCGGGCGCATCTGTCCGCAGGACAAGCTCTGCGAAGGCAATTGCGTTATCGAACAATCCGGCCACGGCACGGTGACGATCGGCGCGGTCGAGAAATACATCACCGATACGGCCTGGCAGCGCGGTTGGGTAAAGCCGCTCAAGCCGCTGCGCCTGCGCCCGCAATCCGCCGGCATCATCGGCGCCGGACCTGCCGGCCTCGCTGCGGCCGAAGAGCTGCGCCGCAAAGGCTACAAAGTCACCGTCTACGATCGTCACGATCGTGCCGGCGGGCTGCTGGTCTACGGCATCCCGAATTTCAAACTCGAAAAAGACGTGGTCGAGCGCCGCGTGCAGCGCCTCGCAGAAGGCGGCATCGTCTTCAAGTTGAATTTCACCGTCGGGCGTGACGCGACGCTCGCCGATCTCTGTGCCCAGCACGATTGCGTCCTGATTGCGACCGGCGTCTACAAGCCGCGCGAGATCGAGGCGCCCGGCGTCGGTCTCAAACGCATTGTCCCGGCGCTCGACTACCTCATCGCGTCCAACAAAAAGGGACTGGGCGACGCCGTGCCGGAGTTCGATTCCGGCGCGCTCGATGCCGACGGCAAGGACGTCGCCGTGATCGGCGGCGGCGACACGGCGATGGATTGCGTGCGCACCGCCATGCGCCAAGGCGCGAGTTCGGTGACCTGCATCTATCGCCGCGACCGGGACAACATGCCTGGCTCTTTGCGCGAAGTGGCCAACGCCGAAGAGGAGGGCATTGTCTTCCAATGGCTCACCTTGCCCAAGGCCTTCCTCGGCAAGAAAAACGTCGAAGGCGTGCGCATCGCGCGGATGCGCCTTGGCATGCCGGACTCAAGCGGCCGCAAAGCGCCGGAAGAAATAAAGGGCGGCGATTTCACGCTGGATACCGATCTCGTCATCGAGGCGCTCGGCTTCGACGCCGAAGATTTGCGCGCACTGTTCCGCGCGCCGGACTTGAGCGTGACGCGCTGGGGCACCGCGAAGGTGGATTCCTCCTTCGCCACCAATCTGCCCGGTGTCTATGCCGCGGGCGATATCGTGCGCGGCGCGTCTTTGGTGGTGTGGGCGATCCGCGAAGGGCGCGATGCCGCCGCCGCAATGCATGAATACATGCAGGCGAAAATCGCCAAACGTTCGCTGGAAGCCGCGGAGTAAGCCGATGGATTATCTCTCCGGCATCATGATCCGCACCGCAACCGACCGCGACGGCGACGCGCTGCTCGCCATGGTGAGCCAAGTCTATCTCGAATATCCCGGCTGCCAGGTGGACGAGGAAACCGAATTGCCCGAACTCAAGGCGCCCGCGACGGTCGCGCGCCAGACGAGCGGACGCTGGTGGGTGGCCGAACTCGACGGAGATGTGGTGGGCTCGGTCGCCGTCAAACCGTCGAGCGCGAGCAGCGTCGAGTTGAAAAAGCTCTATGTCGCCAGGACCGCGCGCCGCGCCGGCCTGGGCGCGCAGCTGGTGAAGCTCGCCGAAAACGAAGCACTCGCCCGTCGATCGTCCAACATGTTCTTGTGGACGGATGTCCGCTTTCTGGACGCGCATCGCCTCTATGAGCGGTTGGGATACATCCGCGCGCCGGGTACCCGTGCGCTGCGCGACGCCAGCGACACGGTCGAATATCGCTACGCGAAGGAATTGGGACGATGACCCCCTCCCCGAAATTTGCCGGGCAAATTTCGACCCTCCCTCAAGGGGAGGGTGAAATCGAAGTCGCGCGCTTCATCGCCAACGCGAAGAAACTGGAGGAGGCGCACGCCTATGCTCCGGAGCAAGAGCACGACGCCTGCGGCGTGGGCCTGGTCGCGGCGATCGACGGCAAGCCCCGCCGCGAAGTCGTCACGAGCGCCATCGATGCGCTGAAATCGGTCTGGCACCGCGGCGCCGTGGATGCCGACGGCAAGACCGGCGACGGCGCCGGCATTCATCTGCAAGTGCCGCAGCAATTCTTTCGCGATGCCGTGCAACAGACCGGCCATAAGCAGCGCTCGGGGCGCATTGCCGTAGGCCAGATCTTCCTGCCGCGCACCGACTACACGGCGCAGGAGACCTGCCGTACCATCGTGGAATCGGAAATCCTGCGTTTCGGCTTTTACCTCTATGGCTGGCGTCAGGTGCCGATCGACATTTCCATTATCGGCGAGAAGGCCAACGCCACGCGACCCGAAATCGAACAGGTGATGTTCGACGTCGGCGATGCGATGAACATGGATGAGCTGGAGCGCCAACTTTATCTCTGCCGCCGGCGCATCGAGAAGCGCGTGCGCGAAGCCTCGATCCAAGATTTCTATGTCTGCTCGTTCTCCTCGCGTTCCCTCATCTACAAAGGCATGTTCCTGGCGGAGCAGCTTTCGAACTTCTATCCCGATCTGAAAGACGAGCGGTTCATCTCCGCTTTTGCGATCTTCCACCAGCGCTATTCGACCAACACGTTTCCGACGTGGCGGCTGGCGCAGCCCTTCCGCATGCTCGCCCATAACGGCGAGATCAACACGCTGAAGGGCAACGTCAATTGGATGAAAAACCACGAGTTCAAGATGGCGTCCGCGCTGTTCGGCGAGCACGGCGACGACATCAAGCCCATCGTGCAGCCCGGCGGATCGGACTCCGCGGCGCTCGATGCGGTGTTCGAGGTTCTCGCCCGCGCTGGTCGCAGTGCACCCCTCGCCAAGACGCTGCTCGTTCCCGAAGCATGGTCGAAGAAGGCCTCGACCATGCCGGAAGCGCACCGCGCGATGTATTCCTATGCCAACGGCGTGATGGAGCCGTGGGACGGACCGGCAGCGCTTGCCGCCACAGACGGACGCTGGGTCATCGCGGGCATGGACCGCAATGGACTTCGTCCGCAGCGTTATGCTCTCACCAATGACGGCTTGCTGTTTGTTGGTTCCGAAACCGGATTGGTCGTGCTGGAAGAGTCCAGCGTCACGCGCAAAGGCCGCGTCGGCCCGGGCCAGATGATCGCGCTCGATCTGGAAGAGGGGCGCTTCTACGAAGACCGCCAGATCAAGGACAAACTGGCCCGCGAGTATCCCTATCAGGAATGGACCAAGCGCATCGTCGAGCTAGAGCCGATCATCGGTCCCGGTCCCGAGCCGCGCATATTTGCCAAAGACGAACTGCGCCGCCGCCAGGTCGCCGCCGGTTTTTCCATCGAAGATCTCGAATTGATCCTTCACCCGATGGTCGAAGACGGAAAAGAGCCCGTCGGCTCCATGGGCGACGACACGCCGCTCGCGGTGCTGTCCGATCAGTACCGTCCGCTCTCGCATTATTTCCGGGAGAACTTCTCGCAGGTCACCAATCCGCCGATCGATCCGCTGCGCGAAGGGCGCGTGATGAGCCTGAAGACCCGTTTTCGCAATCTCGGCAACGTGCTGGAGCAGGACGAGAAACAGGCCGAGGTGTTCGTCCTCGAAAGCCCGGTGATTTCCACCGGCATGTTCGAACGCATGAAGGACCACCTGGAGGGGCGCTTCTACGAAATCGAATGCGTCTTCCACGTGAGCGAAGGCAAGCCGCGGGAGAATGCGCTGCGCGATGCCATTGCCCGCATCCGCGCGGAAGCCGAAGACGCCGTGCGCCAAGGCTATAACCATCTCATTCTGACCGACGAGCACATCAGCCGCGACTTTGCCGGCATCCCGATGATCCTGGCGACGGGCGCAGTGCATTCCCATCTCCTGCGCCAAGGATTGCGCAGCTACACTTCGATCAACGTGCGCTCCGCGGAATGCCTCGACACGCACTATTTCGCGGTGCTGATCGGCGTCGGCGCCACCACCGTCAATGCCTATCTGGCGCAGGAATGCATCGCGGAGCGTCATGCGCGCGGCCTGTTCGGCAAGCTCACGGTGGGCGAATGCGTGAAGCGGTATCTCGATTCCGTCAGTGCCGGATTGCTGAAGATCATTTCCAAGATGGGCATCGCGGTGATCTCGTCCTACCGCGGCGCCTACAATTTCGAGGCGGTGGGTCTGTCGCGCTCCATGGTCGCCGACATTCTGCCCGGCATGGCGAGCCGCATTTCCGGCGTCGGCCTGCCCGGCGTGGCCGCCAAGATCGCGCGCCAGCATGCGCGAGCCTATGAAGAAGATATTGTCGCGCTGCCCATCGGCGGGTTCTACAAAGCCCGCGCCAACAGCGAGACGCATGCGAATTCGGCGACACTGATTCACATGCTGCAAAGTGCGGTCACCAATGATTCCTACACCACCTTCAAAAAATATTCGGAAGAAGTGTGGAAGCAATCTCCCATCTCGCTGCGCCATTTGATGGATCTGCGCACGGGCGCCAAACCCATTCCGCTCGAAGAAGTGGAATCCATCACCGAGATCAGAAAGCGTTTCGTGACGCCGGGCATGAGCCTGGGCGCGCTTTCGCCCGAAGCCCACGAGACGCTCAACATCGCGATGAACCGCATCGGCGCGAAATCCGATTCCGGCGAAGGTGGCGAAGACCCGTCGCGCTTCAATCCCAAGCCGAACGGCGACAATCCCAACTCTGCCATCAAGCAGGTGGCTTCCGGCCGTTTCGGGGTGACGGCCGAATATTTGAACCAGTGCCGCGAACTGGAGATCAAGATCGCCCAAGGCGCCAAGCCGGGCGAAGGCGGGCAATTGCCGGGCTTCAAAGTCACCGAGATGATCGCGAAATTCCGTCACGCCACACCCGGCGTGATGCTGATCTCGCCGCCGCCGCATCACGACATCTATTCGATCGAAGATCTGGCGCAGCTCATCTACGATTTGAAGCAGATCAATCCCGAAGCGCGGGTCTGCGTGAAGCTGGTCGCCGCCACAGGCATCGGCACCATTGCGGCCGGCGTTGCCAAAGCCAAGGCCGACGTGATCCTGATCTCGGGCCACAGCGGCGGCACCGGCGCTTCGCCGCAAGGTTCGATCAAATACGCAGGCGTGCCGTGGGAGATGGGCCTGACGGAAGCGAACCAGATCCTCACGCTCAACAATCTTCGCCATCGCGTGACATTGCGCTCGGATGGCGGTTTGCGTACGGGACGTGACATCGTCATGGCCGCGATGATGGGTGCGGAGGAATTCGGCATCGGCACGGCGGCGCTCATCGCCATGGGCTGCATCATGGTGCGGCAATGCCATTCCAACACCTGCCCGGTCGGTGTCTGCACCCAGAACGAAGCCCTGCGCCAAAAATTCTCCGGCACGCCGGAAAAAGTCGTCACTTTATTCAGTTTCATCGCCGAAGAAGTGCGCGACATCCTCGCTTCGCTGGGCTTCCGCAAGCTCGAAGACGTCATCGGGCGCACCGACCTGCTCTATCAAAAGAGCCGCGGCGCCGAGGAACTGGACGATCTCGATTTGAACCCGCTGCTGGTCCAGGCCGATCCCGGCAACTATGCGCGTTATTCCACGCAGAAGGGGCGCAACGAAGTCCCCGATACGCTGGATGCGCAGATCGAGAAGGACGCAGGGCCTCTGCTCGACCACGGCGAAAAGATGCAGCTCACCTACAACGTCCGCAACACGATGCGCACCATCGGCGCGCGTATGTCTTCGCGCATCGTGCGCCGCTGGGGCATGACGGGGTTGCCGGCCAACCATCTGACGCTTCGCCTCAGGGGAAGCTGCGGACAGTCGTTGGGCGCTTTCGCCGTGCAGGGACTGAAGATCGAAGTGTTCGGCGATGCCAACGACTATGTCGGCAAAGGGCTCTCCGGCGCCACGATCACGATCAGGCCGATGACGTCAGCAAGCTTCGTGGCCAATGCCAATACCATCA
>JACQDN010000047.1 GCA_016201105.1 Pseudomonadota bacterium
GCACGATCGCTCCCTTTCTAAGTCTCGATCACGATCCTTACATCGTCATCAGCAGTGGGCGGCTCTACTGGATCCAGGATGCCTACACCACCAGCAGCTTGTTTCCCTACGCGCAGCCGCTTGAGGGTAGCAGAACCAACTACATCCGAAATTCCGTCAAGATTGTCGTCGATGCATACAACGGCAGCGTGGATTTTTACGTGACCGATCCCGCCGATCCGATCGTTGCAACCTATCGGCGCATCTTTCCCACCCTGTTCAAGCCATTTGCGGCGATGCCCACCGATCTGCAGAAGCATGTCCGTTATCCGGAAGACCTCTACCTGATCCAAGCGCAGATCTACCGCGCCTATCACATGGACGCGCCGGAAGTGTTCTACAACCGTGAAGACCTCTGGCAGTTTCCGCGTCAGCCGAACGGCAGCGACGACACCACCGATAGCAAGATGGCGCCATATTACATCAACATGCGCCTGCCCGGGGAAACCCGCACGGAATTCGTTCTGATGCTTCCTATGGTCCCGAGCCAGCGTGAGAATATGATCGCCTGGCTCGCAGCGCGCTGCGATCCGCGCGACTATGGCAAGTTGATCGTCTATGAATTTCCGAAGGACAAGCTCGTATACGGTCCGTATCAAATCGAGGCGTTGATTAATCAGAACACCGAGGTCTCCCAACAAATTACACTGTGGAATCAAAGCGGGTCGCGCGTCATCCGGGGAAATCTTCTCGTCGTTCCGATCGGAAACTCGATTCTGTACGTCACGCCGCTTTATCTGCGCGCGCAGTCAGGCCAGCTGCCAGAACTCAAGCGCGTGATCGCAATCTATGGCGACCGCGTTGTGATGGAAGAAACTCTTGCCGACGCGCTGGCCGCGTTGTTCAAGGCACCACCGAAGGCCTCCGCGCCTGCGCTGACCGCTGTCCCCGTTGCAAATTTGGCGACCGGACCGCTTTCCGACCGCGCACGAGCTGCACTCGCGCACTACGACCGCGCTATCGCCAAGTTGAAGGCAGGAGACTGGAGTGGCTTCGGCGCGGAGCTGAATGCGCTACGTCCGTTGCTCGAACAGTTGGACCAGCATTCACGTGGTCACTAGACAACGCCAAGCAGCTTACTGACTGTCCGGACCGGGATCATGAAGGTGCAGTGGGGATCGAGGTGCACCGGTCCTCGCGGAGTTCAACGAAGACATGGTGTGCAAGGCCGAGCCATGTCGAATTGACATAGCGGAGCACCGCTGTAACTCCGTTTCAGAGGATTGTTGGTACGATTGTTGGTGCGGAAAAAACCAAGTTCAGCAGTAAGTAGCTATGGCGATTGGAAATAGTCCCAATGCCGAGACCACCTCCGCACCAGGACCAGAGCATCCATCAAATATCGAGCCCAGCGAACAAACCGGGGCGCGAGATCGGCGGAACCCGCCTCCCGTGCCGGCCGTTTTCCAAAGGGGCGAAACCGCACGCGACGCCCGCGACAAGCACGATGACGGACAAGAGATCGCAAGACGCCGAGAAAAAGGTCAGGGTCGGCAAATCCGAAGATCCGAAGGCCTACTGAGCGGGTTGGAAAGAACTCACCCAATTCCAAAAGCCGTCATCGCCCGGCTCGTCCGGGCGACCCATCTTTTTGTTGCGGGCGAGAAAGAAATTGGGTCACCCGGACCTCGCTGTCGCTCGGCTGGGTGATGACGATTTTGGTTGTTCTATTCCGATAAACCAAGAGGACGTTAGCTCATTCGGCTGCGTGGGCCTTGCCGGAATCCTTTCCCCGCGCCATGCGCTCTTCGGCCATGCGGTCGGCGATCGCGTTGGTTGTCTGACCTTCGCTTTCCGCACGACGGAAAATCTTCATGAGCGTTTCGCCGATCGCGAGAACGCGGCGTTCGACTTCCTCGTCGCTCCAATCAATCATCTGGGCGGCGACGCGGATGACGCCGCCGCCGTTGATGACGTAGTCTGGCGCGTAGAGGATGCCGCGTTCCTTCAGCAAAACGCCGTGCTCATCGCGCACCAGCTGATTGTTGGCGCCGCCGGCAACCACTCGCGCTTTCAACCGGGGGATGCTGAGATCGTTGAGGATGGCGCCCATCGCGTTGGGCGAGAGCACGTCGCAGTCTGCCGTGACGATGGCGTCCGGCGAAACTTCCGCGGCGCCCAGCTTGTCGACCGCCTTCTTCACAGCGTCCTTGTTCACGTCGGCGACGACAAGCTTTGCCCCTTCGGCGTGCAGGCGTTCCGCCACGCCGAACCCCACCTTGCCGAGCCCCTGGATGGCGACGGTCAGTCCTTTGGTCGTGTCCAAGCCCAAGCGATGTTTGACGGCGGCTTTGAGCCCGGTGAAGACACCGAGCGCGGTGGCCGGACCGGAGTCGCCCCCCTTCTTGCCCGGCTGATCGTAGCCGGCGATGTGCTTGGTCGCGCGCGCGATGATGGGCATGTCTTTTGGCGTCATGCCGACATCCATTGCGGTGACGTAGCGCCCGTCCAGCGTGTTCACACAGTGGGCATAGGCGATGAGCTTGGCATCGGTCTTGTCGCGCAGCGGATCGCCGATGATGACGGCTTTGCCGCCGCCCAGCGGCAGATCGGCGATGGCGCTCTTGTAGCTCATGCCGCGCGACAGTCTCAGAACATCGGTGAGCGCCGCGTCGCTGGAGGCATAGGGATACATGCGCGTGCCGCCGCAAGCGGGCCCGAGCGCGAGGGAGTGAATGGCGATGATCGCCTTGAGGCCGGTGGCCTTGTCGTCGAAGAACGCGACTTCCTCGTGACGATCGAAATCGGGAGATTCAAACAGACCCATGTGACATTCCTTAAGGACGCAGCGCCGCGGTCTTGGCCGCTCTCTGTACAACGCGCGATTCGCGCAAGAAAGCGCGGACCTTACGCCTCCAAACCCGCAATGGGGTTGCATATTGCGGATACCGCCCGCAACAACCCGCGATGGCTCGGCCCTTGTCCGGCAACAATTCGTGCGGCCTGAACGTTCCTTTACAGGCCACTTTTGTGGGCCTCTAATCGCGCGGGGCCCAATCCCCGCTTTGGAAAAGGAGCGTTCATGCCGACGCTCGACGAGCTAAAACGCAAGCATCCCGAAATCCGCCCGGATTTCACCATCGACCAGCATTGGGAGCGCTATAGCGCCGCCGAGCATGGTGTGTGGAAGACGCTGTTCGAGCGGCAATCCAAAGTGCTGCCGGGACGGGCTTGCAGCGAGTTCATGGCCGGGCTGAAGAATTTGCATCTGGGGCCCGACCAAATTCCCGATTTCGAGCGCGCTTCCGACACGCTGGAAAAGCTGACGGGCTGGCGCACCGTGGCGGTGCCCTCGCTGGTGCCGGACGATATCTTCTTCGATCACCTCGCCAACCGCCGTTTTCCCGTGGGGCAGTTCATCCGCCGGCCCGATCAGCTCGACTACATCGAAGAACCGGATGCGTTTCACGACTTCTTCGGCCATGTGCCGATGCTCGCCCATCCGGTGTTCGCCGATTACATGGAAGCCTATGGCAAAGGCGGGCAGCGCGCGCTCAAGGAATTCGGCAAGCTCAAGAATCTGGCCCGACTCTATTGGTACACGGTGGAATTCGGTCTCATCGAAAAGCCGGAAGGCTTGCGCATCTACGGTTCAGGCATTGTCTCCAGCCGCGCGGAGTCCATCTATGCCGTCGAGAGCCCCTCGCCCAACCGGATTCACTTCGATCTGGAGCGCGTGATGCGGACGGACTACCGCATCGACGATTTCCAGGAGAGCTATTTCGTCATTTCATCGTTCGACGAACTGTTCCAGGAAACCTACAAGGATTTCGCCGCGCTCTATCGCAAGCTGGAAAGCGGTCCGAACTACAAACCGGGTGATGTGCTGGCTGTGGACCGTGTGCATACACGCGGGTCGCATACGTATGTCGGCGGCAGCCACGCGGCGGTTTAGGTCGCTGTACCACCCTCCCTGTGGGAGGGTCGAAAAATCTTGAGCATCGCGAAAGATTTTCCCGCCTACGCTAAAGCTTCGGCGGGTCAAGAGATTCAATTGGTCCGCCGGAGCTTCAGCGAAGGCGGATCGGGGAGGATGTGCAAGGAGATTCTCCGTCCGCATCCTCCCCGAAATCGCTTCGCGATTTCGACCCTCCCACAGGGAGGGTGGTTCAGCTCATCGCCTGCGACTGCGGCACGGTTTTCCAAAACTCCGGATCGTGGCCGAAGAAGATCTTTGCGCCGTCGCTCTGCAGACGGCGCAGCATCATCAGCGTGTCGATCATCTGCTCCTTATTGTAGGCAAACTCGGGCAGATGCAGCTTTTCCAGCGTCTGTTTGAAGTAGCAGCAATCGGCCGCCAGCACGACGTCGCCTGAGGCGAGCCGCACGCGCAGCGATTGATGACCGGGGGTGTGGCCGAAGGTCGGCAACAGCACCAGCGCACCATCGCCGAAAATGTCGTGCTCGCCCTCTACTTCCAGAATCTTGTGGCCGTGGTCGAAGTCATGGCGGCTATAGGTGCCCATCCGCTGCAGCTTCTCGTTTTGCGCCGCGCGCCATTCGCGGCGTTGCACGATGACGGTGGCATTCGGAATCAAGGCGTTGCCGCCGCAATGATCGAAATGCAGATGCGAGTTGATCACGTAGTGGATGTCCGCCACGTCGATCTGCAGGGCTTCCAGCTGCGAGCGCACATCGGCGGCGGGCGGCAGATCGACTTCGAAATTCTCGGCCAGCGGTCCCAGCAATCGTTTCGCGTCCTGGCGCAGGCCGATATTGAGCCCGGTATCGAACAGCACTTTGCCCTTGGGGTGATCGATCAGATAGACCGGCACCGGCACTTTGATCCGGCCTGCCTCACCGTCCAGGAATCCTTTGAGATCGCCGGTCACCTCGCCGCAGCTGAAGGCATAGAGTTTGAGGCTCATGGCTTTCCTTCGACGGCGGCCACGATGGCGCCGGACGTCAGCACTTGCGGCAGCACGATGGCTTCGGACGCTCCCGGGGCATAGTAGAGATAAAGCGGCACGCCCGCGCGCCCATGCGCGCTCAGAAGCGCCGAAATTTCCGCGTTGCGGCTGGTCCAGTCCGCCACCAGATAGGCGACATTGTGCTTGGCGAAGGCCTGGCGCACGTCGTCGGACGACAGCGCCGCCCTTTCGTTGACCAGACACGTGATGCACCAAGCCGCCGTCGCATTGATGAAGACGGGGCGATTTTCGGCACGCAATTGAGCAAGCCGTGCTTCGGAGTAAGCTTCGTGCGGCAACCCGCTGATTTCCACCGACACGGCTTGCGGCGATGCCTCAAGACGACGCACGACAAAGAGCGTCGCCACAACGACGGCGAGCGCGAGAACGGCGACACCGAACCCAATTCCGCGCCAAGGCGCCGAGGCGTTGCGCGATTGCATCCAGCTCCACGCCGCCAAGGCGAGCGCGACCATGGCAATGAGCGCCAGCAACACGGCGTTGGCGCCGGATTCCTGAGCCAGCACCCATAGGAGCCAAGCCGCCGTCGCATACATGGGAAAGGCAAGCGCCTGCTTGAACCGCTCCATCCATGCGCCAGGCTTCGGCACGAAGCGCAACAATCCCGGTGCAAAGGCGATCGCCACGAACGGCAAAGCGAAGCCGGCACCCAGCGCGACAAAAATCGCGAGGGCCGGAAGCGTCGGCTCCGTGAGCGCAAAGCCCAGTGCCGCCGCCATGAACGGCGCCGTGCAGGGTGCCGCCACAGCAACCGCGAGCACGCCGGTGAAGAAGGAGCCCGCGCTGCCGCCTCGTCCCGCCAGCGCGCCGCCACCGGAAAATCCGCGCGAAAATTCGAACACGCCGGAAAGATTGAGACCGACCGCAAACATCAACAGCGCGAAGCTTGCGACGGCGATCGGCTCCTGCAACTGGAACCCCCAACCGGCAGCTTCGCCGCCCGCGCGCAACACAACGAGAATAAGCCCCAGCGCCGCGAAGCTCAGCACCGCGCCGAGCCCGTAAGCGAGACCTTCGCGCCGGGCGCGCGGGTGATCGGAAGCATGGGAGGCCACCGCCAGCGCCTTCATCGCCAGGATCGGCAAGACGCACGGCATGATGTTGAGGATCAATCCACCGAGCAGCGCGAAGAACAGCGCCAGCGCAAAGCTCACACCACTGCCGAACGACGCGGCTGGGACCTCGCCGCGGGTGGCCTTGATGGACAGCGCCTGTGTCGAGCCATCCGACGAGGAAAGCACGACGACGCCGTCGAGCGTCTTGGTCGTGGAGGCCTTCTTGTCCGGCGTCATCCGCACGATGATGCCGCGATCGGCGGTGCCCCATTTTTGCGGTTCGGCGCCCGCTATGATTCCGTTTTGCAAAGGAAAGAAAGACGCGTCTCGCAATTCCATTTTTGCCAGCGACGGTTCGGCGATAAATAGGTCCAGCGTGTCGCTGCTCTTGAAGCGCGCCACAAATGGCGACGGCGTGGGAATCTTCGCGCGCCATGCCGCGAACCGATCCTCGACTGTCGCATAAGGAGCAGCAGGTGAAGCGCTGACAGCCAATGTCAGCGAAAGTTCGGCCTCTTCGGGAACGCAGATCTCCTTGCACACGAGCCAATTGGCCTGCGCGCGGATCGTCACGACGTCTCCGGGCCGTGCATCCTTGGCCGCGGCAATTGGCGATATCAGCCACACGGCGTTCTCATAGCCGTAATCCATCAACGGACCGACCGGGAGGCGCTTGGGATAGGGCCACTGAATGTCGCCCGCCTTCCAGCCCGGCGGCAAAATCCATTTGATGGCAGTCGGGGCGCCGGCGTCGCCCGCATTGACCCAGTAAGTGTGCCAACCGGGGCGAATGAGCTCTTCCAGCGCCACACTCACCGTACCGCCCGGCGCGACTTCGGATGTTTCGGCGATCAGCCGCGCATGCACTTTCGGCGCTTCGTCGATTTGGGCCAGAGCAGGAAGTGAAGCCGCGGGAAACGAGGCCGCGAGCAGCAAGAGCAAAGCGGCGAGGAAGCGCATCATGAAGCCGCTATAGCGTTCCGCGGCGTTCCCTTCCAGATGGCGCAGTGCCTCTCGCGCGTCTGTGAAGGCTTGGATAGGCTCCCGCCGGCTAACATCGGAGAACAAACATGCGAAACAGCAACCGGCAGTGGATTCTGCGCAAGCGCCCGGTGGGCGACATCAAACCGGGCGACCTGGAGCTGGTGGAATCGCCCATCCCCGTGCCGGGGCCGGGACAATTCCTCGCACGCACCGTTTATCTCTCGCTCGATCCCACCAACCGCATCTGGATGAGCGACATCGAGCAATACATGCCGCCGGTGGGCCTGGGCGACGTGATGCGCGGGGGCACACTCAGCGTCGTCGAGCAGTCCAACAATCCTGATTTCAAGCCGGGCGATATCGTCTCGGGCATCTCGGGCTGGCAGGAATACGATGTGATGAGCGGCGGGCAGAAGATGCCCAAGGGTCCCGCGCCCCTGCCCGCCTATATGAGCGTGCTCGGCATGACGGGGGCCACGGCCTATTTCGGCCTGCTCGATATCGGCAAGCCCCAACTCGGCGAGACCGTCGTGGTCTCGGCCGCGGCCGGCGCGGTGGGCTCCATCGTCGGACAGATCGCCAAGCTCAAGGGCTGCCGCGTCGTCGGCATCGCCGGCTCCGACGAAAAATGCCGCCATGTCGTGGAGGATTTCGGTTTCGATGCCTGCATCAATTACAAGAAAGAAAACATTCGCGACGCGCTGAAGCGCGAATGCCCGGGCGGCATCGACGTCGATTTTGAAAACGTCGGCGGCGAGATCTTCGAAGCCATCCTCGAGAACATCAATATGAAGGCGCGCATCGTACTCTGCGGCATGATCTCGGGCTACAACGCGGAAGGACAAATCCGCGGTCCCGCCAATTTCTCCATGATCCTGATGAAGCGCGCGCGGATCGAAGGCTTCATCATCATCGACTATTTCCCAAGGCTGGGCGAATTCTTCGCCGAAATGGGCGCATGGGTGGCGCAAGGCAAAGTCAAATACGACACCCACATCGTGAAGGGCATGGACAACGCATTGTCAGCGCTCAACTTGCTCTTCACCGGCGGCAACACCGGCAAGCTTCTGGTGCAGGCTTCGGAGGAACCGTGAAGCTCGCGCTGGAACAGCCCCACGAAGCGACAACGGCCGCGCTGCGCAACGGACTGCACGAATTCAACATGGCCGCGATGCCGGGTTCGTCGTGGAACGAGATTGTCGTCACTCTCCGCGAAGACAACGGCGCGCTGCGCGGCGGAGTGATTGCGCGGGTGACCGGCGAAAGCTGTTATATCGATACCGTATGGATCGATGACGCGGCGCGCGGGAACGGTCTTGGCACCAAAATGGTCCGCATGGCGGAAGAGGAAATCCGGCGCGCCGGGGCGCGCGGCGCCTGGCTCTATACGCTCAGCGTTCAGGCAAAACCGTTCTACGAGAAGCTCGGCTATGCCGAATTCGCCGAACTGAAATGGCCCGGCAGCGTTGTCTTGCGCCATTTCATGCGGAAAGATCTGTGAGAATCACCGGCGGCACATTGAGGGGGCGCAATCTCGCCGCGCCCGCCGACAACCGCGTGCGACCGACGTCGGACAAGGTGCGCCAGGCGATCTTCAACGTGCTTGAGCACAATGATTTCGGCGTCGGTTTCTCCCTGGAAGGTGCGCGCGTCGCCGATCTTTTCGCCGGCACCGGTGCGCTCGGGCTCGAAGCCTTGTCGCACGGCGCACGCTTCTGCCTGTTCGTCGACGATTCGGCGGAAAGCCGCGCACTGATCCGCACCAATGTCGAAGCCTTCGGCTTGACGGGCGTCACCAAAATCTGGCGCCGCGACGCGACCAGCATGGGGCCGCTGGCGGCGGGCGCCGGAGGATCGTTCGACCTGGTGTTCCTCGATCCACCGTATCGCAAGAATTTGGTTGCGCCTGCGCTGGCGTCGCTGCGCGAAGGCGGCTGGCTTGCGCCCAATGCCGTCGCGGTGACGGAGATGGCGGAGGACGAACGGCCTACCGCCGATAGCTTCGAACAACTCGGTGAACGCGTCTACGGAGACACGCGTGTTGTGATTTCGAAGTTGGTCTAGACTTTCTTGAAGAGATAAGGATGGATCGGGGACACCATCTGTCCTGTACCAGCGGCACTCGAGCAGACTAGCTGTTCCCATCTTCTTGCTCGCAGTTATGATGTCTTAAACGTGTCGTCGCGATAGGCAATTTGATCCACCTCTGTCGGTTCCTTTTTTCAAGAATGAAGACCTAAGAGTGTTACCAGGATGTTTGGAGAACAGAATGGTCAAGATAAAGCCCGCGCAAAACCGGACTCCAGGAGAGCAAAGTCACCAAGGCGGGAGCAAAACAAAGAATTGCATAGAATGCGCCAGCGCAATTCCTATAGACGCGCGACGGTGCGTTCACTGCTCTAGCCAGCAAGACTGGACTCGTTACCTGACATGGAGCAGCACAACTCTGGGGCTTCTTGTTGCTCTCGTTAGCGTTCTGACATTTGCCATTCCGATTTGGCGCGAAGTGTTTCACACGCCCAAGCCCAAGCCTTCCGTTGCGGTCATGGATATCGGCTATTGCGAAGCTCCCAGATTTACAATCGCAAATGGTGGAGATGGGCCGCTCACCATAGATAGTGCACTCTTTGTGAGGAAGGATGACGGCGATACTAAATCCTACTCTTTGCAGATGGCTTTTCCCAAAAGCGGATCACCGATTGTGAAGCCGAACGAAATCGCGCTTGTCAGAGCTACACCAGAAAACCATAGCGGCAACATTTATTTCCAGGCGACCGCTGAGCAAGTCATGGGGTTGAAGGACCCGCGCAGCAAAAGTAATAAGGACGAATACTGCGCAGTCGTGGTGAGAACCATCGATGTCGAAGGCAACGCAAACTATACTTCTTCGCCCGTATGGTCTGGTGGTAGTTGCGGAATATACGACGACGAAGTGTCGGATCTCCTTGACATTGTGAAGAAAGCGCCCGGTTGGGAAACAAGTGTGGCGGCGGAATGCGGTTCGACTGGCGAAGTAAAGTAACCATCGGCGGCGCGCGAACAGAACACGCGCTGGCCGCGCTCCGTGCCAACGCGTATGGCGCCCAAGACGGCTAGAGGCGGCAAAGAAGTCCGCCCTACCCTCCCGCCGCATCTGTGATCGCCGTGTCGATCTCAACGTGATGGCGTCCGTAGTAGCCGCGCAGCATCCAGAAACCGGCGGCCAGCCCGAACAGCGGCAGCAGCAGGACCACCGGCAACGGCGCGCCGAGCCCGACCAGCACGGCCGCGACCAGACAGCCCGTCGCGCCGCCGAGGTCCCAGCCGCCTTCCGTCGCCGCGTGAAAGCGCAAGGTGCAGGGCGCGCTTTTCGCGGTGTTGTAGACGGCCGTCATCACGGTGGGCACGTAGAGACAGGACGACAACGAGCCGAGCGCGTTGGCGAGCACCGCCAACGCCGGATTGCCCAGTGACGCGGCGCGCAGCGTGACGACGGCCGCAAAGCCGGTGAAGGCCAGCCACACCGCGCGCTTGCCGTAGCCGGCATCGATATGGCGCCCCAGCAAAAGCCCGCCGATGGCGCCAGCCAGCGCGGACACCGCCAGCGCGCCGCCATAGCCGACATAGCTTTTGCCCAGCGTAATGAAGAGCACGATCTGCCAGAGGAAGAAGAAGCTGGGCGCCGTCCAGCCGTCGGTGAAGAAAATCTTCACGCCCAGCAGCGAGGCGCGCAGCGCACCGGGCACGTGCCGCGCAACGCTCACTTTCGGCGTGAAGAAGAGCGGCAGCGCGGCGCTCAACTGGATGGTAGCGGTCACGCCGAACGCGACGATCGGCCCAAACGTCAGCAACACCCAACCGGCGGCCAGCGGGCTCACGATTCCCACCATCGCCGAGATCGCTTCGCGCATGCTGATCTGATGGCCGCGATGCTCGTGATCGCCCAGCGCCGCGAAATAGGCGTGATAGGACGTCCAGTAGAGCGTGTCGCCAAGGGAGGACACGAGGCAGAGCGCCAGCAGATTGAGTCCCAATCCGTTCACGCGCGCGAGCAAAAGATATTGCAGCGCGCCGATCACATTGCCGGCGATCACCAGCGGCCGAAGGCCGACGCGGGCAGCCAGCGGCACGATCGCAGGGCGCACGGCGAAGCGTCCCGCCAGGATGAGCGCCATGGCGCCGAGCACGTAGGGGATCGGCACGCCCGATTTGAAGAGATAGATCGTGTAGAACGCCCCGCCGCCGGTCATGGCGATGGAGTGAATGCCGTAGTGAAGATTGAGCAGATTGACGGCGTTGTTGCGGAAGTAAGCCATGGAATTGTCCCGGAAAGCAGGAATGGAAAGGACGGCTGGTGCATTCCGGCGGCGGGCCGCGGGACGCAGGTCAGATGAGCCGTTCTTTCTCCAACACGGGACGAATCCTCAAAGTCTGCGCGCTTATACGCCTCTGCCGGCGAACGTACAACTTGCACCTCAGATAAGCTCATCGACATCAGTACCCAGTGCATTCGCAAGCTTCTTCAGCGTTTTCGCACTTCCCGGCTTTGAGCCGCTCTCGATCTCGGAAAGATAAGATGCGGACATCCCGGCTTTGCGTGCCAGCGCGTTGAGGCCAAGTCCGCGATGCTCGCGCCAAACATGGACGGGATTCTCACCCTTCCGAATGCGGCGGTAGAGTTGCAGCGGCAGCGCGTTATCCTCTCCCCGAACGGTAGAGGTTAGCGAGTTGCGCAAAGCAGCGCGATCGGAAGCATCGTCAAAGCGATCGATGATGAATTTCCAATCCGCGCTGGAAAGCGTCACCGTATCCTTTGTGCGCGCGATCGGTTTGGGTATCTTGTTCATCGGTACACACTTCCTCTTACGTCGATCAGGACTACCCGCATCTCCTCAGCGGATCGATCCAGACGATACACGGCGCGCCAATCGCCCTGCCGCAGCCGAAATGAATCCCTAATCCCTTTCATCGCTTCGACATTCGGGTGCTTGGCGAACGGATCTACGGCAATCCGCTCCAGGCGCATCAGCATGGCGTCCGCCGCTCTTGCCGGCATTCGGTCTAACCCCTTTCGGGCGGCCTTTTCCAGCAAGAGTTTCATTGGAAGAAATGGTATTCGCCAATAGCGAACACGTCAAGCGTATCAGCGCCCGCGGAAATCACTAGTTACGAACCCCACTGCTATCAACCGAGGAATTTCTTGAGACTTGCTTGCAAAAGCTCCTCCAGCAGCTTCGTTCCTGGTTCGGTGATCTTCAACGGTTCGGGCCCTCCGCCGGTCAAGATTTTCTCGACCGGCAGCCAGTCTCCGAGAGTCAACCGCAAGAAGAAGTCTTCGCCTCGGTGATTGTGGCTGAGCTCTGCGACTTTTCGGCCGTCGCGGCTAATTTCGTAAACGTAGTCGCCCAGTAAATCGCGGTCGCGAACCTGAGCTACCGTAAATCGTTTTGTCATTAGCGCCGCCCAAACAGCCGCTCGATGTCCGCAAGCTTCAACTCCACATAGGTGGGTCGGCCGTGATTGCATTGGCCGGAATGGGGGGTCGCTTCCATTTCGCGCAGCAGCGCGTTCATCTCTTCGGCGTTGAGGCGGCGTCCGGCGCGCACCGAGGTGTGGCAGGTGAGCGTGCCGGCGACTTCTTCCAGCCGCTCTTTTAGCGACAGCGCCGAGCCGCTTTCGGCGATGTCGTCGGCGAGATCGCGGATGAGGCTTTTGGTGTCCATCTGGCCCAGTATCGCGGGCACTTCGCGCACCATCACGGCGTCGGGACCGAACGGTTCGATCACAAGGCCCAACTCCGCGAGCTCCGCCGCACGCGAAGCGATGCGGTCTACCTCACTAGGATCCAACTCCACCACTTCGGGAATGAGCAACGGCTGGCGCGCGATACCGCCGCTCTCCATCGCCTGCTTCATGCGCTCGTAGACGAGGCGCTCGTGCGCGGCATGCTGGTCCACGATGACGATGCCGTCGGCTGTCTGTGCGATGACATAAGTTTCGTGCAGTTGCGCGCGCGCCACGCCAAGCGGCAATTCCAGCTGCGATGCATCGGCGGGCGCTTCCTCGACCCGCGCGGAGAGCATGGGCGCGGCATTTCCCGAGAACAACGGCGCATGAAAGCTGCGCGCCGCCTCCATCATCCCCGAAGACGGCGTCGAAGCAGGCCGATAGAACGGCGTAACCCCGCTCTGTGGACGCAGCGCCGCCAGTGTCGCGCCCGCCACCGTCGTCGAAGCGCGGTGACCGGCTTCGTGCAGCGTGGCTTTCAGAGAACCGACGATCAGACCGCGCACCAGTCCGGCATCGCGGAAGCGCACTTCGGTTTTCGCCGGATGCACGTTCACATCCACGAACGCCGGATCGCAGTCCAGAAACAGCGCCAGCGCCGGATGGCGGTCGCGCGCCAGATAGTCGGCGTAGGCGCCGCGCACCGCGCCGATCAGAAGCTTGTCGCGCACGGGACGGCCGTTCACGAACAGATACTGCATTTGCGCATTGGCGCGGTTGTAGGTGGGAAGGCCCGCGAAGCCCGCCATGCGCACGCTTTCGCGCACCGCATTCACCGGCGCCGCGTTCTCGCCGAATTCGCGTCCCATGATGCGCGCGAGACGTTTCAAGCGTCCTCCGAACAAATCTCCTTCGCTCACGAGATCGAGCGCCCGACGTCCGTCCAAGGTCAGCGTAAACGCCACATCGGGCCGCGCCATGGCGAGACGCTTGATGACGTCGGTGGTCGCGAGATCTTCGGAGCGCGTGGATTTGAGGAATTTGAGCCGCGCGGGTGTCGCGAAAAAGAGTTCGCGCACTTCGACACGTGTGCCCGGCTGGCCGGGCGCCCGGAATCCCGTGGGAGCGGGTCCGCGAACCGTGCCGCCGTCCACGCGGATTTCATGCGCTTCTCCGGCCTTGGTGCGCGAGGCGATCGTCACGCGTGCCACGGCGCCGATAGACGGCAAGGCTTCGCCGCGGAACCCTAACGTGGCGATATGAGAAAGATCGTCGGTGCCGTCCCCGCCGATCGGAAGTTTCGACGTCGCGTGACGTTCGACGGCGAGGCGCAGTTCTTCCGCCTCCATGCCTTCGCCGTCGTCTTCCACGACGATCAGATCCGCGCCGCCATTGCCGGTCGCAATCTCGATACGCGTTGCACCGGCGTCGAGCGCGTTCTCGATCAATTCCTTGACCGCGCTGGCAGGCCGCTCCACCACTTCGCCCGCGGCGATGCGGTTGATGGTGCCTTCGGCAAGCCGGCGGATCTTCAAGCGCTGCTCTCCATGTATTGGCGCGCCAGGACTTTGCCCTCTTCCACGGCAGGCTGGCCGAATGGATCGACGCCCATCAGCCGCCCCATCAAAACGGTTTCCAGCATGAAGTGCATGAAGAGAGCGCCGAAGGCCCGCTCATCGACCTTGGCGACGTGCATGCGGCGCACCGGGCGGCCGCGTTTGGCCAAAGTCTCGGACGTGGCGCGCATCTCGGCGTCGACGAGATCGCCGATGCGGCGCCCCGCGAGATAAGAAAGGCCCAAGGCTTCGGCGCGGGCGCGGGGAATTTCCGCGCCCTGCCCTTTGGTGTCCGTCGAAAGCACGGTGAAGAGCGCGCCGCCCGGACCGTCGAGAAACAATTGCAGCTGCGAATGCTGATCGACCGGACCGGTGACGGCGATGGGCGTCGAACCCTGGCCGTCCTTGCCCAGGCTCTCGCCCCACAGCTGGCGCCACCAATCCGACAGCAGCGAAAGCCTGTCGGCATAGGACCACAGCACGGTCTCGCGCAGCCTGCCTTCACTCGCGAGCGCTTGATGCAGCGCGGCGCCGGCCGCGGCTGGAACATCGGACGCGCGCTTTCCCGAGAGCAGGGACGCAAGGACGCTCTCAGCCCCTTCACGAATGGCTTCGACGTTGAGGCCCATGGCGATGGCCGGCAGCATGCCGACAACAGTCAGCACCGAGAATCGTCCGCCCACGCCCAGCGGGTGATCGAGGATCGCACAACCCATGTCCTCGGCGAACTTGCGCACGGGATTGGGCCTCGGCTCGGTGATCGCGACGAAATGATATTTGAGATATTTGCCGCCGCCGGCATGATCGATCGCATCCGCCGCGGCCAGGGCCAAGGCCAGCGGCTCCGCGGTGCCGCCGGATTTCGAAATCACAATGAAGCGCGTCGTCTTCAGATCGAAGCGCTTCAACGCCGCGTCGAAGGTGAAGGGATCGGGATTGTCGAAAAACGAAACGCGCGGACCTTGCGCATCCGCCGGGCGCAATTGCGCCAGCGCCTGGCCGCCCAGGCTCGAACCGCCGATACCCAGGACTGCGATGTCGCTGGTTCCCTTGCAAAGGGTTTGCGAAACCTCGCGCGCCTTCACGATGTCGTCGCGCCACCCCGGCACGCGCAACAGTTCCATCGAGCCGTCGTCATAGGCCTTGCGAAGGTTCGCGAGCGCCGTGTCCGCCTTCGCGAGCATGCCCTCATAGCGCGCGGGATCGGGGGCGCCCGCGCCCTTCAGCGCGAGGTCGAGCGAGACAGAAAGCGGCGATTCCCGAGGCATGATGGTGATCCTAGCAGAGAGGGCCGGTGGGCTCACCACCCACTCCTCTCTCACATGAGCGCTCTACCCTCCCTCGGGAGGGTCGAAAAATTCGAAGAATTTTTCGGGGAGGATGTGGAAAGAGAGCCTCCTTCGGCATCCTCCCCGAAGCGCTTCCGCCTACGCGCTACGCGCTTCGGCGGACAAGTCGCGCTCCCGTCCGCCGTAGCCTCTGGGCGAAGGCGGATCGACCCTCCCAAGGGGAGGGTGGATCTTAGCGCTTGGTCGGTTTTGCAGGCGCCTTCTGCTGCGGGTTTTGCGGCCCCTTCTGCGATTCTTGGGGCTGCGCGGGCGTTCCCGCCACTACGATGGTGAGCCTGGCCGGATTGAACAGCCGCTTGGCCACCCGCTGCACATCGTCCAGCGTCACCGCGTTGATGAGAGCGTTGCGCTTGGCGAGATAGTCGATGCCCAGACCCGCCCGCTGGAACGCGCTCAGCTGCGACACGATTCCGGCGTTGGAGGTGAAAGCCAGCGGAAACGAACCGGTGAGGTAGGTCTTCGCGTCGGCAAGTTCCTTGTCCGTCACGCCGTCGTCCATGAATGTTTTCATGGTATCGCGGATGACCTGAATGGATTGGCGCACGCTCTCGCGCTTGGTCGCCATTTCGCCGAGCACGATGCCGGTTTTGCGAAAGGGCGTGACGGACGTGGAAATGCCGTAGGTGAGTCCGCGCTTCTCGCGCACCTCGCTGGTCAGCCGCGAGGAAAACCCGCCGCCGCCCAGGATGTAGTTGGCGACATAGGCCGGGATGAAGTCCTTGTCGTTGCGCAGCACGCCCGGCACGCCGAACACCAAATTGGGCTGCGGCACGGGCATAGGAATGACGTGCACGCCCGGCGCGCCCACCTTGCCCACCGGCTGAATCCAAGGCGGCGCTTGCGCGGGAAGCGAGCCGATCGCGATCTTGAGATAGTCCCTCAGCTTGGCTTCGTTGAGATCGCCCGAGACGGCGACCTTCATCCCGCCCCGCACCCAATGCGTGCGCGCGAAGATTTTCAGATCTTGCACATTGATCGCCGACACGCCCGCAATCGTGCCGCTGACCGAATGCGCATAGGGATGGGTGTTGAAATAGATGCCGAAAAAAGCCTTGGCTGCGACCGTTTCCGGTTCGGTTTCATCGTCCTGAAGGCTTGCGACGATCTGCGAGCGCACGCGCGCCACCGTTCCTGCATCGAAGCGCGGATGCGCTAACGCCAGCCCCAGAAGGCGGAAGGCCTCCGGCGCGTTTTCAGTGAGCGTGATGAGGCTGACGACGGTGTAGTCGCGCTCCGCGGAGGCGGCGAGCTTGATGGCGCGGTTGTTCAGGGCCGACTGATAGGCGTTGGAATCGAGATTGCCGGCGCCTTCGTCCATCAGCGAAGAAGCATACGAGGCCAATCCGTCCTTGCCATTGGGATCGTAGGCCGAACCGGCGGGCAGCGAGATCACCATCGCGATCATCGGCACCGTGTGGTCTTCCATGAACCACACGTCGGTGCCTTTCGAGAAGGCGATGGCTTTGGCATCCGCCGCGAAGGCGGCCGCCGGCGCGAACAATCCGCAGGCGGCCACTACGACGGCACCGATGACGGCCCGCATGTTCATTTCGGCGCCTGCAGCGGTTTGAGATAAGCGGAAACGGCTTCACGTTTGTCGAGATCGGAAGCAGCGGCGCGTTTCACCGCGTCGCCCGTCACGGCTTTGATGCGCGCCGGCCATTCTTGCACATCGTCGATGGTCAGGCCCACCGAAAGCGCCGAGCCGTAAGCCGAAGCCAGCTCGAACTGGCTGTCACGTTGATAGGTGGCGCTCGCGACAAGCTGCGTCTTGGCGCGTTCGAGTTCATCCGGCCTCGGCGCCGTCGCCATGTAGGCTTTCAATATCGCGTCCACGGCCTGCTCGAGCTGATCCAGCCGTACGCCGGGGCGCGGCACCGCATACACCGTGAACTCGCCGTCGTCGCGGGCATACCCGTCATAGGAAGCGCCGGCGCTGATCGCGATTTTCCTGTCCACCACGAGGCTTTTGTAAAGCATCGAGCTGGCATCGCCGCCCACCAGCTGCGCCAGCGTTTCAAGCGCCTCGGCTTCGCCGGGTTTGGCTTCCGGATAGCTGGGCACACGGTAAAAACGCAGGAACAGCGGCACTTTCACATCGCCGCGCGTCGCCACCAACCGCGTTTCACCCAACCGCGCGGGCTGGGAGAAATCCCAACGCGGGGTCAGATCGCGCGCCTGCACTTTGCCGAATTCCGCTTCCGCCGCCGTGCGCACGTCTTCCTTGGTCACGTCGCCGGCCACGATCAGAACCGCGTTGTTGGGCGCATAGTGATGCAAATAGAAATCGCGCGCTTCGGTGCGGCCGATGCGGCGGATGTCGTCGGGCCAACCGATCACCGGACGGCCATAGGGATGGGAAAGATGCAGCGCAGCGTGCATCTGTTCGACGAGCAGCGCTTGCGGATCGTTGTCGGTACGCATGCGGCGCTCTTCCATGACGACGTCGCGTTCGGTGCGCACGTTCTCGTCGGAGAGATCGAGGTTGGCGATGCGATCAGCTTCGAGGCCCATGGCCACACGCAAGCGATCCTTCGCGATCTGCTCGTAAAAGCAGGTGTAGTCGTGGGTGGTGAACGCGTTGTCCTCGCCGCCATTGCGCGCGACGATCTTCGAGAACTGATCGCCCGGAACGGTCTTGGTGCCGCGAAACATCATGTGTTCGAAGAAATGCGCAAGTCCCGAAACGCCCGGCGGGTCGTCCACAGAGCCGACGCGAAACCACAGCATTTCGGTCACCACCGGCGCGCGGTGATCGGGGATCACCAGCACTTGCATGCCGTTCTGCAAGGCAAACTGAAAGACCTTGTCGTCCTGTGCGGTTACCGGCGTTGACTTGGGCTTGGCCGCAGGCGCCGGCGCGCCTGAACTCGCGCCGCAGAAAGCCGACGCCGCGACCACGCCCGCAACGAAGGCTTTGGGAAATCTCATTGAAAGAACCGCACGTCCTAAATCAGTTTGAGGTATCGGCCGGCTTCTTGGTATCGGCCGGTTGTGTGCCCTTCGTTTCGTCGAGGCGCTTCTTCTCGGCATCCGCATCGAGCGGCTGGCCTTCGTCCGTCGAACTGCCGAACAGGATGTTGTTGGTGAAGACATCATCCGAGTTCTGCATGCGATGGTTGTCGGCCGCGATCTGCTGGCGGATGTTGTGGCTGACATTGGCGGCGCCGGCATAGGCGAGCAGCAATTTTTCGCCGTCGCTGAAGTTGCCGGTGATGGTCTTGGCCACCGCCGATGGATCCTCATTGTAAAGGGTCGTCTGGGCCACATCGACCGGCGACGTCTGGTTGGTGGGAGCCGCGCCGGGCTTGGGTGGAATCAAATTGTATTCCGGTGGAATGATCAGCGGGGCCTTGGTGACGACGGCGAACTCGTCCGGCGACTTCTTGTTGATGCCGGCGGCATCGCGAATGGTCTGGCATCCGACGAGCACAAATCCCGAAGCCACCAACGCTGCGGCGCGCACATAGAACTGTCCGCGGTTCTCAAACATCCTCATTCGCTCCTGGTTTGCCTATCCGCTGCTCGCTTATTCTCTGATCCGTGGCCCGACCTTCGGGTCTCAGCAGAGCGTCGTACAAAAGGGCGATCACGCCCAAGGTTATCGCGCAATCGGCCACGTTGAACACATACCAATCGTAGCCCTGAACGTAAAAGTGGAAAAAGTCCGCCACCCTTCCATAAATTGCCCGGTCGACCAGATTGCCGATCGCGCCGCCGATCACCAGACCCAGGCCGATCGCCAGCGAGCGCCGGGTCGAGTTCCACAGCCACCAACTCAATCCTATCACGGCGACGAGCTGGAACAGCACCAGAAAGGCCGTGCCCCAGATGGTGTGCGCCGGGAAGAGGCCATAGCTGACGCCGGGATTCCAGACCATGATGAGATTAAAGAACGGCAATATCTGAATGCGCGCGGACTGCCCCAAGGCAGCGAAGCTGAGGCCGTAAAGCATAAGAAGCTTGAAGCCCTGATCCAGAAACAGGGCTAACGCGGCTGCGGCAAGACCGTGATCGCGTGGCGTCATGCCGCTCCCTTTTCCAATGTATCGACGGCATCCGAACAGCGATTGCAGAGATCGGAATGCTTCGGGTTCTGGCCCACCTCTGGAAGGATCATCCAGCAGCGCGCGCACTTGTCGCCCTGAGCGTGATGGAACACCGCCGCGACACCCTCGACATCGGGCAACCGGAAGGCGTCAGCCGGTGGTTCATGGGTGGAAACCACCGCATGCGAGGTGATGGCGATTTCGCCGAGATCGAGCCCTTCGAGCAGCTTCGCATCGTCTGGTGACACGAACAGTACGGGGCGCGCTTCCAAGCTCGCACCGATCACCTTGTCACGGCGCGCGATTTCGAGCGCTCCGGTGACGACCCGGCGCAGGGTGCGGATGCGGTCCCACTTTGCAACCAATACGTCGTTCTTCCAACTCTTCGGCGTCTCCGGGAAGGTGTGAAGATGGACGCTGTCTTCGCCGGGAAAGCGCAGCAGCCACGCCTCTTCCATGGTGAAGCAGAGAATCGGCGCCAGCCACGTCACGACGCGGCGAAAGCATTCGTCGATCACGGTGCGGACGGCGCGCCGGCGCAGCGCCGTCCTGGCATCGCAATAGAGCGCGTCTTTGCGCACATCGAAGTGGAACGCCGACAGCTCATTGGTGCAGAAGGAAAACACCGTGCTGTAGACGCGGTTGAAGTCGTAGTGACGGTAACCGTCGCGCACCACCGGATCGATCTGCGCCAGCTTGGCAAGAATATAGCGCTCCAGTTCCGGCATTTGCTCCGCTGCCAGGCGTTCCTTTTCGTCAAACCCGGCGAGATTGGCGAGCATGAAGCGAATGGTGTTGCGCAGGCGGCGATAGGCATCGACATTCGACTGGATGATGTCGTTCGCCATGCGAATGTCTTGCGTGAAGTCCGACGATGCGACCCAGAGACGGAAGATGTCGGCGCCGTTCTTGTTGGCGATCTCTTGCGGAAGAATGCCGTTCTTGGCGGATTTCGACATCTTGTCGCCTTCGCGGTCGAGCACGAAGCCGGCGGTCAATACCTCGTCATAGGGGGCGCGGCCGCGTGTGGCGCAGCTTTCCAGCAACGAGGATTGAAACCAGCCGCGATGCTGGTCGGAACCTTCGAGATAAAGATCGGCGTGCGATTTTTGCGGCCATTCTTTCTCGAGCGGCTGCTCGACCGTGAAGACATGCGTCGAGCCGGAGTCGAACCAGACATCGAGGATGTCCTTGACCTGCTCGTAATCGTTGGGATCGCGCTCGTTGCCCAGGAAGCGCGCCGGCGGCGAGTTGAACCAGGCATCGGCACCTTCGATCGCGAACGCTTCGCCGATACGCTTGTTCACGTCGGGATCGTTAAGGATTTCCTGGCTCGGCTTGTGCACGAAGATCGCAAGCGGCACGCCCCAGGCGCGCTGGCGCGACAACACCCAGTCGGGACGGTCCTTCACCATGCCTGCGATGCGATTTTCTCCGGAACGCGGATACCATTTGGTGTCCGAGATCGCCTGCATGGCACGGGCGCGCAAGGTGTCGCCCGGCTTCGCCACTCCCGATTTGCCCGGGATCGGTTTGTCCATCGCCGCAAACCATTGCGGCGTGGCGCGGAAGATCACCGGCGCTTTCGAACGCCAGGAATGCGGATACTGGTGGCGCAGCGTGCCGCGCGAGAGGAGCCTGCCCGCCTCGGTGAGTGCGGCGACGACCGAGCTGTTGGCATCGCCGTCCTTCTTGCCATCGCGCGAGAGAATGAACTTGCCGGCGAACAACGGGACATGGGCGGCGAACGAGCCGTCTTCCTTCACCACGTTGAAGGCGTCCGGATTGTTCGCGGCATAGCCGGGGAACGTCTCTGTCATCAGAACGAAGTCTTCTTCGCCGTGTCCGGGCGCTGTGTGCACGAAGCCCGTGCCGGCGTCGGCGGTGACGTGATCGCCGGGAAGCACAGGCACGTCGAAATCATATCCCTGCCCGCGCAATGGATGGGCACAGACAAGTCCCGAGGGATCGGCGTCCGCGAGTCTTTTGAGCGTCAGCTTGGAATGATTGGCGACTTGATGGGAAAGCTCATCGGCCAGAAGCAGTTTCTCGCCAACTGTTGCGAGCGATCCTTCCGTGACGGACGCGACTTCGTAAAGGCCGTACGAAATTGCTCTGGAGTAAGCGATGGCGCGGTTGCCGGGGATCGTCCAAGGCGTCGTCGTCCAGATGACGACCGAGGCAGGAACCGAGCCGACATGAGTGGGAAACTTCACATAGATCGTCGGCGACGTTTTTTCGTGATACTCGACTTCGGCTTCCGCGAGCGCCGTCTTTTCGACCGGCGACCACATGACCGGACGGAAGCCGCGATAGAGCAAGTCGTTGTCGACGAATTTGTGCAGCTCACCGGCGATCACCGCTTCGGCGCGGTAATCCATCGTCGTGTAGGGCTTGTCCCACTGGCCGATGCAGCCCAGACGTTTGAATTGCGTGCGCTGAACGTCGATCCAATATTCGGCGAACTCGCGGCAATCCTTGCGCAGTTTGTCGATCGGAACGTCGTCCTTCGACTTGCCTTCCTTGCGGTACTTCTCCTCGATCTTCCACTCGATGGGCAGACCGTGGCAGTCCCAACCGGGCACATACGGCGCGTCGAAACCGAGGAAGCCGCGGCTGCGCACCACAATGTCCTTCAGCACCTTGTTGAGGCCGGTGCCGGAGTGAATCTCGCCGTTCGCGTAAGGTGGGCCGTCGTGCAGGACAAACAACGGCCTGCCCTTCGCGGCCTCACGCATGCGGCCGTAGAGATCGCTCCCTTCCCAGCGGGCGAGCCATTTGGGCTCGGCCTCGGGAAGTCCCGCTTTCATGGGAAAGTCGGTGGACGGAAGAAACAGAGTCGCGCGGTAGTCTTTCGCGGCGGGCTCGGCGGATTGCTTGGACATCGTCTTCAGGCCTTGGGTCTAGAGGGTTCGCGGCAAGGGGAAAGCCCGGACTTCCGCAAAACCAAAGGGCGTTCAGCCTTCCGGCAGCGGAGCCGGGCGGCGAATTCGCGTAAGTCCCCCAAGAGCCAGCAAATTCATGGCCAAAGCCTGCAAATCAGCGGGTTTCTTCTAGCAAGGTGCAAAGTGCGGGTCTAGCGGCTCCAGAAACGCCGCTTGGGTTGCGGCAGCTTGCGCTTCATCAGTGCAAGCAGGCCAGCCAGAAGATCCGTCGGCGACGGGGGGCAGCCTTTGATGTGGAGGTCGACCGGCACAACGTCCCCGACGCCGCCCTCCACCGCGTAGCTGCCCGCGAATATCCCCCCGTTCGCGGCGCAATCGCCCACCGCCACGACCCATTTGGGATCGGGCGTGGCTTCATAGGTGCGCTTGAGCGCTTCACGCATGTTCTTCGTCACCGGTCCGGTCACCAGCAGGATATCGGCGTGGCGGGGCGACGCGACAAAATGAAAGCCAAAACGCTCCAGGTCGTAGAACGCGTTGTTGAGCGCATGAATTTCCAGTTCGCAACCATTGCACGATCCCGCGTCTACCTGACGGATGGAAAGGCTCCTCCCCAACTTGCGGCGCGCGGTCTCATGCACGCGCTCGGCAAGCTCTCTGAGCGCATGCTCATCCGGCCGCGGCGCTCTCTCGGTCAGGGGAAACGAAACCAAACTGCCCAGTATCGTTTTGCGCACGTCGATGCCCTCTAGAGATCGTGCCCGGCATAGGAGCAGTTGAACGATTTATTGCAGAGCGGAAAGTCCGCCACGATGTTGTTCTCGATCGCAGCTTCCAAGAGCGGCCATTGCAGCCAGGAGGGGTCGCGCAAATGCGCCCGCGCAATTGTGCCATCGGCCTTGGTGCGGACCCAAACGAAGATGTCGCCGCGAAAGCCTTCCACCAGCGCCATGCCCTCGGCGTCCCGCAGGTGCATATCGGTGCGCGTTTCGCCTTCGGGAAGCCCATCCAGCAGCCGGTCAATGAGCGAAACACTCTGTTCGATCTCGCTCATGCGGATGTGCACGCGCGTATCGACGTCACCGCGATCGGACGTAGGCACTTCGAAATCAAGAGAACTATAAGGCGCGCGCGGGAACACTTTGCGCGCGTCGAACGCTCGCCCGGAGGCCCGTCCAACAAAGCCGCCGGCACCATACTGCGTTACAAGCTCAAGATCGACATAACCGGTGTGCACGGTGCGGTCCTGGAGGGACGTCGTATCGTTATAGAGCGCCACCAACCCGGGAAAGCGGCGGCGGATGGTGGCGATCAGTTGCTTGATCTGCTTGCGGCCTGCCCGGTCGATGTCCGCGCCGACGCCACCCGGCATCACACGATCCATCATCAGACGATGACCGAACGCCGCGTTCGCCGCGCGCAAAACGCGTTCGCGGATCACGGCGCAATGGGCATGCATCAAGGCGAATGCGGCATCGTTGCAGACCGCGCCGATGTCGCCGAGATGATTGGCGATCCGCTCCAGCTCGAGCATGAGCGCACGCAGCCACGCCGCACGCGATGGAATTTCGACATCGCAAGCTGCTTCAACCGCCTGTGCAAACGCGGTGGAATAGGCCACCGTGCTGTCGCCTGAAACGCGCGCGGCGAGTTTCGCGGCCCGATCGAGCGGTGTGTTCACCAGAAGAGATTCAATGCCTTTGTGAACATAACCCAGGCGTTCTTCCAGGCGCACGACGGTTTCGCCGTTGGCGCTGAAACGGAAGTGCCCGGGTTCGATGATGCCGGCGTGCACCGGACCAACGGGAATTTGATGCACGCCTTCACCCTCGACGGGAAGAAAGCGATAGGGCTCCGTCACGACAGGCGACACAACCTCGCGACTTGGCGCTCCCAGAGGCGCGCTGACGCTCCAAGTGCCGTGATCGAGCCATGGGCGATTGTCCGGCGATCCCTCCGGTTCCAAGCCGTGCATGTCGCGAACGGTCCGTTCGAAGCGCCTTGCGGGAAGATGCGATGCGCCGATCGAGGGAAAGCGTCCACTGTCCGTCCTGAGGCTCATGACGCCAATCGCGCTTGCGGCAGGATCAAAGAGTGCCAAGTGCACTTCGCCCGGCTCTGCCCACAGCGACACCAACGTCCATGCCCCGCTTGCAAGTTGGACAGCGGCGAACGCCCAGGCATCCGGCGGCATGACCGCACGCGGCCATGGCGCATGCGGGCCAATCTGCCGTCCGTCCGCGATCATTTCGAGAAGCGTCGACATAGGTTCAACCCAGCAATTGCGCGACGTGGCGGAACCAATCGGCCACGACAGTGGGAAGAAACAATCCTGCCGCCAGCACGATGGCCAAATGGAGCAACATCGGAAAATGCGACATGCGGGAGGGCAGCGTGCTGCCGGTCGGCTCTCCGAACGCCATGCTATTGAGCCGCAAGAACAGCGCTCAGAGCGAGATCAGCAGGCCGAACACCAGCACCACCGCGAGCAACGGACGATGGGCGAAAGCCGAACTAACGACGAGAAATTCGCTGGTGAAGATGCCGAACGGCGGCAGCCCCGCGATCGCGGCGACGCTGGCAACGAAGATCCAGCCAAGCAACGGATGGCTGGAGGTGAGGCCGCGAATGTCGGCGATGCGTTGCGAGGCCTTGATGCGCGTCATGTGGCCGATGGAATAGAAGATGCCCGACTTGGTCAGGCTGTGCATGGCCATGTGTAAGAGGCCCGCGAAATTCGCCAACGGTCCGCCGAGGCCGAAAGCGAAGGCGATGATGCCCATATGTTCGATGGACGAATAGGCGAAGAACCGCTTCACGTCGCGCCGGCGGTAGAGCATGAACGCAGCGAAAAGAATCGAAAGAAGCCCCATCGTCATCATCAAGGGGCCCGGCGCAATCGCGCCAGCATTGGCGGCGAGCAGCAGCTTGAAACGGAGAATGGCGTAGATCGCCACATTCAGAAGCAGTCCGGACAGCACGGCCGAGATAGGCGTCGGGCCTTCGGCATGCGCGTCGGGAAGCAAGGCGTGCAACGGCACAAGCCCGGCCTTGGTGCCGTAGCCAAGCATCAAGAACGCGAAAGCGATGTTGAGTATCGCCGGATCGAACCGCACGGCGTTAGCCTGCAAAACGCTCCACGTCATCGCCGCGATGCCCTCACCCACGATCGGCTGAGCCGCCATATAGATGAGGATGGTTCCGAACAGGGCCAGCGCGATGCCGACACTGCCCAGAATGAAGTACTTCCATGCCGCTTCGAGCGCTTCGCGGGTACGATAGATGCCGACCATGAGGACGGTGGTGAGCGTCGCAAACTCCACGGCGACCCACATCAGACCCGTGACACTCGTCAGCAGGGCCAAATTCATCGCCGCCATCAGGAACTGATACATCGCGTGATAGAAACGCAAATATGTCGCGTTCAACCGCCCGGTTTCAATCTCGTGCGCGATGTAACCGCTGCTGAAGAGACTGGTTGTAAAGCCGACAAGCGTGTTGAGCACGATGAACACGACGTTGAGATCGTCTACCGCCAGGAAGCGCCCCGCCGACGGACGCCATACCAGCAAGGTCGCGGCCGCTACGAAAGTGCCGAGGCTCGCCAGCACATTGAACCAGGCACCCAGGCGATAGAACGGCACGAACACCAGCAGCGCGGCTGAGGTCGCGGGGATGAGGATGGTTGCCAGCGCGGGATCGAGCGGAAACGTCATTGCCGGTCTCCGCGAAACTCGTCGAGAGCCGCGACATCGACCGTGTCGAAGCGTTCACGGATACGGAAGAGAAATATGCCGATGACGATCAACGCGATGAGAATGGAGAAGGCGACGCTGGTTTCGACGACCATCGGCATGCCCTTGGCGCCCGTTGCCGCCAGCACGAGCCCGTTTTCAAGCGACATGAAGCCGATGACCTGGCTGACCGCGTTGCGCCTTGTGACCATCACCAGAAGACCGAGCAGAACCACCGAAAGCGCGAACGCCAGATCCTCGCGTGCGAAAATGTTGGCCGCAGCGGTGACCCTCAGCATGAGCGCCATCGCCAGCGCCACCAACGCCATGCCCGCCAGCATGGCCGGACCGATGCCGACGACGGTCTCGATCGTGCGGTGAATGCCGAGCGAGCGAACCAGCCGGCGCAAAACCATCGGAATAAGAATTGCTTTCAGAACGATCGCCAGCGCCGCGGTGACCAGAAGATGCGGCGCGCCTTGCGCCTGGGCTTGCCAGCCGATGGCCAGCGACAGCAGCAAGGACTGCAGGGCGAATGTGTTGATGAGCGAAGGAAGCCTGTCCTGATAGAGCAGGACAAAGCTCATCAGCACGAGGCTTCCGGCCAGGAGGTGGGAAACATCGAAGACCAGCGCGCTCATCTAGAAGCTCTGCGAAACAAGACGAAGCAGCCCCGCCAGCAGGGCCAACATGAGAGCGGCGCCGATAAATTGCGGCACACGAAAGACACGCATTTTGGCAATCGACACTTCGAAGAAGGCCAGAAGCACCGCCCCGCCCAGCACCTTCGCCAGAAATAGGCCAAGCGCGGAAGCGAGCTGCATTCCGCCGGCCCAGGTTGGAGGGATGCCCCAGGGCAGAAATACCGAAGCGATCAGCGAAAGATAGGCGAGCAATTTGAGGAACGTCGAAAGTTCGATCAGCGCCAAATGCCGGCCCGAATATTCCAGCACCATGGCTTCGTGCACCATCGTCAGCTCGAGATGGGTGGCGGGATTGTCGATAGGGATGCGCCCGTTCTCCGCGATCGCCACCATGATGAAGCCGAGCAAAGCGAGTCCGAGCGAAATGCGCAGGCCCACCGCGGGCGATTGGGTGAACGCGGCGATGACGGACAGCTGCGTCGAGCCCGCAACCAATGCCAGCGAAAAAATGAGCATCAGCATCGCCGGTTCGCCGACCGAGGCGATCATCACTTCACGGCTGGAGCCGATGCCGCCGAAGCTGGTTCCCACGTCCAATCCCGCCAATGCGAGCACAAAGCGCGCGCTGCCCAGAAGTCCCACGATGGCAATGAAGTCCGCGCCCGGCCCCAAGGGCAAATTGAATGCCAGTACCGGAATCAGCGCAGCGGCCACCCAAGTGAAGGCAAGGACGAGATAGGGTGCGGCCTGAAAAAGCCAGGACGCATTGTGAGCGAGTACGCTTTCTTTGCGGAACAGACGCAACAGGTCGCGATAAGGTTGAAAAATCGAAGCGCCACGCCTGAGCAGAAGCCGGGCTTTTGTTTTACGCACAACGCCCGTGACGAGCGGCGCCAGCGCAATTACCAGCAAACCTTGGATACCCTGAAGGGCGAGTGCCTGGATCATACCCATAGCGCCAGCACCGTGAGCAGAAGAACAAGCGCCAGGAAAACCAAACTCAGATATCTACGGATGGTCAGGAACTGCAGAACGTTCAGCCGATCCGCAATAAAAGCGACCGCGCTCGCGGGTGGCGCATAGAGCAAATCCCACGCCGGATCGCGAAGCGTGACATGGATTTTTGCGGCTCCCACGTCTCCCGGCGGTGGCATGAACACCTCTTCACGTGCGTCGAAGGCCAGCGTGCCGAAGACGCGTCGGATCGGCTGCGCAAAACTCTCGGCGGAATATTGCGAGTTGCGGCTCGTATCGGGATAACCGCAACCCCACGCCAGCGAGTGCCGTGTCGCAACATTGGCGAATGTCCGCACCGCGAGATATGTGACTGTACCGGCGAGCAGGAGAAGTCCCGCAACCATCAACCCGCTATAGCTGTTGGGGTTGCCCAGCGACGGCAACAGCGGAGTCCCCAATGCCACGAGCGCTTGATGCGGCATCTCGCTCGCAGTCAGCATGTGCGAAACCGTGCCGAGCGCGTTGGTAAAAAAACCGGGAACGATACCGGCCACAACACAAAGTCCCGCCAACGCGAACATGGCTGCCAGAGACATGGAATCGGTTTCGACCGCCGTTTCGGCTGCCGGGGTGCGCGGACGGCCGAGGAACGTCACGCCGAACGCCTTCACAAAACACGCGGCGGCCAGCGCCGCGGCCAGCGCCAACATGGCTCCCACAGCCGGGGCCAGAAACCGCAAACCCCATTGCGGCAAAGCGGGGCTCAAGAATATCGCCTGGAATGTAAGCCATTCCGAAGCAAAACCGTTGAGAGGAGGCAGCGCGGATATCGCGGCAGCTCCGATCAGGAACCCGGTTGCCGTTCGCGGCATCACGCGTATCAACCCGCCCAATTTTTCCATGTCGCGGGTGCCGGTGGATGCGAGCACGGCACCCGAGCCGAAAAATAGAAGGCTCTTGAACACCGAATGATTGAAGACATGAAACAGCGCGGCGCTCGCGGCAAGAGCGGCGGCGGCCGTCAGGCCATTGGCGCGGAATGCCAGCGCAAGACCCAGTCCGGTAAAGATGATGCCGATGTTTTCGACCGTGTGATAAGCAAGCAGGCGTTTGAGGTCGTGCTGCATCAACGCGTAAAGCACGCCCATGACGGCAGTGACCCCTCCCAGCCCGATGACAATCACCGAATAGCGCCAGTCGAGCGGCCCCATGAGATCGAAAGCGATTCTGATGAAGGCATAGACGGCAACCTTGGTCATGACGCCGCTCATCAATGCCGAAACATGACTGGGCGCCGCCGGATGCGCGAGCGGAAGCCAGACGTGCAACGGTACCAAGCCCGCTTTCGAACCGGCGCCCAAGAGCACAAGCGAAAACACGATCGCGGCCGAGCCTTGCGCCGCGCCATGCGCACGCATGACATCGAAGGCGTAGTTGCCGTCCGGGCCTGCTAGAATGCCGAAGGCCAGCAACAGAGCGAGCATGCTGAAGCTCGCCATGACGATGTAGATGTAGCCTGCGCGCGCCGTGTCGGGTTCGCGGTCGTGACTCATGACCAAAGCCCAGGACATCAACGACATGAACTCCCAGGCTAGCAGAAAGCTGAACGCATCATTGGCCAACACGACCAAATTCATGCCGGCAAGAAAAGCCGGGAAAAACGGAAGAACACGTTGCGGCGCGATTTCATGCCGTCCGTAACCGCAGCCGAAAATGCTTGCGCTCATTCCCCCCAGATTTACGACGATAAGGAAAAAAGCCGACAAGGCATCGAGACGAAAATGCGCGCCCGTCCAAGGAAGACCAATCGGGAGATGAAATTCGATGGCTTGATTGCCGGCCAGGCCCACTGCGGCGGCCGCGACCGCTACCGCGCACGCCACCGCGGTTGCGCCGTAAACGACGACGCCGGCTTGCCGCCGCCCCGCGACGGCAAGGGCAACAAGCGAAATCCCCAGCAGTAAAGCGACGGACGCCAAAAGCGCAGCGATAATCATGGCGGCGCCTATGCCGGACCAGGCGATGTGCGCCCGGCTCCCGAAGATCGCTGGTCGGACGACGGTTCCAAAGCCGGCTTAAGGCGAACGCCCCGCCCGCCTGCCGCGCTCTGCGCGCCCTCCTCGATCAACTCGATGCCGGCGGTCTGAAGCGCGGTGAGCACTCGCATCAGCGAGGTTGAATTGCCGCGAACAATGCCGTGGCTCGCTTCCATTCGCTGGATAGTCGGCAAGGACAGGCCTGCCCGGCGCGCAAGAGTGCGCTGATCAATCGAGAGCAGCATCCGGGCGGCACGCAGCTGTGTAGCGGTAATCATGTCCTAGACATCAATCATGGTGTTTTCACAGTGATATATGCTGTATTAGCAGCATATATAGATGTTGGGTATAAAAAGCTTAGCCGCACGATAGTTAACGCGTGCATAAAGCCCGTTCTTTGCACTCCCCATGGATCGAGCCCGCACGGCGGACGGTGCGAAGAACCTTGGCCGGTACGCTATTTCGCCAGTCGAACGCCCCGGCCGCCTTGCCCGCTGACCGCGCCCTCGTCGATCAGGGCAATACCAGCCGTATTCAAGGCATCGATCAGTTTCATCAGCGAATCCACGTTCCCGCGGATTGCGCCGGCGCTCGCTTCCATGCGTTGAATGGTGGGCACCGAAAGACCTGACTTCTTGGCCAGTTGCCGTTGGTCGATTCCAGCCAGAGCGCGGGCGGCCCGCAATTGGGCAGCGGTAATCATCGCGTTGCTATCGCCTTACAGAAATGGATCGGGATTGCGATCCTGAAGCGGTCGATGCGATACTATTTATCAGAAAAGATTTGTCAAATATAATTATTGATGTTTTGTATTCACGAGCGCCTCGCGGGGCGCGTGACCGACACGCCGGAAAGTAGCCGCTCTCCTCGTCCGATATTCAGTGAATCAGATCTGCCGCAGGGCATTCCTGGCCGCGTCGCAGTCCTTGTTCATCTGCGCGACAAGGTCATCGACCCCGCCGAACTTCGCTTCGGGGCGCAGATAGGACACCAGCTCGACGCCCAAGTGTTTGCCATAGAGATCGCCTTCGAAATCGAAAAGGTATGTCTCCAGGAGCGGCACATCGGTCTCGAACATCGGGCGGGTGCCGAAACTCGCGACGCCGTCGTAGCGGCCGGCCGGCTCATCGTTTTCGAACACCGTCGCGCGCACCGCATAAATGCCGTAGGCCGGTTTCAAATAGTCGTCGAGCTTCATATTGGCGGTGGGGAACCCGATGGTGCGTCCGCGCTTATCGCCATGTTCGACACGGGCTTCAACGGTCCACCAATGGCCAAGCAACTTGGCCGCCACGTCCGGTTTGCCCGCCTTCAACGCTTCGCGAATTTGCGTGGACGAGATCTTCTCGCGCCCTCCGGCCGCCACTGGCTCGAACACATCGACGCCGAAGCCTTCCATCTCGCCCATATAAGCAAGAACGGCCGTATTGCCGGTGCGCCCTTTGCCGAACTGAAAATCCGCGCCGACCACGACACAGCCAACCGCCAGACCCTCCACCAGCACGTCGAGCACGAATTCCTGCGCCGTCTTTTTCGCCATCTCGGCGTCGAAGGTGAAGGCGAACATGGCATCGGCCCCCGCTTCGGCAATGAGCCGCGCCTTGGTGCGAAACGGCGTCAAGCGAAAGCTTTCCGTGCTGGGCCGGAAGAACTCCTGCGGATGCGGTTCGAACGCGAGCACGCCCAGGGGGGCGCTGCGTTCATCGGCCAGGCGGCGCGCTTCGGCGATCAAAGCCTGGTGGCCCAGATGTACGCCGTCGAAATTGCCGAGCGCCACCACCGCGCCCTTGAACGCGTCCGGCACGTCGTTGTAGTGGCGGAAAATCTTCATGCCGCCGCGATTTGCGCCTTTGGCCGGGCTGGCGCCATGACCAGCGCCTCGCCTTCCACCACGACCGTGTCGCCCACTTTGCACACGCAATCGAAGGTGACGCGGCGCTTTTCAGGAACGGTCTCGCGCACGGTGCAGATCGCGGTCACGGTCTCGCCGATACGCACCGGCGCTTTGAAGCGTGTGAGAAGCTGCATGAAGATCGTGCCGGGACCGGGCATCTTCATGCCCAGCACCGTGGAAATATAGCTCGCCGACAGCACGCCGTGCGCGATGCGCCCTTTGAACGGTGTCGTTTTCGCGAACGCCTCATCGAAATGCACCGGGTTCACGTCGCCGGAAATCTCGCCGAACTTCTGGATGTCGGATTCGGTGACCGTCTTGGTGAAGCTCTCGCTCATGCCGGGTTTCAGGTCTTCGATGTAATAGGTCATGTCGCGCTCCTTGTGACAGCTGGCGCCCTTATCGGGCTTCGCGCCTCACCAAACAAGCGCGCGCATTGCCGCTTTGGCGTGCGCGCCGGGCGTGACGAAGAATTGTGCAATATTGGTTGCGGTGAAATCTCCCAATTGCGCGGCGTGAACGCCGTCGGCAATGAAAAGAGCGTCGATGCCGGCCCGATTGGCGCCTTTGATATCGGTATCGGCGCCGTCGCCGACGGCGAGCGGGTTTTCGATCTCACGGCCGGCAACTTTGCGCGCCGCCGCACGCACCGCCTTATAGATCGGCGCATGGGGTTTGCCGTAGTAGACCACCTCGCCGCCAAGCTGTTCGTAGGCCTTGGCCAGCGCGCCGGCGCAATAGATCAGCTTGTCGCCCCGCTGCACGACGAGATCCGGATTGGCGCAGAGCATGGTGAGGTTGCGTTTCAGCATGTCGCGGTAGGTGGCCGCATAGTCGTCCGGCGTTTCGGTTTCGTCGTCGGTGGGGCCGGTACAGAGGACAACCTCGGCTTGTTCCAGCGGCACGCGGTCCGCGTTCACGCCTTGGAACAATCCCAGATCGCGATCCGGCCCGATATGCAGCACCGCCAGGCGCTTGTTCACGGAGCGCGCGATCATGTCCTCTCGCGCGGCCACGCCGGAGGTAACGATCGCATCGTAACAATCGAGCGGCACGCCGATGCGCTTGAAGATGGTTTCGACATCGGCAACCGGGCGCGGCGCATTGGTGAGCAGGATGACCGGCCCTTGCGCACGAAAGCGCGTCAGCGCCTCGGCGGCCAAGAGGAAAGGTTCCCTACCGTTATGCAGCACCCCCCACACGTCGCAAATCAGCGCGTCGTAGTCGGCAGCGATTTCGGAAAGTCCGGAAATGAGGCGAGGAGTCTGCAAGCGTCTGCCTTTCTGTTCGCTACCCTTTCATGGGGAACAGAAGAGCAAGTCAAGCACTCTTGCGGAACGGGATGACGGGCGTGGTGGGAACCGCTTCGATTTTCTCCAAGCTCTTGAGCGAATCATCGCGGACCGGCCGCGGCTCGCCAAAGAGATATCCCTGGCCGAAATCCAGACTGAAATCGAGCAGCTGGACAACCGTCTTTTCGTCTTCCACGCGTTCGGCAATGAGATTGAGACCGTGGCGCGCCAGCAGTTTCTTCAGGTCTTCCGCCGTGACGGAGGCTTGCGCGTTCTGCATGCCGTTGGTCAGCGTGTCCGCGCGCACTTTGACGTGTTTGAAGCCGAGCGTCTTCAGCTTGGCAAAGTCCATCGCCAGTGTGTTGACGTGATCCATCGAGAGCGCAAACCCCAGGCTCGCCAGATAGCTCAAATTCTGCTCGCCCTTGACGCCGGCTTTGACGATCGCGTCCTGCGCGAATTCAAATACGATCTGTGCGCTCAAATCGCGGTTGTGGTGCATGTATTCCAGGAACTGCGGGAAGAACTCTTCGTCCGACAGCGTTTCGCCGGAAATGTTGCAAAACACGCCGATCTCGCGATGCTTTTGGACAAGGCGACGCACGATCTGCACGCAGCGAAACAGCAGAAGATTGTCCACCACCGACATCAACCCCGCCGGTGCGGCCACTTTCATGTATTGCGCCGGCATGATCAGCGAGCCGTCTTCGGCCCGCAGACGCGAGAGCGCCTCGTAGAAGCGCACTTTGCGCTGCGGCAGGCTCACGATCGGCTGCAGATAAAGATCCACGCGGTTTTCTTCCAGGGACGCGCGGATGGTTTCCAAGAGGTCGGATTCGCCCAGCGAATCCAGATAGGAGCGCGCCGTGTCGCGTGTGCGCCGCTCGACATAGGTGTCTTCGAGCGGAACGGACTTCGCCTTGTTCGAGATCTTGCCCGCGAAATCGCGCATCAGGCTTTCCAGAACCTGAAGCTCGGCAACGATTTTCTTGCTCTGGGCGGAGGCGCGCGCTTCGCCTGCCTGCTTCACCTCTTCGATTTTCGCTTGCGTCTCATCCAAAGCGACGGCGAATTCCTTAGTCGTCTGTTTGAGCTTCGCGATTTCCTTGCGTGTGCGGCGCTTTTCGCGGCGACGCAGAATGCTCACATGGATTTCAGCGCAAATCGCGAACTGCATAACGCCGACGATCGCTGCGAACGCCGGCCCGGTCACACCGGAAATGTTCAACACCGTCGCGCTCATGGCGGCGGCGAGCGCATAGGTGATGGCGATGATGACGTCGGTCATGGGAACGCTCCGGTGCGAAACGCATCATTTTGACAAAGCGCTTGTTGCGAACTCGTTAACCAAACCGCTTTGTCGGTAACCGATTTGCGCCAGGAACACGGCGGCCATGTCCTTTCGAAATCCTTAATGCCGCTAGGCTCAGGGTCCGAGTCGATTGGAGAGACGGCGATGCCTGTGAAACGGCGATGAACGTGTCCTCGGCCCTTCTGGCCTTCACGCTGGCCGCAGGCGCACTGACCATCACGCCCGGTCTCGACACGGCCTTGGTGCTGCGCACTGCCGCAGTCGAGGGCTCGCGCAAGGCAGCGCTGGCCGGGATGGGGATCGCGCTGGGATGCGGTGTCTGGGGTCTTGCGGCTTCAGTCGGCTTGGGCGCCGTGCTCGCGGCATCGGCGCTGGCCTACAACACGCTACGCCTCGCGGGTGCGGCCTATCTCATCTTTGTCGGCGCACAGATGCTGTGGGGCGCGTTCAGATCCCGGCATGCGAGTGCACCGCAACCGAGCGGTGAAGAGGGATCCCGCCGCGGTCGCTCGTGGTTTGTGCGCGGACTCTTCACCAATTTGCTCAATCCCAAAGTCGGCGTTTTCTACGTGACGTTCCTGCCATTGTTCGTGCCCTCCGGCGTGAATGTGACCCTGTTCAGCATGCTGCTCACCCTCATCCACATGAGCGAAGGGTTGCTGTGGTTCGCGCTGCTCATCCTCGCCACGCGACCGCTCTCGCGATGGCTGCAACGCGCGGCCGTCAAGCGCGCTCTCGACGGCTTTGCGGGACTGGTTCTCGTGGGCTTTGGCGGAGCCTTGCTGATCGGGCGCGGACGCTAGGCAATCCACCGCCGGAGATTGCGCCTGCCGCCCCCTTTGCGATAGGCCACAGCGACAGGTTTGAGACGCAGGGGCGCCAGGCATGCCTGAGGGGCTTTGGAAGAACGTTTCGGCGCTGCTCAGCGCGGCGAGCCAGGCTCTTTCAAAGCTCGTCCCATATCTGCCCACGCTTCTGTTCTACTTCTCGCTCATCCTTCTTTCTTCGCTCTACACTTTCATAGCCGTCAGAGAGAACTGGTTTCCGGCGCCCTTCTTTGAAACCGCGCGCAAGACCGCGTCAACATACGCGACGCAGCTGCAATCGAGCAGCCAATTGAGCGAACGGTTCGCCAAAATGAGCGCCACACCGCTGCGCGACATCGAAAGAGCTCGAATTCGTTCGCGCCCGGCGGCCGCGAATTTTTCCGAACATTTCCTGCTGACGGGCGATGCTTACGAATATCTCCGTGCCTGTCCCCAACATGGCTGCCTCGCTGTCGAGTTCGATCGTCAAGGCCGTCTGATTCACGCCTATCCTTTTCGCCCCGACGAATTTGCCTCGAAGCAGACCGTTTCGCTGCCCTATGAAACGGCCCTGTTCGACTATTCCAAAGACGTCCGCATCAACGGGCTCGCCAGATTGCCCAACGGCGATTTGATTGTGATCTTTCATCAAGCCGGCACGTTTCCGTTCGGCGGCGGTGTGGGACGAATCGATAGAGCCGGTCACGTGATCTGGTTCCGTCATGATTACAGTCATCATTGGCCCACCATGCTGAATGCCGGCGAGATTGCCGTGCCGTCGCAAAGAATCGAAAAGGGGCCTATCGACGACGCGACAAGCTCGCACCTATCGATTTCCAACAGTTGTCAGGAACGTTTCGGCGCCGATACCGTTCGCATCCTTCGCCTCGACGGAACCGTGGTGCAGGAAATCCCCGTGCTCGATGCACTGCTGGCGTCGCCCTATCGCGCATTCCTCTACGACACCAAAGAACCGTGCGATCCCACGCATTTGAACTACGTGCAGGCGGTCACGCCCGCGATTGCCCGCGTCGTGGACGGCGCAAAACCGGGAGACCTATTGGTTTCGCTGCGCAATATCAGCACCATTGCCGTTATTCGCCGCAGCGACGGAAAGTTGCTGCAGGCCTTTCGCGGCACCTTTGTGCATCAGCATGCCGTGACGCCGCTGGTGAATTCCACAGAGGTGCTGATCTTCGACAACTGGGGGGCGGATCGTGTGACGGGACCGTCGCGTCTGCTGCTCTACGACCTGGCCACCGGTCACGAGCGCACGCTGTTCCCGACCAAGTCGATGCCGCCCGACGCCATCTTTTCGAGTGCCAACGGCCAGATCGATGTTTCGGCCGATGGCTCGCGTATTCTCGTTGCGGCGTCCAAAGCGGGGATCGGCTACGAAATCAACCTGGCCGATCGATCGATCCTGACCGAGTTCGACAATCTGCATGACGTTTCGGGTATTTCGATATTTCCTGAGAGTCGAAAATCAAAGGCCGCGCGGTTCCAATTGACGGGAATCTATTACGTTCCCTAGCGTGGTTCCATTTGCCGCGATCGAAAAGCGTCCTAATATCGGGAGGCGATCGCGAAAGGATTGAACCATGGCCGCCAAGAGCGCTTACGATTTTGCATTCAAGTCCATCAACGGCGGTGCGCTGCCGCTGGCGAACTTCAAAGGCCAGGCCTTGCTGGTGGTGAACGTGGCGAGCCAATGCGGATTGACGCCGCAATACTCCGGGCTGGAAGCTTTGTGGAAAACCAAGAAGGACAAGGGCCTCGTCGTCCTCGGCGTGCCTTGCAACGATTTCGGTGCGCAGGAACCGGGCAGCGAAACCGAAATCAAGACGTTTTGCGAAACGCGCTTCGCGGTCGACTTTCCCATGACGGCGAAGGAGCACGTGATCGGCGGCGGCGCGCACCCGCTTTACAAGTGGCTGGCCGGCGAGCTCGGCGAAGGCGCCGCGCCCAAATGGAATTTCCACAAATATCTGTTCAATAAGGACGGCTCGATCGCCGGCACCTTTGGCTCGCGCACAGAACCGAACGCGCCTGAGTTGACCAAGGCGATCGATGAGGCCTTGAAAGCCTAAGCCGGCAGCAGCGGCGCAATCCTGATTTCGACCCGGCGATTGCGCGGCTCGTTGGCGTTGTCGCCGGTGGGGATTTTCAATCGCGTTTCGCCCCAGCCTTTGGCCGTTACGCGCTTGGCATTCACGCCGCCCGCCATGAGCGCTTTGGCCACCGCGTCGGCGCGGCGCTGGGAAACGGTCATGTTCTGGTCGGGCGCGCCCGCCGTGTCGGTGTAACCGTCCACTTCGATGGCGGTGCGATCGTAGTAGCGGATCACGTTGGCGATCCCGCGCAAGATGACCGCGAATTGCGGGCTCACCGCCGTCGAATTCGTGTCAAACACCGTGTCGCTCTTCATGTTGAGAACAAGCGTATCGCCCTGGCGCGCGACCAGGATGCCGCGGTTGCGCAAGCCCAAACGCAGATCGACCTCCTGGCGGTCCATATAGGCGTCGGCCTTGGCGAGCGCGGCGGTGCCCGGCTTGCCCGGCGGCATTTGCAGGTTGGTTCGCGGACGTGCCGGCGGCGCGGTCCGGGAGGGCGGTGGGGCCGTCTGCCAGTCCCGCGGCTGCGGATAATGATCGGTTTCACAGCCAGCCAGCGCCAGTGTGCTCAATTGGGCGCTCAGCAAAAGGACGACGATCCTGCGCATTTTCTCTCCTCGACACCCCCGCCTGCGTCCATCTTAGGGGAGCGGCGGCATTTGTCGCCACCCCGGCCTCTCGCTAAGAATTGGGCTGCCAATATTCCAGAACAAAGGAACCCACATGAATCTGTTCGATCTGAGCGGCAAGGTCGCGCTCGTCACCGGCTCCACCAAAGGCATCGGCGAGGCCATCGTGCATCGTCTCGCCGAGCACGGCGCAAAAGTCGTCGTTTCCAGCCGCAAGGCCGACGCGTGCGAGAAGGTCGCTTCCGCCATCAACAAAGAGCGCGGCAAAGACGTCGCCATGCCGATCCCCTGCAACATCAACTACAAAGAACAGCTCGAACAGCTTGTTTCCGCGACCCGGCAGAAATGGGGCAAGATCGATATTCTTGTCTGCAACGCGGCGCTCAATCCCTACTACGGGCCGCAGATGGGCATCCCCGACGAAGCTTTCGACAAGATCATGGGCGCGAATGTGCGCTCCAACCACTGGCTCTGCCAGATGGTGTTGCCGGAAATGGTCGAGCGCAAAGACGGCTGCATCATCATCGTCTCCTCGATCGGGGGTCTGCGCGGTTCACCGGTGCTGGGTGCCTATTGCATTTCCAAAGCGGCGGACATGCAGCTCGCGCGCAATCTTGCCGTGGAATACGGGCCGCACAACATCCGCGCCAATTGCATCGCGCCGGGCCTGATTAAAACCGACTTCGCCAAGGCGCTGTGGGACAATCCCGAGACGCTCAAGCGTTCGACGGCCGGCGCTCCGCTGCGCCGTATCGGCGAACCCGACGAAATCGCCGGCGCGGCGGTGTTCCTTGCCTCGAAAGCGGGATCGTTCACCACCGGGCAGACCATCGTTTGCGACGGTGGGGCGACGATCTGAATGTCGCCGCTCTTCTTTTTGAGGAAACGGCCGGGATGAGAAACAAACTCGTCATCTGCGCGGCGTTGCTGTTGCTGTTCGATGGGCCCGTCTACGCGCAAAAGCTCGACTGCAAAAACGCCGTAGCGCAGCAGGACATGAATATTTGTGTGGACGAGGATTTCAAAAAATCCGATGCCAAGCTCAACGCGATCTATCGCGCCTTGATGGGAAAACTGGAAGGCAAGGAGAAAGACGAGCTCAAAGCCGCACAGCGCGCCTGGCTTTCCTATCGCGACGCCGAATGCACTTTCACCATCCGGGAAAACGAGGGCGGCACGATCTATCCGATGATGTGGTCAGGCTGCCTCAAGCAGAAGACGGATGTCCGTATCAAGGAGCTGCAAGAGCACCTCGATTGCGTCAACGGCAAAAAGAGTTGCACGGAATAGCGCGCATCAGGCCGCGATCCCCAGCACCTCTTCCGCCGTCTTCGACGGCAGCTTCTGCGCCTCGCCCACTGCTCCATACGTCAGCGCACCTTTGTAGACGTTCAGACCCGCGCGCAGATGCGGGTTCTTTTTCATCGCGCCTTCCGGGCCCCTGTGCAAGCGCAGGACGTCGATTGCAAGAACGCGACGTCGCAGAACGAGATGAATTTCTGCGCCGACCAGGACTTCCAGAAAGCCGACAAAGCGCTGAATGCCGCTTACAAGAAAGTCATCGCCGACATGGACGACCCGAATCCATGAGCGAAGAAGGCGGCTCGATGTAGCCGATGGTCTACTCCACCTCCCAGGCGCGTCTCACCAAGGCCGCACCAAAGAGCTGACGGCACCGTCCTACTGACCCAAACTTGGTCAGTGCACTGGAGCTATATGCAACGTGTATGGGACATAAAGCGCCAGATCCAGTGGCCCTTTTTGATACCACGAAACTGGATGCTCTAGGCCTTCGACCGCGACGCCATAGCCTGGGCCGAACAATTCGGCCGTGTGTTTGGCATCGGCAACGATGCTGGAGATTAGCGCGTCGCGATACTGTTCTGGCCCGATCAGCGTCAGATCATAGTTGTCAGTGCGGACGATTTCCGTGCGGCCAACCTTGGGCGTGCTGCCGACAAAATCCCTGATGCGAGCGGTAGCGGATTTGAGTGTGTCGGTCTTGGAAACTTCAGTCTTGACGACAACTTGGATTTGGTTGGTGTCGGGTCGAGTATCCGGGATCATAAGATCATCGAGATTGTTTTCTTCCAATTTGATCAGAACCGAGTCGCCCGTGCTTAGCGAGATGGTCTTGGTCGCCGAAGCAGCGTGGATCATATTGCGTAATGTCGCTTTCAACTCTTCATGCCGCTGATTTGCGTCACGTGTATCGCAAGTCACACGGACCGTAGTGATCATGTGATCTGCGCGCTTCACAATAACCACGCGTACGCCTTGGTCATCGCGCCTTTCGGCGGTGACAACCACTTCTGATACCTCATCCTGTGCGAGTGCAATGCTCGATACGAGCATCGCAACGGCTACCCCGGCGACAGCAAGCCATTTGGACATTTTCACCCCCATACCATTTTGAATCTTACCACGATATGGAAGCGGCATCGAACTGAGGAGAAAATGAGGTTAAGCAGCGATCCCCAGCACCTCTTCCGCCGTCTTCGACGGCAGCTTCTGCGCCTCGCCCACTGCTCCATACGTCAGCGCACCTTTGTAGACGTTCAGACCCGCGCGCAGATGCGCGTTCTTTTTCATCGCCGCTTCGGGGCCCAGCTCGGCGAGTGCGATCGTGAACGGCAGCGTCGCGTTGTTGAGCGCGAAGGTCGAGGTGCGCGCCACGCCGCCCGGCATGTTCGCCACGCAATAATGCACCACGCCGTCCACTTTGTAGGTTGGATCGGCGTGGGTCGTGGCATGCGAGGTTTCGGCGCAGCCGCCTTGATCGATGGCGACATCGACAATCACCGAACCCTTCTTCATCTGGCTCACCATCTTTCTGGTGATGAGCTTGGGAGCGGCAGCGCCCGGCAGCAGCACGCCGCCGATGACGAGATCGGCGCCGACCACGTTCTCCTCGATGGAGTCGATGGTGGAGAACACCGTATTGAGCATCGCGCCAAATTGCAGGTCGAGTTCGTTCAACCTGTGCAGCGAGACATCGAGAATGGTGACATGGGCCTCCAGGCCCATGGCCATGCGCGCGGCGTTGGTGCCGACGACGCCGCCGCCCAGCACGACGACTTTCGCCGCCGGAACGCCCGGCACGCCGCCCAGCAGCATTCCGCGTCCACCTTGGGCGATCTCAAGACAGTGCGCGCCGGCCTGGATCGACATGCGTCCCGCGACTTCGCTCATGGGCGCGAGCAACGGCAGCCCCCCGCGACTGTCCGTCACCGTTTCATAGGCAATGCCGATGCAACCGGAGGCGAGCAACGCGGCCGTCTGCTCCGGATCGGGCGCAAGGTGCAGATAGGTGAAAAGCGTCTGTCCCGGCCGCAGCCGCTTGATCTCGACCGGTTGGGGTTCCTTGACCTTCACGATCATGTCGGCATGGGCGAACACTTCGTCGGCGCTGGGAAGGATCTTGGCGCCCACCCGCGTATACATTTCGTCATGCAGGCCGATGGCTTCGCCGGCATGGGTTTCCACGAACACTTCGTGGCGGCGCGAGGTCAATTCGCGCACCGCGGCGGGTGTCATGCCGACGCGGTATTCGTGATTCTTGATTTCTTTCGGAACACCGATGCGCATTGAAACCTCTTAGGATGGGATCGACCAGCGCGCGCGCGCTTCCAGAATGGCGACCCAGGTGAAGACGACGAATTCGATGACGGCAGCGTAGTTGAGAACTTCAGGATCGATGGTGCGGCTCGTCGCGGCCAGCACAAACACACTGCCGCGATACATCAGCCATGTGAGCGCCGCAGGGGCGACGAGCACGAAAAGAATGAGTCCGAGTCTGCGCAAGTTGTCCCCCTAATTCAGCCGTGCGAGCACGCCACGGATCGCCTCGACGATGCGTGAAATATCGGATTCGCCGGCGATCAACGGGGGCGACAGCGCGATCGTGTCGCCGCCGACGCGGATCACCATGTCCTGTTCGGCATAGGCGAGCTTGATCGCATCGTAGCCGCGGCGGCCCGGCGCCTTGGGATCGGGCTCCAGTTCGATTCCCGCCGCCATGCCGACATTGCGAATGTCCACGACAAAGGGAGCGCCTTTCAACGCGTGGACGGCGGCTTCCAAGACCGGTTCCATCTTCTTGGCGCGTTCGAAGAGGCCTTCGTCGCGATAGAGATCGAGCGTTGCGAGCGCCGCGGCACAGGCGAGCGGATGGCCCGAATAGGTATGACCATGAAAGAGTTCGATGGCGTGCTCGGGGCCGTCCATGAAGGCGTCGTGTACGGCGTCGCTGACGATAGCTCCACCCATCGGCACCGTGCCGTTCGTCACGCCTTTGGCGAACGTGATGATATCCGGCGTCACGCCGTAGCGTTCCGCGGCGAAGGAATGACCCAGGCGTCCGAAGCCGGTGATGACTTCGTCGAAGATCAGAAGAATTCCATGCTTGTCGCAAATCGCGCGCAGGCGTTTGAGATAATCCTTGGGCGACGCGAACACGCCGGCTGAGCCTGCGAACGGCTCCACGATCACCGCGGCAATCGTTTCGGCGCCATGCAGGAGCACAAGACCTTCAAGCGCGTCGGCGAATTCGGCGCCGGTTTGCGGCTCACGCCTGGTGAAGCGCATGGTTTTCGGATCGTAAGGAAACGGCAGATGATCGTCGGTGCCGGGCAGCAGCGGTCCGTAGGGTTTGCGATTGTTGCCGATGCCGCCCACCGAAATGCCGGCGAGCGTGGTGCCGTGATAGCCCTTCTCGCGGCCGATAAGACGAAAGCGCTGGCCCTGCCCGCGTTTGAGCCAATAAGCGCGTGCGATTTTGAGCGCGGTGTCGGCAGCTTCCGATCCGGAATTGACGAAGAACACATGGTTCATGCCGTCCGGCGCCATTTGCGCGATGCGCTGCGCCAACGCGAATACCGAGGGATGCGCGAACTGAAAGGCGGGCGCGAAATCGAGTTCGCCGGCCGCTTTTTGAATCGCTTGGGTGATCTGCTTGCGGCCGTGGCCGGCATTCACGCACCAAAGGCCCGCGGCCGCATCGATCAATTTGCGCCCGGAAGGATCGAAGAAATACATTCCCTCCGCGCCCGTCAGCATGCGCGGGTTCGTCTTGAAGTGGCGATTCGGCGTGAACGGCAGCCAGAACGCGCTCAAATCGTTGGGACGCTCGGGACGCATGCAAGGCCTTGGCGAAAGCGGCGCGGAAGCTAGCAGAGCGCCCAAGCCAATCAAAGCGCACGATCGAAGAGCCGCAGCATTTCAGCCCTTCTGAAACAATCCACAGCGGCGGTTCCGACAGGGCGATAGTCCGGGTCGCCGGAAGCGTCATGAGCGAACGAATCTTTCTTGAACCTCCTCAAAGAAAAAGCCCCGGCGAAATTTCGCCGGGGCCTTGTCAGTCGAAGACGCGCGATCAGTAGCTTTGATTGCCGCGATCGCGGTGCGGGTGGTCGCTGTTGTCGTTGCTGTCGTTGCTGTTGTTGTTGTTATTACTGTTGTCGTTGTTCTGATCGTTGCCGCGGTCGCGATGGCGATCGCTGCGGTTGCCGCGATCCGAATTGTCCGCCGGCGGATTGTTGTTGGCCGGCGGATTGTTCGTCGCCGGCGGATTGTTGTTTACCGGCGGCGTCGTGGTCTGGTCGCGGTTGCGGCCCGGCCGATCATTGTTGTTCTGATTGTTGTTATTCTGACCAGTGTCGTTGGTGCGGCTGCGCCAATCCGCGCGATCGCGTCCCGGCTGGTTGTTGTCGTTCTGGTTGTTGTTGTTCTGGTCGTTGGTGTGATTGCGCCGATCGGTGCGGTCGCGCCCAGGGTTGTTGTCATTCTGGTTGTTGTTCTGGTCGTTGGTGTGATTGCGCCAATCGCCGCGGTCGCGCCCAGGGTTGTTATTGTCGTTCTGGTTGTTGTTCTGGTCGTTGGTGTGATTGCGCCAATCGTTGCGGTCACGCCCGGGGGTTTTGTTGTCGTTTTGATTGTTGTTCTGGTCGTTGTTCCGATTGCGCCAATCGTTCCGATCGCGCCCAGGTTGATTGTTGTTGTTCTGGTTGTTGTCGTTACCGGGCCGCTTCATCAAATCGTTGCGGTCGCGTCCCGGCCGGTTGTTGCTGGGAATAATTGGGACGTTGTTGCTCCGGCGCATATCTTGGATTTGCCGCGTCGGCTGCCAATCCTTGCGCATCCAGTCTTGATCCCGGTTCCAATCGCGCTGGCGATTGAAATCGTAGTGGCGCTGCTTGTCCGGCAACCAACCCTGCCAGTCGTTGTCGTGATGATTGTCGCGCGAACTGTCCCAATCGCGGCGGTGGCGCCACCAATCGTCGCGATCGTTGTCCCAATCGTATCGCCATTCGTCGCGGATGTAGAATCCGTTCCAGATATAAAAGTCGAGATCGAGCGGCGGGCCATAGCGATCTTCGCACGCCCAGCGCGGACGGCGGTCGTACCAGGCATCCCTGTGCCAGTTGCCGTGGATCCAATACCAGTAGTCGCCGCGCCACCAACGATAATAGACGGGGCCGCTAAACCAGCGCCCGTGGTAGTAGACCGGGCAGTAGTAGATCGGATAATCCCAAAACGCGTCGGGGCAGCCCCAGTAGTCGCAATAGCCGCCGGAGCTATAAGAGAATCCGATCGCGCCGAAATTCAGCGACAGGCCGAAGCTGTCGGCGCGCGCCGGCGCCGAGGCGACCATCGCCGCGCCACCGATAGTGGCGGCCGCGATCAAGGTCTTGATGGAATTCTTCATCAGTGCGCTCCTTTCACGAGCGATCTCTCACGGGCGAACTGTGGTCGTCTGCGGATGAACAGCGCATGAACCTAACATGGGTTCCCACACTCGTGATGCCTGCCGCAATTCAAACACATTCGGCCCCGCGAACCGGAGCCGAATGTCGAGCACAATCAATCGCCTAAACGCGAAGCCATGGTGAGTCTCTTACCAATGATCGCGGTGACCGTGGCCGTCCCAGTCGCGATCACGATCACGATCCCGGTCCCAGCCACGATCGCGGTCCCAGTCGTCTCGGTCGCGCCAGCCGCCGCGATAATCCGAATGCCAGCCACCCCTGAACCAGACTTCGGGATGGTGGTGGTGGTGGCGGTAGTAGTGCCGGCCCGAATACCAACTACCGCCGATGAAGACCGGATCGTAGTAGGTGTCGTAGCCGCAATAGCCGTCATAGTCATAGTCGTAGTCGTAACACCGACCCGGCGGGTAGTAGCCCGGATAGATCGGCGCCGGATAGATCGGGACTCCGATGCCGATGCCGATGCCGATACTCACATGTGCCGCGGCAGGTGCGGAGAAACCGACGGCGGTTCCAGCCAGCAACATCGCGCCGACGGCCAGTTGGGTGATCTTCCTCATAGCTCCAAATCCTTTGCTGCAGCGGCCCCTGCCACTGCGGGGGAATCTGTGCCGCTGATGCTGAACCGCACATGAACGCGCCGCTCAGCGAATGTTGAGATGGAACCCCAGGAATCAGGCGGATTTTCCCCGCGCTTCGATGGGCCAGATCGATTCGAGCACATCGCCGCGCACGACGTGATAGCGGTCGTAGAGATTGACCGTGGGATCGCAGTGGGGAACCACGCAGGCAATGACATCCCCGGGGTTCAATCTGTCCTGCGAGGTGTCGTACAGCACACCGCCCTGCTCGTCGCCGAAGAAGAAGTAGCTCGCACCCTTTGGAGCACCCGAAACAATCACCGGAGCGGCGGCATCGGTGGCAAACGATTTGAGACCCGCATCGGTGGTGGCCAGCCCGTCGCGATTGGCGCTGATCACCGTCGTCTGCACGAAGAGCGCGGTTTCAAACGGCACGCGGTCGCCGGGCTTTTCCCACACATCGTTATATTGACGGTCCATGAAGACGTAAGAGCCGACCTGCAGTTCGGTGAGCGTGCGCGCGTCGGTGTCGATATCGAAAGTACCGGTGCCGCCGCCGGAAATAGTACCTGGGACAAGACCTTTTTCCTTGAGCCGGTCGCGCAACCCAGCCAGCTCCTTCATCACCGACAGCGACTTGTCGCGCCGCTCATTAGGCGATTCCATGTGCTGCACCTGGCCCGCATAGCACTGCAATCCGGCGAAGGTCAGGCCGTTCGATTTCACAACCTGTTCGACCAGCGCAACCGCGTTGTCGTCCGGCTTGATGCCGGTGCGGCTCATGCCAGGATCGATATCGACAAAGACTTTGAGTCTCTTGCCGGACGTCGCGGCCGCTTCCGAGAACTTCGCGGCGATATCGGCGTTGTCACACACCGCCACGAGATCCTCGATGCGGCCGTTCAACCGCATCAGACGCGCGATGCCTGCGTCGGTCACAACCGGCGAGGTGATCAGAATCGATTCGATTCCGGCCTCGCCCATCACTTCGGCCTCGCCCAGCTTGGCGACGCAAATGCCCAGCGCCCCGGATTGAAGCTGCAGGCGCGCGATCGCGGCGCTCTTGTGAGTCTTGGCGTGTGGACGCAGCGCGATGGCATGCTTTTTTGCATGCTCGGCCATGCACGCGATGTTGCGCTCCATGATGTCGAGGTCGATCACCAACGCCGGCGTCTGCAATTTCCAGCGCCCGCCCGGCACCCCGATCAGCTCTTCGTTCAGCCCTTGCGTCGTCATCGCGAACCCCGTCATGCTGGCGGCGCTGCATGCCCGCCCTTTTCCTCATCCTTCTTTCCGCCGTCGTCCATGCCGTCGTCAACATCCTGACGAAGCGGGCCGCCGACAAATACGCCATGCGGCTGTTGATCGGGGTGTTCTCCGCCATCATCGTGACGCCGGCCCTGTTCTTCGTGCCGTTGCCGAGCGGCAGGGCCTGGTGGTTTCTTGGCGGCACGGCCCTGGTGCACGCGGTCTACGAGCTGCTGCTGGTCAAATCCTATGAAAGCGCGGCGTTTAGCGCCGTCTATCCCGTGGCGCGGGGTACTGGACCGCTGTTTACGGCCATCGGCGCGATCTTCCTTCTGGGCGAACACCCGCCGCTTGTGGAGCTCTTCGGCATCGTGCTGGTTTGCGGCGGCGTCGTCACGATCGGGATATCGCATCGCGCCTCCGAAGGCGCGCTGACGGGGATCGCCTATGCGCTGGGCACCGGCCTCACCATCGGGGCCTACACGCTGGTCGACGCGTCAGGCGTCCGATATGTGCCCGAAGCGCTGACCTACGTGCTGTGGTTCTTCGTGGCGCATGGCTTCTGCGTGCTGGTGACGGCGCCAGGGATTCGCGGCCGTGCCGTCATCATCGAAGCGCGCAAACAATGGCGCTTAGGAATCCTGCTCGGCTTTCTTTCGATTACGACCTATGGCTCGGCGATGCTCGCCTATCGCTACGGCGCGACCGCGCAGCTGGCGGCCTTGCGCGAGACGAGCGTGCTGTTCGGCACGGGACTGGCGATGACGTTCCTCGGCGAGCCCATGACGGCGCGGCGCTGGATGGCGGCCATCGTCATCGCCGCCGGCGCGATCCTGCTGCAAGCGGGATAACTACCCTCCCTCGGGAGGGTCGAAAAATCCGGAGCGCAGCGGAGGATTTTTCGGGGAGGATATGTGTCGCGTGAACGCGATTGTTCTTCCGCATCCTCCCCGAAATTTGCTTCACAAATTTCGACCCTCCCGAGGGAGGGTAGTTTTATATCCTCACGCCCGCCGCGCGCAACGCCTTCTCTTTCGCGCGCCTGATGTCGTAGATGCGGTTCATCATGAAGCGTTGCGCCGGCAGGCCGCCGCCGGCCTGCAGCGCCACGACAAAATGCCAGCCGCCATAGGCATCGGCGGTCAGGTCGCGGATCAGATTGTAGACGCGCATGCGCTGTTCGACGTCCACATTCGGCTTGGTGTGGAGATATTTGCGGATGTATTTGCCCGATTCGGGATTGCGCAAATCTGCTTCGCTCGGCAGCGTCAGCACGAGGCCTCCGGAAAGGTCGTGCAGATACTTCACGGTCTGATGATAGTTCGCCGCGTAGTAGTATTTGGCCGCGTTGATCGCCAGCGTGTTGGGAAAGACCATGCCGCTTTCGGTCCGCTCATAGTGGCGGCAGGCATAGTCGAGCGACATCTTGAGCATCTGCGCATAGGTGATGAGTTCGGCGATCGAAGCCTGCGCCACCGGATCGCTTTCCTTGCCCTGCATTTCGGTGACGAGCTGCGCGAGGCCTACGAACAACTCGGAGGATTCCACCGCCCCGACCACACCGCCGGTGCGCTCCCACAGGCCCAACGACTGGGCGAGCTTGCTGGCAAGCTGCACCTCGCCCGCCAGGAACACGCGATCCCACGGCACGAACACGTCGTCGAACACTACAAAGCCTTCCGGCATGGAATGGTGCGAACTCGCCGGGTAATCGAATTCGTTCAATTCGGCGGGCGCGAAATTGCGATTGATGATCGAGACGCCCTTGGTGTTGACCGGAACGGAAAACGACACGGCATAGTCGGTCTCGTCCTGCCGCATACCCTTGGTCGGCATGACCACCAATTCGTGGATCACGGACGCCGCGGTGATGTGCAGTTTCGCCCCACGCACCACGATGCCGTCCTTGCGGCGTTCGACAATGCGCACGTAGAGATCGGGATCGTCCTGTTCGTGGGCCCGGCGTTTGCGGTCGCCTTTGGGATCGGTGATGACTTCGGCGCCGCGCAGGTCGTTGTCGCGGCAGTAGCGGTACATGCGCTCGATGTTCTCCGCATATTGCGGATTCACCGCCGCCACCTGGTCCTTCACGCTCATCAGCGCCATGAACACGCTGCTGACGGCGGTACCGATCGAAGTGTGGCTCAGGAGTTCGACGCGCTTGTTCAGTTCCTCGGTGTTGCGCGGGATCTGGTAGATGCGGTGCGCGTCGCCGCCGTCTTCGGTCTTGTAGCGGCGCAGATCGCCAAACTCGGGGTCATCGTATTTGTAATCGTTCGCGGTCAGCGCGATCGGTACGCGAAAGCGGGGATGCTTGGTGATGTCGGCGATCTTCTCGCCGTCCCAATAGGTGACGCGGCCATCGTTTAGCGATTGCACGTAATCTTGGGGAGATTTGAGCGGCATGGCGTGTCCCTCCGCTGGTGCTCGATAGCGAGCCACTATCCTTCGCCAAGGAACCCGTGTCGGCAAGCCGTCTTGTTTCCGCTGCGTCAATGCCCTTTGCTGTCGGCATGAAGACGTTTTACTCGCCTGTGCATCTGCGGCACGCGCCCAAGCAAGAGTTCGAGGGCGGGCGGATGCAACCAGCCGTCGAAATTCCCGAGCGTGCCGAACGCGTGCGCGCCGAAATCGAGGCGCGCAAATTGGGACCACTCCTGACGCCCGGCGAATTCGGCAATGAGCCGCTGCTGCGCATCCACGATCCAGCCTTTGTAATTTTCCTTTCTGAAGCGCATGGCGCGTGGACGCGGCGCTACGGCAAGGACGCGCCGGACGCGATTCCATCCGCCTGGCCCAGCCGCGGCCTTCGCGAGCAGCGCAGCGGCGATATCGAATCCCGCCTCGGCTCCTATGCCTTCGACACGGCGACGCCCATCACCAAAGGCACCTGGGAAGCGGCGCGCACTGGCGTCAACACCGCACTTTCCGCTGCGCAAGCACTCATGCAGGGCGAGCGCGCCGCCTTTGCGCTGGCGCGTCCCCCCGGCCATCACGCCAGCGCCGATGTGTTTGGCGGCTATTGTTATTTGAACAACATCGCCGTCGCAGCGCAGTTCCTGCGCGATGCGGGCATGCGCCCCGCGATCCTCGATGTCGACTATCATCACGGCAACGGCACGCAGTCGATCTTCTATCGCCGCGATGACGTGCTATTCGTTTCCATCCACGCCGATCCGTCTTTCGCCTATCCGCATTTTTTGGGCTTTGCCGACGAGCGCGGCGAAGATGCAGGCGAAGGAGCGACACTCAACCTGCCGCTGCCCCGCCTCACCCAATGGCCGGCCTATGCGATGGCGATGGACACCGGCTTCGAACGCCTCCGCACCTTCGGCGCCGACGTGCTGCTGGTTTCGCTTGGGCTCGACACCTTCGAGGCCGATCCCATCTCGCGCTTCAAATTGAAATCGGAAGATTATCTGCGCATGGGCGAAAAAATCGCATCGCTGAAGCTTCCCACCCTCTTCGTCTTTGAAGGCGGCTACAACATCGAGAAACTGGGCGAAATCACCGCCAACGTCTTGGAAGGGTTCGAGGCTAAGTAGCCGGACCGTTTTGCGGCGGAGGCGCCGGAGGCGGTGACGGAGGCGGCTCAGGCGGCGGTGTCGCGGTGGCGGCGGTTTCCCGTTCCATTCGCGAGCGCACTTTTTCGGCGGCGCGCAGCACGGCATCGGTCGCCTTGTCCTTGTGCTTGCCCGCCTCGCGCTGGAGCTGATCGATGGCGCGATCGACCGAGGCCTTGATGTTCGCGGCCGTCCCGCCTTTTTCGTGTTCGCGCACGATGACGCCTTCGAGCTTTGCGATCACCGCATCGACGGAGTAATCTCGCTTGGGCTCGCCCGAGCCCTGCCCTTGCCGCGCGTCCAGTTCGCCATAGACATTGATGATTTCTTCGCTGTGCTTGCCCCACTCCAGCACTTTGTAGAAGCGCTCGCCTTCGCGTTCGCCCTTGAACACCAGATCGAGTGCCGCGGCGACGAGCGAAGCCGGCATCAGCAGGAAGTCGCGCAGATTGTCGAGAAACATCTTGAAATTGAACACGAGGACATCGCGGAGGAACTGCCAGCGTTCATCCGTGTTCGTCAGTTCGGGTTCGTCGGGGGGCAATGAGGTCATGGGGCCTAATGTAAAACCAGACTCGCCGAATTCAAAACGCGGCCACCCTCCCTTGGGAGGGTCGAACGATTGAGCGCAGCGAAATCGTTCGGGGAGGATCAGGAC
>JACQDN010000015.1 GCA_016201105.1 Pseudomonadota bacterium
GTCGATCTCCGCCCCCAGCGCGCCCTTCTGCAAGCCGTAGATAAAGACGGTCTCGATGCTGTTGCGGACATACTCGTAGATGAGGTCGGGATTGTTCTTCAGCGCCCGGGCCAGCTCTACGATCTCCGGCGGACGCGAGGTGGTGCCAAGCCCGTTGGTCGAGGTCGTGCTCGAGCCGTAATACGCATCCGCCGCCGTGGGCGAGATCAGCGACGCCGTCCCGATCTTCACAGAAGGAAGATAATTGGCCTGGGCGTGAAGCGCGGCGGCGGTGCCTATCAAGACCGCGAGTACAGCTGCAGCAGCGGCACGCATGATGCCGGACAAACCTCCGGCCAACAGCTTCGGCAAAGACATGGCGACGCCCCCACGCCGGATGTTCGCTTTGCGGAGACGAACAGCCAGACTCCCCTCTCAAAACGCTAGGCACCCCAATATTTGCGGTCAACGCGCCAACGCTGCGATCCGGGGTTCTGCACAGCTAAATATTTTGCGAGCATTTGAACGGGGATGCGACCACACGCACAAGGTCTCAACGGCTGAAACAAAACATCGTCGTGGCGAAACAAAGCCTTGGCGCGGCGGCCATGCTCTGGGAGCAAGTTGCCGAAGTCTTGGTCCCCTCTGTCAGCGCGCCCGCCGAATCGGACGACGTTTCGCGGCCTTGCGCGGGGTCGACGAAATCGCGCGCTTTTTCTGCTTCTTCTGTTCGGTGGGCGAGCGGCGCACGACACCGAGCGCGGTGCGCGCCCACGCAGCCAATTCGTCGGGATCGTCATAGAGCCGCTCGGGCAGCGCGTACCAGCCGGTGACGACGGTCTCGCCGGATTTGCGCTTCACGAAAGTGAAGGGCTTGCATTTCTCGGCGATGAAGGCCGCGCGGGTTTGCGCGTCGGTTTTGAAGTAGATGCGGTCGTCGAAGACCATGCCGATCATAGCCTCGCCGACACAAATCCCTTCCCCGCCGAAAAAACGGCACAAGGCAATGGGCCCGAAGGAGGCGAAGAGATCGTCGAAGCGATGGCGGTCGGACATGGTGGAGTGTGGAGCAAGTGCTCCGTTGAACACATAGCAAAGTTTGTCACCCCCGGCGAGCTTCGCCCACGACGTGGGCGGAGCGAGGTCAAGGGGGCCCAGGTAGATCCGGCAGCGCGATCTCGCCAAAAAATCTATCGTACAAATCGTTCCAACCCGAATTGACCTCTTCGATCAGCGCGATCTTCCAGGCGCGGTTCCACTTCTTGATCCGCTTTTCGCGCACGATCGCGATATTGATATCGCCGTGGAGTTCGTACCAAACAAGAATGTGCACACCGTATTTCTTGGTGAAGCCTTCGATGAGATCGTTTTTGTGTTCCCAGGTGCGGCCGATGACGTCGTTGGTGACGCCGGTGTAGAGCGTGCCGTTTCTCCGGCTGGCGAGGATGTAGACGAAGTAGAGGTGGTCTTTCATTTGTTGTTGAGACCGGATCGTTTGGACTACCTGGGCCCCCTTGACCTCGCTCCGCGCGCTATGCGCGCGGAGCTCGCCGGGGGGTGACAACCATGATTTAGGTTTGGCGAAAAAGTTTGCCGGAATTGTCGCGATATGTCTCAGCTCGAAAGAGAATCGTCGGCGGCGCGGCGCGACCCCCTCATCCCGGCCTTCTCCCCCTGCGGGGGAGAAGGAGATTCTTTTATTCTTCCGACGCCGGGGTGATCGAGACGCTTTCGCCGCAGCCGCAGGATGCCGTCTGGTTGGGATTGTTGAAGACGAAGCGGGCCGCCAGCTTGTCGCGCACGAAATCCATTTCGGTGCCGATGAGGAACATGATCGCCTTGGGATCGATGAAGATCTTCACGCCCTTGTCCTCGACCACTTCCTCGAAGGCCTGGGGCGCGTCGGCATAGTCCAGGGTGTAGCTCATGCCGGCACAGCCGCCGTTGACGACGCCGACCCGCACGCCCTGATGCTTGCCGTCGCTCGCCGCCATGATGTCGCGGATGCGCGCGGCGGCGGCGTCGGAAAGGCGCACGGCCTTGGGGCGCTCGCGGCGGAGTTTGGTGGTGGTTGTTGTCGTCTGCATTGTCATCGCTTTACTTTCGAGGCTTTCCCCCACCCAAAATCGCTTCGCGATTTTGACCTCCCCGTAAACGGGGAGGTTAGACTGCGGGGAGGTTAGTTTTTAAAACATATTCAGCTCAAGCTTCGCTTCTTCGCTCATGCGCTCCGGTGTCCAGGGCGGGTCGAAGGTCATGTTCACCGTCACCTTGCCGATGCCGTCCACGGTTTCGAGCGCCGATTGCACCATGCCGGGCATTTCGCCGGCCACCGGACAGCCCGGCGCGGTCAGCGTCATGTCCACCGTGGTGTCGTAGTTGTCCGCCACGTCCACTTTATAGATAAGACCGAGTTCGTAGATGTCCACCGGGATCTCCGGATCGAACACGGTCTTGAGCGCGGTGACGAGCTTTTGCGTGAAAATCTCCAGCTGTTCCGCCGATAGGGCCGAGCTTTGCGAATCCATTTGCGGTTGGGGGCTTTCGACGTTCATTCGGTTTTGGCGGCTGTTGTCCCGCCCTCCAGTGCCGATTGCATCGTATGCCAGGCCAGTGTCGCGCATTTGACGCGCATGGGAAACGCCGACACGCCGGCCATCACGTCCAGCCGTTCGCGGTCGTCCGCGCCCAGTTGGCCGGCATCTTCGCCCTTCACCAGATGGAGAAAGCCGCCCATCAGTTTTTCCACTTCGTCGATGGTGCGGCCCACGATCATGTCCGTCATCAGCGAGGCGGAGGCCTGCGAAATCGCACAGCCGCGGCCCTGGAATTTGATATCGGCGATGCGATCGTTCCTGTCGATCATCAGATAGATCTTCACGCGGTCGCCGCACAGCGGATTGTGGCCTTCGCCGGTGTGGGTCGCGCCTTCTAGGGCGCCGAAATGGCGCGGATGCTTGGAGTGATCGAGGATCACGTCCTGGTAGAGCTCGCGCAGGGAATCGTACATCGCTCTAACCCAGAATCTTTCGCGCTTTGTGCAGCGCTGCCACGAATTGATCGACGTCGGCGCGCGTATTGTAGAGCGCGAAGGAAGCGCGCGCGGTGGAGGCGACATGGAAGCGCTCCATCAACACTTGCGCGCAATGATGCCCGGCGCGCACCGCCACGCCTTCGCGGTCCAGAATGGTGGCGAGATCGTGGGCGTGCATGCCTTCGGCTTCGAACGAGAGGATAGCGCCCTTGCCGTTCGCTTCGCCGATGATGCGGCACCAGTTCAGGCTCTTCACCTGTTTGGCCGCATAGTCGAGCAGATCATGTTCGTGCACCGCGATTTGCGCGCGGTCGAAACCGCCTAGATAATCGATGGCCGCCGCCAGGCCTACCGCCTCGATGATGGGCGGCGTACCGGCTTCGAAACGCGCCGGGGGTTCGGCATAGGTGATGCGTTCGCGGGTGACTTCGCCGATCATCTCGCCGCCGCCGTTGAACGGGCGCATGGCTTTCAAATGTGCGCGCTTGGCATAGAGCGCGCCGATTCCCGTCGGCCCGTAAAGCTTGTGGCCGGTGAAGGCGTAGAAATCGATATCGAGCTCGCGCACGTCGATGGAAAGATGCACCGCGCCCTGGCAACCGTCGGCCAGAACAGGCACGCCTTTCTTGTGTGCGCGCGCGACAATCTCCTTCAGCGGCGTCACCGTGCCCAGCACATTGGACATATGCGACACGGCGACGAATTTCGTCTTCGCCCCGATAGCAGCGTCGAGCGCTTCGACATCGAGCGAACCGTCATCGCGCACGTCCACCCAGGTGAGCACGGCGCCGGCGCGCTCGCGCAGGAAATGCCAGGGCACGATGTTGGAGTGATGCTCCATCACCGTGAGCACGATCTCGTCGCCCTGCTCGATCTTGCGGGCGAGATAGGAGGAGGCGACGAGGTTGATCGCTTCGGTGCCGCCCTTGGTGAAGACGATTTCGCTGGGCTCGCCCGCGTTGAGGAAGCGGCGCACCGTCTCGCGGGCCTGCTCGTAACGCTCGGTCGATGCAGCCGAGAGAAAATGCACGCCGCGATGCACGTTGGCATATTCGCCGGTGGCGAACGCCCGCATCGCGTCCAGCACTTGGCGCGGTTTCTGCGCCGAAGCCGCGCTATCGAGATACGCGAGCGGCTTGCCGTAGACTTCGCGGCTCAAAATCTGGAAATCCCGCCGCGCCGTGAGCGGATCGAAATCCGTCAAGCCCTTGAGGGACGCCGGCGCGTTCATGGCGCGGCCTCCGCATAAACCAGCGCGGCTTCCACCGCGCGCCAGATTTCGGCGCGAAGACCCTCGTCTTCGATTTCGGCGATGGCATCTGCGAGGAACGCGTGAATGAGAAGATCGCGCGCCTCGCGTTCGGGAATTCCCCGGGAGCGCAAATAGAACAGCGATTCCGCATCGAGATCGCCGATGGCCGCGCCGTGCGCGCATTTTACGTCGTCGGCGAAAATCTCCAGCTCCGGCTTCAAATCGATTTCGGCACGCTCGCCCAGCAGCAAGCCTTTCGCGGTCTGGCGGCTGTCCGATTTGTTGGCGCCTTCCGCAACGGTGATCCTGCCCTGATAGACGCCGCGCGCCTGGCCGCCCGCGACCAGCTTGAAGAGTTGCGTGCTGGCGGTATCTCCGGCCGCGTGTTTGATATGCGTGGTTACATCGGCATGGGTTTTGCCGGCCAAAACGGCGACGCCGCTCAATTTCGCTTCGGCGCCGGCACCATCGAGCGTGAGATTGGTTTCGAGCCGGGAGAGCTTGCTGCCGAAATCGGCGAAATGTCCGCGGTAGCAGGCGGACTTCGCCAAGGTTGCGGACACGGTCCCAACGCGCACGGCATCGGCTGCGTTCGGCATACGGCGAATGTGCTGGAGCGTCGCGTTCGCACCGAGAGCGATCTCGTATTCGATGTTCACGAGGGCTTGCGAGGCGTCGTGCGTTTCGACCAACGTCAGCGAAGCGCCCTCCTCCAGCACGATCAGCACGCGCCCATGTCCGCCGGCGATGAGGTTCATATGAAACGGCTCACGCACGGCGGTGCCCTTTGGCACGCGCAACGCCAAACCGCCAGTCGAGAAGGCGATCGCGGCGTCTTCCATGACGCCCTGGCCGCGCAACTTGCCCCAATGCGCGCGCGCCCAGCCCGGGATCTCATCTTGAGAGAGATCGAGCACTTCAAGGCCTTGCGGTGTGTGCGGCAAGGACCACGCAACGCTGCCGGCGGCGGAAACATCGTTTGCACCGATCGTATTGCGCAGATCGCTGTATTTCCATTCTTCGATGCGCCGATGCGGCAGGCCGCGCGCGGCAAAGGCTTCGCCGGCCTTCGCGCGTTCGTCGGCTCGCAGCATCGCCAGCGAAGTCATGCGGCGTCCTTTATGATCTGCGCGTAACCCCGGGCTTCGAGCTCCAGCGCCAATTCCTTGCCGCCTTCCTTGATGATGCGGCCGGCGGAGAGCACGTGGACGCGGTCGGGCACGATGTAGTTGAGCAGCCGCTGATAGTGGGTGATGACGAGCATGGCGCGATCGGGCGCGCGCAGCGCGTTGACGCCTTGCGCCACCAGCTTGAGCGCATCGATGTCGAGGCCGGAATCGGTTTCGTCGAGGATCGCGAGCGATGGCTGGAACACAGCCGCCTGCAGGATTTCCAACCGTTTCTTCTCACCGCCGGAAAAGCCCACGTTCAAAGCGCGCTTCAGCATCTCTTCGGGCACGTTCAGTGCCTTGGCTTTTTCGCGCACGAGTTTGAGGACGCCGACTGCATCCACTTCCTTCTCGCCGCGCGCGCGGCGCTGAGCGTTCAGCGCCGTCTTGAGAAAGGTCATGGTGGTGACGCCGGGGATCTCCACCGGATACTGCATGGCGAGGAATACGCCCTGCGCCGCGCGTTCCTCCGGCGCCATCGTGGTCAAGTCTTGGCCGCGATAAAGAACGCTGCCTTGCGTGATCTCATAGCCTTCACGGCCGGCCAGCACATAAGACAGCGTACTCTTGCCGGATCCGTTGGGCCCCATGATGGCGTGCACTTCGCCGTCGGCGATGGAAAGGGTGAGCCCTTTCAAAATCTCCTGGCCGCCGACGGCGACGTGCAGGTTTTTGATTTCAAGCATGTGACTCACTTCCACCCTCCCTCGGGAGGGTCGAAAAATTCGAGCGCAGCGAGAGTTTTTCGGGGAGGATGTGCAAGGGGAGCGCACCTTTGCGCATCCTCCCCGAATTTGCTTCGCAAATTCGACCCTCCCGAGGGAGGGTAGTTGCTGTGCTCATCCCACGCTCCCCTCAAGGCTGATGCCCACCAGCTTTTGCGCCTCGACGGCGAATTCCATCGGCAGTTGCTGCAGCACTTCGCGGCAGAAGCCGTTGACGATCAGCGCCACCGCCTCTTCCGCCGGAATGCCGCGCTGGGTGCAATAGAAGAGCTGGTCCTCGGCGATCTTCGAGGTCGTCGCTTCGTGTTCGATGCGCGAGGATCTGTTGCGGCTTTCGATATAGGGCACGGTGTGCGCGCCGCACTGAGCACCGATCAAAAGCGAATCGCACTGGGTGTAGTTGCGCGCGTTCTCGGCGCGGGGATGCACGCTGACGAGGCCGCGATAGGTGTTCTGGGCGCGCCCGGCGCTGATGCCCTTGGAGATGATGCGCGAGCGCGTGTTCTTGCCCAGATGGGTCATCTTGGTGCCGGTATCGGCCTGCTGATAGTTGTTGGTGATGGCGATGGAATAGAACTCGCCCACGCTGTCATCGCCGCGCAGAATGCAGCTGGGATATTTCCAGGTGATCGCCGAGCCGGTCTCCACCTGCGTCCAGGAAATCTTGGAGCGGTTGCCGCGGCAGTCGCCGCGCTTGGTGACGAAATTGTAGATGCCGCCCTTGCCGTCTTCGTCGCCGGGGTACCAGTTCTGCACCGTGGAGTATTTGATCTCGGCGCCTTCCAGCGCGACCAGCTCGACCACCGCAGCGTGCAATTGGTTCTCGTCGCGCTTGGGCGCGGTGCAGCCTTCGAGATAACTCACATAAGAGCCTTCGTCGGCGATGATGAGCGTGCGCTCGAACTGCCCGGTATCCTGCGCATTGATGCGGAAATAGGTGGAAAGCTCCATCGGGCAGCGCACGCCCTTGGGCACGTAGACGAAGGTGCCGTCGGAAAACACCGCCGAATTCAGCGTGGCGAAGAAATTGTCCGTTACCGGAACGACGGTGCCCAGATATTTGCGCACCAGCTCGCCGTGATCGCGGATGGCTTCGGAGATCGGGCAGAAGATCACGCCTGCTTCGTTGAGCTTGGCCTTGAAGGTGGTCGCCACCGAGACGGAATCGAACACCGCGTCCACCGCCACGCCGGCGAGCAGCATCTGCTCATGCAGCGGAATACCGAGCTTCTTGTAGGTTTCGAGAATCTTCGGATCGATCTCGTCCAGGCTCTGCGGCTTGTTCGACTGGCTCTTGGGCGCCGCGTAGTAATAAGAATCCTGATAATCGATCTTCTGGTAGTGCACGCGCGCCCAGTTCGGTTCGCGCATTTCCTGCCAGCGGCGAAAGGCGCCGAGGCGCCATTGCAGCATCCACTCCGGCTCGCTTTTCTTCGCCGAAATGAAGCGCACCGTGTCTTCGCTCAGCCCCTTGGGCGCGCGCTCCATCTCGATATCGGTGACGAAGCCGTATTTGTACTTTTCGCCCAATTCGGCGACGGCCAATTTGGTTTCGGCTTTTCTGGTTTCGTTGGCTGCGGCCATGGCCTACTCCGCCGCCGCGCGCGGCTGCACGCGCGACAAAAGCTTGGACAGCGCGGCAATCGCGCCATGGGTGTCGGCTTCGCTGGAATTCCAGCCAAAGCTGACGCGCAGCGCTGAGCGCGCGAGATCTTCGCCAATGCCCATCGCCTTGAGCACATGCGAAGGGCGCACTTTGCCCGACGAACACGCCGCGCCGGAACTGACGCACACCCCTTCAAGATCGAGCGCCATCACCGCGGTCTCCGCCGAGATGCCGGGCAAGGCAAAGTTCGAGGTGTTGGCGAGGCGCCCGGTGTTCGCGCCAAAGAGCACGGCACGGGGCGCCGCCCGCAGCAGCTCGCTTTCAAAATCGTCGCGCAGCGCGATCGTCGCCTTTGCCAGATCGCGCAGCGCCGCTTTCGCGGCCGCGCCAAAGCCTGCGATGCCGCAAACATTCTCCGTGCCGGCCTGGCGGCTCTTTTCCTGGCCGCCGCCCAGAATCTGCGCGGAAAACGGCGCACCGTCCTTGACGATCAGCGCGCCGGAACCCTGCGGTCCGCCGAGCTTGTGCGCTGAAAGCGTCAGATAATCGGCAACGGCACAAATCCCGTCGAGCGCGATCTTGCCCGCCGCCTGAATGGCATCGACGAGGAGAAGCGCGTTCGCTTCTTTGGCGAGCGCGGAAACCTTTTCGATCGGCTGCAGCACGCCGGTCTCGTTGTTGGCGGCCATCACGGCGAGAAGCGCCCTGCCCTTGCCTTCGCGCAAGGCCACGCGCAGCGCTTCCGGATCGATCGCGCCGTCCTGCGTTACGGGGAGAATATCGACGCGCAGTCCCGGCACACGTTCGGTCAAGGCGTTGGCGTTTGCCAGGACAGAGTCGTGTTCGATGGCCGAGACGAAGAGCCGCGTAATGCGCGCTTCAGCATCCAGCGCGCCGTAGATCGCGCCGCAAAGCGCAAGCCAATTGGCCTCGGTGCCGCCGCCGGTGAAGATCACATCCTGCACGCGTGCGCCTGCCAGCGCGGCCACGTGCTCGCGCGCCTCTTCGATCAATGCCCGCGCCCCGCGTCCCGCCGCGTGCACGGACGAGGGATTGCCGCCCGCAGCGAGCGCGCGATCCATCGCGGCCTTCGCTTCGGGCCGCAGTGGCGATGTGGCGTTGTGGTCGAGATAGATCATGGTGCGACGCGTAAGCGATTCATTTCCCGTTTTAGGCCGCTTCACGCGTCTCCACTTTGGCGCAAGGTTGTGCGCGGCCCAGCACGCGCTTTTCCAAGACGTCCGCCAGCGACACACCGGCGAGAAACACATGAATCTGACGGCCGAGTTCTTCCCACAGATCGTGCGTGATGCAGCGTCCGGTCACGGTGCCCATGCAGCCTTTGGCGCTGTCGGCACGGCAGCGCGTGGCCTGGATGGGCTCGTCGACCGCCACGATGATGTCGGCGATGCGAACGTCATTCGCCGGACGCGCGAGGCGATAGCCGCCGCCCGGTCCGCGGACGCTCTTCACCAGTCCGCCGCGGCGCAATTTCGCGAACAGCTGCTCCAGATAAGAAAGTGAAATCTCCTGGCGCTTGGCGATCTCCGCCAGCGAAACGGGCTTGGATCCCCCGTCGTGACCGGCGAGATCGGCCATCGCCATCACTGCGTAGCGGCCTTTGGTGCTGAGCCTCACGATCGATCTCCTTGAATTGCCGCCGTTTCTGCTTGCTTCCGAAGGCTCGGCTTCGTTACACAGAGCCCGCACGGAGCCGCGGAAATGCTGGCGTATCCTTGCGCTGGATATAGAATTCCCCACTAGTGTGGTCAAGAATTGAACGTGCCCATCCCTGCGACTATTTGTAAACCATTGAATTTGCTGAGAAATACAAACTCTCGGCCAGGATATAATTCCGACTTATGTACTGTGGAAACCGGGCGCCCGCCCGATCTTTCTTGCCGCCGCCCCGACGCTCCGAGAATCGAACATGCCTGAGATCATCCTTCCCGGGCCGGCCGGCCGCATCGAAGTGCGCTACCAGCGGCAGAAGACCCCGGGCGCGCCCATGGCGCTCGTGCTGCATCCCCATCCCCAGTTCGGCGGCACGATGAACAATCCGCTGGTCTACGACCTCTTTCACATGTTCCACAATCTGGGCTGCACCACCGTGCGCTTCAATTTCCGCGGCGTGGGACGAAGCCAGGGCACCTTCGATTCCGGATCGGGCGAACTTTCCGATGCCGCCGCCGTGCTCGACTGGATGAACACGCTCTATCCAAATCCGTCGTTCGTTTGGGTGTGCGGAATTTCGTTCGGCGCCTGGATCGGCATGCAGCTTTTGATGCGCCGCCCCGAGATCACCGGATTTATTTCCATCGCGCCACCCGCCAGCATGTACGACTTTGCGTTCCTCGCGCCCTGCCCCGCTTCGGGCTTGATGGTGCACGGCACGAAAGATCAGGTCGTGCCGGAAGCCGACGTGCAAAAACTGGTGGACCGGCTTTCCGCGCAGAAGGGCATCAAAGTCAGCTACACCAAGATCGACGGCGCCAACCACTTCTTCGATCGCCACGAAGCCGATGTCGTGGAGGCCGTGCAGGAATACGTCGCCAAAGGCATGGGCGTGGACGTGCCGGCGAAGTAGGCGGCCGTTAAAACGGGTTTGGATTTTCACAACAACCGTCATGGCCGGGCTTGTTCTGGCTTGTCCCGGCCACCCATGAACACGTTCTTTGACAGTTCGCGAGAGCCTTTTCGCATCGAGTTCATGGATGGCCGGCACGGGGACCGGCCATGACGGTGTCTTGATTGAATTGAGCTGAGCGCTGACCGCTAGAGCATGATCTGATGACTTTGAATCAGATCATGCTCTAGATTCTTTGAGTGTCGCGCAATTTGGCGGGTGAACCGCTTCACACTTCACCCGATTGCGCTCTAAAACCCTGTGCCCACCGAGATTTCCATTACAGGCTGCCATTTGTCGCCGTTTTTGGTTGCACTGGCCGCCACGCCAGTCCCGCCCGAGCGATATGATCCATAGACCGTGAGCTGGCCCTCCTTGTTCATCAAGAACTGGCCATCCCTGTTCAGATCAAACCGATCGCTCGCTTGCGCCTTCGGCGTCACCGGCTGCCAGTCGATGGTGTCTGAAGATTTCTCATCCGCCAAAACGGGCGTCGCCACGGCGGCGAAGAGCAGAGCAAAACAGAGCGCTTTCATATGATCACCTGACTCCCGGTCTGGCCAAGAATAGTCGGGCCAAGAATAGTCCGGCCAAGCGGTATGGCAACAATCCCGCGCGATTTGTAATTCCCCAGCAAGGAGCAGATCGCGAAAATCGACGCCTGGAGGGCCGGTCGGCCCATGATTTTATGAATTTCCGACATCGTGCTAAACCCGCGGCCCTCCTTGAACAAGGCCATAAAAATGTCCGCCGCGCCGCGATTCCGCTCCGAATTCCTCCGCACCTTCGTGGAGCGCGGCGCCTATTACGACTGCACCTTGCCCGAAGAACTGGACGCGCTGTTCCAGAAAGAACGGGTCACCGCCTATATCGGCTTCGACTGCACCGCCTCGAGCCTGCACATCGGCAACCTCGTGCAGCTGATGACGCTGCGCCGGCTGCAGCAGGCGGGCCACCGCCCCATTCTCCTGATGGGCGGCGGCACCACCAAGCTGGGCGATCCCTCCGGCAAGGACGAAGTGCGCAAGCTCCTCTCCAGCGAACAGATCGAAGCCAACAAGCAGAGCATCCTGAAAGGCATCCGCCATCTGCTGAAATTCGGCGACGGGCCATCGGACGCCATCATGGTCGACAATGCCGAATGGCTCGACAAGCTCGAATACATTTCCTTCCTGCGCGATGTCGGCCGCCATTTCTCCGTCAACCGCATGCTGACGATGGAAAGCGTGAAGCTGCGGCTCGATCGCGAGCAGCCGCTTTCCTTCCTCGAATTCAACTACATGGTCTGCCAGGCCTACGACTATGTGGAACTCTACCGGCGCTACGGTTGCCGCCTGCAGTCCAGCGGCTCCGATCAATGGGGCAACATCGTTTCGGGAATCGATCTGGGGCACCGGCTCGAAAACGTGCAGCTTTATGCGCTCTCGACGCCGCTCATCACCACCGCGTCGGGCGCCAAGATGGGCAAGTCGGCTTCGGGCGCGGTATGGCTCAACGCCGACATGCGCTCGCCCTACGACTACTGGCAGTTCTGGCGCAACACCGAAGACGGCGACGTCGGCCGCTTCATGCGCATCTTCACCGATCTGCCGCTCGACGAAATCGCGCGGCTGGAGAAGCTGAAGGGCGCGGAACTCAACGAAGCGAAGAAGATTCTCGCGACCGAAGCTGCAACCATCGTGCACGGACGCGCCGCCGCGCAAGCCGCTGCCGAAACCGCGCGGCGCACGTTCGAAGAAGGCGGCATCTCGGGCGGATTGCCGACGATCGAAATCGCCAAAAGCGAGTTTCCGATCGGCGTGCTCACGCTGGCGGTCAAATCCGGCGTCACCTCTTCGAACGGCGAAGCGCGCAAGCTGATCGCCAACAACGGCCTGCGCGTAAACGATACGCCGGTCACGGACGCCAAAGCGACCATTGGTCTTGCAGCGCTCACCGCCGAAGGCGTGCTCAAGGTTTCGAGCGGCAAGAAAACCCACGTCCTGGTGAAGCCGGTGTAGTATCCACCCTCCCTTGAGGGAGGGTCGAAATTTACGAGCGCGAAGCGCGAGTGAATTTCGGGGAGGGGTCATGCCGCGCTGCACACATCGATCTCGCCGTAAGATTGCGCTTGGCTTCGAATCCTCGGCATGACCCCTCCCCGAATTTGCTTCGCAAATTCGACCCTCCCTCAAGGGGAGGGTAGATTCTACGGCTTCTTTTGTGGCGGTTGGGGATCGGTTGGCGCCGGCGGCTGCAGATCTGTCGCCTTCGGCGGCGGCAGTTGCGTTTCCTTGGGCATCGAACCCTGGAAAATGCGGCGCAGGATTCCCGGCGTCAGGACCGAAAGCGGATTCATGCCGACCTCGGGCTCGTCGGCATTGCCGCTCACGTCATAGGTCATGCCGATAATACCCTCGCCCTTCTTGGAGACGAGCACGTCACCCACCAAAGGAATGTATCCAAGGACCGTGTTGATGCCGTAGAGCGGCGCGATCGCGCCGCGCAGTCCGATCTGGTTCGCGCGCCGGTCGATAAATCCTTCCGCGGTGATGCCGAGCGAAGGCCCGTTGGCGCGTGCATCGCGAATGGTGACGACACCGTCCTTCGACTTCAGCGGCACCTGCAGTTTGTCCACGACAATGCCTTGGCCCCGCATCAGGCTGCTGAGGCCGTCCAGCGATCCGGCCGCGAACAAGCGGGTCAGGAACGGCTGGTTGATGACCTTGAAATTCTTCATCGCCACCAACCCGCTATAGTCCGGGGTATTGGCGTCCTTCTTCACGGCCTGAGCCATCGGCGGCAGCGCGACATTGATGTCGAGCGTGCCGCCTTTGATGCTCGAAAGGCCGAACAGGCCGGAGATCAACAAGCCCGCATCGTTTGTCGTCAGGGCGATTTTACGCCCCGCATCGGTCGTGGTGATGTTGGCGCTCACCTTCACGGTGCTCGAGAGCGAGCCGGTCATGGCGAGCGACTGCGGCCGGTCCCCGATACCGCTGACATCCACGGCGAAGGGCGCGAAACTCGCATTGTTGCGCAAGACCACGCGGTCGAGGCGCGCCATGATGTGGAACGGTTTGTTCAACTCCTTCGCCGGCTCTTGCTGCGTGTTGCTACTGCCCTTGGCGTCGCGCTTGCCCAGCGCCGTGCCATCCACCGAACGCCCGCTGACATCCACGTTCAATCCGCTCGCCGCAGTATCGGACATGCTCAGGCTGAAATCGTTCAGCGCTCCGGCCTTGACCACCGGCAATTGCAGATTCTGCAAATCGCCGTTTGCGTCGAATGTCGCCGAGCCTTTGGCATCGATGCCCCCGCCGCTCACGTCGACGTCTTCGGAGCGGATAAATCCGTTGTCGTCGAACTTCGCGATCAAGTTTGCCGTGGCGGCGACACCGGACGGCTTCTTGAAGTTGATGATGTCGAGGCCGACGTTCGCCGGCGTCAAATCCATCGTCATGACCGCGCGCTGAATCTTGCCGCGCCGCCCTTCGATATTCACAACGACGCCGACCGGGCCTTGCAGCACGTCGGCGGCGCGGAAGTTGAGCGCCTCACGCGCCTCTTCATCGATCATGCCTTTCAGCGCAATGCGCGACGTGATCGGCCCGACAGGTTTGAAATCCTCGGTCCAGTCGAGGGTGATCGGCGCGGTGTTGAGCTCGGCCGTACCGGTCGCGTGCAGGCGGTTGTTGTCGATGTCGATGGCGGTATTGCCGTTGGCGATCTTGATCTTCTTGCCGAGTGGGATGTTCAGGCCCGTCAAATTCGTCTTGATCGAAATCCCGACATTGTCGACGTTGACGTCCTTCAGCATCGGCACCTTGACAGCGATGTCGAGCACGGCCGCGCCGCTGGTGTCGGAAGGCTTGATATGAAAGCGCGAGGGATAACCGAGCGGCGGCATGTCGGCGAGCGCCAGCACATCGGGCACGGCGCCGGCAACGCGCCCAGAGATTTCACCGATCGCATCTGGAGAATGCAAGTTGGGAATGTCGACCGCGCCGTCCGTCAACTTCAGCGAATTCACCGTCCCCGAAGCGATCGTGGCCTTGAAGGTGTCGCCGGTGAGCGTGCCGGCGCCTTGCACGTTGGTCATCGGCGTCAAGCCGCGGATGTACGTCACTGTCGCATCGCGCATCGCAAACGTCACGAGCAACGCCTCTTCCGGCAATGCGGGCTTGCTGAGGGCGCCCAGCGGAATCTGCGCTCGCATTTCGATGGGACCCATGCGGCCTGCGGAAATGTTCTTGTCGATCCAGTCGCGCGGTCCCTCGCCCAAGGAAAGCGGCCAATAGTTCACCAGATCGCGTACGGAGAGTTCGGCAATGCGTCCTTGAAGATCGAGCGCCGGCGATCGATCGGGATCGAGCGTGACCGTGCCGTTCAGCTGTGCGGCCAGAGTTCCGCCCGTCAGCGTGAATTTCTCGATGGTGATCTTGCGGTCCGCAGCCGTGTATGCCGCCTCGAAATCGACGCTCGCTTTGGTCACCGAGCGCTCGATCTCCTCGGGCATGTTGAACGAGATCCGGTCGCCGCTGAGACGCAAGGCGATTTTCTGGAGCGCTTTGTCGGCAGCGAACGTGACATCGCCCGAACCGGTGAGCTTCACATTGGCCTGCTTGCCGCCGAGCGAGGCTTCGTCGATCAGTAGCCGCCCCGTCGCGCCGTCATAGCGGCCGACCACGCGCATCGCGCTGACGTGCAAAGGCGCACCCAACCCGCCGACGACACCCGCCGCGCCAAGACCGAAATCGGCATAGCGCAAGCTCGTGCCGTGCTCGACGGTGAACGAGGCCGTTATGTCCGTCTTGAGATCGAAGGACTTCAGGCTTGCGAACGACGCCGCATTTTCTCCCAGCGCCCGCAAATTCAAACCGTCCAGGCTGATGTCCGCCTTCACCGGACCGTTGTGCGGCGGCATCTTCACCGAGCCCGCAAGATGCGCCGAGCGGCCGGAGATTTCGATGTCCGCGTCGATATTCGCGGTCACCGTGCCGGGCGCGACGCCCGCCTCGTTGCCGGTGGAGATTTCGAGATTGGCGTTGGGCGACACGATGAAAAGCCTGGTCGCTTCGTCGTAGAACGCCAGGCGCGCGCGCTTCACCGCGAAGGTCTCGAATGCGGATTCGCCTTTGTTGGCGGCCAACGCATCGCGAATGCGCTGCAGCACATCGCCTTGCTCGTTGTCGCGCTCGATGCCGAGACGCAGCTTTCCGTCCGCCGTGCGCACCATGGTGAGCTGCACGCCCACAAGCGTGATGCGCCTGATTTCAGGCGTCCCGTTCAAAAGCGAGCGCGCCGCCAGATCGACTTCCGCTTTGGGGGCCTGGGCGATGATGCGCTGATCGGCGTCGAACACCCGCGCGCCGAGGATGACGACGTTGACGCGGTTTTCGTCCCGCGACCATTCCAAAGCCGCTTCGTCGAATTTGACGCCCAGCCCCGGCAGCGCCGTCGTCAGTGCGTGCCTGAGATCGTCTTTGAAGAAGCCCAGCGAAATCGGGCCGACGAACAATCGGATCACGCCGCCGACAATGAAGAAGACGAAAACCGTGGCGATCCCCGCGGCAATCAGGCTGCCCCGGCGCACGTGATGAGCCCGGATATTGAGTTGCCGGACGGACTTGGCGATGCGCGCAATCCACGGCCGGAGCGTGCGCCGAAGGCGGATGTCGGTACGCTTCCAAAAGCGCCTGAATTTGGCTTTAGCGGTGTTCACGCTGTCCCGTAGGTTGTTACTAACTCTGTTGCCGGGGGCGCGACGGCCTTACGCCTCTTGCGTCGGCTCGCGCATCGGCTTATCGCCTATCCTCCGTCGATGGTAAACGCCAGAGGGTTGGCCGGATTTTGGCCGAGAGCTGGCTAAAGAATTGGTTAGAGGGGCTGGGGAGCCTCTCCGATTCCGGAGACAGGCATGGCGAAAGAACTTGCGCCCAAGAACCTTGGGCCTGGCGACCGGGCGCCTGCGTTCAAGCTGGCAACCGACGGCGGGGGCGAAGTCTCGTCCGCGATGCTTAAGGGCAAACCCTACGTCCTCTATTTCTATCCCAAAGACGACACCTCCGGCTGCACCAAGGAAGCAATCGAATTCTCCGCTGCCAAACGGAAGTTCGACGCGGCCGGTGTCGCCGTTGTCGGCGTCTCCAAGGACAGTGTCGCTTCGCATGACAAGTTCAAAACCAAGCACAAGCTCAAGATTACGCTGGCTTCGGACCCCGAGATAAAAGCGGCCGAGGCCTATGGCGTTTGGGTCCAAAAGTCCCTATACGGCCGCAAATACATGGGCTTGGACCGGGCCACCTATCTGATAGATGGCAAAGGGGTCATCCGGCAGATCTGGCGAAAAGTCAGAGTTCCGGGCCATGTGGAGGCCGTGCTGGACGCGGCAAAAACGCTGTGAATCGGCCGCCTGAAAGGCTTAGGAGGCCCTTTCGGCCCAGATTAACCTCGAACTCATTTTTTTGGGCTAAGAGCTTGATTGTGCGCCCAGAATTAGGTGAAATGAAACGACAATCTGGGGTTGGCGCAAAGATCGCCCAAAAGGGAAGTAACGGCATGGCCGAAACGCTCATAGAGCGTGCTTGGGCGTGGTTGCATACGACGTTTCCCGAGCGTCAGATTTACATTCGGTCTGATGGCCGGGTGCAATTCTTCACCTTTGGACCAACTCTGCAGGCCACCATGGCTGGTCTGTCCCTGATCTTTCTGGGCTGGGTGGCGTTTGCTTCCGTCAACGTGATCTTCAAGGACCGCATCATTGCGGCCAAGGATCATCGCTACCAGCAGATGCAGTCGACCTATGAAAACCGGGTCGCCGATCTGCAGATCTCCTACGACGAACTCAACGGCGCGCTCGTCTCGGCAGAGGACCGCTTCAAGTCGGTCGCCGACGAGTTGCAGACCAAACAGGACACCGTCCAAAAACTGCTCGGCCGCAAGCAGGCGGTGGATCAAACCTTCGACGCCGTCAAAGGCGGCAGCCGCGCCGCTTTGAGCGACGATCCCCAGAACACCAACCCGAATGACGACGTGGTGCGCGCAAATACTAACAAGGCCGGTGTCGCCAGCGACAGCCTCGGCCCCGACGCGCCGACCCAGTCTGAAGATCTGAATGCCGGGCAGTCCAAGCTCAATGTGATGCCGCAACAGACGGCGCCGCAACCAAGGACGGCGCGCCCGACCCGCGCCAGCTTCCTAGACGAGGCGGTCGGCCGCTTCACCCAGGCCACCCAGGCCTTCTTCAGTTCCGGCAGCAAGCAGCAAGCCGAACCGCAGCGCGTTCCCAAGCTTCCCGTGTTTCACGCGCTCGCCCAGCAAACCGATCGCATCAGGCGGATGAGCACTGCGGAAACCGCCCTGCTCGTCGGCGTCGATCAACAGCTGTCGACCAGCATCGCCCAAGTCCAAGGCGTTCTGCGCCGCGTCGGCATGAACCCCGACAGCCTCGAAGCCCAGGTCCAAGGCAATGTCGGCGGGCCCTTCATCCCAATCGACAACGAGCGGATCGAAGGCATCGCCGACGCTTCGTTCACCAACGCCTATGTCAGCGCCAGCGCCCACGGCAAAGAGCTGGATGCGCTGTTCGCCGCCTTGAGCCATGTGCCTCTCACCACGCCGGTCCGCGGCAGCCAATTCGAAGAGACCAGCGACTTCGGCGCGCGCGTCGATCCGTTCACCCATCGCATCGCTTTCCATCCGGGTCTGGATTTCGGCGGCCCCTGGGGTTCGACCGTCGCCTCAACCGCGCCTGGTGTCGTGGTGTGGGCAGGCAACCGTGGCGGGTACGGAAATATGGTCGAAATTGACCATGGATTCGGAATTCGTACACGTTATGGACACCTTTCTGCGATACTCGTGCGCGTTGGCGCTAAAGTGAAAAAGGGTACGCCCGTCGGAAAACTCGGATCGACGGGTCGTAGCACCGGGCCCCATGTCCACTACGAAGTGTGGCTCGCCGACGTCGTGAGAGATCCGAGTAGATTTATCGAGGCTGGGCGTCATGTTTTCGAGTAAGAGTAAACAGGCGGCCGCTGCCGCCACTGCGACCCCCGCTTCCGGGGCTCCCGCTTCTCAAGCCAAGCGCACTACGCGCTCTTCCGCTCCTTCCATCATCAGCGCCGACCTCGTCGTGAACGGCACGCTGACCTCGACCGGCGATATCCAGATCGATGGCCGCGTCGAGGGCGACGTGCACAGCGCGGGTCTCGTCATCGGCGACAAAGCCTTTATCCACGGCGAAGTTCTTGCGGAAGACGTGACCGTGCGCGGCCGCGTCCAGGGCAGCATCCGCGCGCGCAAAGTCTTTCTCGCGGCGACTTGCCATGTCGAAGGCAACATCCTGCACGAAGCGTTCGCAGTCGAAACCGGCGCCTTCTTCGAGGGCAATTGCCGCCATTCCGACAATCCGCTCGCCGAGGAAGCCCGCAACTTGACGGGCTTCGAGCGAAAAATCCCTTCCGGCGCGCCCGGACCCGTCGCGCAGTCCATGGTGACTGCCGCTCCGGCGCAGCCCCGTCCGGCCGCGACCTTCGCGCCGCTCAAGACCGGCGCTTAAGCCTCACGAGATAGAATTCAAAAACCCGTTCCGCGGCAGCGGAGCGGGGTTTTGTTTTACTCGAGATCTTCGACCTTCTCTTTCGGCTTGCCGCCGACGGCCTGTGCCAGCGCCGCAGCCATGAAGGGATCGAGATCGCCGTCGAGCACGTCCTGCGGCAGCCGGCTTTCTACGCCCGTGCGCAAATCCTTCACCAGCTGATAGGGCTGCAGCACATAGGAGCGGATCTGATGCCCCCAGCCGATGTCGGTCTTCTCGCCGACAAAGGCTCCGGTCTCGGCCTTCTTTTTTTCAAGTTCGATTTCATAGAGTCGTGAGCGCAGCATGTCCCAGCAGATCGCGCGGTTCTGATGCTGTGAGCGCTCGCTCTGCGAGGCCACCGCAATGCCGGTCGGCAGATGGGTGATGCGCACCGCGCTTTCCGTCTTGTTGACGTGCTGCCCGCCCGCACCGCTCGCCCGATAGACGTCGACGCGCACATCCTTTTCCGGGATGTCGATCTCGATCGATTGATCCACCACCGGATACACCGTCACGCTGGAGAAACTGGTGTGACGGCGCGCGTTGGAATCGAACGGCGAGATGCGCACCAGACGATGCACGCCCGCTTCGCTCTTCAGCCAGCCATAGGCGTTGGGTCCTTTGACGAGCAGCGTCGCGGACTTGATGCCGGCGCCCTCGCCTTCGCTTTCCTCGATCAGCTGCAGCTTGTAGTCGTGCCGCTCCGCCCAGCGCATATACATGCGAAAGAGCATCTCGGCCCAGTCCTGGCTTTCGGTGCCCCCGGCGCCGGCATGGATTTCGAGATAGGTATCGTTGCCGTCGGCTTCGCCGGACAGCATCGATTCCAGGCGCAGCTTCTCGGCGTGGCTATGCAGCGCGTCGATGGCTTTTTCCGCATCGGCGATCATCGCCGCGTCGTTTTCGGCTTCGGCCATTTCGAGCAGGCCGGTCGCATCGGAAAGCTCGCCCTCGAGTTTGCGCACCGCTGAAACAGACTGCTCCAATCGTTGACGCTCGCGCATCAGCTTTTGCGCCTCCTGCGGCTTGTTCCAGATGGCGGGGTCTTCGGCTTTGGCGTTCAGTTCGTCGAGGCGGCGCAACGCGCGATCCCAGTCAAAGATGCCTCCTCAGCAGGGAGATCGCCTGCTTGATGTCTTCGATCGTGCGTTGGGTTTCGGCGCGCATGGCTCGGTCCTGAATGCGCACCGATATGGTCGCAGGCGGCTCTCTTGTAAAGAGCCGCCTATCTGTCGTCTTCGCTAGGTGGCGGGCTTGTTCTGAGCCGGGCGCGGCAACCTGAAGACAATGCGCACCGTCGTCCATTGCGAGACGGTATCGCCGTCGTAGGTCGCGGGAACGAACTTCCAATTCAGCACCGCATCGACGGCGGCATCGTCAAGATCCTCAAAGCCGCTCGACTGCACGATGCGCAATTTCTTGGGCTTGCCGCGCGGGTTCACATACAGCGCGATGTCCACGGAACCTTCCTCGCCGCTTGCTTGTGCCGAATCGGGGTAAGCGGGCTGCACATTGTTCCACGAGGCATCGAGGCGCGGATCGCTCCACCTTGTATCACCGGCAAAGACAGGCGCTGCCGTCAGCAACGCTGCGGAAAACAAGCCTGCCGCCAAGAGTGACGCGTGCCCAACCGTCCAGTTCATAAAGAACCTCCTTCGATATTCCGGCGCAAAGAATAGACGCGAAAACGCGCCAAAGGCCACGCTTCACGCGCCCGGCCAAACCTCACAATTGCGTGGGATATCTCAGTAAAGGCCGCCCGTTCCCTGACCGACATCGTTGCCGGGTCCGGTATTTTCCGTCGTCGGATCGAACGGTCCTTGCGCAATGCCGGGCTCGGTTCCGGCTTTAAAGGCTTCCATGATGGTGCCAGGAGCGCCGGGCGCGGCCTTGGTGCCGTTGATGCGGTCGATGGAGACGAGCACGATTCCGGGCGGAATGCGGAATGGCGTCGGCAGCGCGTCGGCCAATGCGCCTTTCATGAAATCGCGGAAGATCGGGGCAGCGGCCGTTGCACCTTGCTCGTAGCGGCCCAGTGTCCTGGGATCGTCAAAGCCGACGAACACGCCGGCGACAAGGTCGGGCGAAAAGCCGATGAACCAAGTGTCTTTGGAATCGTTGGAGGTGCCGGTCTTGCCGGCGAGCGGTTTGCCGACGGCGGCGACCGCTCTGCCGGTTCCGTATTGCACGACACCTTCGAGAATCGAGACGATCTGATAGGCCGTGCGAGGATCGAGGATTTCGTTGCGGGTGTCCGGCAACAAGGGTTCAGCCTGCCCTCGCCAATCGCCATTGCAATCGCCGCACCCGCGCGGGTCGTGACGATAGATCGTCTTGCCGTTGCGATCCTGGATGCGGTCGATCAGCGTCGCGTTGATCTTCTTTCCACCGTTGACGAATTCGGCATAGCCCGTCGTCAAACGGATGAGAGTGGTTTCCGCCGCTCCGATGGCATTGGAGAGATAGGGATCGAGTTTGTCATAGACCCCGAAACGCACCGGATAAGGGACGACCTTGTCCATGCCGACTTCATAAGCGAGACGGATGGTCATCAGATTTCGGGACAGTACGACGCCGCGGCGAAGTGTGGCCGGACCCAAAAAGCCCTTTTCAAAATTCTTCGGCGTCCACATCGGCAGGCCTGGGCCCTGCGGTGCCGAGAACGGACCGTCAATGACTTTGCTGACCGGCGTATAACCGTTGTCGAGGGCCGTCGCGTAGACAAACGGCTTGAAGGCTGAGCCGGGCTGACGCATGGCCTGCATGGCACGGTCGAATTGGCTCGACGCGAAACTAAAACCGCCCGAGAGCGCGAGCACACGTCCGGTGTGCGGGTCCAGCGCGACGATGGCGCCGTTCACTTCCGGAACTTGTCTGAGGCCGTAGTGGCCCGCCTTGTCGATGGCTTCGACATAGATCACGTCGCCGATCTTCAACACCTGCTGCGGGGTGGTGACCGCGTCACCCACGCTCGCGCTCAGCTTGATCTCGCGGCGCGCCCAAGTGAGTTCGCTGAGCGGGATCGTGCCCGTGACACCATTGTCCAATCCGATGCGCACCGATTTATCGGCGCCGTAAGCGAGCGCGACGGCCACCCGCCAGGTGTCGATGCCGGACTGGTTGCCGGCGCCGGCGAGCACGCTTTTCCAATCGCGGTTCACGTCGATGTTGCTGACGGCGCCGCGCCAGCCGTGACGGCGATCGTAACGCACCAATCCTTCGCGCAGTGCGTTCACGGCATAATTCTGCAGCCGTGTGTCGAGGGTCGCGCGCACCTGCAGGCCGCCGTCGTAAAGCGCCTTCTCGCCATACTTGGCGTAGAGGATGCGGCGGATTTCTTCGACGAAGTAATCGGCGTCTTCGGCCTGAATGCCCAGTGGACGTGCTTGCGTAACCAAAGGCTCGGCGATGGCGGCTTGCGCTTCGTCGTCGGTGATGTAGCCGTTGTCGGCCATCTGGCCGATCACCCAATTGCGCCGCTCAATCGCGGCTTTGTAATTTGTCTTCGGATTATAGTTGCTGGGCGCCTTGGGCAGCGAGGCGAGGAATGCCGCTTCGGCGATGTCCAGCTCGTCCAGCGACTTGCCGAAATAGTTCAGCGCGGCGGCGGCCACGCCATAGGAATTTTCGCCGAGGAAGATTTCGTTCAAATAGAGTTCGAGGATCTTCTCCTTCGGATAGGCCGCGTCGATCCGGACGGCGAGAATGGCCTCCTTGATCTTGCGCGAGAACTTCACCTCGCTGTTCAGCAGGAAGTTTTTGGCCACCTGCTGGGTGATGGTGGAAGCGCCCTCCAGACGTTTGCCTTCCAGAACGTTGAACACGTCCTTGATCGCCGCGCGCATGATGCCGCTGGGATCGATGCCGGGGTGGTTGAAGAAGTTCTTGTCTTCGGCGGAGGTGAACGCGTTGATCACTTTTTTCGGCACGAAGGCGACCGGCACGAAGATGCGTCGCTCGCGGGCGTATTCGCCAAGCAGTGTGCCGTCACCGGCGTAAACGCGCGTGGTGATCGGCGGCTGGTAGTTTTGCAGCGCTTCGACGCTGGGAAGATCGTTGGTCAGGGCAAAAATGTAGACGACGAGGCCGAGCGCGAGCACGGCCACGAGCCCGCCGGCAGCCAGCCCGCCGTAGTACCAATAACGCTTGTCGATCAACTCAAAACCCTTCCGGGGCCCTACGCCGCCGGCCATATGCGGCCTGATTATGACAGGAGCAAGGCCCCAAATTCTCCTAAGTCTAGTCCGAAGCCGCCCGGGCCGCGATGGGGTCTGTTGCTGCAGGCGCGGCCCGGAACTGCCTGTCTACGGCGTTGGCCAGGGCGCCCGCGACGCCATCGCGCCATTCGGCGGTTCCCATTTGCGAGCTGTCATGGTGATTGGAAAGATAACCAAGTTCCACCAGAACTGCGGGAACATCCGGCGCCTTCAGCACCACGAACGCAGCAGAACGGTGCGGCGTGCGCGCCAGCACATCGGTCGCGCTTGAAAGCTGTTTCACCACGGTTTCGGCGAAGCGCGAGGACCGGTTCATGGTGTCGCGCTGAGCCAGATCGAGCAGGATGGGCGCAACCTGGCTGTTGTCGCCGGACAGATCGACGCCGGCGATGATATCGGACTGGTTTTCCTTCTTCGCGAGAGCCGCGGCTTCCTTGTCCGATCCGGATTCCGAAAGCGAATAGACCGACGCGCCGTTGACGGCGGTATCGGGATTGGAATCGGCATGCAGCGAGACGAACAGATCGGCGCCATGGCTGCGCGATATCGCAACGCGCTCGCGCAAGGGGATGTAAGTGTCGGTATCGCGCGTCAAAAACACCGTATATCCGCGCTTGCGTAACTCCTTGCCCAGACGCACGGCCTCGTCGAGCACCAGATCCTTCTCCGCTGACCCGTCCGCAGCGCTGGTGCCGGTGTCGATGCCGCCGTGGCCCGCGTCGATGACGATGATTTTCTTGGCGGTTTTCTTGGCCGGTTTCTCCGCCGCAAGCAGGGCCGCGATCTGATCGTCATGCTTTTGCAGGTCGGCCGGCCAGCCGGACTTCTGCGAAAACGCCGCCTGCGCCGTCGGGAAAAGATCGAGCACGACGCGGTAGCCAAATCCATCCTGCGGTGGAAGCACCAAAGGATCGGTTACGTTGACCGGCATGTTGAGATCGATCACGAAGCGCGAATTGCCGGGGCGATAGAGACCGTAGCGATAGCTCTTGATGGCGCCGAAGCCCGACGGCTTTTGCGGCCCGCCCTGAATGCGCCAAAGCACTTCGGGCAGATCGATCACCACGCGATTGGGATTTGAAAGCGTAAACACCCTGAGCTTCACCGGATCGGAGAGTTCGATCACGAAGCGCGTGCGATCGTCGTGCTCGCCGATCCGCGCGCTCAGAACCATGGGCTGAGCTTTGGAAGGCGGCGCGGGGATATCCATCGTCACCGAGGACGAGGGGAGCGAAGCATCGCGCGGCCGCGGCGTGGGGGGCAACACTTGGGCAATCGTCGGCGCCGCAGCGGCGAAAAACAGCAGCGATCCAAGAATGGCCGGGAAGAACTTCACGAGCTGCACAACCCCATCTCTAGCGCCGCAATACCCCAGAATTGCGGAGAATCTGTTTACGTCTCGTTAGCATTTTGGCCCCTTATAATGAATCCGTAGTCTTACCCTTGCCCTGGGGCAGCCGGCCACCTAAAAGGGTCGTGCCTGCTTCGGCCTCTGATCCGGCTTCTGGCCACGGCGAATTTCCTAGGGTTACAAGGACCTGTTCAGGCCCGTAACCCGAAGCTCCCGCCCCTCGCTGACGTTTACGGCAGCCACCGGGCGGAATCGTGGATCGGAGCGAGACGGCAGGTTCAACGGTCACGGGCCTTGCCTTCATGGTTAGCCCTGACCTTACGTGATTGCCGATGACCCTTTTTGCCAAGGCGCTTTTGACCACTCCTGCGGCCCAGCCGCCGGTGGCGACGCTTCGGCTTTCCCCCCAGACAAGACGAGCCCACCTCGCGCGGATTTCGCGTGCGCATTTGCGCGCATTCACCGCCGGCGGAGTGCGCTCGCACGGAGATTATGATGTCCACCAAGCGCATGCTTATCGATGCAAGCCACCCGGAAGAAACCCGGGTGGTGGTTCTCGACGGAAATAAAGTCGAGGAATTCGATTTCGAAGCCGCCACCAAGCGGCCCCTCAAAGGAAATATCTATCTCGCCAAGGTGACGCGCGTGGAGCCGTCGCTGCAGGCGGCGTTTGTCGAGTATGGCGGCAACCGCCAGGGCTTCCTCGCCTTCGGCGAAATCCATCCCGACTACTACCAAATCCCGATCGCCGACCGCCAAGCGCTGCTCGCCGAACAAGAGGCCGAAGCACGCCGCCGCGCCGAAGAAGAGTTCGAGATCGTCGAGACCGGCACCGCCGTCGTCAGCGACGAAGAGCTGGAAGCCGAACACGCAGCCGAGGAGCAGGCGATCGAAGCGAGCGCCCAGCAGGGCGCCGAGCCGGCTTCTTCCGACGAGCAGCCCGATGAACACCGCGGGAAAGAACCGCGGGAGGACGACGAGGCCTCCGAGCGGGGTTTCGACAGCCGCGCATCGGATACGCACGGATCTGCGGAATCGGAGGTCGAATCCGGTTTCGATGTCGAACAGTCCGCCGATCCGGCGTTCGATCGTGAGAACGATCGCGGCGAATTCGAACGGCCTTCGGTTGAAGAGATCGCCGACGAAGAAGCCGAGGAAGGCATCGTCGACCAGCAATCGGCCGCCGAAACCGACCATGTTCCCGAGCATGACGAACACACCGGCAATGATCTCGAACACGAGCACGAAGATTCCACGGATGTGGAATTCGTCGCCGAAGAAGAGCGCGCGGAAGGGATCGTCGATCAGCAATCGCAAGCCGAGGACGTCCATGCCGCAGACCAGCCGGCATCGCAGCCTTTGCAGGCGCGCCGTCCTTCGCAACGCTGGGCGCGCCGGCGTCACTACAAAATTCAAGAGGTCATCAAACGCCGCCAGATCATCCTGGTTCAGGTCGTCAAGGAAGAGCGCGGCAACAAGGGCGCTGCGCTGACGACCTATATTTCGCTCGCAGGCCGTTATTGCGTGCTGATGCCCAACACGCCGCGCGGCGGCGGTATTTCGCGCAAGATCACCAATCTCAATGACAGGAAGCGTCTCAAGGCGGCAGCGGCCGCGCTCGAACTGCCCGAAGGCATGGGCCTCATCATCCGCACCGCCGGCGAGAACCGCACCAAACTCGAGATCAAGCGCGATTACGAATATCTGCTGCGCATGTGGGATCAGATCCGCGAACTCACGCTCCAGTCCAATGCACCCGCGCGCGTCTACGAGGAAGGCGACCTGATCAAGCGCGCCATCCGCGACCTCTACAACAAGGACGTTTCGGAGATCGTTGTCGAAGGCGACGACGGCTATCGCAACGCCAAAGACTTCATGCGCATGCTCATGCCGAGCCATGCCAAGAACGTACAGCCATATAAAGAACCGGTCCCGCTCTTCCAACGCCATCACATCGAGGCGCAGCTGGATTCGATGTTCTCGCCGACCGTGACATTGCGGTCCGGCGGCTACATCGTCATCAACCAGACCGAAGCGCTCGTCTCCATCGACGTGAATTCCGGCCGCGCCACGCGCGAGCACTCCATCGAAGAGACTGCGCATAAAACCAACCTCGAAGCGGCGGAAGAAATCTCCCGCCAGCTGCGCTTGCGCGATCTCGCCGGCTTGATCGTGATCGATTTCATCGACATGGAGGATCACCGTAACGACCGCAATGTGGAAAAGCGGCTGCGCGACTCCGTGCGCCATGACCGGGCGCGCATCCAAATCGGCAAGATCAGCCAGTTCGGTCTTTTGGAAATGTCGCGCCAGCGCCTGCGCGCCGGCGTCATTGCCGGATCGACCGTGCCCTGCCCCCATTGCGGCGGCCAAGGCATCGTACGTTCCGTGGAATCGACTGCGCTGCGCGTCTTGCGCGCGCTGGATGAAGAGGGCCAACGCGGTCGCACGGCGGCGCTCACGGTCAAAGTTGCAACCGATGTTGCGATCTACACACTCAATCAGAAGCGCCGCGAACTTGCCCGCATCGAACACGATTGCGGCATGATCATCACCTTCGACGCGCAACCCGACATGATTGCCGGCCACTTCGAAATCGAGCGTACCCAGCAGCGCTCGCCGGAAGATCGCCCCAAGCCCGCGCTCGAGCAGCCTTCGCCTGAGGTAATCGAGGCCGCCGAAGAGGCCGAACCCCCCGCCCAGTCGGAAGAGGAAGTCGTCGAAGACGAAGAGGCCGAGGAGATCGAAGATGACGTTCGCCGCGCGCCACCGCCAAGCCAAGTCGGTGCGCGATCCGGTGCTCCATCCGGCGAAGCGCGCGAAGGCGGACGCCGGCGCAGACGCCGCCGCCGCGGGCGCGATCACGCTCCCGCCCAACAGGGCAACGGTTCGTATCAGCAGCAGCCTCAGCCGCCGCAAGCGCTCGAACCGCGCTTCGACATCAACGACGGCATTCCCGATACGACACCGGGCGCCTATGAGGCCGCTCCGCAACAACCTCGTTTGACTCCCGAACCATCCAGCGAAGGTCTGCGCGACGACAGCGAAGCCGGACGCCGGCGCAAGCGCCGCCGCCGCGGACGCCGCGGGCGCCGTGACGGCGAGTTCGGTTCACAGCCGCAGGTGCCGCGCTTCGAAGGCGAAGGTGTGCCGGTCGACGAGAGCGTTCGCGAAGATTCGGGCGAGCTCGAAGAAACTCCGAGCCTGGACGTGGACGAGACGCACCCGCCGCTCGACGCGCCCATCATCGTTCCGAATGCGCCGTCAGAACCTGTCTGGTCGCTCTCATCGGAGAAGGCACGAGAGGCAATCAAGGCCGAGCCCGCCAAGGTGACGCCGCTGCCGGAACCCCGCCAGACGTCGAAACCGGAAACGCCGTCTCAGCCCGCGCGCAAGGGCTGGTGGCAACGCGCCTTCCGTTCGGACTGACCAAATCGCTACTGGATCGCCGCCGACAGGCCCAGACCGAAACCACCGGGATCGCTGAGCGCCGTGCAGCGCCCGCCGCCGCACGCAACGGCGTTGACGGTGTCATAGGGCGCCATGCCGGTGGAATGCAGATCGCCCGGACCGAGCACGGTTTCGCCGCGGGCGAGTTTGAGCAGGACGAAAGCGAGAGCCGCTGTTGCATTCGATCCGCCTGCGCCACTTCCGGCAAGAACGAGCGAATTGCTCTTGTCGGCCACAATCACGGGCGCGAGAAACATCATCGCCGCGCCGTCTTGCTTGCTCACCGGTGCTTTGGCCATGGTCACGCCCGTCGCTTCCACCGTCCGCCCCGTTCCGAACGGAGCGTTCATAGTCACTGCGCACGTCACGGCCTGACCGTTGTTGTCCACCGCCACGAAACCTGTCGATCCAAGGTCTTGCGGCAAGCTTGTCACCCCCATCCCGCCAAGCGCCTGCGTCACCGCGCCGGTGATTGCATGGACAGGATCGTCAACCGGGTTTCCTTGAGCGTCCGCGAGAAGCGAAATGAGCGAGGCGGCAAAGGTTCCCGCACTCAACTGCATCGGCGGAAGATTGACCACTGCATCGCCCAGTTCCAGCGCGTGCGCAGGCTCGCGGTTGACATTGTAGTCCGCCAATTCCCGTTCGGTGATGACGGCGCTTTGGGCTGCCGCGTAGTTCGCGATCTTCAAAGCGATGTCGCCACGATAGAGACCATCGGGTCCGCGTTCGCGGATTGCCGCCAGTGCCGATGCGAGGTTGCGGTTGGAAACGAGCGCGCCTGCCGGCTTTAACTGTCCGGATTCATCGAGAAATTCCACCGCCAATTCCGCATCCAGCCGAATGACATTCTGGCTGGTGCCGAGCCGCGTGCCGAGGCCGCGCGAAATCGGAAAGCCGGCCGCCGCCAAGCCTTCGGCGGGGGCGATCAATCTTTGCCAGGAGAACTTTCCATAAATCGATTGCAGGACGGAAAAGCCGCGGACATTTCCCGGCACGGCGAACGCACCGCCGCCGGCCGCGGTACGCGGCAGAAAATCGAACACTTCGTTCGCACCGCTCGCCGGATCGTGCACAATGCAGATGCCGCCGCCGCCCAGCCCCGCAGCCACCGGATACGTCACAGAGAGCGCAAAATAGAGCGCGGTGGCCGCATCCGCCGCCGTTCCGCCCTGCGCGAGAACTTGCTGGCCAACCCGTACCGCCGAAGGTTCATCACCCGCCACAAATCCGCCGCCGGCTTCCTCTTTGAGGCCGAACAATGTCGAGCCGGATGAACAAGCTGTAAGAATGGTGACAAGACAGGTTAATCCGGCAGCACAGGCCATGGGTGCGAAGCGATGCATGTGCAAGCAATTCCCGAATTTACTATACGAAGCAAGCCAACGCTCCGAAGGGCGCCGCAATCCGTTGACGCGTGACAACCGCGCCAATACGGTCGGCCCGAGGGCGTGGGGCAACAGGAGAGTTCAGGCCTTGTCGTATTTCAACCCTTCCCGGCGCGTTCGCGCATTCGCGAAGAAGACAGTTTCTCGCGGCCTTTCGCTTTTGCTCTCGCTTGCCACGGCGTTTTCGCTGTCGGTGCATCCGGCGGCGGCACAAATTGGAGGACTGCCGCTCATCCGCGATACCGAGATGGAGCGCGTACTGAAGGGATATGAAGATCCCATTCTGAAAGTCGCCGGCCTCGATCCCGCCGCGGTCAGAATCTACATCGTCAACGATCCGTCGATTAACGCTTTCGTTGCCGAAGGCCAGAACATCTTCGTCAACACTGGACTGTTCATGCAGCTGCAGACACCGAACCAAGTCATCGGCGTGCTGGCGCATGAAACCGGTCATATGGCCGGCGGTCACCTGACGCGCGGCACCGACGCCATCAAGAAGGCCGCCATTCCCATGTTGATTTCCATGGTGGTCGGCATCGCCGCGATGGCCCTCGGCGCAGGCGATGTCGGGCAAGCGGCGATTATATACGGCCAACAGATTGCGCAGGCACAGTTCTTTCAGTTCAGCCGAACCCAGGAAGCAACCGCCGACCAGATGGGCCAGCGCTTCTTGAAGGCCACGCATCAATCCGGCGACGGCATGCTGGAAGTGTTCGAGAAGCTCGCCAACGAAGAAGCGATGTCGGCCAGCTACCGCACCCCCTATGCTTCGGACCATCCCGCCTCTCGCGAGCGTATCGATCTGCTGCAGCGTCTGGCAGACGCCTCGCCTTACAAGGACATCAAGGACAGCCCGGAGACCATGCATCAATTCCAGATGATCCAGGCCAAGCTCGCCGGCTACCTGTCGCAGCCAGCGGCGGTCTTCAATCGCTATCCGCCAAGCGACACGAGCGAGGAAGCGCGCTATGCGCGCGCGATGGCGTATTTCCGCAAGCCCGACATGCAAAAGGCGCTTGCCGAGATCGACAGCCTCGTCAAGGAAGAGCCGAACAATCCGTACTTCCAGGAAGTTCTCGGACAGATCTATGTCGAGATGGCGCAACCGGAAAAAGGCATCGGTCCCTACCAGAAATCCGTCAATCTTTTGCCCGACGCGCCTTTGCTGAGGGTCTCGCTTGCCGCGGCACAGATCGCCTGCGAACAGAAGTGCAACATGACCAAGGCCGCGCTGGACAATCTTCAAAGGGCCCTTGTGCAGGAAAACGACAACAGTTTCGCTTGGTACGAATCCGCTCAGGCCTATAGCAGTCTGGGCAACGAACCGATGGCCGATCTCGCCACTGCCGAGCAGGCTTACGCGCTGGGCGCCCTGCCGCGGGCTGCGCAATTCGCCACATACGCTGCTCGCAAGCTGCCGAAGGGCTCTCCCGACTGGCAGCGCGCCACTGATATCATGGCGGTCGCGGGACCTGAGTCCCGCCAAAGGTAAACCGCTCCCACAGAGGTTTCATGCAGAACAATTTGAAGCTGGCGTTGGCCGGCGGTTTGGCTGGCGCCGTGATCGCGGTCGCCGCCGTCATCGGGCTGTCGCTGACGGGCAATCTGCCGGGTGGTTATTCCAACCAGAAAGTCAGCGACTATCTGATGTCGAATCCCGAAATCCTTGCCGCCATGTCGGCCAAGTTGCAGATGCGGCAAGAGGCCGAAGACACCTCGCGCCGCCAGGCGGCCGTCGAGAAGCTCGGCCTCAAAGCCTTCTTCAATCCGAAAGTCGCATTTGTCACCGGCCCCGAACACGCCAAAGTCACGCTTGTGGAGTTCTTCGACTACAACTGCGTGCACTGCCGCAATTCGCTTGCGGCGATGAAAAAGTTCTATGCGGCGCACAAGGACGCGCGCTACGCGTTCATCGATTTTCCGATCTTCGGCGACGATTCCATTCTGGCCGCACGCGCCGCTATCGCCGCACGTCAGCAACCCGACAAATACGTCGATTTCCACTTTGCGCTGCTGGGCACGAGCGGTCCGGCAAATGCCGACAGCATCTTCGCGGCCGCCCGGGCCGTCGGCCTCGACATGAAGAAGTTGCAGGCCGATATGAACGATCCCACGCTTCCGGCGAAAATCGATGCCGCGCACGCGCTCGCGCAAGCCGCCGCCGTGGACGGCACGCCCACCTTCGTCATCAACGGCAAGGTTCATCCCGGCGAAGTCAACGACGCGCTGCTCGCCAAGCTGGTGAAGGGCTAGATCGACTTAGAACGCGCGATGCTGGGCAAAGAGTGCATTCAGTTCCGGTTGCGGGAACTGATGTTCGGCAAAGCTGATCGTGCCTTTGTCGCGCAATTCTTCCGCAGCGCGGCGTACCAAGCCCAAGACGGCGCGAGCGATGCTCCCGCCGAGGCTGATGCGCTGGACGCCCGCTGCAAGCCATGTGCGCGCGTCACCGGTCGCATTGCCGAGTCCCATCACCACGTTGAGCGGACCATGGATTTCCCGCGTCAGCAGCGTGATTGAGGCGATGTCGGAGGCGCCCGGCGTGTACAGACAATCGGCGCCGGCCTCGCGGAATTTGTTGGAACGGCGGATCGCGGCCGCGATGCCTTCTTTCGACCACAGGATCGCGTCGCTGCGGGCGGTCAGCACAAAGGATGACTTCATGCGATCGATCGTTTCGCGCGCCGCCACGATGCGCTCAACCGCCAGCGTCTCGTCGTAAAGCAATGGTTGCATCGGTTTCTTGTCCTCGATATTGCCGCCGGACAGTCCGCATGCGATGGCCATCCCAATTGTCTCGGCGACATCCTCGGGCCGGTCGCCGTAGCCCGCCTCGAGATCGCCGTTGACCGGGACGCGCACCGCCCTTGCGATCTCGCCCATGCGCGCGAACATCTCCTCGCGCGAAACCGACAAGCTGCCGTCGTCGACGGCGTAGTCTTGCCGCCCCAGCGAGAACGCGATCCCCGCGCTGGTGGTGGCGATGGCGGGAAAGCCAGCTGCCGCCAGGATCAAAGCGCTTCCGGCGTCCCATGCATTGGGCATCACGAAGCCCGGTTTGGCGGCATGCAGGGCGCGGAAGACGGAGGCGGGCGAGGTCATGAGCAGGCCTTTCAAAACTGACGACGAAATACGGTACTAGCCGGCGCCCTTGCTATGCGTCCAATTTATTGTTTTTATATGATCGATCTGTTTTTTGCATGGTTGAGATGGACTCCGAAGGCCTGCGCACATTCCTCGCCATCCACCGCGCTGGAGGTTTTTCCAGCGCGGCCGAGGTCCTCAACCGCTCGCAGCCGGCGATCAGCCGCCGTATCGCCCTACTGGAACAGGAATTGGGGGCACCGCTTTTCGAGCGCGCCGCCGGCGGCGTGGTGTTGAGCCAGGCAGGCCGCGTGCTGCTGCCTCATGCCGAGAGAGCGGTGGCAACGCTCGAGGACTGCACCGCGGCTCTGGCAACGCTGCGTTCCGGCGTGTCGGGGCCGCTGGACATCGCAACGGTCGGCACGCTGGCGGGCGCAAATCTTACGCCAATTCTCAAACGCTTCGCATCGGAACATCCCGGCGTCGCGCTATCGCTGCGCACCGCCACCAGCACAGAGGTGAGCAACCTGGTCCGCCAAGGCCAAGCGAACATCGGGCTTCGCTATCACCCCGACACCACGCCCGATCTCGAGTGCGAGACGATCGGCTCCGAACGGCTTCAGGTGGTCAGTGGCTCCGAACATCGATTGGCCGGCGGCAAGGTGCGTTCGCTGCGCGATCTCGCAGGCGAGCACTGGCTCGCCTTTCCCGATGCGCGCGAATTGCGCGAGACGTCGGCCGACAATCTCTTCACCCAATTTCTGGTTCGCGGCGTCGCGGATATCCAATGGACGCCAATCGACAGCCTTACGGCGCAAAAGCGACTCGTCGAGGCTGGCTTTGGGATCGCGCTGCTCCCCGAAAGCGCGATCGTGGAAGAACGCGCCAACGGGAGTTTGGCCGTGATTGATGTCGCCGACCTCGACGCCGCCAATCCGGTCTGCCTGGTCGTGCGCCGACAAGGCTATTTGAGCCCGGCGGCACAAGCGCTGATGTCGCTGCTACGAACCGAATCTCTTGCCGGCCCTGCCACTGGGCGAAAATTTGGAGCGGAAAAGCGGCGCGCTTAGATCAACCCCGCCAGCGGGCTCGAGGGATCGGCGTAGCGCTTCTTAGCCATGCGGCCGGCGAGATAAGCGAGGCGCCCGGATTCCACCGCCAGCTTCATCGCGCGCGCCATCGCGATGGGATCCTTGGCCTGCGCAATGCCGGTGTTCGATATGACCGCATCGCAGCCCAATTCCATCGCCACCGTCGCATCCGACGCGGTGCCGATGCCGGCATCGACGATCACCGGCACTTTCGCTTCCTCGATGATGAGGCGGATGTTGATGGGATTTTGGATTCCCAATCCCGAACCGATCGGCGAAGCAAGCGGCATGATCGCCACCGCGCCCATGTCTTCCAGGCGCTTGGCCATCAAGGGATCGTCGCTGCAATAAACCATCACCTGGAAACCTTCCTTGGTGAGCATCTCGGTCGCGCGCAGCGTTTCGATCATGTCGGGATAGAGCGTCTTCTGTTCGCCCAGTACTTCTAGCTTTACCAATGTCCACCCGCCCGCTTCGCGCGCCAGCCGCAGGGTGCGCACCGCGTCTTCACCGGTGAAACACCCGGCCGTGTTCGGCAGATACGTGACCTTTTTGGGATCGATGAAATCGACGAGCTTGGGCTGCTTGGGATCGGTGAGATTCACGCGGCGCACCGCGACGGTGATGATCTCGGCGCCACTGGCTTCCAACGCGCGCGCGTTTTCCTCGTAGGATTTGAATTTTCCCGTGCCGATGATGAGCCGCGAGCTGTAGGTTTTTCCGGCAACCGTGAAAGGTTTGTCGGCCGCTTGCGTCTGCATGGGCGCATTGCCTCCGCCGATGAAATGGACGATCTCGAGCCTATCGCCCGCCGCCACCATAACGGCCTCGTATTGCGAGCGGGGGACGATCTCGAGATTGCGCTCCACGGCGATCTTGGCGGGGTCCAGCCCCAGGGTCACCAGCAGCTCCCGGACGCTCAAGACCCCGTCCAACCGCCGTTCCTCACCGTTGATGGTCAGATGAAAGCCCATAAAGCCTCTTGCCGTTATGTGGTTTTCGCGGCCGCGAAGGCCCATTATAAAGCCCGGTCAGCTTCGTTAACCGAGGATCGCGTGGCCCGAAAAACCAAGGTTCTGCCGATATATGTCCTGAATGGGCCGAACCTCAACCTCTTGGGGACCCGCGAGCCGGAGGTCTATGGCCGCATGACCCTGGCCGAGATCGGCAAGGCGGTGGCCGCCCGGGCCAAAGCCGCCAGCCTGGGCGTGGTGTTCCGGCAGACCAACCACGAAGGCGAGATGATCGATTGGCTGCAGGAGGCTCGCACCAAGGCTTCCGGCGTCATCCTCAACGGGGCCGGCTGGACCCATACCTCGGTTGCCTTGCTGGACGCCTGCCGCATGCTTGACCGGCCGCTGATCGAAGTCCATCTCTCCAATCCCTACAAACGCGAGGCTTACCGCCGCCGCTCCTTCGTCAGCGAAGTGGCCGATGGCGTGATCTGCGGGCTGCGCGCGCAAGGCTATCTGTTCGCGATCGATGCGATCGCCGCCCTTCTCAAGGACAGGAACACATGAACATGAAGGACGTGAAGCAACTCGGCGCCAAGCTCACCCAGGCGCCGAAGGTCAAATCGCAACATGTCATCGACGCCGGCGCGATCCGCGAGCTGGCGGAACTTCTTTCGGAAACCGGATTGACGGAAATCGAAGTCGAGACCAACGGCTCGCGCTTGCGCGTGTCGCGCCAGATGTCGCAGCTTGTTTCCCATGCACCGATGATGGCCGCGGCCGCCGCAGCGGCTTCCGCCGAAGCAACGGCGAAGCCCGCCGGACCGCAGCCCGGCGCGGTGCCATCGCCGATGGTGGGCACGGTGTACGTGGCGCCGCAGCCAGGCGCCGCACCCTTCATCAAAGTGGGCGATGCGGTAAAGGAAGGCGACACGCTTCTCATCGTCGAAGCGATGAAGACGATGAATCCGATTGCGGCGCCCAAAGGCGGCACGGTGCGCGAAATCTGCGTGAGCGATGCGCAGCCCGTCGAGTTCGGCCAGACGCTCGTCATCATCAACTAATCCATGTTCGAAAAAGTCCTGATCGCCAATCGCGGAGAAATCGCCCTCCGCATCAACCGCGCCTGCAAGGAGATGGGCATCTCCACGGTGGCGGTGCATTCCACGGCCGACGCCGATGCGATGCATGTGCGTTTGGCCGACGAAAGCGTGTGCATCGGTCCGCCTCCGGCGTCGCAGAGCTACCTCAACATTCCGCAAATCATCGCGGCCTGCGAAATCACCGGCGCCGAAGCGATCCATCCCGGTTACGGATTTCTGTCGGAGAACGCTCGCTTCGCCGAGATCGTGCGCGAGCACGGCATCACTTTCATCGGCCCGACCCCCGAACACATTCGCCTAATGGGCGACAAGATCGCCGCCAAGCAGGCCGTGAAGGAAGTGGGGATTCCCACCGTTCCCGGCTCCGACGGCGCGGTAACGTCCGATACCGAAGCCGCCCGCATCGCCAATCAGATCGGCTATCCGGTTCTCATCAAAGCGTCCGCCGGCGGCGGCGGGCGCGGCATGAAAGTGGCGGAGAAACCGTCGGACCTCATGCTGGCGCTGTCGACGGCGCGCTCCGAAGCCAAGGCCGCCTTCGGCGACGACGCCGTCTATATGGAAAAATACTTGCAGAAGCCGCGCCATATCGAAGTGCAGATCCTGGCGGACTCCTTCGGCAAAGTGCTGCATCTGGGCGAACGCGACTGCTCGCTGCAAAGACGCCATCAGAAAGTCTGGGAAGAAGCCGGATCGCCTGCCCTCAACACGGCGCAGCGCGAAGAGATCGGCGCCATCGTCACCAAGGCGCTGGAGAAGATCGGTTATCTCGGCGCCGGCACCATCGAATTCCTGTTCGAAGAGGGCCACTTCTATTTCATCGAAATGAATACGCGCCTGCAGGTCGAGCATCCCGTGACCGAAATGATTACCGGCATCGACATCGTGCGCGAGCAGATCCGCGTCGCCGCCGGCAGTCCGCTCGAAATGGATCAGCGCGACGTGGTGTTCTCAGGACATTCCATCGAATGCCGCATCAACGCCGAGAATCCCTTCACCTTTCAGCCATCGCCGGGAACCATTACCACCTTCCACGCGCCGGGCGGTTTGGGGGTTCGTTTCGATTCGGCGATGTATGACGGCTACCGCATTCCGCCCTATTACGACAGCCTCGCGGGCAAGCTCATCGTGCATGGCAAGAACCGCAACGAATGCATGATGCGCTTGCGCCGCTCGCTCGACGAACTTGTGGTCGGCGGCATCGAAACCACCATTCCGCTCTTTCAGCAGCTGGTGCGCGAGCCGGACATTCACAACGGCGACTACCACATCCACTGGCTCGAACAGTATCTGAGCAAGCACGGCGCATAATTTCATGACAATTGACAGGCGACAGGCGACACCCTAGTTTGGGGAATGATCCGCACGTTCCGGCATCGTGGGCTCAAAGCACTCTATGAAGGAAGATCCGCGGCGAGAGTGTCGGCTCGGCACGCCGCAAAGCTTCGCGACATTCTTGCCGCACTCGATCGAAGCCGGAACCCAATGGACATGAACTTGCCGGGATTTCGCGCGCATCCGCTCAAAGGCGCTCTCAAAGGGCATTGGGCAGTTTGGGTGTCGGGCAACTGGCGCGTCACGTTTAGATTCGATGACGGTGACGCGTACGATATCGACTATTTGGACTACCACTAGAGGACAGAAAATCTTGCGAAGGAACATGCGATGACCATGCACAATCCTCCTCATCCCGGTGGAATCATCCGCAGGCAATGTCTGGAACCGTTGGAGCTTTCCGTGACCGAAGCTGCCAGAGGCCTGGGCGTCACACGCCAAGCGCTTTCAGATCTCGTGAACGAACGAGCCGGTATTTCCGTCGATATGGCGATCCGCCTGTCAAAGGCGTTCGGCTCCAGTCCGGAAATGTGGATGGGTCTGCAAACGGCATACGATCTTTGGCAAGCGCGCGACCGGGTGCGCACGCTCAAGGTGAAGCGCTTCGAGGCCGCTTGACCGGTCATGTACGCCAAGGTCATCGGCCACACGCGATATAATTTTCCCGATCTGAAGACGCTGCTTGCACGCGCTTCGCCGGCCCGTTCGGGCGATCGGCTGGCCGGACTTGCCGCGCAAAGCGAAGAAGAGCGCGTCGCCGCGCGCATGGCGCTCGCCGATGTGCCGCTTTCGGCTTTCCTCAACGAAGCACTGGTTCCTTACGAAAGCGATGAAGTCACGCGGTTGATCGTCGATACCCATGACAGCGGCGCGTTCGCTCCCGTGAAATCCAAAACCGTCGGGGAATTCCGCGATTGGCTGCTGTCGGACGAAGCCACGACCGAGGCGCTTGCGCGCGTCTCGCCCGCCATCACGCCGGAAATGGCCGCTGCCGCATCCAAGCTCATGCGCAATCAGGATCTGATCGCGGCGGCCCGCAAGATCACCGTCGTCACCAAGTTCAACAACACCATCGGCTTGCCGGGGCGGCTTTCGGTGCGCCTGCAGCCCAATCATCCGACCGACGATCCCAAAGGCATCGCGGCGTCCATCGTCGATGGCCTGCTTTACGGCAGCGGCGACGCCGTGATCGGCATCAATCCGGCAACCGACAACGTGGCTTCGGTGACCAATCTGCTGCTCATGCTCGATGCCATGCGGCGGAAATGGAAGGTGCCGACGCAATCCTGCGTGCTTTCGCACATCACGACGACACTGCGGTCGATGGAAGCCGGTGCCCCGGTCGACCTCGTGTTTCAATCGATCGCGGGAAGCGAGGCCGCCAATGCGAGCTTTGGCGTCGATCTGGCGCTGCTGCGCCAAGCGCGCGAAGCCGCGCTCGGTCTAAACCGCGGCGCGATCGGCGACAACGTCATGTATTTCGAGACCGGCCAGGGCAGCGCGCTTTCCGCCAACGCCCATCACGGCGTCGATCAGCAGACCATGGAATGCCGTGCTTATGCGGTCGCGCGCGTTTTCAAGCCGCTCCTGGTGAATACGGTGGTGGGTTTTATCGGTCCGGAATATCTCTTCGACGGCAAGCAAATCATCCGGGCGGGCCTCGAGGATCACTTCTGCGGCAAGCTGCTCGGGCTGCCGATGGGCGTGGACGTCTGTTACACCAATCACGCCGAGGCCGATCAAGACGACATGGACACGCTGCTCACCCTCCTCGGCGTGGCCGGCTGCAATTACATCATGGGCGTTCCCGGCGCCGACGATGTGATGCTGTCCTATCAGAGCACGTCGTTTCACGACGCACTCTATCTGCGCGGCGTGCTGGGCTTGAAACCGGCGCCGGAATTCGAAGCCTGGCTTACGAGCATGGGGATTCTCGATTCAGCGGGCCGCGTGCGCCCACGGCTCGCCAACCCTGCCGCGGCGGCGCTCCTGACATTCGACGGCCTGTCATGAGCGCGCGCGACGAATGGTATGCGCTGCGCGATCTGACGCCCGCACGTCTGGCGCTCGGACGGAGCGGCAATGCGCTGCCCACCAGCCGCGTTCTGGAATTCCAGCTCGCGCATGCGCGCGCCAGGGACGCTGTGCATCGCTCTTTTCATCCCGAGGAGATTGCAGCCGAATTTGGAGCGGTGCCGGCAATCTGCGTCACCACCCAAGCCGGCGACCGCCTCAGCTATCTGATAAACCCCGCCTTGGGCCGCGAGTTGTCGCCCACTTCCCGCGCGCGCTTGAAACGCGGCCGATATGACGCCGTGCTCGTGATCGCGGACGGACTTTCGCCGACGGCCGTCCACAAACACGGCGCCGCGCTTGGGCATGCGATCTTCAAAGCCTTGCCAGACCTCAAATGGGCTCCCGCGGTCATCGTCACGCAGGGACGCGTCGCGATCGGCGATGAAATCGCCAAGTTGTTGGGCGCGGATATCGCTGTGGTGATGATCGGCGAACGGCCCGGGCTCACGGCCGCGGACAGTCTCGGCCTGTATCTGACTTATGCTCCCAAATCGGCGATCACCCAGGACGCCGAACGCAACTGCATCTCGAACGTCAGACCGGACGGACTGCCACTGGCCGAAGCAGCGCGGCGCCTGGCATGGCTGGCGCGGGAGGCGCGGCGGCTCCGCCTCAGCGGCGTGGGGCTGAAGGAAGACGCACCCGAGACCGCGCTGCCGCCAGGGCTTTAGGGGAATCGCTCGGAATTCTCAAGTATTCACCAAGGGATAGATCGAACGTCATGTTCTCATGTGGATAAATTGAAGACTCTCGACAAATATTCGCGAGTCCTTATTTATTCCGTCGATAAACGAGGCTATGAAATCCCTTCTGGACCTCTCGCAAGAGCTGTCCCCCAACTAAGTCCTCGCCGGGCGACGCACTCCCCACTGACAAAGACAGCCCGGCGAGGCACCTTTTTCCCCGTCATTCTTGCGAACGCCGAAGTGGGCTACCAATTGCCGGTCAGCATCGGGGAGATAGACATGACTTTTCTGTCCAAATGGCAGCCGCATATTCTCGGCCTGCTGCGCATCGTGACCGGGCTGCTTTTTCTCGAGCACGGCACGAGCAAGCTCTTTCACTGGCCGCCGGTCGACATGCCCGCACCGCCACCAGGCTTCATGCCCGTCCTCATCGCGGCGGGAACGATCGAACTCATCGGCGGCGCACTTGTTACCGTAGGTCTGATGACGCGGCTTGCCGCCTTCATCGTTTCGGGTGAGATGGCCATCGGTTATTGGATGGTGCATTTCGCCAAAGGCATGCAGCACGGCGCATACTTCCCCGTTCAGAACCTTGGCGACGCTGCGATCCTGTTCTGCTTTGTTTTCCTCTACATCGCGTCCGCCGGTCCGGGTTCCTGGAGCATCGACAAGAAGTGACGCGCCCCCTCGCCGCCAAATTGGGCTAGACTGCTCGCACAACGAGAGGTCGATCATGCACGGCGCCGTGCGCCTGACGCCCGAACTGGTGATGCGGGCCTATTCCGAAGGCCTCTTTCCGATGGCCGAGCGGCGCGACGATCCGCAGCTGTTCTGGCTGTCGCCGGAAGAACGCGGCATCATTCCTCTCGACGACTTTCATATCTCCCGCCGTTTGGCGCGCACCGTGCGAAGCGATCGCTTCATCGTGAAATACGACACGGCGTTCCGCGAGATCATGCAGGCTTGCGCAGAACCGGGGCCGGACCGCGACGACAGCTGGATCAATGCGGAGATCATTGCGCTCTACACGGCTCTGCACGCGCAGGGGCGCGCCCACAGCGTCGAATGCTGGCGTGACGGAAAACTGGTGGGTGGGCTCTATGGCGTCGAATTGGGAGCGGCCTTCTTCGGCGAGAGCATGTTCAGCCGCGAGCGCGACGCGAGCAAAGTGGCCCTCGTCCATCTCGTGGCGCGGCTCATCCAGGGCGGCTTCGAATTGCTGGATGCCCAGTTCATGACCGAGCATTTGGCGCGCTTCGGCGCCATTACGATTTCACGCGAGCACTATCTCGCGCGGCTGAAGAAGGCGATCACCAAGAAAGCGAATTTCTACCGCTAAAAACCTACTGGCCGGAGCCTTCGGGCAGGTCGGGCAATTTCTCGTTGGCACCCGCATTGGGCGACACCGGCTTGACCGGCGCGACAGACGCCACCGGCGCAGTGATTTCGTCCGGACGATTGGTTTTGCAGCTGATCACCCAGACATCGTAGAGCGGATGCTGCACGCCGTTGAGCGATGGGCTCGAGGCCAGCATCCAGCCCGAAAAGATCTTCTTCTCCGGCTGATCCGGTCGGTGATCGGTGATTTCCAGAAACGCCGTCGTCTCGGGCGTTTCCGATTGCGGCGTCGAGTAGCAATAATGCGCGGTGATCGTGAAGGTCGCAAAATGCACCGGCACGCCGATGGGCGCCTCGATGTTGGTCGGCCGCGCCGTGATCTTGTCGAGCCCGCGCAGGATCACCATGCGTTTGATCCCGTCCCTGCCGGCCTTGGCGTCGGCGACAACGTGATGCTCCGGCACCCGCAGATTCACGATGGACGTATCTTCAGCCGCAGCCGGAAGCAGGGCCGCGGCAAAGCCCGCCAGCGCTCCCCCATAGATGAAAGCTCGTAAGTTCACTTGCTGCTCGAATTGTTTCCGTAGAGCGCGCGCCCGATCAGACTCATCAAATCGATCGAGCCCTGGGTATCGAGTATCTTGCCCCCTTGCGTCAGCATTTTGGCGCTACCGCCCGGCTGCACCGAAAGATAGGAGCTGCCCAGAAGCCCGGACGACGTCACGCGGATCGAGGAATCGTCGGGAACACTCACGCCGTTGCGGATCGAGATGTGCACGATCGCCTGATAGCTCTTCTGATCGAGTTCCAGCCCGGACACGGTGCCGATCTTGATGCCGTGCAGCCTCACATCGGTGCCCGGATTGACGCCGTCGGCGCTGGCAAAAACCGCCTGCACTTCATAACCGCGCACTCCCGTGGAGTCCGTCGTGCGCAGCGTGTAGACCACGAAGATCGCAGCGACCACGACAACGATCGCGCCGATCAGAGTTTCAACCGTGTTGTTGTTCTGCATGATGCCTTGCTCGTTTCTTCCGTTCAGTCCGGCTTCCAGGCCTGATAATCGCCCGTCGCCGCGGGGCGCACGCCTTTGGAGGCGAGGCTTCCCGACGGGCGATACGCACCCGGCGTGCCCGTAAGGTTTGGTGCGTGATCCTTTTCCCACGTCTTCAGACGCGGCGGCGTAATCGTAGGCGGCTGCTTGAAGGTGTGATGGATCCAGCCATGCCAGTCCGGCGGCACGCGCGAGGCTTCCACGGTCCCTGCATAGATAACCCACCGACGCTTGCCGGTTTTGTCTTCGTAATAGCGGTTGCCGAATTTGTCCTCGCCGACAAACCGGCCCGACAGCCAGGTCTTGACCAAAGTTCCCAGCGTGGCGCGCCGCCACCAGATGAAGATCATGCCGAACAGCGACATACGCGAATCTCTCTTCCCGCCCTTGAACCCGGTCCCTTGGCCATCGCGCCGACGGCGCGGATTCGGCGGGGAATATAGAAGGCACAACGACCGTCCGCCACGCACGGAGCGTCACAGAGAACCTTCAGAACCCCGAAATAATGACTCACAGTTGACGCACAACTTTCATGTCCGTGTGGATGAAAAATTTTTTGTTCGATTCCCTTCCCCCGCTTGACAGGGGCCTATTTCCTAAGAATTCGGGGGTTGGTTAATGCACAAGATGTAGTGGTTGATGGATTGTTAACTACTTCCCGCTTGCGTCTGCGAAATCGTCGGGTCCATACTTCGGCCCTGTCGCCGATCGCGACACAAAATCTGGCGGACGAACCCATGAGCGGCGTCCGGGACTGGGCCACATTGGCGCATACCCGGCGATGGGAAAACTGTCTCCAAAACGCAGCGATCGGAGGCGCCAGGAAGTCAGGGCCGGAGAGATCAGGCCAGAGCAACGTCAAGAGCAACGTTAATCGGGGGCATTATGCGTATTCGGCGTCAGTTCACAGTGGAAGGCCGTTCGCCTTACGACGGCATCGCGTTTCGCAATGCGTCGAGCGAGATCCGCAATCCGGACGGTTCGGTCGTTTTCAAGCATAGCGATATCGAAGTCCCCGAGGACTGGAGCCAGGTCGCCTGCGATGTGCTGGCGCAGAAATATTTCCGCAAAGCCGGTATCCCCACCAAACTGAAGGTGGTGCCCGAAGAGGGTGTTCCCGAGTGGCTGTGGCGCAAGGAAGCCGAGGGCCAGGAAACCACCGGTGAGAACTCCGCCAAGCAGGTGTTCGACCGTCTCGCCGGTACCTGGACCTATTGGGGCTGGAAGGGTGGCTATTTCGACAACGAAGCCGATGCGCGGGCCTTCTACGACGAGCATTGCTACATGCTGGCGACGCAAAAGGCGGCGCCCAACTCTCCGCAATGGTTCAACACGGGGCTCCACTGGGCCTATGGCATCGATGGCCCGAGCCAGGGCCACTACTATGTCGACCATCGCAGCGGGCGCCTGACCAAATCCGCCTCGTCCTACGAGCATCCGCAGCCGCATGCCTGCTTCATCCAGGGCATCCAGGACGATCTCGTCAACGAAGGCGGCATCATGGATCTGTGGGTGCGCGAAGCGCGCCTCTTCAAATACGGCTCCGGCACCGGCACCAATTTCTCCGCGCTGCGCGGCGAAAACGAAAAGCTTTCCGGCGGCGGTAAATCTTCGGGCTTGATGAGTTTCCTCAAAATCGGTGATCGCGCCGCCGGCGCCATCAAATCGGGCGGCACGACGCGCCGAGCCGCCAAGATGGTGATTGTCGATATCGATCATCCTGACATCGAGCAGTTCATCGATTGGAAAGTGATCGAAGAACAGAAGGTCGCTTCGATGGTGGCGGGCTCCAAGCTCGCCGAGAAACATCTGAAGGCAATCCTCAAGGCCTGCGTGAACTGCGAAGGCGACAACGACGACTGCTTCGATCCGAAGAAGAACCCGGCGCTGCGCCGCGAGATCAAAGCCGCGCGCAAAAGCATGATCCCGGACAACTACATCGAGCGTGTCGTCTCTTTCGCCAAGCAGGGCTACAAGGACATCGACTTCAAGGTCTATGACACCGACTGGGATAGCGAAGCCTATCTTTCGGTTTCCGGCCAGAATTCCAACAACTCCGTGCGCGTGACCGACGAGTTCCTGCGCGCCGTGCAAAACGACGCCGACTGGAATCTCACCTATCGCGGCAGCCAGAAGATCGCCAAGACCGTGAAGGCGCGCGATTTGTGGGAGAAGGTCTCCTATTCCGCCTGGGCTTGCGCCGATCCCGGCATTCAGTTCCACACCACGGTCAACGATTGGCACACCTGCCCGGCCGGCGGCCCGATCCGCGCCTCCAATCCGTGCTCGGAATACATGTTCCTCGACGACACGGCCTGCAATCTCGCCTCGATCAATCTGATGGCGGTGCGCAAGGACGAAAACGGCAAGCCGGCCTCGAGCAGCGAAGCGGTGGGCCACAGGAATGTGATCGACGTCGCCGCCTTCGAACATGCCGTGCGGCTGTGGACCATCGTGCTGGAAATCTCGGTGATGATGGCGCAATTCCCCTCCAAGGAAATCGCGCAGCTTTCCTACGACTACCGCACGCTGGGCCTGGGCTACGCCAATATCGGCGGGCTCTTGATGGCGGCCGGCATTCCCTATGACAGCCGAGAGGGGCGCGCCATCGCCGGGGCCATCTCCGCCGTCATGACGGGCGTCTCCTATGCCACCTCCGCCGAAATGGCAGGCGAACTTGGTTCCTTTCCGGAATACGGCGCCAACCGCGAACACATGTTGCGCGTGGTGCGCAATCATCGCCGCGCCGCGCATGGCGAAACCATCGGTTATGAATCGCTTTCCACCCTGCCCGTTCCGCTCGACCACATCGCCATCAAACAGGCCGAGCTTTCCATCGCGGCCCGCAAGGCCTGGGACGATGCGCTTTCGATGGGCGAAGAGTTCGGCTATCGCAACGCGCAGGCCACCGTCATCGCGCCCACTGGCACGATCGGCCTCGTCATGGACTGCGATACCACCGGCGTCGAACCCGATTTCGCGCTGGTGAAGTTCAAGAAGCTCGCCGGCGGCGGCTACTTCAAGATCATCAACCGCTGCGTGCCCGAGGCGCTGAGAACGCTCGGTTACGATCAGCGCCAGATCGACGACATCGTCGCCTATGCAGTCGGCCATGGCACGCTGGAAGGCTCCAATGCGCTCAGCCACAACGCGCTCAAAGCCAGAGGTTTCGGCGAAGAGGAAATCGGCAGAATAGAAGCGGCGCTGGAATCCGCGTTCGACATCCGCTTCGTCTTCAACAAATGGACGCTGGGCGAAAAGTTCTGCACCGAGGTGTTGAAACTCGACGCGGCCCAGCTCGACGCGCCCGATTTCGACATGCTCAAGACGCTGGGTTTTGCGCGCGCCGAGATCGACGCGGCAAACCTGCATGTCTGCGGCGCGATGACGCTCGAAAACGCGCCCCATCTGAAAGACGAACATCTGCCGGTGTTCGATTGCGCCAATCCCTGCGGGCGCATAGGAAAGCGTGCGCTAAGCGTGGAGTCTCACATCCGCATGATGGCGGCGGTCCAGCCGTTCATCTCCGGCGCGATCTCCAAGACCATCAACATGCCGAACGCCGCGACCGTGAAGGAATGCGGCGAGAGCTACATGCTCTCATGGAAACTGGCGCTGAAGGCCAACGCGCTCTACCGCGACGGCTCCAAGCTTAGCCAGCCGCTGGCGAGCCAGGTCCTGCAGTTTGACGAGGATGAAGACGAAGTCGAGGAATTTGTGGCCCAGCCGCAAGCGGCGCGCACCACGGTCATCACCGAACGGGTGGTCGAGAAGGTCATCGAGCGCATCATCGAGCACGAGCGCGAGAAGCTGCCGACGCGCCGCAAGGGCTACACCCAGAAAGCCATCGTCGGCGGCCACAAAGTTTATCTGCGCACCGGCGAATATGAAGACGGACGGCCCGGTGAAATCTTCATCGACATGCACAAGGAAGGCGCCGCCTTCCGCTCGCTGATGAACAACTTCGCCATCGCCATCTCCATCGGCCTGCAATACGGCGTGCCGCTGGAAGAATTCGTGGAAGCGTTCACCTTCACCCGCTTCGAACCCGCGGGCTTGGTGATCGGCAACGACTCCATCAAGAACGCGACCAGCGTGCTCGACTACATCTTCCGCGAACTCGCCGTCTCCTATCTCGGCCGCAACGATCTGGCCCATGTGCAGCCGCATGCCGACGAAGATCTCGGCGGCGGCATGAACGAAGGCGGCGTGCCAAAGGAAGTGCCGATTGCCCGCTACGCCTCGACCGGCTTTGCCCGCGGCCAGCTCAAGACGTTCTCGATCTACAAGGGCGGCGCGGCGCCCAAGATGATGGCGGCCGAAGAACACGCACACGATCACGCCCATGATCATGTCGAACATGAAGAAGTTGAGGAAGTATTCGTCGAGACGGAAGCAAATTTCGAAGCGCAGCTGCGCGAGATCCGAGAAGAAGTGACTGCCGCCGCCACCAATCCGGTCGGCGACATCGTGGCCGCCATCGGATCAAGCCTCACGGCGCGCGCGGCCGTCGCTTCCGACAAAGCTGGCCGGGCCCGCGAACTTCAAGCCAAACGCGCCGCCGAAGCCCGCATGAAAGGCTTCGAGGGCGATGCCTGTGGCTCGTGCGGAAACTTCACGCTGGTGCGCAACGGGACGTGCCTCAAGTGCAACACGTGCGGGGGCACGAGCGGGTGTAGCTAGTTTTTGACCTCCCTCGCGGGGAGAACGAAATTGGCGAAGCAAATTTCGGGCGCGATGAACGTCCGACTCGACCCCCCCTCGGGAGGGTCAAAATTTGCGAGAGCAAATTTCGGGGAGGCCGCCCAACGAGATAGTGCCTTCTACATCCTCCCCGAAAAATCCTACGGATTTTTCGACCCTCCCGGCGGGAGGGTAGGTCTGATCCCGGTTCGCCGTGCCACTACGCTCTGTCAACGCGGCAGGCGTAGCAGCCGCGCCGGGCGTAGTGGACGTGGACGTAATCGGTGTCGGCGCGGGCGAAGAGCCGCTCCAGCGCAGGCTTGATCGCCGTGCCCTCGGCCACATCGGCCTCCACGATCAAATCCTGGCCGTCATAGGCGCGCAGCGACAGCAGCCGGCTGCGCAGGACTTCCGGCACGTCCGTTCCGTCGAACGCCTCGCCGGCGCGCTCGCGCACGAAGATGGGACCCGAGGCGCGATAGGGCGAATGGGCCGGCTGGTGCCGATAGGGGAGCAACAAAACCCGCTCGCCAGGCTCGGCGTCTTCCAGCGTCACGCGGCACGGAAAGCCCGGCTTCTCGTCCGCCACATACCGGCGCATATCCTGGCTGGCGAGTTCTTCGTCCGAGAGCGCGAACAGCGGCGCGAACGGCGCCACAGATAGTCCTTTGAAGCGGAATGACACGAGGGCCTCCTTGAGGGCGTTTCACGGCTCTTCTCCCGCCTTCGGCCCAGTCTCTCCACCCGTTTCTTGCTCGGCGCAGGCCGGCGGCTTTTGCAGTAGTTTTCAGTGCCCGATTCCGTGAGGAGAGTTCCATGAACCCATACGCCGCCGTCACGCACCGCCTTCACGATGCCGAGCACAAACTTTTGGAAGAGCTTCGCGCCATCCGCCGCCCGGCCCGCGCAAAGGCCGCCGAGGCCGCGCAGGCGAAGGATCGCCTCACCCTCGGGCAGAAGGTGGCCGATACGGTCGCCGCCACGATGGGCTCATGGCGCTTCATCATCATCCAGTCAGGCATCCTGCTGCTGTGGATTGCGCTGAACATCACGGCCTATATCCAGCACTGGGATCCCTACCCGTTCATCCTGCTCAATCTGGCGCTCTCGTTTCAGGCCGCCTATGCCGCGCCCTTCATCATGATGAGCCAGAACCGCCAGCAGGACATCGATCGCAAGGCCGCCGAGAACGACTACAAGATCAACATCAAGGCCGAGCTTGAGATCGAGTTGCTGCACCAGAAAATCGACGGCTTGCGGGAAACCGAAGTGGTCAACCTCACCCAGTCGGTGCGCGAACTGGTCGAGATGTTGCGCCTTTCCAAGTCGGGGCCTGCCGCTTCGGCTTAAGTGCCCCATGGCGTGACCCAAAACCGGACGCTGGGCCGGTTTCCCAATGTCTCAAACGGCGAGAAAGAGGACGGCATAGAGTTTGCGGCGAACGGGGCGGACGTACCGAACCGAGACAGGAAGCCCCCATGATGTACCTGCTCGCTTATTTCCTGACCTTCACGCCGGCGCCTCCTGCGTCGCTGTCGCCCAACCCGGCGGCCGTCGCCTCCATCAAGGCCGGTCATCACGATTGCCCGGCTTGCGATCTACGCGGCGCCGATCTCAGCAATCAATGCGTGAAGCAAGGCAATCTCGAAGGCGCGGCATTCGACGGCGCCAAGCTCTTCATGACGTGCATGTCCTATGCGGACTTCAAAAACGCCTCGTTCCGCCAGACCGATCTGGGCGGCGCCAATCTCGCGCACGCCGATCTCGACGGCGCGGACCTGACGGGCGCCGATCTTTCCATCGCCTCCATCAAGGGCACGGACCTCACCAAAGCGCACGGCCTTACGCAGAAACAGCTCGATGCGGCCTGTGGCGACGCTGAGACGAAAGTGCCCGCAGGGATGAAGGTGCATTTCTGCAGCTGAGTTTCGCTGACTGATTTCGTGGCCGCTTCAGACACGGCCATGCCTCCCAAGACGCCACCTTGAGCCCTCATCCGCGGATGTACCGGACGGGGGTTTTTCTTTATCTGTTGTGTCGGCTCTTGGCACCAAAGGTCATGCGTAAGCTCGGCATTCTGTTTGCGTTGTGGGCGCTGGCGGCAACGCCCTCTCAAGGAGACAGCGAAGCCACGCCGCCGTGTTCCCCTCACATGTTTGAAGGAAGTTCCTTCGCGGTCTGCGCTTTCGATTCCCGGAGCGAAATTCTGCAGCTTGCCGAATTCAACCGGAAGAACGTGCCCCTCCGCAGCTTCGCCAACCTGTCCAAAGAACTCGGCGTCGACGAAAAGCGAGTTCGTTTCGCGATGAATGCCGGCATGTTCGGCACAAACGGCATTCCGATCGGGCTCTATGTGGAAGGCAGCAGGATGAGGCACGCGCTCAACAGGCGGACGGCCAGCGGCAACTTCTATATGAAGCCGAACGGCGTATTCTCGCTCGGTGCCGACAAGACGGTTCGCGTAGAAACGACCGAAGCCTTTTCTTCCCGCGCGGCCGCGCCGTTATGGGCAACGCAATCCGGACCTATGCTGGTCATCGCAGGCGCGCTGCATCCGCAGATCACGCCCGACGGTTCCTCGCGCTTCATTCGCAACGGGGTTGGCATTCGCGATGCACATACCGCGCTATTCGTGATCAGCGACGAGCCGGTCTCGTTTGGCAAGCTGGCGCGCTTTCTCAGAGACGGGCTCAAATGCAAGAATGCACTCTATCTCGACGGCGCGATTTCGAGCCTTTGGGTGCCTTCTCAGAACCGTCAGGACGACGGCGCCCCACTCGGCCCGATAGTCGTCGTTATGGTCCGCAACTAGAGCGGAATTGTCGGTCGCAGGGCTATCGAGAAATATTGCAAACGCTTTCGAGCAATTGATTTTTTACGTGATACCACAGGTGCATCATCCCACAGCCCCCATCAGCGGTGATTGGTAGTTGTTGCATCGTGACGATGTGAACGCCGGGGCTTTCGCCGTAACTCAGTATCAGAACCCCCACGACAATCCTTTCGCCGTCCAATGTCTCACCTGCATAATAGCGAGCATACTGGTCGAGTGGATCCTCCGCGCGGACGAAATTCCCGCCAATATCAGTCAGGCTGCCGTCGGTCATCGTTGGTCGAAACTTCGTTTCGATTTGTGCAACAAGAGTGAGATCTGGCGTCCAACCGCCGACATCCGCGCTCGCGGAACCAACGCCAAACGCAATCAAGAACAGACCAGCCAGAAGCTTCTTGCTCATTGGTCTTACTCCGCCGCTTGCGGCAACTCCTTCGGTTTCCAGCGCAGGATCGGTTTGCGCGCGGCCGCCGTCTCGTCCAGACGCCGGCGCGGCGCCAAGCGCGGCGCGCCTGCGAAGCGCGTGGTTTTTCCGGCTTTGGCTTCCAGCGCCATTTCGCGCAGCACGTGGATGAAGCGGTCGACGGATTCCTTGGATTCGGATTCCGTGGGTTCGATCAGCATCGCGCCGTGCACCACCAGCGGGAAATACATCGTCATGGGGTGATAGCCCTCGTCGATCATCGCCTTGGCGAAATCAAGCGTGGTGACGCCGGTGCCTTCGAGGAAGGAATCGTCGAACAGAGCCTCGTGCATGCAGGGGCCTTCGCCGAAGGGCGCGCTCATCACGTCCTTGAGCGAAGCGAGGATGTAATTCGCCGACAACACGGCATCCTCGCTCGCCTGGCGGATGCCGTCGGCGCCGTGGCTCAGCATGTAGGTGAGCGCGCGCACAAACATGCCCATCTGGCCGTGGAAGGCGCACATGCGGCCGAACGGTTTGGCGCCGTGGGGCAGTGTCTCGCGATCCTCGATGAAGCGGAATTCGCTGCCGTCATGGGTGATGAGCGGCAGCGGCGCGAACGGCGCCAGCGCCGCTGACAGCACCACCGGACCTGCGCCCGGTCCACCGCCGCCATGCGGCGTGGAGAACGTCTTGTGCAGGTTGATGTGCATGGCGTCGACGCCGAGATCGCCCGGGCGCACCCGTCCCGCGATGGCGTTGAAGTTGGCGCCGTCGCAATAGAAATAGGCGCCGGCCTTGTGCACGGCGTCCGCCATCTCCTTGATCCGCGGCTCGAACAGTCCGCAGGTGTTGGGATTGGTGAGCATGATGGCCGCGACATCGGGGCCGAGTTTGGCCTCGAGCGCATCGGCATCCACATGTCCGTCCGGCGTCGCGGGCACTTCGTCGACGGTGAAGCCCGCCATAGCCGCCGTCGCCGGATTGGTGCCGTGGGCGGACTCAGGAACCAGAATACGCGGGCGGGTCTCTCCTCGCGCGTGGATCGCGGCGCGGATCGCGAGCATGCCGCACAGTTCGCCATGGGCACCCGCTTTCGGCGACATGGCGACGGCGGGCATTCCGGTCAGCACCATCAGCCAGCGCATCAGATCGGAGATCAGCTGCAGAGCGCCCTGCACCGTCTGCTCCGGCTGCAGGGGATGGGTGTCGCCGAAGCCGGGCAACCGCGCCATTTTCTCGTTGAGGCGCGGATTGTGCTTCATGGTGCAGGAGCCGAGCGGGTAGAGCCCGGCATCGATCGCGCAGTTCATCCGGGAAAGGCGCACGTAGTGGCGCACGACTTCGGGCTCGGAGAGACCGGGCAGACCGATCGGTCCGCGCCGGCGCAAACCGCCAAGATGCGTGTCGCTCACCTGCACTTCGGGAATGTCGACGCCGGTCATGCCGGAGCGGCCCAGTTCGAAGATCAACGGCTCTTCGTGATCTAACCCGCGATCACCTGAAATGGTCGGCAATTCGCTCTCTTCCACCGTACCCGGCGCCGTGGGACGTCCCTGATTGTTCATGGTCATTGCACAGCCCTCCCCAGCGCATGGACAAGGGCGTCGCAGTCTTCGTCGCTAACGGTCTCGGTGACGGCAACGATGAGAAAGTTTCGCGCAGCATGGTCATGCGGCATCAGCCGCGAAGCGGGCACGCCGGCGATGATGCCTTTGTCGACCAGCGCATCGACAACGCTCGCCGCTGGTTTTGGCAGTTCGAGGGTGAATTCGTTGAAGAAGTTTGGTGTGATCAACGACACACCATTCAGATCGGCGAGCCGCTCTGCCAGGGCTGCCGCTTTTGCGTGATTGGCGCGGGCAAGCCGGGTGAAGCCCTCTTCACCCAGCAGCGAAAGATGGATGGTGAAGGCGAGACAGCAGAGACCGGAATTGGTGCAGATATTGCTCGTCGCCTTCTCGCGGCGGATATGCTGCTCGCGGGTGGAAAGTGTCAGCACATAGCCGCGCTTGCCGGAGGCGTCCGCGGTTTCGCCGGAGAGCCGCCCCGGCATCTGACGGATGAATTTCTCGCGCGTCGCGAACAGGCCGACATAAGGCCCCCCGAAATTGAGGCCGTTGCCGATGGATTGCCCTTCGGCGGCCACGATGTCCGCACCCTGCGCGCCGGGAGATTCCAGAAGGCCCAGTGACACCACTTCGGTGATGACGGCAATCAACAGCGCGCCCTTGGCGTGCGCGGCCGCCGCAATGGGGCGAAGGTTGCGGATGAGACCGAACACGTCCGGGCTCTGCACGACGACACAGGCCGTCTCATCGTCGATCAGGGCTTCGATGTCCTCGGTGTTGCCCGGCGTGACCGGTGTGCGAACGACCCGACCCGAAAGTCCGGCGACAGTCTCGACGGTCTCGGCATAGTGCGGATGCAATCCGCCGGAGAGGATTGCTTTGCTGCGGCGTGTGACGCGCTGGGCCATCAACACGGCTTCGGCCGTGGCCGTCGATCCGTCATAGAGCGAAGCATTCGCCACCTCCATGCCGGTGAGCAGCGCGACCTGGGTCTGGAATTCGAAGAGATATTGCAGCGTGCCTTGCGCGATTTCCGGCTGATATGGCGTGTAGGAGGTGAGGAACTCCGAACGCTGAATCAGATGATCCACCGCCGCCGGCACGTGATGTCTGTAGGCACCGGCCCCGCAGAAGAACGGCACCGAGCCGGCGGACACATTCTTGGCCGCCATGCGCGAGAGGGCGCGTTCGACTTCGAGTTCGCCTTGGGTGTCGGGCAGGTCGAACGCGCTGCGTCCCACAATCGCCGCCTTGGGCACATCGCGGAACAGGGCATCGATATCGCGCGCGCCGATCTTGTTCAGCATTGCGGCGCGATCGTCTTTTGTCAGGGGGAGATAACGCATGGCTTAGAGACCCTTCACGAACGCGTCGTATTGCGCCTTGGTCATCAGCTTGGCGACCTCGCCGGCATTGGCGATCTTGAGCTTGAAGAACCAGCCCTCGCCTTCGGGATCGGCATTGACCTTGGCGGGGTCTTCGCCGAGTGCGGGGTTCGCCGCCGTCACTTCGCCGCCGATGGGGGCGTAGACTTCGCTCGCCGCCTTCACGCTTTCGACGACGGCGGCTTCACCGCCCTGGCCGACTTTGCGCCCCGCTTCGGGCAATTCGACATAGACGACGTCGCCCAATTGTTCAGCAGCATATTTGGTGATGCCAATCGTCGCGGTATCGCCGTCGATGCGCACCCATTCGTGCTGGTCGGTGAAACGGACTTCGCTCATGAAAAACCCCACATGGTTGAATTCAGCCAAATCACTTCAAACGGGGCGCCTGTAGCGGTGCGGAACGAACGGCATCGGCGCCACCCGCGCCGGCAGCGCTTTGCCGCGCACCATCAGATCGATTTCCGTTCCGTCATTGGCGAACGCGGTTTCGACGTAACCCATGGCCATGGGCCCGTTCAGGCTCGGCCCGAAGCCGCCGCTGGTGATCTTACCGATGACGCGGCCGTTTTTGTCGGCGATCTCGGTGCCTTCGCGCGCGGGCGCTTTGCCGACGGGCAGAATGCCGATGCGCTTGCGCTTCGTGCCGGTGAAGACCGCGTCCATAATCTTCTCGGCGGCCGGAAAATCCTTATCCATTTTGCGGCGCTTGCCGATGGACCAAACAAGGCTCGCTTCCACCGGATCGGTCGTCTCGTCGATGTCGTGGCCGTAGAGACAGAGCCCGGCTTCCAGGCGCAGCGAGTCGCGCGCGCCCAAACCTATGGGGGCAACTTCCGGCTCCTTCAGCAGCGCGCGCGCCACACGCTCCGCGTCTTTGCCTTCGATGGAAATTTCAAAGCCGTCTTCGCCTGTGTAACCGGAACGGCTGACGATGGCAGGAGCGTTGGCGACGGTCGCGCGCACCACCTTCATGAAAGTGAGCTTGTCGATGCCGGGTGAAACTCGGTCCAGCACCTTGCCCGCCATGGGACCTTGCAGGGCGAGCAGCGCGCGGTCGAACCGCGTGGTCACCGTCGCGGCGCCCTTCAGCCTGTCGGCGATGTATTTGTAGTCGCCGTCCTTCGTTCCCGCGTTGACGACCAGATACATGTCGCGCTCGCCGGCGAGGCGCGAGAACATGAAATCGTCCTTGATGGTGCCGGAATCGTTCAGCAGCAGCCCGTAGCGCTGCATGCCGTCCTTGAGGCTCTGCACGTCGGCGGGCGTCACGCGCTCCAAGGCCTTGCCAGGATTGTCGCCCGCGAGGAACGCCTGGCCCATGTGCGAGACGTCGAACAGTCCGGCCTTCTCGCGAGCATGCAGATGTTCTTTCAGGATTCCGGTCGGGTACTGCACCGGCATCTCGTAACCGGCGAACGGCACCATCTTGCCGCCCAGCTCCAGATGGAGCGCGTAGAGCGGCGTGCGCTGCAGATTTTCGTTCGCGGTGTCTGTCATGTCGGTCCGGCCAAGAGGTTGAAACGCGCAGGTTCGCAACACGCGAATCCGCGCCCCTCTGTCATCGGACCTGAGAGATTTCCCCGTGCCGCCGCCTCCAATTTGGTGTCGGCCGGGTTACCCCTTCGGTGGGTACGGCCAACTGCGCCGTCCCGCTTTCCAGAATGTCATCTCCTTCGCGGTCCTTTTGCCTGAGAGTTTCCGGGGCGGTTGCTCCTTCGGCTCCGGGTCTTCACCGGTATCTCCCGCGAGGGATCATGTGATCGCCGTCCACATGCGCCTCACGGCGGACGAGAACGTTGATAGGCATCATAAGGGGCAAGGGGGGGGAGTCAACGAAAGTGACCAAAAGAAGCGGATTTGCTCACATTCTATTCGAACGGAAGCTTGAGAATCGAGCTGGAACTTGCATCAAATAAGTTCGCGACCAACGGGATCGCCAGCTGCCCAGGCGTAATCCTCTTGACTCGGTGCAACGGCATCGCACTGCGCCAACAGCTCATCAAGCGTGTAACGTTTGCGGGTCGTTCTACCCTCCCCTTGAGGGAGGGTCGAAAAATTTGCGAGCGAAGCGAGCGGATTTTTCGGGGAGGGGTTATGCCGTGACATCTCCCCGACGACGCTGCATTCGGAACGAAATTTTCTCCGTCGCGGCATGACCCCTCCCCGAAATTTGCGTTCCGCAAATTTCGACCCTCCCTCAAGGGGAGGGTCTACGCATATCACATCCTTGCGGGAACCTCGATTCCCAGCAGATCCAGCACCTTGGAGAGTGTCTTCAATGTGAGTTCGCAAAGCCCGAGCCGGGCCGCGCGCAACGCCGTATCGGCTTCGGAAAGAATGTGATGCTCGGAATAAAAGCGGCTGAACTCCTGCGCCAGCGTGAACGCGTAGTCGCAGAGCATATTCGGCGCGCGGCGCTCCTCGGCCGTTGTCATCACGTCGGGCAGCGACAGCAACTGTAGGGCGAGCTTCCTCTCCTCGGCGGAACGAACCACCGGCGCGCCGGTCTTGTGTCCCTCCTCCGCCGCTTTGCGCAGAATCGATTGGATACGCACGGCGGCGTATTGCAGGTACGGCCCCGTCTTGCCCTCGAACTTGGAGAAGCGCGCAAGGTCGAAAATGTAGTCCGTCAGCCGGTAGTTGGAGAGATCGGCGAATTTGAGCGTGGCGATACCGACCATCTTGGCGATCGAGGCACGTTCCTCGGCGGAATAGTCCGCGCCGAGACCGGCCTCCGTGAGGCGCTTATCCGCCTCCTCCGTCACCATCGCGATGAGGTCGTAAAGCTTCATCACCCCGCCTTCGCGGGTCTTGAACGGTTTGCCATCCGGCCCGTTCATGGTGCCGAAGCCGGCGTGCTCGAGTTCGGCTTTGCCGTTCAGCCCGGCTTTGCGCGCGGCGCGGAAGACCTGTTCGAAGTGCTGATGCTGGCGTTGGTCGACCACATACAGAATGAGATCGGGATTCTGCGAGCGCACGCGATCGACGATCGTCGCAAGGTCGGTGCTGCCGTAGAGCACCGCGCCGTCCGATTTCACGAGGATCAGCGGGGGCATTTCCTTCTTGTCGCCGTTCCGGGCCACGCGAATTACCAGCGCGCCCTCACTCTCTTCCGCAACGTGGCGCGCGTTGAGATCCTCGATCATCGGCGCCATCAGCGGCTCGACGCTGGCTTCGCCTTTCCACAAATCGAAATGGATGCCGAGGCTTCCCCATTCGCGTTCAAGACCGATCCGCGACACCGCGAAAAAGTGCTGCCACAAGGCGCGGTAGCCGTGACGTCCGGCCTGCAGCTCAGCCGTTGCCTTGCGGGCCTCCTCCAGCCGCGCGGGATCGGCTTTGCACGCGGCCGACGCCGCGGGATAAATCTCCTCAAGATCGTCCATCGTGACCGGGCTTTCGCCCGGATACGGCCCGGTGAAATTCGGATCGAAATAGATGGGCGCGAGGCCGCGATGTCCGATCTCGGAGATCAGCTGGCCCATCTGAAGGCCCCAGTCGCCCAGATGCACGTCGCTGACGACATTCCATCCATTGGCGCGGAAGAGACGCTGCAGGCTGTCGCCGATCACCGAGGAGCGCAGATGCCCCACATGCATGGGCTTGGCGACGTTCGCGCCGCCGAAATCGATGACGGCCGCCTTGCCTGTACCGGCTTGCGGCGCGCCAAGGCGCGTATCCTTCGCCGCCGCGCCCACGCGACTTTCCAGCGCTGCGTCGGTCACGTCGAGATTGATGAACCCGGGGCCCGCGATCTCAACCTTGGCGAAGAGCGGATTGGTTTTCAGCCGGGCCGCGATCTTCTCGGCGATCGCGCGCGGATTGGCCTTGGCCTGCTTGGCCGCGGGCAACGCACCATTGCACTGGAATTGCGCAAGATCCGGCCGGTCCGAAATCTGCACCACGCCGAGCTCGGGCGACAGCCCTTCGGCGGCGAACGCCGCTTGCGCGACCGCCGTCAGCTCCACGGCCAGCGAAGTCATTGCGCGTAGCGCCCGTGCGCCTGATTGTATTCGAGCTGCTCTTTGGTGAGCTGCAGGCCGACGAGAACCTGATAGTCGATCGCGTGCTTGTCGCGATCGACGTTGATCACGACGGAATCGATGTCCTGGTCAACTTTGGTGACGGTCTCGCCGGCCTGGAAGGAGACTTGCACCATGTAGGGCTTCTTGGAGACGACCTTGCCGGCCTGGGCCACGGCCACGAAGAACGGCACGGTGTAAGTCGCAGCCTCGCCGCTGCTCGAACGGGTGGCGCGGAACTTGATTTCGACGTCTTCCTCGGAGGTGCGGTCCTCCTCACTCAAACGGCAGGTCGACGTCACCTTGCCAAGCTGCACGGTGTAAAGCTCATTGGCGGGATCGGGCGCCGTGCCGTCCCGCATGATGGAAACAATGGAGGCCGAGGCCAGCATCGACGTATCGGGGCAGTTTTCGGGCCGGTCGCCGCCGCAGGAGGAAAGCGCGAAGGCCGATACAAGCAGAAGAGCGACGGGCAGAACTGAAGAACGCATCGATTTGTGACCTGTTGATGGGCCGAATGAGAGCGGCGAATTGCCCTTCGTTTCAATTGCAGCAGCCCAAAACAGCGCCTGAACTGTGGTGACAGGGGCGGACTTGGGCTGCTCCGCTTGACTTTCTGGGGCGCACGACCGTCTTCTCGGCGGGCGTCGAAAAGGCGCCGGAATGTAGCCAAGCGAGTTGTTAATGGGAAGCGCAGGAACTTCGCGCGAAAAGCCGCGGCTGACGCTGCTGCTTGCGGCGCCCCGCGGCTTCTGTGCCGGGGTGGATCGGGCCATCCGAATCGTCGAACTCGCCATCCAGAAGTACGGCCCCCCGATCTATGTGCGCCACGAGATCGTCCATAACCGCTTCGTGGTGGAACGGCTGGAAAAGATGGGCGCAGTGTTCATCGACGAACTGTCCGAGGCCCCTTCCGACGCGCGGGTGATCTTTTCGGCGCATGGTGTACCGAAGTCCGTTCCCGCGGATGCGACCCGGCGCAATCTTTTCTATCTCGATGCCACCTGCCCGCTCGTCTCCAAAGTCCATGTCGAGGCCGAGCGGCATTACAAAGCTGGAAATGAGATCGTGCTGATCGGCCATGCCGGGCATCCCGAGGTGGAAGGCACGATGGGCCAGCTTCCGGACGGCGCCATCACGCTGGTGGAGACCGTCGCAGACGCCGAACGCTTCATGCCGAGCGATCCTTCCCGCGTCGCCTACATCACCCAGACGACGCTTTCGGTCGACGACACCGCGGACATCGTCGCCGCCCTGCGCCGCCGCTTTCCCTCGGTGCGCATGCCGCACAAGGAAGACATCTGTTATGCGACGACCAACCGCCAGGACGCGATGAAAGCCATCGCGCCGGGCACCGATATGGTGCTGGTGATCGGGGCGCCGAACTCGTCCAATTCCATGCGTCTGGTGGAAGTCGCCAAACGCGCCGGCGCCAGGGACGCGGCGCTCATTCAGCGGGCCTGCGATATCGACTGGACCAAGTTCGCAGGTGCCAAGGCAGTCGGGCTTTCTGCCGGCGCCTCCGCACCGGAAGTCCTCATGGAAGAGGTCATCGCCGCCTTTCGCGAGCGCTTTGCGCTTGAAGTGAGGGAAATCACTGTCACGCGAGAAGATGTTGCGTTCAACGTTCCGCGGGCTCTTGCTTCGTAACGCCCATGGCCGTTTACACCGACGTTTCGTTCGAAGATCTCGAAGAGTGCCTGAAGGCCTACGACGTCGGCACGCCCAAGAGCTTCAAGGGCATCGCCGAGGGCGTCGAGAACTCGAACTTCTTTCTGCAGACCGATCGCGGGTCGTTCGTCGTCACGCTCTACGAAAAGCGGGTGAGCGCGGGCGACCTGCCCTTCTTTCTGGGGTTGATGGAACACCTGGCGCAGCACGGCGTGTCATGCCCGCAGCCCGTGCGCAACAAAAACGGACGGCAATGGGCGATGCTGAACGGAAGACCGGCGGCGATCCTCACCTATCTCGACGGCGTCTCGCTGCGGCGGCCCGAAGTTGCACAATGCGCCGAAGCCGGAAGCGCGCTGGCCAAGCTGCATGAGGCGGGCAGCGGTTTTGCCCTGCAGCGACCTAACGCGCTGAGCCTGCAAGGCTGGCGCAAGCTTGCCGACACGACGCTGGCCAAAGCCGACAGCGTGTCCAAGGGCCTCGCCAACGCGATTTCCACCAGTCTTGCGCAAATCGAACGCGACTGGCCGCACGGGCTGCCAGCCGGCGTCATCCATGCCGATTTGTTTCCCGACAACGTTCTTTTCATGAGCGGCAAGATCTCGGGCCTGATCGATTTCTATTTCGCCTGCAACGACGCTTATGCCTACGACCTCGCCATCATGCTGAACGCCTGGTGTTTCGAACCCGACGGCGCCTACAACATCACCAAGAGCAGAGCGCTGGTGTCGTCTTACAGGCAGCATCGCGCGCTCGGCGCCGATGAGATTGCGGCGCTCCCACTGCTGGCGCGCGGCGCCGCCTTGCGCTTTCTCTTGACGCGCCTCCATGACTGGCTCAATCCCGACCCCATGGCGCTGGTGCGTCCCAAAGATCCCCGCGAGTTCGCCAAGAAGTTGCGCTTTCACATGCAGATCAAATCGCCGGCGGAGTACGGGCTTTGAGCGAAACTCGCATCGAGGTGTTCACCGATGGCGCCTGTTCGGGCAATCCCGGTCCCGGCGGCTGGGGTGCCATCCTGCGGTCCGGCGCGCATGAAAAGGAAATCTCGGGCGGCGAAGCGCACACCACCAACAACCGCATGGAAATCACCGCCGCCATCCGCGCGCTGCAATCGATCAAGAAGCCGTCAAGCGTCGTGATCCATACCGACTCGCGCTATCTGATGGACGGCGCGACGCAATGGATGAAGCGCTGGAAAGCAAACGGCTGGAAAACCTCCGACAAGAAGCCGGTGAAAAACGACGAGCTCTGGCGGCAGCTGGAAGCAGCGATGGAACGCCACAACGTGTCATGGCGCTGGGTGCGCGGCCATTCCGATCACGCGGAGAACAACCGCGCGGACGCTCTGGCCCGCGCGGCGATTAACCGGTGAGACGACCCTCCCCGTGGGAGGGTCGAAATTCCGAACGAACGGAGTGAGTGAGGAATTTCGGGGAGGATGTGGAAGGAGATTCTTCTTCCTGATCCTCCCCGAAATTTGCTTCGCAAATTTCGACCCTCCCACAGGGAGGGTGGATTCTTAGAGTTGCTTCAGGACATGTTCGGCGCTGGAGACCGCGAAGGCGCCCGGCTCTTCGACGTTGAGCTGTTTCACCACGCCGTTGTCAACGACCATGGAAAAACGCTGGCTGCGCTTGCCCATGCCGAAGCGCGACGCGTCCATTTCCAGGCCGAGCTGCTTGGTGAAATCGCCGTTGCCGTCGGCCAGCATTGCGACCTTGTCGCCCGTTCCCTGTTGATCGCCCCAAGCGCCCATCACGAATGCGTCATTGACCGAAAGGCAGGCGATCGCATCGACACCCTTGTGCTTGATCGCGTCGGCATTCTGAATGAAGCCGGGAAGGTGCTTGGCGGAACAGGTGGGCGTGAACGCGCCGGGAAGCGCGAACAGCACGACTTTCTTGCCGGCAAAGAAGTCGTCGGTTTTCACCGGCTGCGGCGTGCCGCCCTTCATCTGCATAAGCGTGCCGGACGGAACCTTGTCGCCTACCTTGATAGTCATTTTTCTCTCTCCTCGAATGGGGCTAACGGAAAAATCGCTCGGGGCTTTTAGCGCAGCGCGCCAATACCTGAAAGGGCGACCCGAAAGGGACAGCTAGCGGCTCCCGCTTTGCACATGTTTCACTGGCGAAAGCGGATCGAGGTGATAGCCTATGCCTATGGGCTCAAAAGAGCATCCCCGCACCATCGAGGGCGAGAACTTCCTGGAAGGGAAACTGCTGATCGCACTTCCAGGCATGACCGATCCGCGTTTTGAGAAGAGCGTCGTCTTCATGTGCGCCCACTCCAACGAGGGCGCCATGGGCCTCATCATCAACAAGCCGATCGATGGATTGAATTTCCATGAGCTGCTGCGACGCCTCGAATTGCAGGTCCAGACCAACGCCCCTGATTTTCCCGTGCTGTTCGGCGGACCGGTGGAAACCGGCCGGGGCTTCGTGCTTCACACCAGCGAATATGAAGGGTCCGAAGCCACCCTTCCGGTCTCCGAAGACGTCTCGCTGACGGCGACGCTCGATATCCTGCGCGCCATGGCCGAAGGCAACGGGCCCGACAAAGCGATCTTCGCGTTGGGCTATGCCGGCTGGGGACCGGGCCAGATCGAGGACGAAATCCGCGTCAACGGCTGGGTTCATTGCGACGCGGACAATGCGATCTTGTTCGACGCCGCCGCGGACAGCAAATGGGCCGGCGCCTTGCGCAAGCTCGGAATCGACATCTCCGGCCTAACCGCCAACGCCGGACGCGCCTGACACTCTTTCGTCCGGCTTTACCACCGCGGCAATATCGTGGTGCCTGGCCATGAATTTCAGAACTTCGTCGGGAGGCAGCGCGGCTGCGAAAAAATACCCTTGCGCGTATTCGCAGCCCAGATCGCGCAACCAGTTGGCATCGGCTTCGCGCTCCACGCCTTCGACGACAACCGTCCGCTTCAATTCGCGGGTGAGCGAAACGATCGAATTGAGAATGGCGTCGCCATCCGCATCTCCGCCAGGAGCATCGCGGCGGGCAAGGAAACTCTTGTCGATCTTGACGGTATCGAAAGGCAATTCCCTGAGCTGGCTGAGCGTGGAAAGTCCCGTGCCGAAATCGTCAATGGCCAGGCCCACGCCGAGGCCGCGGATCCGCGTGAGGATGCGGCGGACATCGTCGTCGCCGCTGACCGCGCTTTCGGTCAATTCCAGCTTCAAGGAGGCGGGTGGAATGGCGCTGGCCGCAACGAGTTTCTCAAGCCGCGTGCAGAATTCGTCGTCGCGCAACTGGCGGCGCGAAAGGTTGACGTTGACGAACAGCGGCGGATCGAGCGGGAAGTAGCGCTGCCAGTTCGCGACATCGCGCAACGCGGTTTCGAGCGCGAATTGGCCCAACACGACGATGAGGCCGGTCTCCTCGCAGTGGGCGATGAATTCGGTTGGCTCGATGATTCCCTTGGTGGGATGGCGCCAGCGCAGCAAAGCTTCGAAGCCGCCGACGGTCGTGTCGGTCAAGCGGATGATCGGCTGATAATAGAGGCTGAGCTGTCCGCTCTCGAAGGCGTGACGCAACTCCGATTCCAAGGCCACGGAGTCTACCGGCGGCGTCGCATCCATGCTCCTGGAATAGAGTGACGCGCGCGCGCCGCCTTCTTTCTTGGATTGGATCAGCGCCAGTTCGGCGTTCTTGAGCAAATCCAGAGGATCGCGAGCGTCCGCTCCGAGAGTCACCCCGACGCTCGCCGCCACGAAGATGTTGCGCCCGTCGCGCAAAAACGGCGCGGTGCAGACTTCCACCAATTCCGTGCCGGCGGCGGACGGACTTCCCTCGCCCTGCGCGAACAAAAGCGCGAAGGCATCGCCTCCAACGCGGAAGATATGAGCTACGCTTCCGAACCGTTTGCCGATCCGTTCCGCAACACCCGTCAGCACGTCGTCGCCGCCGTCGTCGCCGAGACTGGCGTGAATGGATTTGAAGCGATCGATATCCAGCAGCGCGAATGTGGCGTGCTTCAAGCCATCGCCCAGCAGCTCCAGCTCTTCCATCAGCGCGACGCGGTTGCCGAGGCCGGTCAATGGATCCTTCAGTGTGCGGTCGACGACGGCGGCCTCGCTCTCCTTGCGCGTCGTCACATCGGCCATGAGACCAAGACAGCGCGCGGCCTGTGTGCCCTCGCCCATCATCGTCGCGCGCAATTCGAACCAGGGATAGCGTCCGCTTTCGCTGCGCACGCGGAATTCGATGCGGAAGGCGAGCCCCGGATGGCCGCGATAGTCCAGCAGCGCCGCTTTGTAGACGTCGCGATCGTCTTGATGCACGCGCGCGATCCAGGAGATATGCGCAATTTCCTGCGCGCCGTCGGTGAAGCCGATCAAGACCGCGGCCTCGGAAGAAAGCTTCACGACATCGCGGCGGAAATCGAGTTCAAACACCCCTTGATGCGACGCGCCGATCGCCTGCAACGCGGCGGGAATTTCGAGCATCTGGGCGGTTTGTTCGTTCTTCGCCGTCTTCGCCTCGCTCTGCGGTGTTGCGGACAGCGGCGGCATTGCAATCTGCGCCACACGCAGAGCAGGCACGATGGTGATGCCCTCTCCTGCCGCGATGGAAAGGGCGAGCAGCACCGCGCCAGCGGCGGCAAATCCCCCGACGATGGCGGGCGCCATCGGATTGTCTTGAAAGGCGCCAAATGCCGCCAGCGCTGCGGCGGCCGCCACGAGCGCGAAGACGACCGCGCCGGGCGCGATGACGCGCGCGGCCTGTCTTCCTCTGCGCCCAGTGTCGACAATGAAACCGGCGAGCGCAGCGGCACCGATCACGACACCGGTATCGACAACCAGTGTCGCGCCCGGAACGCCGAGGAACGCGAGCAGAGACACCGTCACGATCGCGAGCGTGATCCAGCGTACCCAGCGCCGTCCGCGCGGCCAGATGGATTCGATAGGCACCACCGTATCGGTCAAACGGAATCCGGCGGCGAGCGCCAATCCCGCCAGCATGGCCGTCAAACCATAAGGCCCGCCCACCGCCGTTACAGCGTCGTCGAAGATGCCGGTGGAAGAGAGATGTGCGAGGAACGCCGCGCCCAGCACACCTGCGCCCCAACGCGGGGCTGAGTGCCCCGTCATGATCGCGAGGCCGGCGGTGATGGCGAAAGCGGCGAAGAGAAGTCCGGCGACCGCGGCGACAAAAATAGCGAGCTGACGGTTGTGTTCGACCAGAGCGGATTCCGTCCACGCCAGAACCGAAGGCCGCTCGTCGGCATTGGCAAGGCGAATGGCGATCGCCACCGACGTCGCCGGCGGAATGATGACGCGATAGACGTGACGTCCGTAAGCGCGCGCGCTTTCCACCGCCACGCCCGCTTCCGAACTTGCGACTTGGCGGATAGTGGGCCTGGCGCGCCGCGGGAAGAAGTGCAGCCCCGAACTCGGCGGCTGATCGGCAATCAGGATGCGCGATGCCGGCCGCACGGAATCGTTCACCGCCGTCATCATGAACCAGGCCGACCCGTCGGCTTCCGGTCCGGAAGGCGCCTTGTAGGGCAACAAAGTCCTTTTCAGATCGATGACGGCGTCAACGCCTGGGAAGCGCACGGTGTTTCTGTCGGCCGCCGCCGTCGGCGCCATATAGGGCGCGGCCATGGCTTCCAAGCCGAAAACGCCCGCGAGGCTTGCCAGCGCGGCGAGAAGCAACAGCTTGGAGATGAAGCTTTTTTTCAAACGAACGACGATCTGATTTGAAAGGCCGGCTAACCTAGCTGCGCTTCGTCTTCGAGCAAAGCGAATAGCACGTGGTCCTGCCAGTCCCCGGCGATCTGCAGGTAGCGGCGCGCCAGACCTTCCTGGCGGAACCCGGCTTTGCTCAGGAGATTCTTCGAGGGTTCGTTAGACGGCAAACAGGCCGCTTCAATGCGGTGCAATCCGAGCGTCTTGAAGATGAACGGAATGAGCGCCTTGACCGCGTCATGCATGTAACCCTGACGCGCGAACTTCTCGCCGATCCAGTAACCGAGCGCGCAGCATTGGGTCACGCCGCGGCGGACATTGGACAATGTGCAGCCGCCCAGAAGTGCATCGTCTTCGCTGCGAAATACGAAGAAAGCATAGGCGGAATCGAGCCGGGCCTCGCGCTGATAGCGCTTGAGGCGGCGGCGGAACGCGCCCTTCGTCAACTCATCAGTGGCCCAGGAAGGCTCCCAAGGCGACAGGAACGCCTTGCTTTCGCCGCGCAACCGCGACCAGGCGGCGTAGTCAATCACACGCGGATAGCGCAAATAGACGCCGTCACCCTTGATCACCGGCTGCTGACCGCCGGGGAATGTAAGGCCGCGCATGAAGGCCATGGGGCCAGTGTTCATTCGGCAGCACTACGGGCGGAGCCCGTTCCTGAGCCTTGGCCAAATCGGTTAGCAAACCGCTCATAGCTTTCGACATGCGAAAGCGGGCCGATGGCCGCCAACGAAGGCTGCTGCGTCTTCATCAGGCGCTCGCCGAATTTGCGCACACTAGTGGTATCGACAGCGTCAAGCTTTTCCAGAAGCTCTTCGACCGAAAGCACGCGGTCGAAGGTGAACATCTGCGCCGCAATCTGCTCGGCGCGTGTCGCCGGACGTTCAAGCCCCATGAGCAGTCCCGATTTCATCTGGGCCTTGGCGCGCGCGATTTCCTTGTCGCTGGCGCCGCTCGCCATGCCGGCCATTTCGCCGGCGATCACGGCGGTCACTTCGGCTGCTTCCTTCTCGCCCGTGCCGGTGTAAATGCCGATGAAGCCGCTGTCGGCCAGCGATTGGGAGAAGGCGTAAATGGAATAGCAAAGACCGCGCTTCTCGCGCGCTTCCTGAAAGAGGCGCGACGACATTCCGCCGCCGAGAGCCGTCACATAAACCTGCGCCGTATAGAAATCGGGATCGTTGCTGGCGACACCGGGAAACGCGCAGGTGAGATGCACTTGTTCCAATTCGTCGCTGCGGCGCATGTCCCCACCGTGATAGCGCGCCGGATTTGGCGTGTTGGCTTTGCCGCTCGTCAGACTTGCGAACTTGGCCTCGGCGAGTTTCACCACGTCGCCATGCTTCACCGCACCGGACGCCACCAGAATCATCGAACCCGCGCGATAGTTCGCGCCCATGTATGTCCTGAGATCTTCGCGCGAGAACCGCGACACCGTTTCTTCGACGCCGAGGATCGGCCACCCCATCGGCTGCTCGGGATAGACGACTGACTGCAGATGATCGAACACGATGTCGTCCGGCGTGTCGCGCGCCTGGCCGATTTCCTGCAGCACGACTTGGCGCTCGCGCTCGAGTTCGCCCTGTTCGAAAGTAGGATGGGTGAGGATATCGCCGAGAATGTCGATGCCGAGCGGCACGTCGTTCTTCAACGTGCGCACATGGAAGGCCGTCTGTTCTCGGCTGGTGTAGGCATTCAGATAAGCGCCAACCGCTTCGATCTCTTCGGCGATATCGCGCGCGCTGCGGCTGTCAGTGCCTTTGAACGCCATGTGTTCCAGCATGTGCGAGACGCCCATCACGGGCTTGGTCTCATTGCGGGCGCCGCAATTGACCCAGACTCCCAAGGCTGCCGTCTCCAGCTGGGGCATGGGGTCGCTGATAACCGTCAACCCGTTGGAAAGTCTTGCGATTTCGACCTGCATCTAACCTAATCTATCCTCGATGAAGCGCCGGATCGAAGCCTTGTCGACCGGCAAAACGCTCACCCGCTCGGCCCTCTCATAGAGGTCCGCGAGCCGTGGCGGCAAGGGCGGCGAAATTCCCGCCGCCTTGCTCACGGCAGCGGGGAATTTGGCGGGATGGGCGGTGGAGAGAATGGCCGTCCACCCGCCCTGTTCCCGTTTGCGGCTGGCCGCCAGCGCGACGGCGGTGTGAGGATCGATCAGCACGCGTTGCGACTTGTAGAAGTCGGCAATGGTTTGCAGCGTTTCCTCATCGCTTACGCGTATCGCTTCGTAACGCGCGCGCAAATTCGACAGAACAACAGGGGGAAGAACCAGCGAGCGCGTCTTGGCGAATTGCGCCATGGCATTGCCAAGCCAGGCGCTGTTGCGCGCCGAGGCTTCGAACAAAGCGCGCTCGAAATTGCTGGCGACCTGGATATCCATGGACGGACTGAGCGTTTGGCGGACTTCGCCCCGCGAGTAGAGGCCTGTGTGCAGCGCGCGGGCGACGATGTCGTTTTCGTTCGTCGCGACCACCAGCTTCTCGATTTGCAAGCCCATCCGCATGGCCGCTTCGCCCGCAAACACATCGCCGAAATTTCCCGTGGGAACGACGAAGGTTGGCGGCAAACCAAGCTTGGCGGCGGCGACAAAGTAGTAGACGGATTGCGCGAGGATGCGCGCGAAGTTGATCGAATTCACCGCGACGAGACCGGCGCGTTCGACGAAATCGATCTCTGCGAACAAATCCTTCACGACGGCCTGGGCGTCGTCGAACGTCCCTTCGACGGCAATGTTGTGAACGTTGGCGTGGGGCGACGTCGTCATCTGGCGGCGCTGCACATCGCTCACCCGCCCTTTGGGATGCAGAACGAAGACCTCGACATTCGCCAGTCCGCCGAACGCGGCAATAGCCGCTGAGCCTGTATCGCCGGAGGTAGCGGCGAGGATTGTCGCGCGGCCTCCGCGCTTGGCAAGCGCTCTGGCGGACAAGCGGCCGATGAGCTGCATTGCGATGTCTTTGAAGGCGAGCGTGGGACCGTGAAACAGCTCCAGCAGCCATTGGTCCGGTGCGATTTGCTGGAGAGGGACCACGCCGGGCGCATCGAAGAGCTTGTAGGCCGCGTCGATATCGGCCCTGAGTTCGCTTTCGGAAAACGAATCGCCGACGAACCGTTTTACGATCGCATGCGCGACCGCGGTGTAAGGCGAGTTGGCAAACCCCGCGATCTCTTGGGCCGCAATCTGCGGCCAGGTTTCAGGCATGTAGAGGCCGCCATCCGGCGCGAGACCGGACAGCAGGATCTCGGCGAAGGATCGCGGTGGCGAGTTTCCGCGCGTGCTGATGTAACGCATCGATATTGCTACGGCGTTGGAGGATTGAAACTCAGTCTAGCGGAATTTGAGCCGCCCGTGCGAGCGGTGATAGGCAAGATAAACCCCCAGCAGCGCCGCCGCGAGCGCGAACCAGGTGATGGCGTACTGCAAATGCTCGTTGCGGAATTGGATGACGGTCTGCCCGCCCCTCGGCCAACCGCCGGGGTTGGGGGTCGCGTCCGCCTCGACGATCACCGGTGCCGCCAACACCACGGAATCGGCTTTCGCGATTGTCCTCACGTCGCGCGAATACCACACGTGCTTTGTCGTATCGGGCTGAGGCGTGAACATCCCCGCGGCATCGGGGGTGCGCCACACGCCGATGACGCGATGTTCGCCTTGCGGCAATCCGGCGGTGCGTGATTTCGGATCGCGTAGCGTGAGTGGGATGGTGCCTCGATCGATCATCAGCGCACGCCCGTCCGCCAGGATCAGCGGCGTCACCACGTGATAGACCGGCGCGCCCTGATCACCGGTCGTGAAGATGTAGGCTTCTTTGGCGTTGTCGAAGCGCCCAGTAACGGCGACGCGATGATATTGTACCATCTCCGCCCCCAGCGCGAGCGCCTGATCGAGCGAAAGCGCAGGAGCCGACACATTGGCATTCGCTTCGGCAATCAGCGCGCGCTTCCACTGCAAGCGCTCGAGCTGCCACACGCCCAGCGTGATGAGAATCGCGAAAGCGATGACGGTCACAATCGTCAGTCTGGGCAACGGGCGGAATTCAATTGCCATGAATATTATTCGGCCAATCGCCCCTCACCGGCGCGATGCTTGTATTGCTGCACCAACAGCCCTGCTTTGATGAGCCGCAGGAAGGTCAGGGTCAGAACGATGATGAGCGGCGCCCACAAGATCAGGTGAACCCAGAACGGCGGGTGAAAGGTAAACTCCACCCACAATGCCGCCCCGGCGACAATGGCTCCGACGACGAGAATGACGAGCGCCGCCGCTCCGTCGCCTACGTCGAAAGCGGAAAAATCCTGGCCGCAAGCCGTGCAGCGCGGCGCGATGTTGAGATAGCCGTTGAACAGCGGCCCCTGCCCGCAACTGGGACAGCGCCCGAGGACGGCGCAGCGAAGCGTATTCTGTTCGACCAGCGCCATCTTTTCGATTTGAGCCTTCAGCTTGTCACGGCCGCGGCACCCCAGACATAGATGCAGGAGAACAGGAACAGCCACACCACGTCGACGAAGTGCCAGTACCAGGCGGCCGCTTCGAAGCCGAAGTGACGGGTCGGCGTGAACTGTCCGGCAATCGCGCGTCCCAGGCACACAGTCAGGAAGATCGTGCCGATGATGACGTGCAGGCCGTGAAAGCCCGTCGCCATGAAGAAGGTCGAGCCGTAGATGGCGCCGAAATTGCCGACGCCGCGGGCAAGATCGATATGGGCGGGATCGGTGAACGGCGCCAGCGCCGCGCCGTTGAAGCCGAAGGTGAACGGCGCGTGCGCATATTCGTAGGCCTGGATACTGGTGAACGAGAGGCCGAGCAGCACGGTGAGCACGAGGCCCTGGATCGCGCCCTTGCGATCGCCGTGCTGGATGGCGTGGTGCGCCCACGTTACCGTCGTGCCGGAGGTGAGCAGGATCAGCGTGTTAAGCAGCGGGAAATGCCAGGGGTCGAGCGTGATGATGCCTTGCGGCGGCCAGGTGGCGATGGATACGTCGTTGTGGAACAACGCCGTGTTGAAATAAGCCCAGAACCAGCCGAGGAAGAACATCACTTCGGAAGCGATGAAGAGCACCATGCCGTAGCGCAGGCCCAGCTTCACCACCGGCTTGTGGTCGCCGCGCACGACGGATTCTCTGGCCACGTCGCGCCACCAGGACGCCATCGTGTAAAGCAGAAGCGTGAGGCCGCCCGCGAAAATCCAGGGCTGGCCGTTCACCGGCAGACCGAAGAAGCCGGTGTAGTCTCTGTTCATCCAAAACACGGCGCCGATCAGCATCGTGAAGACGGCGATGGAACCGACGATCGGCCATGGGCTCGGATCGACGAGATGATAGTCGTGCTTCACTTCGCTATGCGCCATGACCTTGACCCTTTTGCCGTTGCGCTCAGCCGCCGAAGCGGAGCTTGAGCTTCACGATCGTCATCACAAAAAACAACGCCACAAACCCGATGAGCACCAAGGCGATGGCGATGTTGCGCTTGCGCCTCTCGCGTGCCCCTTGGTCCTGCTCGCCATCCATCGCCTCATATCCAAGAGGCCAGCGGTTGAAGGCCGAGCAGATGTTCGGCGATCAGCGTGGCGAACAGAACGAAGAGATAGAGAAGAGAGATCTTGAAGAGGTTTCGCGCCGCAGGCTCGCGTACGTCGTCCGTCTCGCGCAGAACCGCGGCAGCGCCGACGAGAAACAGCGCGCCAAAGACGCAGGCAACCGTCGCGTAGAGCGCTCCACCGATGCCGGCGAAGGCGGGCGCGATGCCGGCCGGAACCAGCAGCAGCGAGTAGAGGAAGATTTGCCGACGCGTGGAGGTCTTGCCGCTCACCACCGGCAGCATGGGCACGCCGGCGCGTGCGTAGTCGTCGGAGCGAAACAGCGCCAGCGCCCAGAAGTGCGGCGGCGTCCACAGAAAGGTGATCAGCACCAAAAGCAGCGGGGCAATCGAAAGATCGCCGGTCACCGCGGCCCAGCCGATGGCGGGCGGCAACGCGCCCGAAAGCCCGCCGATCACGATATTCTGTGCCGTGCGGCGCTTCAGCCAAAGCGTGTAGACACCGACATAGAAAAAGATCGTGAAGGCGAGCAGCGCGGCCGCCACGAAGTTCACGAACAATCCCATCACCGTGACGGACGCCCCCGAAAGCGCCCAGCCGAAAAAGAGCGCCTCTTGGCGCGCGATGCGGCCCACCGGGATAGGGCGCGAGGCCGTACGCGACATCAAAGCGTCGATGTCGGCGTCGTAGGCCATGTTGAGCGCGCCGGAAGCGCCGGCGGCAACCGCGATACACAGCAGCGCCGTAAACGCGATCATCGGGTGCACTTCGCCGGGCGCAACAACGATCCCGGCGAGTCCGGTGAACACGACGAGCGACATCACTCGCGGCTTGAGCAACGCGATGAAGTCGCCGACGGACGCGGCGCGTTGAGAAATGTCGAATGTCGCTACCGCGGCCATGGTGGGCTTATGTGATCCGCGGCAGTTCGTTGAAGGTGTGGAACGGTGGCGGCGAAGGCAGCGTCCACTCCAGCGTCGTGGCGCCTACGCCCCACGGATTGTCGCCTGCCTTGCGCTTGCGCAGGAACGCTTCGGCCAGCATCACCAGGAAGATGATGACGCCAAATCCCGCGATGAACGCACCGATGGAGGAAACAAAGTTCCAGCCTGCGAAGGCGTTCGGATAGTCCGCAATGCGACGCGGCATCCCGGCGAGGCCCAGAAAATGTTGCGGGAAGAACGCGGTGTTCACACCGACGAACGTGACCCAGAAGTGCAGCTTGCCGAGGAATTCGTTGTAGGTGTAGCCGGTGAACTTCGGGAACCAGAAATAGAAGCCCGAGAAGATCGCGAACACAGCACCCAGCGACAGCACGTAGTGGAAGTGCGCGACCACGTAGTAGGTGTCCTGCAACACCACGTCGACGCCGGCATTGGCGAGCACGACACCGGTCACGCCGCCGATGGTGAACAGGAACACGAAGCCGATCGCCCACAGCATCGGCGTCTTCAGCTCCAGCGAACCGCCCCACATCGTGGCGATCCACGAGAAGATCTTGATGCCGGTGGGCACCGCGATCACCATCGTCGCGAAGACGAAGTAGGCCTTGGTGTCGACGGTGAGACCCACCGTGTACATGTGGTGCGCCCAGACGAGAAAGCCGATGAAGCCGATAGAGACCATCGCATAGGCCATGCCGAGGTAACCGAACACCGGCTTCTTGGAGAACGTCGAAATCACATGGCTGATCATGCCGAAGCCCGGCAAGATTAGAATGTAAACTTCCGGATGTCCGAAGAACCAGAAAAGATGCTGGTAGAGGATCGGATCGCCGCCGCCGGCCGGATCGAAGAACGCCGTGCCGAAATGACGGTCGGCCAGCAGCATGGTGATGGCGCCGGCCAGAACCGGCATCGAAAGAAGCAGCAGGAACGCCGTCACCAGAATCGACCAGACAAACAACGGCATCTTGTGCAGGGTCATGCCGGGCGCGCGCATGTTGAAGATGGTTGTGATGAAGTTTATCGCCCCCATAATCGAGGAGGCGCCGGCGATATGCAGAGAGAAGATCGCCAGATCCATCGCAGGTCCCGGCGAGCCGTACGTCGAAAGCGGCGCGTAGATCGTCCAGCCGCCGCCGACGCCGTAGCCGCCGCTGTCGCCTTCCACGAACATGGAGAGAATCAGCAGGCCGAACGAGAACGGCAACAGCCAGAACGAGATGTTGTTCATGCGCGGGAAGGCCATGTCCGGCGCGCCGATCATCATCGGCACCAGCCAGTTGCCGAAGCCGCCGATCATCGCGGGCATGATCATGAAGAACACCATGATCAGTCCGTGGCCTGTCACGAACACGTTGAAAGTGTGCGGATTGCTGAAGATCTGAAGGCCGGGATGCATCAACTCGGCCCGCATCATCATCGACAGGAAGCCGCCGATGAGACCGGCGATGATGGCGAAGACAAGGTACATCGTGCCGATGTCCTTGTGGTTCGTCGAATAGACGTAGCGGCGCCAGCCGTGCGGATGATCTTCGGCGTGGGCGTGTGCGATGTCGGCCATAACGCTTGTCCTTATTTCGTGAGCGCGGCGGTGCGCGTGCCGCCGGTGTTGCTGGCGGTTTTCTTCTTGGCCGCGAGCCAAGTGTCGTATTCGGCTTGCGAGACGACCTTTACCTCGATCGGCATGAAGGCGTGCGCCGCGCCGCAAAGCTCGGAACACTGGCCGTAGTAGGTGCCTTCTTTCGTCACCTTGAACCAGGTGTGATTGATGCGGCCGGGAACGGCATCCATCTTCACGCCGAAGGCCGGCACGGCCCAGGAGTGAATGACGTCGGCACCAGTGGTCTCGACATGCACGACCTTATTCACCGGCACGTAGATGGGATTGTCGACGCCGAGCAGGCGCGGCTCTCCGGCCTTCGCGGCAGCGTCAGGGGCGCGGCCGGCCGCTGCGTCGATGGTGGTCAATCCGTTCGATGCGATTTCGAAATCGCCCTGTCCGGGATATTGATATGACCAGCTCCACTGATGGCCGATCGCCTTGATAGTGAGATCGGGCTTGGGCATATCCGCTTCGAAATAGAGCAGCTTGAAGGACGGAATCGCGATCACCACGAGGATGATCACCGGCACGACCGTCCAAATGACTTCGATCAGCGTGTTGTGATGGGTCTTGCTGGGGACCGGATTGGCACGCTGATTGTAGCGCACCAGAATCCAGAGGATCAGCGCAAGCACGAACAGCGAAACGATGGTGATGAGAGCGACGAGCAGATTGTGGAAATCCTCGATGTGCTCCATCACCGGCGTCGCCGCCGGCTGCAGATTGATTTCCCAAGGCTGAGGCTGCGCGGCGAGAGCGGCTCCCGCCGTGACCAAAAATGCGGCCACGCTCTCAACGCCCAAACCGATTTTCTTCAGGAACATCCGGCGACCTCGCAAAGGTTCAGCGGGGCACCCGTCGGGCCCCGCTTCCCGAAAGACTCTGACGTGGGTGTACGCGCCGCAACCCTATGAAGTCATTGCGACCTTATGCCACGCGACTATACGAGAGGCGCTTGCGCGGCCATGTGAATTTGTTGTCGCAGCGCTTATCTTCACGCGGTGCATTGGAGGCTTCGATCATGGCCGCGACAAACGAGCTCTTCTTCTCGCCCAAAGATCTTGGCGGCGATCTCGGTGGTGGTCTCGACCGCGGACGCGTCCAGAACCTTGTCGACGAATCGTTGAAAGGCGCGGACGACGGCGAGTTGTTCCTGGAATATCGCCAGAGCGAAACGTTTGCGTTCGACGACGGCCGCCTGAAGGCCGCGACGTTCGATACCACCCAAGGCTTCGGCCTGCGCGCGGTTTCCGGCGAAGCGACCGGCTACGCGCATGCCTCCGAACTTTCCGAAGACGCGATCAAGCGCGCCGGCGAAACGGTGCGCGCGGTGACACGCGGTCATTCCGGCGCACTCTCGCTCTCCCCTGCCCGCACCAATGCGAAGCTCTATACCGACATCGATCCGCTGGGCAGCGCCAACTTCGAAGCCAAGGTGAAACTGCTGGCCGATATGAATGCCTATGCGCGCGGCAAGGACGCCCGCGTGCGTCAGGTCTCCTGTTCCATCGCCGGCGAATGGCAGCAGGTGGAGATCATCCGTGCCGGCGGCGAGACGTATCGCGATATCCGCCCGCTGGTGCGCGTCAACGTCTCGGTCGTGGTCGAAGAAAACGGCCGACAGGAAGCGGGCAGCTACGGCGGCGGCGGACGCGAGGCCTACACCACCTATATGGATCCCTCTTACTGGCACGACGCGGTCGACGAAGCGCTGCGCCAGGCGCTGGTGAATCTGAATTCCGTTCCGGCGCCGGCCGGTGAAATGAACGTCGTGCTGGGGCCTGGTTGGCCCGGCGTTCTTTTGCACGAAGCCATCGGCCATGGCCTGGAAGGCGATTTCAACCGCAAGAAGACGAGCGCCTTTGCCGGACTGCTCGGCGAACGCGTCGCCTCGCCCGGCGTCACCGTCGTCGACGACGGCACCATGGGCGATCGCCGCGGCTCGCTCACCATCGACGATGAAGGCACGCCCACGACACGCACGGTGCTGATCGAAGACGGAATCCTCAAAGGCTACATGCAGGATCGCCAGAACGCGCGGCTGATGGGCGTGGCGCCTACCGGCAATGGGCGGCGGCAATCCTTCGCGCACTCCGTCATGCCGCGCATGACCAACACGTATATGCTGGCGGGCAAACACACGCCGGAAGAAATCCTCGCCAGCGTCGACAAGGGCGTCTATGCGGTGAACTTCGGCGGCGGACAGGTGGACATCACCAGCGGCAAGTTCGTCTTCTCCTGCACCGAGGCTTATCTGATCGAAAACGGCAAGATCGGTCCGGCCATCAAGGGCGCGACGCTGATCGGCGACGGCCCAAGCGCGCTGACGCGCGTGAAGATGATCGGCAACGACATGAAGCTCGACAGCGGCGTCGGCACTTGCGGCAAGAACGGCCAATCGATTCCGGTCGGCGTCGGCCAGCCGACTTTGCGCATCGACGGACTCACCATCGGCGGCACGGCCGCGTAATCCTTGCTCATCTTCAAGATCTGCCACCGCCTCGATTGGGAAACGGCGGAACGTCGCGGCGTCTATGACGGTTCGCCCAAGGATCGCGCCGACGGCTTTCTGCATTTCTCCGGAATGCAGCAGGTGCAAAACACGCTGCAGCGGTATTACGCGGAAGCCGACGATCTTGTCCTCGTGGCAGTGAAGACCGGCGATCTCGGCAAGGCGCTGAAATTCGAACCGTCGCGCGATGGCGCACTGTTTCCACATCTCTATTCGAAGCTACCGGTGTCGGTCGTGAAATGGGTGCGCCCGATCACCCGACGGGACGGCGGCTTTGTGTTGCCTGTGGAACTGGCGGCGCAGCGCGACTGAGCGCAATGTTGCGCAATGTCCGAACCGAAGATCTATTCGGAGCGCTTGGGTGCTATCGGCGATGCGCAGTTCGAAGCCGTCGCGTCGCGGATGAATCTTGGGCGATTTACAAAGGCCGAACCCGTGACAAGCGGGCTATTCGGTCAGAACGTGTTCGTCAGCACAAGTGAAGGCGAATTCGTGCTGCGCGGTGCGCCGCACTGGATCAAGGGGCCGGACGATACGCAGTGGCGGCGCGAAGATCGCTGGCAGTTCACCAAGGAAGTGTTCTTCGCGCGACAGCTGCATGAGCACACGAGGGCGCCGGTCCCCTGGCCGATGTTGCACGATGAAGCGAGCGATATTTTCGGCTGGCCCTATATCGTAATGCCGCGCATGCCAGGAGCCTGTTTTGACGAACGCGGCATCGTGAAAGCCCTCGCCGTAGAGGATCGGCGAAGCGTGGCGGCAGCGCTCGGCCGGATGCTGGCGGAGATGCAAAAGCTCACCTGGCCGTTCGCCGGCGACTTTGACACAACGATAGAATTACAAGCCTACCCGGCCGGCGACACCCGGCGTGTCGCCGACGAAACCGCAACGTTGATGCAGGATGCAAAGGGCCACGGAGCCATCACCGCGGAAGACATGGCATGGGTCGCCGAAACGGCGCGGCGCGCGCTGGCCGTGCCAGGTGAAAGGCCGAACACCTGTGTGCATGGCGACTACAAGCTCAACAATGTGACGGTCATGAAAGACGATGGAAGCTGGCGCGTCAGCGGACTGTTCGATCTGCACGAGGCGCGCTTCGGCGACGGCGCGCTGGATATCGTGCGGCAAGCATGCGGCTATCTCGACACCGAAGCTGCGTTGGCCCGCGTGTTCGTCGACGCATATCGGGAGGTCGCGCCGCCCGACCCGGCGCTCGGCGAGCGCCTGCCGCTTTACATCGTCAACGACCGGATGAAATTCTGGGAGTTTTTCACCCGGCCAGGCAATCACGCGCCGTGGAGCCGGAACAAAACATTCCGGCGATGGGCGCAGCCATACCTGGACGGCGTCCTGAAGCTCTTGTGAGGCAGGCTTCATGAATCAATCCGAATTTGTCGCGGCCGTGCTGTCCAGCCTGAGTAATCGCGTGAATTTGCAAAAATTCAGGTTGTAACCTACTTGATGCGCATAGTTGATGCGCATACAATATGCGCATGAAAAAACACGTTGCTGAACCGGCAAAACCATTTCGCCCGAAGGGCAATGACCTCGTCCCCCACATCGGCGGGAAGCGATCGCCAGCTCGCAAGCGGGCTGTAAACGTATCGCTTGATACCGAAATCCTCGATGAGGCCAAGAGAATGAAACTAAATCTTTCGCGAACACTCGAAGATGCTTTGCGCGGTCTTGTGCAAGAAGAACGCAACGCCCGCTGGCGGCGTGAGAATCGCGCGACAATCGAGTCCTACAACAGACTTATCGAGAAGGCCGGCGTATTTGGTGAAGAATTTCAAGAATGGGGCGATGAAAGCGTCAGCGACTAGCACACAGTCCCGTAGCTTTGTATGGCCCTAAGCGTAGTGCCCCATGATTCGTCAATTCGACGTCTTTCCCAATCCCAGCAAACGCGGACGAGCCGAGCGACCATTTGTCGTTGTCATTCAATCGAGCTTTGTTGCAGGCGTATCGTCCCAGCTGTGCGCGCCGCTGGTTGTAGAAGGTGAGCTGCACCCCGATCGACGCTTAAACCCAGCGTTCCGCATCGGCGACCAAATTCTCTATCTCCATCCCGTTGAAATCACTCCAATCCCGGCTCGTCTTTTGCGAACCGTTGCTGCAAACCTGGGGTCGGAACGCGATCGCATCATCGCCGCCCTCGATTTGGTATTCACCGGAATCTGAATGCATCGTTGTCAGCATGACAGAATCCGAATTTCTCGACGTCATCCGGCGCAATCCCGTCAACCGCGCCATCCTCGAACGACTGTCTCGCCTGGGTCTGCCGGATTGCTGGCTTGTTTCGGGAGCCCTGTTTCAGACCGCCTGGAACGTCCGCACCGGTCGGGATCCGCTGTTCGGAATCAAGGATTACGATCTCTTCTATTTCGACAGCGACAAGTCCTGGGACGCAGAGGATCGCGCTATTCACGTGGCGAACGCGCTGTTCGCGGATCTGGGGGCGTCCATCGAATTGCGCAACCAGGCGCGCGTCCATCTTTGGTATGAAATGAAATTCGACACGCACTACCCACCGCTCGCTCGGGCAACCGACGGGATCGACCGCTTCCTCATGCAGGTTGCGATGGTGGGCGTTCGCCCGGTTTCATCGGGCTTCGAAATCTACGCGCCGCATGCGCTGGGCGATGTCGCTAATCTGATTGTGCGGCCCAACCGCATGCCGAATTTCAAACCGAACCTCTACTACGAGAAAGCCGAACGCTGGAAGACGCTGTGGCCCGAACTCGTCGTCATCCCGGCCTAGCGTTCCGCGCTCAACCGTGCCGCAGCTTGAAGCCTAATATCACCAGCGTCAGTACCAGCGTGATGCCGTTGGCGGCGATAATCGGCACGTCGCCGATCAGCAGGCCGTAAACCAGCCAGAGAAATATTCCGGCCGAGAAGATCGAGAACATTCCGAGCGAAATGTCCTTGGTGGAGCGCGTCTTCCAGGTCTGAACGACCTGCGGAAGAAACGCGGCCGTCGTGCAGGAAGCCGCAGCCAATCCGATCATCGTTGCAGACATTCCTCGCTCCTCCGCCGTTCGCAATTACCATGATGCGATTGGGGGCATGAAGCAATCGTGACGCACCTCGGCGGACTTCACACTGGTCAGCGTTGCGTGCGCCTTCTACGCTTGTGGCTCGCCATTCCAACCAGGAGCGCCTCCATGAAATACAATCAACTCGGCAATACCGGATTGTTCGTTTCGGAAATCTGCCTTGGCACCATGACTTTCGGCGGCCAGGGCATGTTCAAGATCGTAGGGGAAGTCGACCAGAAGGGCGCGACGGAAATCGTGTCGCGCAGCCTGGAGGCCGGCGTGAACTTCATCGACACCGCTGACGCCTATTCGATGGGCAATTCGGAGAAGCTGACCGGCCAGGCGCTCAAGGACATCGGCGTCAAACGTTCGGATGTCGTCATCGCCACCAAATGTTACGGCCGCGTCGGCAAGGGCCCCAACGACATCGGCGCCAGCCGCGGTCACATCATGGACGCCGTCGCGCGCAGCCTCGAACGCCTGCAGACCGATCACATCGATCTCTATCAGATTCACGCCACCGACTCCATCACACCGGTGGAGGAGACAATGCGCGCACTCGAAGATCTGGTGAGCCGCGGCATGGTTCGCTACGTCGGCTGCTCGAACTGGCAGGCGTGGAAGATCATGAAAGCGCAAGGCGTCAGCGACCAACGCGGCTGGGCGCGTTTCGAAACCTTGCAGGCCTATTATTCCATCGCCGGCCGCGATCTCGAACGCGAGATCGTGCCGCTGCTGAACGATCAGAAGATCGGCTTGATGGTATGGAGTCCGTTGGCCGGCGGCTTGCTCTCGGGAAAATTCGGACCCGGCAGCAACGGACCGGAAGGCGCGCGCCGCGCGGCATTCGATTTCCCGCCCGTCGACAAGGATCGCGCCTGGAAGTGCATCGATGCGATGCGCGAGATCGGCGCCACGCACGGCGTCAGCGTTGCGCGCGTGGCGCTGGCCTGGATTCTTGCCAAGCCCTTCGTCACCACCGTCATCATCGGCGCCAAAACGGCCGAGCAGCTCGAAGACAATCTTGCCGCGGCCGCGCTCAAGCTCTCGCCGGAAGAGGTCGCCAAGCTCGATGCCGTCAGCGCGCTGCCGCCGGAATATCCCGGTTGGATGCTGGCTCGGCAGGGCGCCGAGCGCGTGCCTCAGCCGAAGTAACCAAACGAAAGTGCCGCAAAAGCCGGTGTTGTCCAGCCCCTCGGGTTCCGCGGAACTGTGCTATGGTTCCACCACAACAGTTGGGGGAAATCTATGAAAAGCCTTCTTATGATTGTAGGCGCGCTCGCGCTTATCGCAGGCGTGTTCTTCGCTCTCCAAGGTGCGGGCTACATACATTGGCCGCCTGTGCAGCCTGGACAGTTTACAATGGTCGACAACAAAATGTGGATCTACTACGGCGGCGGGATCGCGGTCTTCGGTCTCATTCTGATCATGGTTTCGCGTCGCTAGGTCTCTTCTCAAGCAGCGAAAGAGATACCTATGAAGATCGTGCTGATGATCGTCGGCGTGTTGCTGCTGGTGCTCGGCCTGCATTGGATCGGCCAAGGCACCGGCATCTTCATCTGGCCCAGCAATCCAGTGATGGACAACCAGATCCAGTGGGCCTACTTCGGCTCCGGCACCGCGGTCATCGGCGCGCTTCTCATTCTTTTCGCACGCCAACGCTAGGCATTCAGATAAAATTGTATTCGGTGAAGACAGGCGTGATGTCGCCTCTCCACTGATTTTTGTAGTTTGCCAAAAGCTCTTCGGCGCGGGTGTAGCCGCGATCGACCATGTCCCGCACCGGCTGCAGAAAGCCTTCTTCGGTGCCGCCGACAGAGTCAGGCGCGGCGCGACGGCGAAGACCGGCCGCCGATATCTCAAGCATTTCGCGCGCGACGTCGCCCACGGTGCGAGTGCGGAACGGCGTTTTGAACGCGAGCCTGGGCACCGCATCGCGCATGGCCTGGCGTTCCTCCGCCGTCCAGTCCTTCACCAGTTCCCAAGCCGCATCCAGCGCGACGCTGTCGTAATAGATGCCGACCCAAAGCGCGGGCATGCCGCAGATGCGCCGCCAGGCGCCTGCGTCGGCGCCGCGCATCTCCAGAAATTTCTTCAAGCGCACTTCGGGAAAGATCGTCGTCAGATGATCGGCCCAATCGGACATCGAGGGCGTGATGCCCTTCAACTCGGGAATTTTTCCGGCGAGGAAATCGCGGAAGCTCTTGCCCGCCACGTCGATATATTTCCCTTCGCGGTAGACGAAATACATCGGTACATCGAGCGCGTATTCGACATAGCGCTCGAAACCCATGCCGCTCTCGAACACCCACGGCAGCATGCCAGAGCGCTGATTGTCGACGTCGGTCCACACATGGCTGCGGAAGGAGAGGAACCCGTTCGGCTTGCCTTCGCGGAAGGGCGAGTTCGCGAAAATCGCGGTCGTCACCGGCTGCAACGCGAGGCCGACGCGAAATTTCTTGACCATGTCGGCTTCGGAAGAAAAATCGAGATTCACTTGCACCGTGCAAGTGCGGAACATCATTTCCAGACCATAGCCGCCGACCTTGGGCATGTAGCGCCGCATGATGTTGTAGCGGCCCTTGGGCATCTGCGGCACATCCGCAAGACCCCAGGCGGGCGCGTAGCCCAGTCCCAGCACGCCAATGTCGAGTTCATTTGCGATTTCGCGCACCTGCTCCTGATGCGTGTTCACTTCGGAGCAAGTTTCGTGAACGGATTTCAGCGCGGCCCCGGAAAGCTCGAACTGTCCACCGGGCTCCAGGCTGATCGACGCGCCGTTCTGCGTCAGCCCGATGATGTTGTCGCCTTCCATCACCGGCTCCCAGCCGAAGCGCTTCATGCCGTCCAGCAGCGCGCGAATGCCGGCCGGGCCTTCATAGGGCACCGGCTTATAGGTCGTCAGGTTGTAGACGAACTTCTCGTGTTCGGTGCCGATGCGCCAATCGGCTGCCGGCTTGTTGCCGGATTCCAGATAGCGGACGAGATCGTCGCGCGACCCGATCGGGCCACCCGCGGATTGCGGTATGGACATGCGACGCCTCCTCCGGTGCGGACAGCCCTTTCGGGCAATTCCCGTTCGGCCGCGTGTAAATTCTGAACCAGCCGTTCAATGCTCGTATGTAGAGACCGGTTCTGTGCACAACAAGGGTCCAAAAGTCGGACCCCCTCTGCACAAGAGGAAGTCTAGCGCCAATCGCCTTTGACCGCCTGCCAGATCGCGAGCGCGGCTAGAGCCGCTGTGTCTGCCCGTAAGATGCGTTCACCCAACGAAACGGGAGTCACGCAGGCAAGGGCGCGGATCACGCCGCGTTCGGCCGGATCGAAACCTCCTTCGGGACCCGTAAGAATAGCCCACGGCCCCTTCGGCGCGGCGGCGAGCGCATCGGCGATGGGCGGCGCATCTCCTGCTTCATCGCAAAAAAGTATGAACCGTTCCGTGGGCCAGTCGCGCAGCAACTTCTCAAGATCACGCGGTTCGCGGATTTCGGGAACGCTCACCCTGCCCGACTGCTCGGCGGCTTCAATCGCGTTGGCCAGCATGCGTTCGCCGTTCACGCGGGTCACGATGGTGCGGCGGGTAAACACGGGCTGCAGCCGCGAGACGCCAAGCTCGGTTGCTTTCTGCACGACATAGTCGGCCGGCGTTTTCTTGATCGGCGCGAAGACGAGCCAAAGATCGGGCACCTGTTTCTGGGGCGCAGTCCGTGCCTCGCAAGTGAGAACGCAGCTGCGCTTTGAAACGTCCGCGACTTGCGCCCGCCACTCGCCGTCGCGGCCGTTGAAGAGCTGGACGCGATCACCGGCTTTCCTACGCATCACATGAAGAAGATAGTGGGCTTGTGGCGTCGGCGGCGCGACACGCGCACCCTCGGTGAGAGGGGCCTCGACATAAAGGCGCACCTTTCCTCCAGGTTCGGTGAGGTCAGCGGACATATGACTATTGGACCCCAATAACCTTCCCCGTGCCGGCAACAAATTCGCCCGCCGAATTTATCTTCAGGGGAAAATCCCAAGTCAGGTGCTCAAATTCGCAGAAATCTTTGGTTGGTATTTTCGTCCGCGGGTCATACTCGGCTACTCCGCATGTCATGAACCGCGCATGAGCAACGACAACATGCTCAAATGGGCCCATTCCTTTCAAGCAGGTAGACCTTGGTCGGATGGCGGGGATGGTCACATAGACATCATCAAGCACACCGGATGGAAAATCCACGGATCCATCATGCGAGAAATAGCCGACGCACAACGGGGCGTTCCATTTGGCATTTTTGACATTGAGCGCTTGACGAATCGGCGCGGCAGCGGCGTTCGCTTCAGTGCGCTCGCTGGGCATGCATCCAACAATGGCAAATTGACTGAAGATCAGCGCAAGAGCACAGGAAACGAGCCGCGGCCGTCCCCGAAATAGCTTTCGCCAGACCGACATGGCAAATTCCCGATCACAAACCGCTCGCGGTACCATGATAGATCATCCTCACGCTTCAGCTACTCCCGCAGATGCAATCCCGCGAAGTTGGGTGGATCGCGCACCGACTGCGATCCAGCCCTATCTCCGGTTGGCGCGGCTCGACCGGCCGATCGGGGCATGGCTGCTGTTCTGGCCCTGCGTGTTCGGATTGACGCTGGGGGCCTTCGAGACCGGGCACGGTTTTGGCAGCCGCCGCGATATCGAACTGCTTGCGCTCTTCGCGCTCGGATCGCTTGTCATGCGCGGCGCGGGATGCACGTTCAACGACATCGTGGATCGCGACATCGACGCGAAAGTTGCGCGCACGCGCGGACGCCCGATCCCCTCGGGCGCCGTCAGCGTGACGAAAGCTGCGATCTTTCTCGCCGTCCAATGTCTTCTCGGACTGGCGATCCTGCTCCAGCTGAATGCATTCTCGATCGCTCTCGGCGCCGCGTCCCTTGTGCTGATCGCGATCTATCCCTTCATGAAACGCGTGACGTGGTGGCCGCAAGCCTGGCTCGGCCTCACGTTCAACTGGGGCACCCTGCTCGGTTTTGCGGCGCAAACCGCCATGCTCGGCAAGGCCACGCTCCTTCTCTATGCCGGTTGCTTCTTCTGGACGCTCGGCTACGACACGATCTACGCCCTGCAAGACGTCGAAGACGATGCGCTGGTCGGCGTGAAATCCACTGCGAGGCTGTTCGGCGCGCAGGCGCCATTGTGGATCGCGCTGTTCTATGGCGCCGCAGTCCTGTGTTTTGCGCTAGGCGGCTTTGTCGCAAAATTGAATTGGCTGTTTGCTCTATTGCTGCTACCTGCCGCCGCGCATCTCGGCTGGCAGGCGCGAGCGGTGAAAACCGATCGTCCGGCTCTGGCGTTGAAATTGTTCCGGTCCAACCGCGATGCGGGATTTCTCATCGCCGCTGCCTTCGTGGCGGCAAGCTATTTGAGTTGAGGAAGATCGTGCCAAGTCAGGAAACGCTCAATGCCTTCATCGCGACGGTGGAGCGCGAGGATTATGTCGGCGCCATCGAACGGTTCTATACGGCCGACGCCAGCATGCAGGAGAATCACGGCGCCGTCCGCAAAGGACGCGACGCTCTGGTGGAGGGCGAAAAAGGCGTGGTCGCGCGCTTTACGGCGATTCACGCCAAATGCATCCACCCTGTACTTGCCGCAGGCGACCTGGTGATCGTGCGCTGGCAATTCGACTTCGCGGGCAAGGACGGAACGCAGCGGAAGCTTGACGAACTCGCCTATCAGCGCTGGCAGGGCGAGAAAATCGCGGAAGAGCGCTTTTACTACGATCCCGGCCAGATGCGCGGCTGAGTTCCTCTGCTTCTCCTCACCTCAAAGCGCGTTATAATTGCGTCATGAACGTCGCGCGCTTCGATCCCACGGATTTCACGCCCGCCGAGATGGCGGCCGTGCGGGCGCGCTCGGACGTGACGGGGCTCTTGTGCGCCATTCATGCCTGGCTCGCGATTGCCGCCTGCATGATCCTCTATGCGCTGTGGCCCAATCCGCTCACCTTCATCTTCGCGGTCATCATGATCGGTGGACGCCAACTCGGTCTTGCCATCCTCATGCACGACGCCGCGCATGGTGTGCTGACGCGCACGCGCGGCATCAACGAATGGGTGGGTAAGTGGATCGTCGGCTATCCGGTAGGCGCGGACATGATTTCCTACCGCCACTATCACTTGAAGCATCACCGCTCGACGCAGCAACCCGACGACCCCGACCTCGGCCTCTCGGCACCCTTCCCCATCACGCGATCGAGCTATCGGCGCAAATTCTTTCGCGACATCACCGGCCAGACCGGCTTCAAGCAGAGACGGGCGCAATTCAGGAATGCGTGGGGCGGCAAGGATCTCGCCTTCGGCGAACACTTGCTTGCATTGCGGGCGAAGCTCGGCGGACAACTCGCCACCAATTTCATTCTGCTTGCGATTCTCACGCTGCTGGGCAAACCGCACTATTATTTGATGTTCTGGGTGCTGCCGATCCTCACCTGGCAGATGGTCATTACGCGCATCCGCAACATCGCCGAACATGCCGTTGTGCCCGACAACAACGATGTCTTCCGCAACGCGCGCACGACCTATGCATCATGGTGGGAGCGCGCGATCCTGGCGCCCTATTGGGTCAACTATCACGTCGACCATCATCTCTTGTTCTACGTGCCCTGCTACAACCTGCCGAAGCTGCACGCTTTGCTGCTGCAGAAGGGCTATGGACCGAAGATGGAAATCCGCAAGAACTATGCCGAGATCCTGAAGATGGCGACGTCCAAGCCCGAACCTTTACCGATCGCTGCTTGATCTTTCCTCCCCCGCCGTTGCGACGCAACGGCGGGGGAGGAAGACTACGCCGCGTGCTCCTGTGCCGGCGGCTCTGCGCTCGAATCGTCGTCATTCGATTTTCTGGGCGCGCGGCGTGCAAAACTTGCCAGCAGCAGCAGCGCCGACAAGACCATCATCACGCGAAATGCGAATGTGAAGTTGGTGAATAGCGGGTTTGCGGCGTTGTTTGTCAGCGGACTGACGCGAAAATCATAGATTTCCGGCGCGCTGAGCAGGATCGCGCCCGCCAGTTGATCGAGCGTGAACATCTCGATTTCCTGAACATCGACTTGTGAGTTTGGAATTGGGCGCGGCGCTTGCGGAGTTTCGCAAATCACAAGCCGCAGCTCGCAATGGAAAACGAACATGTCGCTCGCGGGCAAGGCCCTCGTGAAGCTGGCAGTGACGCTGCCGAATGCCACGACGCAAAACAGGGCCCCCACGAGGGTGATCGCCCGTCCCACCATCAGCAGATAGCCGTCGCGCTCGCCCATCGACGGCAAGAGTGTGATCACACCCGCGAGCAGCACCACCACCGCGTTGACCAGCAGCACCAGCGAGAAGAACAGCCACAGGCCGGAGGAATGGCCCTCGCTCCAGTCGCCCGGAAGAACCCGCGTAAGCCAGTGTTGCGTACCCGCCATCGAGGTGACGAGCATCAGCATCATCACCGTGTTGATGGCGACGAACACAAGCAGAAGCCTAATGCCTGTAAAACGCCTCGGCATCGCACCCCCCA
>JACQDN010000052.1 GCA_016201105.1 Pseudomonadota bacterium
ACTCGTCGGCGCCCGCTTCGAACCGAAGGACTGGATGGCGATCATCTTCAATCCGTCGTTTCCCTATCGCCTGGCGCACACCGTCACCGCCTTCTACATCACCACCGGTTTCGTCGTGTGCGGCGCGGCCGCGTTCCTGATCCTCAAGCGGAAGTTCGTCGAAGAGGGCCGCGTGATGCTCTCCACGACTTTATGGCTGCTGACCGTGCTGGTGCCGCTGCAGGTTTTATTGGGCGACCTGCATGGTCTCAACACGCTTGCCTATCAGCCGGTGAAACTCGCGGCGATCGAAGCGCATTGGAATCCCGAGAGCCACGCCGCCCTCGCGCTCTTCGCCTGGCCCGACGAAAAAGCCGAAACCAACCGCGCCGAAATCACCGTGCCCGAACTGGGGAGCATCATCCTCACCCATAGCGCGAGCGGCACCGTGCCGGGATTGAAGCAATTTCCGGTGGATGAGCGGCCGCCGGTCGCCATTCCTTTCTTTGCCTTTCGCACCATGGTCGGTCTTGGCCTCCTCATGTTGGCATTCGTCTCTGTCGGATTGTTCCTGCGCACGCGCAGAAAACTTTTTACGACCGACTGGTTTCTGCGCGCGTTGATGTTCGCCACGCCCATCGGCTTTCTCGCCGTGCTCGCCGGCTGGACGACGACCGAAGTCGGCCGTCAGCCTTGGACGGTCTATGGTCTGATGCGCACCGCCGATTCCGTGTCGCCGTCGCTGACCGGCATCGACGTCCTGCTTTCCCTCTTCGGCTACATCGCGGTCTATCTGGTAATCTTTCCCGCCGGAATCGTGCTGATGGCCCGTGTGGTGAAGAAAGGTTTGGCCGAACCGGACATCGAAAGCACCGAAGTGGAAGCGGGCCGCCCGAAGAACCCCGCGCTTGCCATGCCGGAGACATGACGATGATCGATTTCGTTCCGATCTGGACTCTCATTCTCGGCGCCGGCGTCTTCTTCTACGTGCTGCTCGACGGTTTCGATCTCGGCGTCGGCATCCTCTACGGCTTTGCGAAGAGCCGCGACGAGCGAAACCTCATGGTCAATTCCATCGCCCCGGTGTGGGACGGCAACGAGACCTGGCTGGTGCTGGGCGGCGTGGGCTTGCTGGCCGCTTTTCCGCTCGCTTTCGCGATCATCATGCCCGCGGTCTATTTCCCGATTCTTGTGATGCTCTTGGCCCTAGCCTTCCGCGGCGTTTCCTTCGAATTCCGCTTCAAGGATTCCGAGCATCACACCTTCTGGGATCGCGGCTTCTGGGTCGGCTCGACGGTGGCGACCTTCGCGCAAGGCCTCGTGCTGGGTGCCTTCATCCAGGGCTTCAAAGTCGACGGCCGCCACTTCGTCGGCACCTCGTTCGACTTTCTCACACCGTTTTCGCTCTTCACCGCGCTTGCGCTCGTCGCCGGTTATGCGCTGCTGGGTGCTGGTTGGCTGATCCTCAAGACCGAGGGCGAATTGCAGCAACGCGCGCGCCGCCAGGGCCGCTCTGCGTTCCTCGCCGTGCTGATCGCGGTGGGCATCGTGAGCCTGTGGACGCCGCTCGCCAATGCCGACATCGCTGCGCGGTGGTTCTCCTGGCCCAACATCGCCTTCTTCGCGCCGGTGCCGCTGATCACTGCGGCGCTCGCCTATTGGGAATGGCGCTCGCTGAACAATGCGTCCGAAGCGGCGCCCTTTGTCGGCGCCATGGCGCTCTTCTTCATGTCCTATGTCGGCATCGCCATCAGCCTGTTCCCGATGATCGTGCCGCATCATTATTCGCTTTGGCAGGCCGCTTCCGCTCCGTCAACGCAAGCGTTCCTGCTGTTGGGCACGGTGTTCCTGCTGCCCGTCATCCTCATGTACACCGCGTGGTCCTACTGGGTCTTCCGCGGCAAGGTGCGTGCCGATATCGGCTATCATTGAAATTCATTTCACCTCCCCGCCCGACGAAGGGGAGGTGAAAAGCACAGGCCTTGCCCGTTGCCTTCGCTTGCGTACTGTTCCCCCAGAACATCCGGAGGAACACGATGGCCTATCAAACTCTCATCATCGAAAAAGAAGGACAGGTCGATTGGCTCACGCTCAATCGTCCCGAACGGTTGAACGCGCTCAACACCACGCTGGTCGACGAGCTGCTCGACTATTTTCAATCGCTCTACATGAACCATGACGTGCGCATCGTGGTGATGCGCGGTGCCGGCACTGCCTACTGCGCAGGCCTCGATCTCAAGGAGCGTCCTCGCAGCAATGCGCCCACGGGACCTGCTGCGGGCCTGATGAGCCAGCGGCGCATTAGCGAGATCGTCATGCGCATGCGCCGCGCGCCGCAACCGATCATCTCTCTCGTACACGGCCCGGCCTGCGGCGGTGGTTTTGCCTTTGCGCTCGCCTCCGATGTGCGCATCGCGGGGGAAAGCGCGCGGATGAACGCGGCCTTCATCCGCATCGGGCTTTCGGCCTGCGATATCGGGGTTTCCTATTTCCTGCCGCGACTTGTCGGCGTGTCTGTCGCGTCCGAATTGATGCTGACCGGCAGATTCATCAACGCCGATCGCGCACAACGTGTCGGCCTGGTGTCGGAAGTCGTGCCGGACGCCAAGCTGACGCAGGCCGTGCGCCCGTATCTCGATGAAATGCTCCGCACCACGCCCTTGGGTCTGCGCCTCACAAAAGAATGCCTCAACATGAGCGTGGATGCGGGGAGCCTGGAAGCGGCCATCGCAATGGAAGACCGCAATCAGATCCTCTGCAGCCAGACCAGCGACTTCCGTGAAGGCATCAGCGCTTTCCTCGAGAAGCGCACGCCCCACTACACCAACAACTAGGAGCAAAAGATGGATGTTTCCTTGAAAGGCCGCGTGGCGCTGGTCACGGGCGGCGGGCGCGACATTGGCCGCGCGATTGCGCTGGAACTGGCCAAGGCTGGCGCCGATGTCGCGGTGAACTACCGCCGCGACGAGGGGGCGGCGAAGGAAGTCGTCGGCGAGATCGAGAAGATAGGCCGCAGGGCGCGCGCCTATTCGGCCTCGGTCGAAAACTGGGATGAAGACGTGGCGATGGTGGCCGACGTGCTGAAAGATTTCGGCGCCATCGGCATTCTCGTCAACAATGCCGGCATCGCCAGCCGCGGCAACAGCGTCGCCGACACCGATCCCGCCGAAATGGAGCGCGTGGTGCGGGTGCATGCTTTTGCGCCGCACTATCTTTCCAAGCTGGTGATCCCGTCTATGCGCAAAGAAAAACGCGGCGACATCATCATGATCTCCAGCGTCGCAACACGGCACATGGGTCCGAACGGCGGCCCCTACAATATGGGCAAGGCGGCGATGGAGGCCCTCGCGCTCACCATCGCCAAGGAAGAGCGCGCGCACGGCATCCGCTGCAACATCGTGGCGCCGAGCCTGACGGTGACCGAAATGGGCATCCGCCTCACCAAGGCGCGCACCGGTGGCAAAGATATCCACGAACTCGACGCGTCCTCGCCCTTCGGCCGCGTCAGTATGCCCGAAGACGTGGCGGCGGTTGTGACGTTCCTGGTCTCGTCGGCCAATCCCTACGCCAACGGTCAGAAAGTGAACGTCGATGGCGGCGGCTGAAGACGATTGGCGGCTGGAGCAGCTCCGCAGTCAGAAGCACCTGCACCGCATCCGCTTAGAACGGAAGCCCTATCGCGCCTACCGACCGGGATGGGATCACGATCATTGTGTAGCATGCACAGCGCAGTTTGCGGAGCAGGACCTTCCCAACGAACGGGTTCTAAAGGAAGGGTATGCGACATGCGACGACTATGTGCATGGCGCCGAATATGACTGGGTCTGTCCCGAATGCTTTTTGGATCTAAAGGACGCACTCGGATGGCAAGAAGCGACCGCGTCCACATAGTGGGACGGCTATGGTTTGAATTCCTGCCTTTTAGACGTTGCCATGTGCTCAATGCGCCGCCTTCGGCGTTTCCATCAATTCCACCAGTACGCCGCCCATGTTCTTGGGATGCACGAAGATCACAGGCGTGCCGTGCGCGCCGATGCGCGGTTCGCCGGTGCCGAGCACGGTGGCGCCTTTCACGCGCATCTCGTCGCGCGCCTTGGTGATGTCTTCGACTTCGAAGCAGACATGATGCTGCCCGCCCTTGGGATTGGTCTTGAGGAATCCGGTCAGCGGAGAGTTGTCGCCATAAGGTTCGATCAGTTCGATCTGGGAATTGGGCAGATTGACGAAGCAGACCCACACGCCTTGCTCCGGCATGACCCATTTCTTGGTGACGTCGGTCGCCCCCAGCATCTCGCGGTACATCTTCACCGACTCGTCGATCGAGGGTGTCGCTACGCCAATGTGGTTGAGCCGGCCGATCATGTTTCTCTCCTGACGCGAGGTAAGCCTTTAGAATAACGCAATTTCGCTTGGCGCAACTGCGGCATCGCTGACAGACTGCGGTAGCGATATTAGGAGGCGTCCATGGCCTATCAGCACATCCTCTACGAGACCGATGGTCCAGTCCTGACCGTCTCGCTCAACCGGCCCGACAAGCTCAACGCCTACACCGGCATCATGGGCGCGGAACTCGAGGACGCTTTTCTGCGCGCCGACGCCGATGACGACATCCGCGTCATCATCGTGACCGGCGCCGGACGGGGCTTCTGCGCTGGTGCCGACATCTCCGGCGGCGCCAACGCGTTCGACACTTCAGGAGGCAAGAACGCTGCCATGTTCGGCGATGGCGGCAAGCGGCGGCAAGAAAGATCCGGGGGCAGCGGCGCAGGCTTCGTGGGCGCCATCTATCGCTGCCGCAAGCCCAGTATCGCCGCGATCAATGGCGCGGCGGTGGGCGTCGGCATCACGTTGGCGCTGCCGATGGATATCCGCATCGCGTCGAGCGAAGCGCGCTTCGGCTTCGTGTTCGCGCGACGCGGTCTCGTACCGGAAGCAGGCAGCGCGTGGTTTCTGCCCAAAATCGTGGGCCTCAGCCAGGCGATGCGCTGGTGTCTTTCGGGGCAGGTCTTCAATGCCGACGAAGCTTTGCGCGGCGGGTTGGTGAGCGAAGTGACCGCACCCGATGCGCTGCTTTCGCGCGCCAAAGAGATCGCCAAGGAAATCGCAGAGAACACCGCCCCCGTCTCCGTGGCGCTGATGCGGCAGATGCTTTGGCACTACTCCAGCGACGATACTCCCTTCGAGTTGTTGAAGATCGATGGGCCGTTGTCGCTCGATCTCGGCGCCGGCGGCGATGTGAAGGAGGGCGTGGCGGCGTTCCTTGAGAAACGCAAACCGAAATTTCCCGGTAAGGTCACCAAGGACATCCCAGCACGCTGGAAAGCGAGAACGCAATGAAACTCTACGACGAGAACGATCCTGCTCCCAATCCGCGCCGCGTGCGGATCTTCTTGAAGGAGAAGGGCGTCGAAATTCCGCTGGTCCATACCTCGCTTGGCAAACTCAAGCACAAGGCGCCGGAATTCCTTGAGAAGAATCCGCTGGGCCAATTGCCGGTGCTGGAGCTGGACGACGGCACCTGCATCTCTGAAAGCGTCTCCATTTGCCGTTATCTGGAGTCGCTTTACCCGGAGCCGCCGCTATTTGGCTCAGATGCCAAGGAGAGCGCGCTCATCGACATGTGGATCCGGCGGGCCGAATTCCGGCTGATGCAGCCAATCGGCCAGATCTGGGTCAATACGCATCCGTTCACGGCGCAAGTCGTGGCCGCGCGCGGCGGTAGGCAATATACCGAATATGGCGAATCCAACCGCGCAGTTCTGGCTTCGGGCTGCAAGCTGCTCGATCGCGAGCTCGCCAGCCGCGACTACATTGCGGGCGATCACTACACCATGGCCGACATCGTGGCACAGGCGAGCCTGGATTTCGGCCGCTTGATCGGAGCCGGCATCCCCGAGCAATGCGCGAACCTGAACGCGTGGTACGCCCGCGTCCGCGCGCGGCCGAGCGCAACAGAAGATCTGTCGCGCTCATTGCTGAAGCCGAAAGAGGCCAAAGCAATTTCCTAGCGCTACTTCGTGAAGTCGAGCACGATCTTGCCGAAGTGCTCGCCCTTCATCATCGCTTCGAAGGCGGCGCGCGCTTCGCGCATGGGATAGACCTTGTCGACGACAGGCGAAATCTTGTGCAGCTCCATGGCGCGGCACAAGCTTTCGAACATCGCGCGCGAGCCCACCGATAGTCCCTGGATTCTTGCACTCGTTCCGATCAAGGCCGGAATGAAAAGCGGTTCGGCCGCTCCCGAAAGCACGCCGATGATGGCGATATGCCCGCCGATGACGATGGATTTAAAACTCTCCTTGAGCGTCTGAGCGCCGCCCACTTCCATCACAAAGTCGACGCCGCGCCTGTTCGTCAGCCGCCGCACTTCACCCGACCATTCCGGATGCGTTTTGTAGTTGATCGTATGAGTGGCGCCGAGTTTTTTTGCACGCGCCAGCTTCTCGTCGGAAGAGGACGTGATGATCGTTTCCAACCCGGCGGCATGGGCAAACTGCAGGCCGAAGATGGAGACGCCCCCCGTACCCTGCAGCAGCACGGTCTGGCCCGGCTCCAGCCGTGCATCCTCGAACAACCCGCGCCAGGCGGTGAGCGCGGCGCAAGCCAGGGTCGCAACCTGATGATCGCTGAGGAAATCGGGAACCTTCGCTACGCCGTCTTGCGAAAGCACGACAAGTTCGCGGCCCGCACCCACGGGACCACCGAGCGCGCTCATTTGCGTTTCCGTGGTCGGGCGTCCCGATAGCCACTTCTGAAAGAAGAGCGTGGAGACGCGGTCTCCCACTTTCACGCGGGTGACGCTCGGACCCACGGCCTCGATCACGCCACAACCGTCGGAGAATGGCGTGATTGGAAATTTCAGTCCTCCACCGTAAGCGCCGTTGACCATCAGCAAATCGCGGAAGTTGAGCGACGCGGCGCGGATGCGCACCAGCACTTCACCGGCCCCCGGTTTCGGCTCCGGCTTTTCCACCAATTTCAGATTGTCCAGTCCACCAGGTTCCAGGACTTCCAGCGCGCGCATGGCTTTCTCCTATTTCGCTGCCCGATTCCTAAGCCCGAAAGCCGGCCCCGCGAAAGCTTTTGACCGCGCAGGGCTACGGGTTAAGCTCATCCCGACAAGACATTCGGCACGGTGACGTGCGGTTTACGCAGCGTACCGGCCAACAAAATAGGAAACGCCGATGAGCGCCGCTCACGACACCAGGAAGCTGGAAAAATCCGACACCATCGAAGAAGCGCTGAAAGATGCGCACATCCCGAGCCTGATGATGGTGCTGGTGCATCTCACCGGCGATACCAGCCATCTGACCCCTGACGTGAAACCGGTTTACGACTTTTGGGGTGACGGGCAGGGCGGGATCGCGCCGGAAAAGCAAGCGAAGATTCGCGCCGCGGTGAAGGATGCCTTTGACGCATTTCTCGATGGCAAGAAACTGCCGCCGCCGCCGTCGGACGCGACGATGCGCAAGATGATGGACTTCATCTCCGGCGCCGAGATTCCCGAACGTTACGTTCCCTTCCTGAAAGAAGAGCTTGGCATTTCGGTGAGCGATACGCGCGAACCGAAATGGGATACGCCAAAGCTGAAAGATATCGCGCACAAGATGAAAGTCATCGTCATCGGTTCGGGCATGTCGGGCATCTTGACCGGCATTCGTCTGCAACAGGCCGGCGTGCCGTTCGAAATCATCGAGAAGAATTCCGATGTCGGTGGCACCTGGTTCGAAAATGCTTATCCCGGCTGCCGCGTCGACAACCCCAACCATCTCTATTCGTTCTCGTTCGAACCAAACCATGAATGGCCGCAGCATTTCTCGACGCAAGACGTGCTGCTGTCTTATTTTCGGCGCACCGCCGACAAATATGGTCTGCGCAAACACATCCGCTTCGAAACCGAAGTGAAAGAAGCTGCCTTCGACGAGAAGAGCGGGCTTTGGAACGTGCGTCTGCGCGGCAAGAACGGTAAGGAAGAAACCATCGCCGCCAATGCGGTAATCAGTGCCGTGGGCCAACTTAACCAGCCGAAGATCCCAGACATCAAAGGCCGCGACAGTTTCAAGGGCGTCGCGTTCCATACCGCGCGCTGGCGCCATGACGTCGATCTGAGAGGCAAGCGCGTCGCCGTCGTCGGAACCGGAGCCACCGCCTTCCAGGTCATTCCTGCCATCGCCGATCAGGTGAAAGAATTGCTTGTTTTCCAGCGCTCCGCGCCATGGCTGGGGCCGACGCCCGACTATCACAAGGATGTTTCTCCCGGAAAGAAATGGCTGCTGGAGCATCTGCCGTTCTACGACAAATGGTATCGCTTCTATCTATTCTGGACCATGACCGACGGCATTCTGGAAATGGTGCGCGTCGATCCCACCTGGAACGACATGTCGAAGTCGGTGAGCCCCGCCAACGACATGCTGCGCGAAATGCTCACCGAGAAGATCAAGGAGCAGGCGCCCAACCGCCCCGATCTTCTAGAGAAAGTCATTCCGAACTATCCCTTCGGCGGCAAGCGCTCGGTGCGCGACAACGGCGTTTATATCGCCGCCCTGGCAAAGCCGACCACGCAGCTCGTCACCGCCGGCATTCGCGAGATCACGCCGAAGGGCATCGTGACCGACGATGGCAAGGAGCACGACGTCGACGTCATCATCTGGGGTACGGGCTTCTATGCCAGCGACTTCCTGCGCACCTTCAGAATCGTCGGCAAGAACGGCGTGGAATTGCACGATCGCTGGAAGGGCGACGCGCGCGCCTATCTCGGCATGACGATTCCGGATTTTCCGAATTTCTTCTGCATCTATGGTCCCAACACCAACATCGTGGTGAACGGGTCGATCATCTTCTTCTCGGAAGCTAGCGTGCGCTACATCGTGAACTGCCTGAAGCTTCTGGCCGAAACCGGCAAGAAGACGATGGAAGTGAAGTCCGATGTCCACGACGCCTTCAACACGAAGGTCGATGAAGCGAACAGGCTGATGGCGTGGGGCCAGGAAGGCTTCACCAGCTGGTACAAGAACCAGACTGGCCGCGTCAGCCAGAACTGGCCCTATCTGCTGGTGGACTATTGGGAGCGCACCGTCGCCCCCGACCCCAAGGACTTTGTGCTGAATTGATCGTATTTGACCTTCGTTCGCTTGATTGACCCCGTCATGAAGCTCTGAGACGGTGTCCGCATGCGCTTTGAGATTCTGGGCGATATTTCGCAAGCTGAAACTATTGCGACTGGTTCCGGAATCAGTGAAGTCGCTCGCCTTCGAAGAATCTACGGGCGCGGCCGCTGGCGAAAGCGAAAGGGTTTGGCACAGGTCCGGCTGGCCGATGGCACTTTTCACCTCGCTGAAGTACACTGGTACGAAGCCAGCGGCATTGGCCGCAAGGAATTCAAGATTAAGAGATTGCTCTAGAGATCATCGATGGCCAAATCCGCACCGAAGCAGCTCGTTGTCTGTGTCGAAAACGAAGGCTTTGCCGCCTCGCTCGAAAAACGAAAGATCTACGTTGCGCTTCGCGATCTCGCCGCGGAGAAGCACGGCATGCTGCGCGTCATCGACGAATCCGGCGAAGACTATATGTATCCCAAGGCCTTTTTTCGTTCAATTGCGTTGCCACAACCCGTCAAGAAAGCCGTCTTGGCCGCTGCTTGACGCCGAGGTCCTACACTACCTCCTTCCGATAATCCCCGAACGCGCCATCGCCAAGGTTCGCGTGAGGATTCGGTGGTCAGAGACTATCGCTCATGGCGCGGCTTGTTCGGGATGGGCGGGAACGGAAAGATGACCTTTGTCGATGGTCACGGCACGGTCGCAGAGCGCCAGGCTCTCGCGGCGGTGCGCGATCATCACGATGGTTGGGCGCGGCGAGAGCTTTGCCAAGCGCCCCAGAATGTCGTGCTCGCTTTTGATGTCTATGGCGTTGGTCGCCTCGTCCAGCACGAGCAACACAGGCTTGCGCAACAGGCCGCGTGCCAAGGCGATTCGCTGGCGCTCGCCGCCGGACATCAGAGTGCCGCGTTCGCCGACGATCGTGTCGAGCCCGCTCTCCAGACGGCGCACGAAATCATCGGCGCCGACAAAAGCGAGAGCCGCCCAAATCTCGCTTTCGCTGGCGCCGGGATTGGCCCACAGCAGGTTGCGTCTCACCGTATCGTGAAACAGGAACGGATCCTGCGAGACATAGGCGATGGCGTTGCGCCACGCCGTCAAACGAGCACCGGCCAGCGGCTTTCCGCCGACCATCACCAGGCCTTGCTGAGGCGTAAGCAAGCCCACTAGCAAATCCGCGAAGGTGGTTTTGCCGCCACCTGAAGGCCCGCCGACGCCGAGAAACTCTCCTTCTTCAATGGTCAATGAGACACCATTGAGGCCACTCTCGGAATCTTCGTCGCTCCGCGTATGGCGGTAGTTCACAGCGCGGAGTTCGATCGCGCCATTGACGCCGGTGACGCCGTTTGAAGGCAGAGGCGCCGTCTGTTCCAACTCGGTTTCCAGCGCTCGCAATTCTTCGAACGCGGGAAGACTTTGCGCCAATTGCTGGGCGCCCTGCTGAATCTGGATGGCAGGTCCGCTGATGCGCGCGAAGATCAGGAGCAGCGCGATCAGGATGGAAGGCGGAATTTGGTAGATTCCGTATCCGACGAACACTGCCAGGGCGCCGACCAGGGCGAAGAGCGTGATGAAGATCGTGCGCGCGAGCGTCTGCTGGCGAATGAAGCCAATTTGGCTTTCTCGCAGAGCGGTTTGCGTCGCATCGAACTCGTCGACGAAGCTCTTCTGGAGATTCTGCGCCACCGCGAGCTTCAAGCCGCCAAGAAATTGGCCGGCACTGTTTGCCAGCGCCAGATGACCCCTGGTGACGAGCCTGCCGAGATTTCGCGAACGGATCAGCATGGGTGTCATCGTCGCCGCGGCAGCGATCAGCAGAGCAAACGTTATGCCCGTCAGAAGAGGTGACAGCAGAAAGGCGAGCGCGCATTGCACGAGCAGCATCACCAAGGCCACAGCGCATTGCTGCAGGACGTGAGAGGCGACCGAAAGGCGCTGGATATCGCCGCTCAGGAGATGCGTGATGCGGGCATGGCGCAGTGCCATCACCTGATCCCAGCGGGCAGCCGCCAGCGCATGCATGATGCGCGACCGGCGATCGTCGACAAATCCCATCTGCAGCCGCGCCAGCATCGTATCGCGCGCGGAGATCACCAAAGCGCGTATCAGCATCAGCGTGGCAAAGGCCGCGAGCAGCGCGGCAAGCTGGCCGAGCCGCGTCGTCATCGAGGTGGCGATGAAAAGCTTCAGCGCCAACTCGTGGATCCAGCCCTTGGTCGTGCCGCTGTCGGTCACCACGGCGAGAATAGGGATGAGCAGGACGATACCGAAACCTTCGAGGATCGCGCCGAGCGCGACCCACAGCGTCACCCAGAGCCCGCGCCGGCCCGCATAGGACGCAAAAGCGGAAAAGAACGGCGCGGCCGACCGCCAGAGCGATGCAAAGCGCGTGGTTTCCTGTTCTGCCGCCAAGCCTGTCTCCGAACAACGCGGCCTTGGCCGCTGCGGCGCGAATCGTAGCACGGGCCGGGCGCGTTCCGCGCTGGGCGAAAGGGATTACCGCCAATCCCGGTTCCACTATAGTCGGGTGACACCTCAAGCCCCGCCGATATGACCTACACCCCGCCGATTCGCGATCTCACTTTTTCGCTGATGGATGTTGCCGGAGCCGGCGCGTTGCGCACCTCCTTCGCACAATTCGACGGCGACACGATTTCGGCCGTGCTGGAGACAGCGGGATCGCTCGCCGCCGATGTGCTGGCGCCGCTCAATCGAGCGGGCGACGAGATCGGCGCGCGCATCGAAAATGGCCGGGTCTTTTCCGTGCCCGGCTTCGCCGACGCCTATCGCGCGTTCGCGCAAGGTGGCTGGAATGGACTCGCTGCCGATCCGAAGTTCGGCGGGCAGGGCCTGCCGAAGGCTTTGGAAGTTTGCGTCTTCGAAATGATCCAGAGCGCCAATATGGCGTTCGGCCTTTGTCCGATGCTGACGCAAGGCGCGATCGAAGCGCTCAGCGAACACGGCACCGAACGGCAGAAGGCGCTTTATCTTCCCAAACTCGTGTCCGGGGAATGGACCGGCACGATGAATCTGACGGAGCCGCAGGCTGGATCGGATCTGGCCGCTCTGCGCACGCGCGCGGAACCAGACGGCAAGGGTGGCTACAGGCTCTTCGGTCAGAAGATTTTCATCACCTGGGGCGATCACGACATGGCCGAGAACATCGTCCATCTCGTGCTCGCCCGTCTTCGCGGTGCGCCGGCCGGCAATCGCGGCATCTCCTTGTTCCTCGCGCCGAAACGTCTGGTAAGTGAAGACGGCAAACTTGGCGCCGCCAATGCGCTCAAGCCCAACAGTATCGAACACAAGCTCGGCATTCACGGCTCGCCCACTTGCGTCATGCAATATGACGGCGCGCAGGCAGAGCTCATCGGCGTCGAGAATCAGGGTCTCGCGCAGATGTTCACGATGATGAACGCCGCGCGGCTGCATGTCGGCGTGCAAGGTGTCGCCATTGCCAACCGCGCCTATCAGCAGGCGCTGGCGTTTTCCCTGGAACGCAAGCAGGGCCGTTCCGCCTGGACAGGCGAATATCCGGCGCGGATCTTCGATCACCCCGATATCCGCCGCATGCTGATGCTGATGAAGGCGAAAGTGGAGGCGGCGCGTGCCATTTGCCTCTCTACTGCCGTCGCTGCCGATCTGGCGAAAGTCGCCGCCGATCCGGCGACGCGCGAGAAAGCGAGATTGCGCGAAGAACTGCTTACGCCGATTGCCAAAGCGTGGTCGACCGACATTGGCGTGGAAGTGGCCTCGCTCGGTGTGCAGGTTCATGGCGGCATGGGGTTCATCGAGGAAACCGGCGCGGCCCAGCACTACCGCGACGCCCGTATCGCGCCGATCTATGAAGGCACCAACGGCATTCAGGCCATCGATTTGATAGGCCGCAAACTCGCGCTCAACAACGGCCTGGCCGTCAACGAATTGCTGGAGGAGATTGCGACGACATCGTCGGCGCTCAAGGCGTCATCCGACGAATGGCTGCATGCCGTCGCGGAGCGTATTGATGTCGCCATAGATTTGGCGCGCACGGCGAGCGCCTGGCTCATCGAACATCGCGGTCACGCTCAGCCCGATGCGCTGGCCGGCGCCGCGCCCTATCTCGAAATGCTGGGCGGCTTGGTCGGCGGCTGGATGCTGGGGAAAGGCGCGCTTGTCGCGTCGGAGCGGATGAAATCCGGCGACGCCGATCTTTATTGGCGGACAAAGATTGGATTGGCGCGGGTGTTCGCCGATCATGTGCTGTCGCAATCCCAAGGTCTCGCCGCGGCGGTGATGCAAGGCGCCTACGACCTGTACAAGACAACGCCCGAGGCGCTCGGCGCATAATGGACAAGGAAGTACCCACCGAAGGCTCGCTGGAGGAGCGCGAGGCTGCTTACGACCGCTTCGTGCGCGACAATCTCAAGCGCAACTATGCCGGCCACTATCTGCACGGCATGCTGGGCATGACGGGATTTCGTCTCGTCAATGCGCCGACTTTCGTTCCGGCTTATCTAAATCTTCTGTCACATTCGGACGCGATTGTCGGGTTGGGACTCGCTTTGCAACAGTTGGGCGGCATCATCTCGCCCATCGTGGGCGCTGCCCATATCGAGCACCGAAAACGCGTGCTGCCGGTCTCCATGACCATGGGCACTTTGATGCGAGTGCAGATCCTGGGGCTTGCGCTCTCGGGATGGCTGCTCTCGGGTACGCCGTTGCTCATCGCGGTGATGTTTTTCCTCTTCATGCTGGGACTGTTCACCGGGCCGCAGCGCGTGGCGTTTCAGTTTCTCCTCGCCAAAGTCATCCCCATCGAGTGGCGCGGCCGCCTGCAGGGCTGGCGCAATATGACAGGTGGGTTGATCGCGGCCGTGCTGTCCTATTTCGCGGGCGTCTATTTCATTGGGCCCAATCTGCTCGGCAACGGCTATGCCGTGACGTTTCTCGTCGCCTTCGTGCTGACAAGCCTTGGGCTTGCCGCCATTCGCATCCTGATGCGCGAGCCCGAGCCGCCGACGATCCGCGACCGCACGCCCTTGCGCGAGCGGCTGCGCGATGTTCCCGCGCTCTTAAAAAGCGATCGCGGGTTCTTCTGGTTCATGTTCGCGCGCACGTTCGCGATCGCGGGTCGCGTCGCCGCGCCGTTTTACATTCTCTACGTCAGCGCGGTGATGCCGCTCACCGGTCACAATATCGGACTGCTCTCCTTCGCTTATCTCATGGCCGACACGGTCACCAATCTGGCCTGGGGCACCATGGCCGATAAATCCGGTTTCCGCTCCACCATGGTGGTGGCGCTCGTGATCTGGATCGCTTCCACTGTCTTCCTGATGGAAGTGCATCAGGTTTGGCTCATCTTCATCGCCTTCTTCGGCCTGGGCGCGGCGCAATCGGGCTACATGATGAGCTCGCAGAACATCGTCTTCGAGTTCGGCCATCGCGACGACGTGGCCATGCGCCTGGCGATCTCCAATACTGCGGAGAGCGTGATGTCGGCGCTGGGGCCGCTGGCCGGCGGCTTGATCGCCACGTCTTTCGGTTATGAGCCGGTTTTTTGGCTCTCGGTGGCCTTTGAAATTGTCGCGCTGGCCATCATGATCGGCTGGGTAAAAGAGCCGCGCAAGGCACGACAAAGAGCGTGAACTTCATTCTGGGGGTCTTATGAAAAGCCTGAAATGGATCGCTGCAATTGCGGCTTCAGTGTCGGTGACGGCTATCGTCGTCGCGCAATCCGCCCCTGCACCCGCCTTCGATGTCCTGATCGCGAACGGCATGATCTATGACGGCTCCGGCGGAACCCCCTTCAAGGGCGAAGTCGCCATCAAAGGCGATCGCATCGTCTATGTCGGCCCGCATGCGAGCGGCACCGCCACGCGTACGATCGACGCCAAAGGTAAAGCGGTCGCGCCCGGTTTCATCAATATGCTGAGCTGGGCGAACGAATCTCTGCTCGTCGACGGGCGCGGGCAAAGCGATCTGCGCCAGGGCGTGACGCTGGAAGTGATGGGCGAGGGCGAGTCCATGGGCCCGCTCACGCCCGAGATGAAGCAGCATATGGAACAGCGCCAGATCGATATTCACTACAAGATCGATTGGACGACGTTGGGTGACTATCTCTCGAAGCTCGAAAAACAAGGCGTTTCGATGAACGTCGCCTCCTTCGTCGGCGCGGCGACGGCACGAATCCACGAATTGGGCGAAAAGAATGTCGCTCCCACGCCCGCGCAGCTCGCCAAGATGCAGGCCCTGGTTCACGATGCCATGGAAGAAGGCGCACTCGGTGTCGGCTCGGCGCTGATTTATTCGCCCGCCAACTACGCCAAAACGCCTGAGCTGGTCGCGCTGACCAAGGAAGCGGCCCTGTGCGGGGGCATGTACATTTCCCACATGCGCAACGAAGGCAATCACGTGCTCGACGGCGTCGATGAGCTGATTTCCATCAGCCGCCAATCCGGCGCCCCAGCCGAGATCTATCACATGAAGGCCGCGGGCAAGCCGAACTGGAACAAGCTACCGGAGATGATCGCCAAGATTGAAGCTGCACGCAAAGCTGGCTTGCGCATCACCGCGAATATGTACACCTACACGGCCGGCGCCACGGGGCTCGACGCCGCCATGCCGCCCTGGGTGCAGGACGGCGGATTGGAAGCTTGGATCGCGCGGCTCAAGGATCCAAAGATCCGCAAGCGCGTGATCGCCGAAATGCGCAATCCCTTCACCAAGTGGGACAATCTCTACGCCCTGGCAGGACCCGAAAACACGCTGATGCTGTCGTTCAAGAACGAAGCGCTGAAGCCGCTAACCGGCAAACGCCTCAGCGAAATCGCCAAGATGTGGAAAGAGAGTCCGGAAGACACCGCCATCGATCTCGTGATCAAGGACGGTTCGCGCGTGGGCGTCGCGTACTTCTTGATGTCCGAAGAAAATGTTGCACGTGAAACGGCGCTGCCGTTCATGAGCTTCGGGTCGGACGAAGCAGCGCAGGCGCCTGAAGGCGTGTTCCTCAAATCCGCCGCCCATCCGCGCGCCTATGGTAACGTCGCGCGCCTGCTCGGCAAGTATGTGCGCGAGGAAAAGAAGCTCAGTTTGCAGGACGCCGTGCGCAAGCTCTCCGCGCAACCTGCGACGAATCTCTCGCTCCACGATCGCGGGATGCTGAAAGCGGGAAATTTTGCCGATGTGGTCATCTTCGATCCCGCCACTATTCAGGACCACGCGACCTACGAGAAGTCGCAAGTCTTTGCCACCGGTGTCAGCGAAGTCTTCGTCAACGGCCAGGAAGCCTTGAGGGACGGCGAGCCGACGGGCGCGCATTCGGGGCGCTTCGTGCGCGGCCGCGCCTGGAAGGGTTGGCCGGACGGCGGCTGCCGCAAATCGGCCAAGGATTGGTCGTGGGAGTGGTCTACGAAGCTGTAAACCGCGCCGGCGAAAGCGCGCGCACGTCGACGCCACACGCGGTGATGTGTGCGGGAACTTCGTTGCCTTGCACCAGGGCCGCGGTGAGTTCGCCCATGGCCGGTGCTGTTTGAATGCCATAACCGCCCTGACCGGCAAGCCAGAAAAAACCTTTGGCGCTTGGCGCGAACCCGGCAACGAGCGAACGATCGGGCGCGAAGGTGCGCAGGCCCGCCCATTTGCTCTGCACGCGGCGAATGGAGAGCGTCGTCGCGCGTTCGATGTGATCGATAGCCAGCGCCACGTCCAACTCGTCGGGTTGGGCATCGCAGGGCGGGCTCGGTGTTTCGTCGGCGGGAGTTAAGAAGATATTGCCTGCATCCGGCTTGAAATAGAATTGCTCGGCGATGTCGATGACCATCGGCCAGGAATCGATCGACATATTCTCCGGCGCCGGCACCAGAACGGCGGTACGGCGCAAGGGTTGAAGTCCGATGGGAGGAACGGCTGCAAGCTTTGCGATTTCGTCCGCCCAGGCTCCGGCTGCGTTCACAACGACACCCGCGCGAAAGTCACCTGCAGACGTTCGCACATTCCATAGGTCGTTTTCGTACCGCAGTGACGTCACTGCCGCGTTGGTGAGAACTTGCCCGCCGGATTTGCGCAGCATACGCAAATAGCCCTGGTGCAAGGCATTCACATCGACGTCGTGCGCTCCCGCTTCGTAAAGGGCGGCCGCGACCGCTTCGCCGCGCAAGATGGGACAGCGGCGCAGCGCTTCCTGAGGCGTCACGCGCACAGTGTCCGCCGCCACATCGAGTGCGGCGATGAAATCTTCGAGCTCCTTCATCTGATCCTGGCGCGCGATATAGAGCGCGCCCCGCGGCCTCACCAGCGCACCGTCCGTAAAGTCTTTCGGCGGATTGAAAAAGAAATCGCGGCTCGCACGCGTCAGTGCCCTCACAGACTCGTTGCCGTAACTTTCCGAAAACAGCGCCGCCGAGCGGCCGGTGGTGTGATAGCCCGGCTGGCTCTCGCGCTCGAGAACCGCCACGCGATGGGTGCGCGCAAGGTGCGCACCGGCCGACGCGCCCGCGATGCCGGCGCCGATGATGAGAATGTCGAAGTCGCTCACCCCTCGCCTATAGAACACTGGCTTCTTGACGGACAAGTGCCAAAGACCGATATCCCTATAGAATCTATCGGTGAAACCGGATGTTGTCGCAGAAGGGCCGTTACGCGCTGCATGCGCTTCTCGTCCTCGCCGCCCAGAAGAACGGCGAGCCGATGATGATCGCCGACATTGCCGAGAAGGCGCGGGTGCCGCGCAAATTCCTCGAGCAGATTCTCCTGGAGCTGAGAAAGCGCGGGATTTTGCGCAGCCAGCGGGGCAGGCAGGGCGGCTACATGCTGGGGCGGTCCGCCAAAGAGATCAGCTTTGCCGACATCATCCGCGTCACCGATGGGCCGCTGGCATTGAGTCCCTGTGTCAGCGTCACCGCCTATCAGCGCTGCGAAGACTGCGAAGACGAAGCCACCTGCGCCATCCGCAAGGCGCTGCTGGCCGCCCGCGATGCCACGGCTGCCGTCCTCGAAACCCAAACCCTGGCGGGCGCATCCTCCACCCCCCGCCGCACCCGGCGCGGCGCTTAACCCTTCCAAATCCCGCTTTCGGCTCTAGTGCCTTGAAATCTCTTACTCCTTAATCTCTATTGACTCGATAGAGATTATATGGACCATGAGGACGCGGGAACGGGGGTTCACGCAAAACGTCCGGCCGGAACGAGGTCCTCCCCTTCCTCTAGTCCGGCCGGACATCGCTTCAGAGGTGGAAGAATGCGTAGAACAGCAAAGACATTGACGGCGTTCTTGCTCGCCGGTGTGGCCAGTGCGGCTCTTTCAGTGGGCGCGCAAGCCGCCGACAAGAGTACGCAGGACGACCGCGACGCGAAGATCAAGGCGCTGGAAGAAAAGATCGAGACGCTGGGCGATCAGGTTCAGGACCTCAAACGCAGCACCGCCGATCAGTATGCGGATTCCCAGCGCCAGCAGAACGAGGCGGTCAAGGTCACGCTCGACAACGGACGGCCCTCGTTCAAATCCGGTGATGGCAATTTCTCGGCATCGCTACGTGCGCTGGTGCAATACGACACCGCCTTCTATTCGCAGAACAATTCAACCACCGCAAAACTGACGCCCGCGCTCGGCCGCGATCTTTCCGACGGCACGCGTTTTCGCCGCGCTCAATTCGGCCTGGAAGGCACGTTCTTCAAAACCTGGTCCTACAGCTTTATCTACGACTTCGGCGGCTCCAACGGCACCGAACAGCAAGGCCGCGTATCGTCGGCCTATGTCCAATATAACGGCCTCGCACCGTTCCAATTCCGCATCGGCGCTTTCGCTCCCTACATCGGTCTGGAAGACAGCACATCCTCGGCCGATCTTCTATTTCCGGAGCGTCCCACGTCGAGCGAACTGTCCCGTTCGCTGACTGGAGGCGACGGCCGGAAGGGCGCGCAGATCGCGGCGGTCGGCGACGAATATCTTTTCTCCGTCAGTTACACCGGCGCAAGCACGACGGCGGCATCGGTATTCGACGACCAACAGTCACTGAATGCACGCGCCGCTTATCTCTTCTACAGCGACCTCGATACCAAGCTCGTCGGTAGTTTGAGCGGCGTGTATCTCTTCGACACGCCCGACAGCGTCGCCACTGCAATCGGTCCCACCAGCATCACGCTGGCCGACCGTCCGGAACTGCGGGTCGACGGCACCCAGCTGATCACCGCAGCGATCGATGCCGACAATCTGCTGATCGGCGGCGCTGAGGCGGCGCTGCAGTGGCACAGCGCTTTCCTGCAGGGCGGTTACTTCGTCTACGACATCCAGCGCCGTGCGTCCGCTTTGCCAGACCCGCGATTCAACGGCTGGTATGTGGAAGGAAGCTGGATTCTCACCGGCGAAGCCAAGCCCTATGATGCGACCAGGGCCGCATTCCGTTCACCCAAGCCAAGCCAGCCTCTCGATTTCGGCGATACGCCCGGCATCGGGGCCTGGGAACTTGCGGGCCGCTTCAGCACGGCGGACCTCAACTATCACGCCAATTTTTCGCCGGCCGCGGGCGGCGTTCGCGGCGGGGAACAAAAAATCTGGTCACTGGCGTTGAACTGGTACCCCAACAACAGCGTTCGCTTGGCGGTGGACTATGAGCATGTCGAGATTGACCGTCGCAATCCCACGGCCATCGCCGCATCCGCGCCTTATCCCGCCGTTCCGGCAGGCGCCGATATCGGCCAGACGTTCAGCGCGGTGAACCTGCGCGCCCAGATCGCTCTCTAATACACACGACAAAATTTGGAGTTTTGAGACATGCAAAATGCCATCAGAACGTTCCTCGTGTCCGCCTTCGTTCTCATCGCCGGCGTGTCGCAGGCGGCGGATGTGACTCTGCTCAACGTCAGCTACGACCCCACGCGCGAGATCTACAAGCAAATCAACACGACCTTCGCCGCACAGTGGAAAGCCAAGACCGGCGACAATCTGACGATCAACCAGTCGCATGGCGGTTCCGGCAAGCAGGCGCGTGCGGTGATCGACGGCCTCGACGCCGATGTCGTGACGCTCGCTCTTGCTTACGACATCGACTCGATTGCGCAGAACGGCAAGCTGTTGCCGGCCAATTGGCAAACGCGTCTGCCGCACAATTCGACGCCTTACACGTCCACCATCGTGTTCCTCGTGCGCAAGGGAAATCCCTGGAAGATTCACGATTGGAACGACCTGGTGAAGTCGGGGATCTCCGTCGTGGCGCCCAATCCCAAAACCTCGGGCGGCGCCCGCTGGGCCTATCTCGCCGCGTGGGCTTATGCCGAGACAAAGCCTGGCGGCAATGCAAATGCAGCGAAGGCCTTCGTTACCGAACTCTACAAGCACGTTCCGGTCCTCGACACCGGTGCGCGCGGCTCGACGGTGACATTCGCACAGCGCGGTATCGGCGATGTTCTGCTCGCCTGGGAGAACGAAGCCTATCTGGCCAAGGATGAGTTCGGCGCCGACAAGTTCGACATCATCTATCCACCCACCTCGATTCTCGCCGAACCGCCAGTCGCGGTGGTCGACAAGAACGTCGATCGCCACGGCACCCGCAAAGTCGCTGAGGCCTATCTGAACTTTCTCTACTCCAAGGAGGGGCAGGAGATCGAAGCGAAGAACCACTATCGTCCGCGCGATCCGGCGGTTCTGGCGGCGCATGCCAAAGATTTCCCAAATCTCAAGCTTTATACGATCGATGAAGCGTTCGGCGGCTGGCAGAAAGCGCAGAAGACGCACTTCGCCGACGGCGGCGTTTTCGACCAGATCACGAAGCCGGGCAAATGACGCTCGCGGTTGCCGCTGCACCGATCCGGCGCTGGCGAAGCCCGAGCGCGTTGCCGGGCTTCGGCCTGTCGCTCGGGTTTGCGGTCTTCTATCTCTCCCTCATCGTTCTCATTCCGCTGGCCGCGCTCATCATCCGGCCATGGTCGCTGGGCTGGAGCGGCTTTTACGATGTGATGACGTCGCCACGCGTGGCGGCTGCGCTGCGGCTTTCCTTCGGAGGCGCCGCGATCGGCGCGGGGATCAATACAGTCTTCGGCCTCGCCATCGCCTGGGTGCTGGTGCGTTACCGTTTTCCCGGCAAGGCGCTTCTCGATGCCTTGGTGGATTTGCCATTTGCCCTGCCTACCGCCGTCGCCGGCATCGCGCTCTCCGCGCTTTACGCCCAGAACGGCTGGCTTGGCGCGCCGCTCGCGGCACTCGGCCTCAAAGTCGCCTACACGCCGCTCGGCGTTATCGTCGCGCTCACTTTTATCGGACTGCCTTTTGTCGTGCGCACCTTGCAGCCGGTGCTCGCCGATCTCGGGCGCGAGCATGAGGAAGCCGCGGCCACACTGGGCGCCACGCGCCTTCAAGCCTTCCTGCACGTTGTGATGCCGGCGTTGACGCCCGCTTTGGTGACCGGCGCCGCCTTGGCGTTCGCGCGCGCGGTCGGCGAATACGGTTCGGTCGTCTTCATCGCCGGCAATCTGCCGATGAAGTCGGAGATCGCACCGCTTCTGATCATCATCAAGCTGGAGGAATTCGACTACGCCGGCGCCGCCGCGATCGGGGTCATCATGCTGGCGGCATCTTTTGTCATACTTCTGCTGTTGAATCTTCTGCAAAACTGGGCGGCGAAACGATGAAACGCGAAATGAGCGTGTTTCCTTCTCGCGTTCGCGCGGCCACCGACGATCCGCCGCTGGCTCGCATTGTCCTGACGTTTGTCGCGATCACCTTCATTGCGCTGTTCCTGCTGTTGCCGCTCTTTACGGTCTTCAGCGAAGCTTTGGCTCAGGGCATTGCTGCCGCGCTTGCCGCGCTCGACGAGACCGACGCAATTGCGGCCATCAAGCTCACGCTTCTGGTCGCCGCCATCGCCGTGCCGATGAATGTGGTTTTCGGGCTCGCGGCCTCCTGGGCTGTGGCGAAGTTCGACTTCTGCGGCAAGAGTTTTCTCGTCACCCTGATCGACTTGCCGTTCTCGGTTTCGCCCGTCGTCTCCGGACTTATCTACGTGCTCATCTTCGGTCTGCAGGGATGGTTCGGCGCCACACTGCGCGATTGGGACTTCAAAGTCATCTTCGCGCTGCCCGGGATCGTGCTCGCCACCATGTTCGTGACGTTCCCGTTCGTGGCGCGCGAACTCGTCCCGTTGATGACCGATCAGGGCCGCGACGAGGAGGAGGCCGCCGTCTCGCTCGGCGCCTCGGGTTGGAGCGCCTTCTGGCGCGTGACGCTGCCGAATATCAAATGGGGCCTGCTCTACGGCGTGTTGTTGTGCAACGCCCGCGCCATGGGAGAGTTCGGCGCCGTGTCGGTGGTGAGCGGGCACATCCGCGGCCTCACCAACACCATGCCGCTGCATGTCGAAGCGCTCTACAACGACTATCAGTTCGTCGGCGCGTTTGCCGTTGCTTCTCTGCTCGCGCTTCTTGCGCTTGTCACACTGACGCTGAAATCCATTCTCGAATGGCGGTTTGCGGATGAAATCGCAGCCAGCCATCGTCATTAGGGGTACGCGATGTCTCTTGTCGTAGAATCCGTCGCCAAGTCCTTCGGTCACTTTCCGGCGTTGAACGGTGTGGGGTTCAGTGCGCCCAAGGGCGCGTTCGTGGCACTGCTCGGCCCTTCGGGATCGGGCAAGACGACGTTGCTGCGTATCCTGGGCGGGCTTGAAGTCGCCGATGTCGGCCATGTCGCCTTCGAGGGCGACGACCTTCTGGCGCTGCCGGCGCGCGAACGGCGCGCTGGTTTTGTGTTCCAGCAATATGCGCTCTTCCGTCATATGACGGTGGCGAAGAACATCGCCTTCGGACTCTCGGTGCGTCCGCGGCGTTTGCGTCCGCCGCGCGCAGAAATCATCCGCCGCGTGCACGAGCTTCTATCGCTGGTCCAACTTGACGGACTGGAAGAGCGTTATCCGAGTCAGCTCTCCGGCGGTCAGCGCCAGCGCGTGGCGCTTGCCCGGGCGCTCGCGATCGAACCGCGGCTCCTGCTGCTCGATGAGCCGTTCGGCGCACTGGACGCCAAGGTACGCAAGGACTTGCGTCAGTGGCTGCGCGGCTTGCATGACCGCATGGGCCTGACCACCATCTTCGTCACCCACGACCAGGAAGAGGCCTTCGCGCTCGCCGATTTCGTTGCCATCATGAACAAGGGCGAGATCGAGCAGTTTGGTACGCCCGACGAGATCCGCAGTGCTCCTGCCAGCGCGTTCGTCAAGGACTTTCTCGGCGTACAAGCCTATATGCTGCCGCGGATCGGCCTGGCGCGCCGCTGACGGTTGAATCGCGCCGCGTTCCGCGCTTCGCTGTCGTCATGGCGAATTCAGGCGATTCCATCGAACTCATCGTGCTCGGCACCGCGCAGGACGGCGGCGCTCCGCAAATGGGTCACAATGAAGACCCCGCGTGGCGCAACGCATCGCTGAAGCGGACGGCGACGTGTCTCGGTGTTGTGGATCGCGCGAGCGGGCGGCGCTGGATGTTCGATGCGACGCCGGATATCCGCGACCAGCTATACCGTTTCGATTCCGTCGCGCCGCCCGCCGGAAGCGTTCTGGACGGTATTTTTCTCACTCATGCCCACATGGGGCACTACACCGGATTGATGTTCTTCGGTCGCGAAAGCATGGGCGTGCGCAATCTTCCCGTGCATGCCATGCCGCGCATGGCCGCCTACCTTTCCAACAACGGGCCTTGGAGTCAGTTGGTGCGGCTCGGCAATATCGCGCTGAAGCCTTTGACCGACGGAAAACCGATTGCACTCGGGCGTGTGACCGTCACGCCGTTTCTGGTGCCGCACCGTGAGGAATTCTCAGAGGTCGTCGGCTTCCGCATCGACGGCCCGTCGAGGAAAGTGCTGTTCATTCCCGATATCGATCATTGGGAAGATTGGGACGTGCGAGGCGTTCGTATCGAAGATGAGATCGCGAAGGTGGACGTCGCCTATCTCGACGGCACCTTCCATGCCGACGACGAGCTTCCCGGCCGCGATATATCGAAAGTGCCCCATCCCACGATTGTCTCATCGATGAGGAGGTTTGGATCGCTGGCGCAATCGGAGAAGTCGAAAATCCGCTTCATCCACCTGAACTGGTCCAATCCCGTGCGTTTCGCCGACTCTCCAGCGCGCCGTGAAGTTCTTGCGAACGGCTTTGCCGTCGCGGAGGAGATGGAGCGGCTGGCACTTTAAGAGGCCGCCGGCCTATATTCGATCCATGAAGCTCGAGCGCCTCCCGTCCATCAAGTCCTCGCTGAAACCCAGCAATCATCCCTATTTGAACGGCGCCTGGACGCCGTTGATGGAAGAGGTGAACGCGAGCGATCTCGATGTGATTGAAGGCACGATCCCGAAAGATCTCGACGGCATCTATTTGCGCAATACCGAAAATCAAGTGCATCAACCGCTCGGCCGTTTCCATCCCTTCGATGGCGACGGAATGATCCACCAGATCGATTTTCGGGGCGGGCACGCCTCCTATCGCAACCGGTTCGTGCGCACGCGTGGCTTCGAAGCCGAACAGGAAGCGGGTGCTTCGCTGTGGGGCGGGCTTGCCGATCCCGTTCAGCTCGCCAAGCGTCCAGGATGGGGCGCGCATGGCTTTCTGAAGGACAGTTCGAGCACCGATGTGGTGGTGCACGCGGGCAAAGCGCTTTCGACCTTCTATCAGTGTGGTGAGGGCTATCGCCTCGATCCTCAGACGCTGGAGCAGCTGGGGCTGGAAAGCTGGGTGCCGATCGACGGCATCTCCGCGCATGCGCGCGTCGATGAGCGAACCGGCGAGCTGATGTTCTTCAACTATTCCAAGCACGCGCCCTATCTGCATTTCGGCGTGGTGGACAGGAACAACAAGCTTGCCACCTACATTCCCGTGTCCCTGTCCGGTCCGCGCCTGCCGCACGACATGGCTTTCACGGAGAACTACGCGATCCTCAACGACCTGCCGGCGTTCTGGGATGCGGATTTGCTGAAGCGCAACATCCACGCGGTGCGCCTGCATGAAGGCTTGCCGTCGCGTTTTGCCCTGGTGCCGCGGCGTGGCGATGGCGAGATACGCTGGTTCGAGGCGGCGCCCACCTATGTTCTGCATTGGGTCAACGCCTATGAAGACGGCAACGAGGTCGTGCTCGACGGCTACTTCCAGGAAGAGCCGATGCCCAAGCCGCGCCAGGACGCGCCGCCCGGCTATGAGCACATGATGGCCTATCTCGACGAGTTCAGCTTCAAGTCGAAGCTGCATCGCTGGCGTTTCAATCTGGCGGACGGCGCCACGCGCGAAGAGCGGCTGGACGACCGCATCATGGAATTTGGCATGATCAACCGCCGTTATGCGGGCCGCAAATATCGCTACGTCTACAGCACCATCGCCGAACCGGGCTGGTTTCTGTTCAAGAGCTTTGTCAAGAAGGATGTGCAGACGGGCGAAAGCTGGAGCTATGAACTGGATAGCGGCCGCTATGCCAGCGAAGCGCCATTTGCGCCGCGCATGGACAGCCGGAGCGAGGACGACGGCTATCTCGTCAGCTTCGTCACCGACGAAAATTCTCGCACCTCCGAATGCATCGTCCTCGACGCGCAACACATTCCGGACGGTCCCATCTGCCGCGTAGCTCTGCCGCACAAGATCTGCAGCGGCACGCATTCTTTCTGGGCAAGCCGCGATCAGCTGACGGCGTAGTTCTTCGAAGGCTCGCGCATAGCGTCTCGCAAGGCGCGGAAACTGATGAATTTGGCGCCTGCATCCTCGAACATGCGCGAGAGATTGTGATCCATCACGCAAGCATAGTCATGTGTGCGGACATGAGCTTGCGTCCTATCGTACCCCTCAAGCTCGGGGCCGTCTTTTACCGGGTGCACGCAAATTTCCGTTACGCCCGCGCGCAGTTTCGGAATGACGTCCAACAGAACATTGCGGGTCAGCTGGCTCCATTGCAGTACGAAGTGATCGTTGAACAGCACGCCCGCGTCGTACGCCATCTGCCGGGCAGGAAAGCCGAGCTGAGTTTCGCTTGAGGCGTTTGCCATGCGCAGGGGCAGGCGGTACTCCGATGCGAGCTTCAAATAGATTGCATAGAATTCGGCCCGTATCTGCATCGTGCCCATATGAGAGTCGAGATGGGTTACGTCCACGCGCCAGCTGAGTGCCTGCTCGATCTGGGCACGGCATTCCGCTTCCACGTCGCGCAAATCCGCTTTCGCCCAGACCTCGGTGGCCGTCAGCGGCAAAAATCCATCCGCGTCGTGCAGCGAGCGCGCGGCCGTCAACGCGCGCCAGCGATAACCGGGATATTCGGCCGTCAGGGTCAGATGCGCGCCGATATCGCGTCCGGCGAACATCCGTGCGGCCTCGTGCGCCCAGGGACAAGGCACCATCAAGGTGGCGCTGGTGGCGAACCCGCTGCTCATGGCATCGTCAATGGCGAGGTTGGCCGAGTGACTGGAGCCGAGGTCGTCGCAATTGACGATGACCAGCTTCTTGTCTTTCTCGTAGTCCAAGCGCTCGGTTAGGCTTTGCGTCATCTGCGTTGGCCCTTGCCAAGCCTATCTTAGAGTGATTGCAGCAGGCGGAAGCAAGCATGACGGAAATTCGCCCCTATCGCGCACACGATCTCGAGGCGCTCTACGCGATCTGCCTCAAAACCGGTCTGGCCGGCGCCGATGCAACCGCGCTCTACCGCGATCCCAAACTCATCGGCCATGTCTATGCCGGCCCCTACATGGCCCTGAGCCCCGATTGCGCCTTCGTGGTGGAGGACGAAAGTGGCGTCGGCGGCTATATCATCGGTGCGTTGGATACCTATGCCTTTGAAAAGCGGCTCGAAACCGAATGGTGGCCGGCTCTTCGCGTGAAGTGCGCAGATGCCGCTTTCATCCCGCGCGGCGAGCAGACCTGGGATCAACGCATGAGCACGCTGATCCATCATCCGGTCCGAACGCCGCGGCGTATTTCGGAAAACTATCCCTCGCATCTTCACATCAATCTCCTGCCGCGCTTGCAGGGGCAGGGTTGGGGCAAGCGCCTGATCGACCGCTGGCTCGAAACGATGAAAAAGAATGGGTCACGCGGCGTGCATCTGGGCGTCGGGGCCGTCAACGCGCGCGCCGTCGACTTCTATCGAGCCTATGGTTTTGAAGAGATCGAACGGACCGGTCCGCCCTTCGATGTGATCTTCTTCGGGCTCAGGTTGGGCGCCTCGGAAACCACGGGATGAAACCCGGCGTGCGTTTGATGTAGTCCTCATAGTCGGGGCGCTTCTTGCGCATGCTGCCTTCGACGGTCGGCACGCCGCTCCAGCGGGTCAGAAGCGCAGTGATGAGGATGGGGCTGGGCAGCGACCACAGGCCGAACGGCGTTTCCGCAGCGACCAGAAACAGGCCCAACCACACCAGGGCATCGCCGAAATAGTTGGGATGACGCGTGTAGCGCCACAGTCCGCTGTCCAGAACTTTGCCGCGGTTTTCGGGATCGCGCTTGAAGCGTACGAGCTGCCAGTCGCCGATGCTTTCAAAGAGAATACCGATGCCAGCAAGGGCGACCCCGAGCCATCCGGCGATTCCAAGAGGCGTGTGAGCGTCCCCGATTTGTCCCAATTGCACCGGCAGGCTGACGACGAATTGCAGCGGCGCCTGCAGGGCAAACACCATCAGCAACGACGCTTTGGCGAAGCTCCAGCCGCGCTTGGCCTGCGCACGCCCCAGAATGGTCTGGTAGCGGTGGTCCGGGCCGTTCTTGCGCCAGCGCCACAGCAAATAGACGCCCAGGCGCAGCCCCCAAAAGCTAGAGAGCGCGAGCAACGCGAGGCTGTGCTGCGAGGCGCCATGCAATTGCAATGCGGTCGATGCGGCAAGGACGACGATTCCAAGCGCCCACCAGCTGTCGATGAAGCTCACATCCTTGAGCCGCAGCGAAACCAGCCAGAGTGCGATGAAGCACGCGGCGGAAATCGCGGCATTGACCAAAAGAATCGAGACCAGCGGCATCATCCCCTTCTACGCCAATTTGAACGCTTCGGATTGCCGTGCCAAGCTCTGCGGCGGGGCAGGGGGCGCCGTGATGGCCTATCGCAAGCGCCGCAATGCGTTCGAGAAAGCGCGCGCAATACGACGCGACACGCCGCCAAAGCCGCGCGGATGTCGTCCATGAGCGCGGCGGCAGACCAGGACTTCGGCAAGTTCGTGCAAACCGTTTTTTCCTGCACGCCAGAGGTCGCCGCGAGCATCGCGCGCAAGGCCTCGCCGCGTCACTATCCCGTCCGCACCATCATTCTGAAACAAGGCGATCGAGCGACCGTCACCTTTCTGCTGATCGCGGGGCGGATCCACGCATTGACCTATGGTCTGGAAGGTCAACTCGTGCTCCTGCATGAATTTCTGCCCGGCGACTTTTTCGGCGCCATCGCCTACGACCGGCCCAAGCCGGAAGAGGCCGATACCGTTGCGATCGAGGACTCGAGGGCCGCCGCTTTTCTGGCGCTCGATTTTCTGTCGTTGATCGAGGCCTATGGCTGCGTGGGGCTGGCGGTTTCCAAAATGCTGCTCAAGCAGCTGCGCGCGACCGCCGCGCGCATGGTCGAGCGCACGACGCTGTCGGCGGCGGGGCGCGTCTATGCCGAGTTGCTGCGCCTTGCGAGATTGGCGGACGGCCGCACGGTGAAACCGGCGCCGGTGCTGGCGGCGCTGGCCGTCCGCGTGAGCTCCACGCGCGAAACCGTTTCGCGCACCATCAATGCGCTCGAACGAAGGGGAATCATCCGGCGCGAAGCCCATGCGCTTACGATTGTGGCTCCGCACCGGCTTGAAGAGATGATTGTTTGAAGCCTTTAGGCTTTCAGCGAGAACAGCTTGATCGGTTCGGCTGTGTCGCCGGGAAGTTCGCCGACATATTCGGTCCTCAGCCGGTCACGGGCCGTCGCCGCATGGAGCGCGGCGACGAAGTCTTCCGTCAAATGGATAGCGCCCGTGGGTGTTGAGGCTGTCATCTGCTTGGGCCGCAGAGTTTCGCTGCCGCTCAAAAATGCTGTCCCGCCAAAGCGGTCTTCCGCGCGATGGACGACCGCATAGTGTCCGGCGATGCGCAGGCCTGGCACGTCGCTCAGCGTTTTTGCGAGCCGCAGCGCCGTCTGCGCTGCGGCGATCGGAGACTCGAAGGCGATCGAAACCGCTTCGTCCGTCCATCGCGGAGCCACCGCCGGCTTCGGTTCATGAGTTAACACGCGCGCAAGCCGCGGCAATAGCTCTGTCGTCACGGTATCGGGGTCAGCGCCGGCAAGGTCGATCCGCAGCATCGCCATGAGACAGGCGGATTTATCGTCTGCGGGAGCCGGCTTTTCTTTGGCTTTTGCAGTGGCGCGCTTGGCAGCGAGCACATATTGGCGATGGCCACTCTTTTCCCAAGCCGACCCGATCCAACCGCTGCTGCCGGATTTTGTCGTCGCGTCAGGCGCGAGAATCAAAACTTGTACTGCTTCCGTCGCCAGCATGTCGGCCTGCATCACGGCCCGGCCCATGGCGATTTCCGCGGCCAGGCGAATGGCAAGCGGCGTCGGCTGGTCGCCCTTTTTGCCTATGGCGCGCACGCTGTCGGCGGCCTCGACAATGCGATCGAAGCGCGCGGCCCAGTCGCTGCCGAACCGCGCGACGGAGACTTCGCGAAAACGAACCTTCGGCGCGGGAAGCACGAGGTGCAATTCCGTCTTGGCGGCGAGCAGCGCTTCGGCAACGAGGATGTCGGCGCCCGCCGCCAGGGCGCCATAACCGAAACCGATGCGCTCTTCCTTGAGGATGGTGCGAAGCCGTACGCCGATGGTGTCGTCTTTCGCCGCCAAGGTCATGTGACCGGCGAAATGCAGACAGCGCGGCGGCCGGTGCGGATCGAGCCAAGCTTTGCTCTGGCGCTGCGCGTCCACAATCAGGGTGAACTGTTTCAACGTGGACGCGTGATCTTCGTACGCACGCGGAGCCTTGGCGATAGCCTCTGCCAGCGTGGTTTTCGCTTTGTCGATCTGACCCAGCAGCAGAAGCGCTTCGGCTTTTGTTGCGACCAGATAATAGGGCGTGTCTTCATCGCCTTTGCCGGACGCGAGACGCTCCAGCACTTTGCGCGCCAGCGTCTGGGACTGCTCGCGCTTTCCCGCCAGCAGCGAGAGCGTCGCCGCGTTGATCAGCGGGTAGGTCGTGCCGCCGATCTCGCCGGCACGCCGATAGGCCTCCGCTGCTTCCCGCCAATACCGCTGACGTTCCGCGCCGCTCGCCGCGCGCGCGTTGTCTTTGAGCAAACGACCCCGCACACTCAACACGGCGGGGTCGTCGTCGACGTTGTCCAATCCCGCTTGCCGAAACAATCGCCACGCATGGTCCAGCGCGCCGGAACGGGCGTGGGCGATAATAGAGAGAAGCGCGGAATTCATTTCGACGAGTGATTCAATTGCCGTCACCGGGCTCTCGATTGTGATCGCCGGGATTAAGTATGTCCGGATCGATCTTAATGACAGTTGGTTCAGCTACGCCGGGCAAGTTGAGCAAAATGTATAAGTTAAACGGGTGACGAGGATCTTTAGCCCCATTTCTATATAACGCATCGAACGATATCGTCGTCTTTGATTTGTTGTGGTTGTCTAGGTTTTTGTAGATGCCGCTTGGAACCAGCTTATCGTTCACAGTCATGGCGTCATTCTTTGGATGACTAGAGTCGGGGACTCTGAATTCCCAATTCGTGACCTCACTAGTATCAAGTTCGAGTGTGACACGGCAGGTCTTCTTTTTTCCTGCAGTTGGTTCGAAAATGCGAATTGTTAGACCCTCGTCCAGGCGTTTCTTATCTGGATGGGAGGGCCCCTGTGGTTCGCAACGAAGTTTCACAAGTCTGTTTTCGATCTTCGCGGTCAGCTTATAACTGTACGACGCATCCGGAATGTCAGGGTTTGCTGGATCTATTGATGGAATCTTTCGTTCTGGCCCATCAACGAATGGAACCAATTCCAAAGCTTCAGTCATTGTCGTCTCCTTTTGAAGAATGTGCCGCGATCTCCTTTAGATCGTTACCAATTTTCACTTGAAGTCGGCGCCAGGTCTCGCTGCGAGGTTCAAATCGGATCATGTCATCAAGCGTCTTGGATGCGCGCAAAAGCCGAGCCTTAGCCTGATCCTTCCTGCCTATTTGAGCCTCGGTCCAAGCGATCTGTCGCTGAAACGAGACCCAAAGTGTGCGGTTGATCATGTTCTTTGGGTCTGACTGTATGAGATCGTTCAAGATGTGATCTTCGATCTGGAGGTGAGAAACCGCGTGTTCGCGATCGCCATTGGCAAGATAAGCAGTCACCAGCCACGAGTGGCGATTCGCGAGGTCCTTCGCGAAGTTGTTTGGGTTTTTCGAAGTGCGAGCGGCTTTTTCCATATCTTCCAGTGCGATCGAGCAAAGTTCGATGGCCTTGGATTTCTGCTTTGGCTGCTTGAGAGCATTCGAGCACAGATTGCCGCCTGCATAGCCGACTTCGCGCGTGGAACGAGGATCGTTCGGCGCAATCGAGTCCAATTGATCGGCGAGCCTTTTGTAGGAAAGAAATGACGTTTCCGCTTCCACATAGCGAGCTTGCATATAGTTGGCGTACCCAATCCAGAACTCGCTTTGAGCGTGATCGAAGATCCGGTCCGGATCGTTGGGAGCCTGCGCGAGCAATGCGGCGGTGGTACGCCGTGCCTCTTGGAATTTCTCGAGGGCCGCTTTCTCATCCCCGCGGGTCTCGTCGTCAGCGCCCATGACATGAAGAATACGCGCTCTCCGCTCCAGCGAATCGGCCGGCAGCGTTTTCAGGTCCTGGTCGGAGTAGTAGCTGAGGGCACGTTGATTGACCGCAGTCATAACGTCGAGCCGCCCCACACCCTCCAATTTTGTCCGCAGATCCGTCAGCATGAATTCGACAAGTCCCTCTGCCTCACCCCGCTGGCGCTCGGCTTCCCGCCTCGCGTCGAGCGCAAACAATGTCAGCAGGCCCATCACTACCATCGCGGCAAGCGCCGTCGCCGTGACGGCCGTCACGCGCTGCAGTCGCCGCTGCGCGTCGCGCTGGATGAGCTCGTCAAGACCGATGCTGAGCATTCCGGCGATCAGCTTCAGCAGGCCCAGGCTTTCGCCGTCACCGGTTTTTCGAAAATCCGCGGCGAGAGGTTCGATAGAGGCGCCACTCTGCCCTGGTTGGCGCAACGCCGTTGGGAATGCGTCGCGCGGTTCGCCATCCACCAACGCGGCGAGCACCGGGCGCGTGGGATGCAGTTCGCGGAAGACTTCCACTTCGCGCGAAACCCACATCGAGGCGGCGGCCGCGCGCGAGCAAACCACGATGAGGCTTCGCGACGCCTTTAGCGCCGCGCGCACTTCCGCCGTGAGATCATTGGCGGCGGGCAGCTCCTCGCGATCGCGGAAGATCGGCGTGAGGCGTTTGGGAACGATCCCTTGTGCCGCCGTGCGGCCCACAAGCCGGCGCGGCAATGCGTAAGCCTCCAGGCGCCGGTGCAGCCGCCGCCCGAATGAAGCATCCTTGTGACTGTAACTGATGAAGGCCCAATAACGCGTGCCTTCGCCGACGGCATTGTCAGCCATCGCCCGCCCCCCAGTGAGCCCCGGAAGATTGCCAGAGGCGGGCGGGGTTCACAACGTCCGGATGTAGCGAAGATTGCCAGCGCTGGAATATCGACCGTGATGGTCGTCACGGCCGGCATGGGCGACTTCGGTTTATTTGAGCCTTGAACGGTTTTTGTCGACAGGCCAACCGAACGGCTGTCCGGCCAGCGTTCCGGTGATCGCGACGATGGTCGCGCGCGGCGCCGTCTTGAAGGGGTCCACTACGATGAGAAACCCGATTTTCGTGCGCCGCGTGATTGTGTGCAGTCTGCCTGCACTTCTCTTCACGCTGGCGAGTTGCACGTCTCCCATGTCGTATACCGAGAGGTTCGCTGGGAGCATGTCCTCCACGGATCGTGATACTGCAATCGAGTCGAAGATCGCGCTGCACGGTATTCCGCACTATCTACCCAAGACCGTGCTGCCCTTCAACTTGAAAGGCGTGACGTTCGACAAGGACGGCAATCCGGCGAAGACAGACAAGAAGGGAAAGTCAAACGCCACGGGTTACAAATTCATGCTGACGTTGGACAAGCCGACTCAGGTCGCTGATGGAGACGCGCGGGTTCTGCTCGTTTACAACACTGAAGCGGCCACCGAGGACAATTTTAACTTCGCCGTGAACGACAAGGGTTTGCTGACTTCAGCAAAGCTCCAGTCCGAAGACAAGAGTGCAGCAGCGATTGCCAGCATCGCGGACCTGGCAGGCCGTTTCGCAAGCACCTCCGCTGCCCCAAGCCAGCTTTTCATGCAACTCGTGCGTCCTCGGAATCCAAAAAAGACTTCCTGTCAGGAAGTGCTCAAGAGCTTCGAATACAGCGGCTTTTTCGATTTGACGAATGGCACCTCGTCACGGGACGCCAATGAAGGCGTTCTGCAAGCGATGCAAAACGCGGGAATTCCCGTTGCCGAGAACTCGGCGGTGATGGACGTCAGTGTGAGCGCAACGAAACCTTGGGCCGACGCCGGCGCGGACACGGTCAAAAACGTTTCTTCAAATGCTCGCGGTATCGTCTTCCGCGCCTGGGGGCCGCGCACAGTGACCGTTACCGTCGCTCCCGCAAATATTCACTTCCAGCCCGAAGTCGATTGCCACTTGGAGCAACCATCCAAGGCGGTGACACTGGAAGGCGTCGCCGTGGCCGACAAGGACCGCTACTTCACGATCGACACCAGCCGCGGAGCGCTGGTGAAGAAGATCGTCAACTTGACCGTCACGGACGGACTTCTAACCGGAGTCGATGTAACAAAACCCAGCGAGCTGGCTGCCGTCTTTGCCATCCCTGCGAGTGTGATCGACACATTTACCAAAGCCGTTTTAGGCAACCTCACCACCCGCACCACTCTCACGCAGGATGAAGTCGCGCTCCTGCAAGCGCAGGTCTCTTTGATCAACCAGCAGCAGGCTCTGGTGGCAGCTCAGCAAGCTGCCGAGAAGGCGAAAGCCCAAGATCCCCAGAAACCCTGATGCGGTGCACCCCGGCGCTGGATGCTGTCCACTGCCGGTGTGAATTGCTCCTGAAGCGGGTTCGAGGCCCCCACACCGGCTCCACACATTTGTGTGAGCCGGTTGTGCTATGAGTGCAGGTGCAATCGACGACTGCGTCCCGCCCGCTCTCCACTACCTACGACATCGATGACTGAAGCAGAATTCCGGATTGTCATATTTGCCTGGATTGCGCTCGCCGCCGTTCTCTTCCCCATCCAGTTCTTCGTCACCGCGCCGTACGGCCGCCATACGCGCGCCGGTTGGGGGCCGCAGATTTCCAACCGGCTTGGCTGGTTTCTGATGGAGTTCGTTTCGCTCGCAGTCTTCGTGGGGCTCTTCCTGAGCGGGCGGGTCGATAAGTCCGCGCCGATGTGGATCTTTTTCGCGCTTTGGGTCGCGCACTACATCCATCGCAGTCTGATCTTTCCCTGGGCGACACGTACACGCGGAAAGACGATGCCACTGGTCATTGCCGGCTCTGCCGTGGCGTTCAACCTGACGAACGCGGGATTGAACGGCTTCTATCTGGGATATCTCGCGCAAAGCTATCCGCTATCCTGGCTCACCGATCCGCGCTTTGCGATCGGCACGGCTGTGTTCCTGAGCGGAGCCGCCATGAACATCTGGTCGGACTACCACTTGATCACATTGCGCTCCGGTTCGAACGCCAAAGGTTATGCGATACCGCGAGGAGGCTTGTTCGAATTGATTTCATGTCCCAACCATTTCGGCGAGATCGTGCAATGGTCCGGCTTCGCCTTGATGTGCTGGAATCTGCCGGCCTTGAGCTTTGCGATCTGGACCGCCGCCAATCTCCTGCCGCGCGCGCTCAGCCATCACCGATGGTACAGACAGCATTTCCCTGACTATCCCGGCCGCAGGCGGGCGGTCGTTCCGTTTGTGCTGTAACGGATGCCGGTTCAACGCTTGCTCTAACCGCCTTCAATTCATTCCGCAGCCTCGGCGACGCGCGATTTTATGGCTGGTTTGCCGCCTTCATAGACAAACACGCGGTCATCCAGATCGATGGCGGGCAACTGGTCCTTCTCGCTCCAATAATCCTGCGTGTGCTGCCATTCCGGCTTGTCGCCGCGCTTGGGCAACAGGTGCATGCTGCGCATCATGTAGCCCGGATTGAAATTCTGCGGGTCGATCCAGGGCAAGAGCGGCATGTCTTTTTCCTCCGGCCTCAGCGCCACGCTGACTCTGCGCGCCCCCTTCGCCTTCATGTGATTGAGCAGGCGGCAAACGAAATCGCAGATGAGATCGACGCGCAGCGTCCAACTCGCGCGGAAGTAGCCGAAGATCCACACCAGATTCGGCACGCCGGTGAACATCATGCCGCGATAGGTGATGGCCTGGGAGAAGTCCAGCGGCTTGCCGTCGATAGTGAAATCGATGTCTCCCAGCACGCTGAGATTGAAGCCGGTCGCGGTGATGACGATGTCCGCTTCCAGCAGTTGGCCGGATTTGAGTCTGATGCCTTTTTCCTCGAACCGTTCGATTTCGTCGGTCACCATCGTGGCCTTGCCCGCGGCGATGCCCTTGAACAGGTCGCCTTCGGGGACGAAAGCCAGACGTTGCTGCCATGGCCGGTATTTTGGCGTGAAATGGGTGGCGATGTCGTAGTCCGGCCCCAGATAAGCGCGCACGCCGGCGAGCAATTCCTGCTTCACGGTTTCCGGCTCGTGGAACGAGCGGTGCGTGAACATGTCCTGATCGCGCAAGATCTTCCGCCGCACGATCTCGTGGATCCATTCTTCCTTGATCTCCAAGTCACGCAGCGTGTTCGCGAGTTCGTTCTCGTTGCGCGCCGGAACGAAATAGGTGGGCGAGCGCTGAAGCACGGTGACGTGTTTGCAGTCGCCGGCAATCGCCGGAACGACGGTGGCCGTCGTCGCGCCCGAGCCGATGACGATGACGTTCTTGTTTTTGTAGTCGAGATCTTTCGGCCAGGTTTGCGGATGCACGATTTTGCCTTTGAAGGTCTCCATGCCTTTCCATTCGGGCGTGTAGCCTTCGGAATGGCGGTAGTAGCCCTGGCACATCCAGAGGAAATTCGCGGTGATGCGGAACGGCTCACCGCCATCGGCCTTTATACCTTCGATGGTCCACCTATTGTCTTTGCTGGACCATGTCGCCGCCAGAATTTTGTGCTTGTAGCGGATGTCGCGCGCAAGGTCGTCTTCCTCGATCACATCGCCGATATATCTGAGGATTTCTTCACCCGTCGCGATGGGCGTTCCCGTCCATGGCTTGAAGCGATAGCCGAAGGTGTAGAGGTCGCTGTCGGAGCGAACGCCGGGGTAGCGGTGCATCAACCAGGTGCCGCCGAAACTCTCCAGCCCTTCCAGCACGACAAAACGCATTCCGGGACATTGCTGCTTCAAATGGTAGGCGGCGCCGATGCCCGAAATTCCCGCGCCCACGACGAGAACGTCGAAATGCTCGCATGCCTCTTTCGAGGAAGGTTTTTTGAGTGTTGCGACCGTGTCCATGGCTGACCCGTCTCCTGGCCCAATGCGTTTTCACGCTGAGGCTAGGGGCGGGGCCTGGCCGGGCTCCTTGATGAGGATCAAATTTGGCTGACGGCTTTAGTGATGTGGATTGGGAGCGGGGACCGGGCTTGCCACCGGCGGCTCCTGGATCGAGCGAAGATACGCGATCAAATCGTCCACCGCGCGAGGATTGAGCTTGAACTGCGGCATATCGGGGTGGCCGAGCTTGATGCCCTCCACCAGTTCGTCCTCCAGCGCATCGCTGCGGTAGCGCGACAAGATCTGCCGAAACAAAGGTGCGTCCGCGCGCGGATTCGCGCCCTCCTGGTCGATGGCATGGCAGCGGCTGCATTCGTTTTGGGCGACCAGCTTGCCGTCGGCGACGGCGTCGTGATCTTTGTTCGCTATGCCGGTATGTGTGCAACCGGCGCTTGCGATTGCCACAACGAGAAGTGTTGCAAACCAGAAGCCGCGTCCAATCTGTCCGGTGTCACCGACACGGGGTTCCAGCGCTGCGTCAGCGCACGGAAAACCCGTCAGGGGCACGAGGATCGTCTCGCTCACAGGAAGCCTCCTTCATCAGTGCATCAACAAGACGGGAATCGCGGCGTGAGACATGACGTCTACGGTTACGCCGCCGAAGATCGTCTCATGCATGCGGCTATGTCCGTAACCGCCGATCACGAGCAAATCGCAGTCCGCTTTCGCGGCGGCGCTGAGCAGGGCGTCCGATACCGAACCCTTGGCGCAATCCACCAGCCGTTCCGTCCACGAGACGCCATGCAACGAAAGATAGTCCTTCAATCCCTCGAAGGCGTGACTGTCGCGCGGAACGGAGCGAATGGAGAGAACTTCAACCGCTTTCGCCGTGCGCAAATAGGGCAGCGCGGCGGAAAGCGCATGTGAGGCGGCCAGTCCACCATCCCAGCCCACCGCCACTTTCTGCCCGATATGGGTGGGCGCCTTTGCTCCCGCGAGCAGGATCGGCCGCTCGATCTTGATGAGCGTCTGTAAGAAGGCCTCGCGCAGGGCGGGGTTGGTTTTGTCGACCAGCGGAGGAAAGATGATCAGATCGCATAGCCGGGCGGCTTCTTCGATGCAGGCGGCGTAGCCGCCGACGCGTTCTTCATAGCTCGCGGTGACCGTCTTGCCGATTTCCGGCGCGCCCACCAGTCGAACGCCGTATTCTTCAGCCGCATCGGCGAGCGTGCGGCGCGCCTCGGTCGATGCGACTTTTGCGATCGCTTCTTCCGTGTCGACGAGTTCCTGGACGATGTCGGGTGCGAGCGGCGCTCCATCATAGGGGATGGCGGTGCGCGGATCGGGATGGGAGAACAAGACCCGGACGTGGGCGTTGAACGGCTTGGCGGCTGCGAAAGCCGTCGCCAACGCGACGGAATCGTTTTTCGAACCGGTGACCGGGACCAGGATTTTTGCAAATGACATCGGTTGTTTCCCGCCAGTGCTGTTGTTGGCGCCCGCATTTCACCTTTCAAGATGAAACATTTGGCAGGGCCACTCATTGCGGGAAATCAACGGCCGGCAGCCCAAACCGCCGGCAGATGACGTTTTAAACGGAGCGTCAGTCCGCGGCGTTGGCGATCGCTTGAAGGGCGGGCAGGTTGCGGACAACCACCTGGTAACGGTTGGGGACGGCGATAATGCCGCTTTCCTTGAAGTCGGTAATCGCCCGGCACGTCGTTTCGATGGTCAGGCCGAGATAATCGGCCATATCCTGGCGGCCGACCGGCATGTCGATGCTGGAGCCGTTTTTGCCGCCGGCGAGTTCGGCCAGGCGCAGGAAAAACGACGCCACGCGAACCTTCGCGCCTTGATGGCCCAGCATCACCAGATGTTCTTGCGCCGAAAGCGCTTCCTGGCTCAACAGGGACATCATCTGATTGCGCGCGTCCGACCGGTCTTCGCTGATCCTGGCGATGCAGGAGCGTGGGCAACGCAGCAGAACGACGTCCCCCACCGCCTCGGCTGTCGCGGAATAGGTGTCGGCATACTCGATGCCGAAGGCTTCGTTGGGCAGATGGATGCTGAGGATCTGGCGATGCCCGTCCATCAAAACCCGGGAAACTCTGACCGCGCCTTCGATGACCTTGAAGCAGAAGTGGGCGGGTTGGCCTTTTTCGTAAATGGTTTGCTTCTTGCCGAATTTGACGAGCGGCCCAAATTTGCCGGCCTCGGCGGCGGAGATCTGCTTCTGGAAGAACCGGCAACCCAGTTGGCATGCCGCAGGTGTCGCGGTCTGCGGATTCTTGCGCGATATGTCCGCTGCCGGCGCTATCGACACATGCATCATGATGAATCTCCCTGCCCCCGAAAGTCAGGCAGGAGATTGATCCGCAGGATCGGCCGGGCCAATTCGTGGGACTACGTACGTAGTTTCCACATCGTCCGCACCCGCCTAGCGAGTGGGTGCCGGTTCCTGCAACTTCAGGCTGGCACGCTGAATTCCGAGCGTGCCGGGAAGGGACGAAAACGTGCAGCCAAGATCGCGGGCGACTGCGAGCATCGAGGTATTCTCGCTCAGAATATCGCCGAAGATCTCTTGAATGCCTCGGACGCGCGCGTAGTCGATGATGGCCAGCATCAAGAGATGGCCAAGCCCGCGGCCCTTCAGGTTGCTGCGAACCAGTACCGCGTATTCGGCTTCGACATTGTCCGGATCGGCCGCATATCGGACCACGCCTGCGATTTTTCCCGCATCGTCGAACAGAACGAACGCCATTTCCCGGTCGTAGTCGATCTGCGTCAACCGCGCGAGAAGCGTGTCGGGAAGCGTGCGAAGCGGCGAGAAGAAGCGCAACCGAATGTCTTCCGGCGTCAATTCGGCGAAGAACTTCACGAAATCGCCGGCGTCCTCAGGACGAACCGGACGAAGCAGGAATTCGCCCAGGTCCGGAATGGTCTGTTTGCGCGCGAGTTCTCTGGGATAGGGTTTGATGGCCAGCCGAGAGCCCTGCGTCTCGGAATTCGCCCGTGCAATTTTCACGCGCGCATCCAGAGCGATCACGCCGTTGGCATCGGCCAGCAGCGGATTGATGTCGAGTTCGACGATTTCGCCGAACTCGCAAACGAGCTCCGATAGCTGCACCAGTATCGATGCAATGGCCTCCAGCGCCACCGGCTTCTGGTCCCGGTAGCCGCGAAGCTGACGATAGAGGCGCGTGGATTCGATCATTTCATGCGCCAGCCTTAGATTGAGCGGCGGCAGCGCCACACTCTTGTCAGCGATGACTTCGACGGCTGTCCCGCCTTGTCCGAAGAGCAGGAACGGGCCAAAGGTCGCATCGTCGGCCATTCCCAGGATCAGTTCGAAGGCGCCCGGTTTGCGCACCATCTCCTGCAGGAGAAAACCCTTCTGCCGCGCTTGCGGCAAAGCGTCGGTGACGCGCTTCTGCATGGCCTGAGCGGCCAGCCGGACGGAGTCTTCGCCTTCCAGATTCAAAACGACGCCGCCGACATCGGATTTGTGCGTGATATCCGGTGACTGAATCTTGAGGGCGACGGTGGTGCCGAGCTTTGCGGCCGCTTGTGCGGCCTCTTCGGGGGTAGCGGCAAGCACGGAGCGGACCGTGGGAATGCGATAGCAATTCAGCAGGTCCTGAACGGCGATGGGATCGAGCCAGCCGCCACCTGCCGCGACCGCCGTTTCGATGATCTGTCGTGCCTTCCCATCGTCGGGCTCGAAGTCCGCGGCGAGCGATGGCGGGACTTCGCGCAGCATTTCTTGTCCGCGCTGATAGCGCACCAGATGCATGAAGCCACGCACCGCTTTTTCCGGTGTGTCGTAGGTGGGGATCCCCGCCTGGATGAAGAGGCGGCGCGATTCTTCCGCCGAGTCGGATCCCAACCAACTCGTCAGCACAGCGCGATCGGTTCCTTTCAGGCTGTCGACGACCGCATGCGCCGCCTCCGCGCTCGAGGCCACGGCCGTGGGACAGTTGAGCACCAGGATTGCGTCCGCCGCGGAATCCGCAGCCAGCAGTTTCAGAGCGGTCGCATAGCGAGTGCCGTCGGCATCGCCGATGATGTCGACGGGATCGCCGTGAGACCAGGTCGGCGGAAGCGCGGCGCTGAGCTTGGCGATCGTATCCTGCGAGAGTTCGGCCAGTTCGCCCTTTTGGGAAATCAGGGCGTCCGTGGCAAGCACGCCGACACCCCCGCCATTGGTGAGGATCGCGAGGCGATCTCCGTTGATGCGCGGCCGCAGCGCCAAGGTTTCCACGGCGTCGAAGATCTCGTCGAGGTCGAGCGCGCGCACAATGCCTGCGCGTTCGAAGGCCGCGTCGTAAACCGAGTCGATTCCCGCCAAGGCTCCAGTGTGTGAACTGGCGGCGCGCGCCGCAGCCGCCTCTCGGCCCGATTTGATGGCAATCACGGGCTTGAGCCGCGCGGCCGCGCGCGCCGCGGACATGAACTTGCGCGCATGGGTGATCGCTTCGATATAGAGCAGGATCGCCGAAGTGCCCGGATCGTTCGCCAGATAGTCCAGCATGTCGCCGAAATCGACGTCGGCCATGTCGCCCAGCGAGACGAGATGAGAGAAGCCAAGTCCACGCGCGGTGGCCCAGTCCAGCACGGTCGTCACTATGGCGCCGGATTGCGCGACAAGTGCGACATGGCCCTTCAAGGCGTCCCGCTGTGCGAAGGAGGCGTTCAGACCGATCGGCGTTGAAAGAACGCCCAGACAATTGGGTCCGATGATCCGCAGAAGGTGCGGCTCCGCGGCGTTGAGCATTTCCGTTTCGAGCGCGCGGCCCTGCTCACTTCCACCTTCTCCAAAGCCGGCCGTGACGACGATAGCGCCCTTCGTTCCGCGCGCGCCAAGTTCCGCGATCAATCCGGGTACAGTCGCAGGTGGCGTGCAAATCACGGCGAGATCGGGCGTCGCCGGCAAACTTTTGATGTCCGGGTAGACCGGCCGGCCGGCGATGGGGTCGTGCTTTGTGTTCACAAGCATGAGTTCGCCGCCGAAACCGCTGCTCAACAGATTCTTCAGCGTGACGGCGCCGACGGAATGTTCGCGCGTGCCCGCGCCCACCAGGGCGATGCTCCTGGCTTTGAAAATGGCATCGAGGTTGCGGATCGACATAGCGCGCCTTCGGCAAGACAAGGCATTGAATACGATTCAAAAATGCTTGGCGACGGCTGCTCGCACTTTTTCGATTTCCCGCGCGATGACGTCAGGCCGGATCCCTGGCGTGATGCTGCCGAAATGGACATGATCGGCGACTTCCAGCCCGCAGACCGCCGCAAAGTGCTCGTCGAAAACCTTGCGCATGGCATCCCAGGCACCGGTTTTGACCACCCAGTCGGTTGGTGCGCCGGAGGAGGTGAAGCTGATCAATTTTTTCCCCGTAAGAAGGGGGGTGTTGCCTCCTTGTTTGCGGCCATAGGCGAAGCCGAAGCCGAACACGCGCTCCAGATAGCCTGTAAGGATTGCCGGCGGCGCGTTCAGCCACAGCGGATAGAAGAGGGCGAAGACATTTGCGTCGCTCAACATGGCGCGTTCTGCGACCACATCCTCATGCGGCTCAAATCCTTCCGATCCGGGAATCTCGTCGGCCTTCAGGCAGGGATCGAAGCCCATGCGGTAGAGATCGCGAACGACCGCGATCTGCTTGCGCGCTTCGACGGCTTCGCGATAGGCCTGCGCGGCTGAGGCGGTGAAGCTGTTCGCTTTGGGATGAGCCAAGATAACGGCGTGTTTCACGGCAAATCGCTTTCGAGACCGATCCTATTTCACTCTATCGTCTCGGCCAAGTTTCGACAGGTGCTGCTCGATCTCGTGAGCGGGCAGCTTGACATAGTCGCGGTCGAATTCTCGATGGATGATCTCTTGCGTCGCGGGCGACAGAGCCGGCCTGATCATGCCCAGCGCCCTGGCGGGAGCGACGAGAACAAGCTTGTGGATGTGCGCGTCGCGCACGCGCTTATCCAGGGCGTGGGCGAAGTCCTTCAAGAATGCACGCTCGCTCTCGTCGTGGAAATCGGTTTGGCTGACGGCGCTGTGCCGTCCGTCGGCAGAACTGATCGTGCGTCCGGGCGGCGAGCTTCCCTGATCGCTGGTCCGCGGATTGACATGTTCCCGGTGGTCGCGCAGCTCGAGCTTGGGATAGACGTGATCGCCCGTATTCTGGAACAGCAGCGCCTTGCGTCCATCGCATACCGCGACCCAGACATCGTGGCCGAGAATGGCTGCCGTCATGTGATTGCTCCTATTGCCGCGGATCTGGCGAGCTTGGCTTCGGAGCCGCTCGCCGCTTGAGGTCATTCTGGACGAGTGGGCTGCGTCCCACATTGATAAACATCAACGTCGAGACGCGGTTCGCACGGGAGAATTGGAGAGGGCCGAGTCATTGCGGCCCGACTGGCCGCCGTGACAGGCCGGGTCGCCGGCTATGGTGCTCGCGCGATCACAAAATCGGCGAAAGCGCGATAGGCGCGGTCGCTCAGCAGGATCTGCAGGAGAATCGTCAGAGCGAGTTTCGGCGAATAGCAACCGCGCTTGACGGCATCAACATACAGCTTCAACGCCCTCGAGCGGTTCTTTGCGGCCAGGCTCTTGGCGATGGCCCAGCCGCGATAGCCGTGATACGCGCGCTCGGGAATATGCGGGCGCTGGGCTTCCAGCCAGGATTCGAGCAACAGGCCGTTTCGGCCATGCGAGATACGATCGGCGTCCGCGGTATCCCGCCAGATGGCGCCGGGCTCGTCCGCCATGGCGAAACTGCAGCCCGCGCGCGCCAGCCGGATGGCAAAATCCATGTCCTGCGCGAAAGGCAGGCTTTCGTCGTAGCGCACTTCGCGCGCCAACTTCGCGTCCACCACGAGCGTGCTCGTCTGCACAAAACCGCGGTCGCTCATCAGATACACGGCCATGTCTTCGTTCGGCTCGATCGGGCGCGGCGGCTTCTGGAAGTGCCGGCCGGCATCGCGTTCGACGAGCACCCGCGCATAGCCCGCTCGTTTGTCGGTACCGTCGAGCAGCTCCTTCATCCGCGTCAGATGATGCGACAGGAAGCCGTCGTCTGAATCCAGAAAAGCGATGAGCTGGCCGCGTGCGGCATCGATGCCGGAATTTCTGGCGGCGTTCGCGCCGCGATGGGCAAGGCGAAGCAAGCGGATACGAGGTTCGCGGAAGGCTTCCACGATACTCGCCGTTCTATCGATCGAACCGTCGTCCGCCACGATGATTTCGAAGTCCTGCAAGGTTTGATCGAGCACGGAGCGGATGGCGCGGCCGAGCAGATGCGCGCGGTTGTAGGTCGGGATGACGACGGAGAAATGCGGCCCGTCCAACGCGTGCGCGGAAGGCTTGCGCGGAGCGCGTCGCTCGAGAATTCCGGCTTCTTTCCCCCTCATCGTCCCACAATGGGATTCGTGGAGGCGCGCGCAATTTGTTCCTGAAGAAACGGTAAATGCGATGGCGCCTCAGCCAACTCGGTGAGCGTATCGGAGCAGCGTTTTGGGGGATGACTGGCGGAGCCGGAGGGATTCGAACCCTCGATACGTCTTTAAAACGTATAACGGTTTAGCAAACCGCCGCCTTCAGCCTCTCGGCCACAGCTCCCGCCTTGGACCGCCGAAAAAGGCTGCAGTCCGGGCGCGTTTTGAGCCTTTTTCGCAGGCGCGCGCAAGGCCCGGTGAAATCCGAGCCCGCGCAGTTTGCCTGAGATGAGGGCAAGCGTCCGATGGATCCGCTTCCTTGCAGGCCGGCCTACCGATTGGTCGGGACGTTCACGAAGGGCACCGCGGATCCCGGCACCATGGTCGTGGGCAGTATGCCGTTCCACTTCTCCACCGCCGTCAGCGCGACAAGGTTGGGGTTGGATTGCAGCGCCTCAGCGCGGGCTTTGATGGCTTGTGCCTGGGCCAGGCCTTGGACTTCGGTTGCATGGGCCTGCGCGTCGGCTGCCGCCTTCACTTCATAAGCGGCCGCGTCGGCGGCGGTGATGCGCTTGGCTTTCTCGGCCTCGGCCTGGGACTTCTCCACTTCCGTTTTCATCCGGTTCTCCACGGCGCGCTCATACACTTCGGAGAACGACACGTTTTCGACTTGCACCGAAATGATCTGGATGCCGCGTCCATCGAGAGCCTTGCCCAGCGACTTCTCGACTTCGATGCCGAGTTTGGTGCGGTCGTCGATCATGGCTTGCGCGCTGAACTGACCGAACACTTCTTTCAGGCGCCGCGGTAACTGCGTATCTATGAGTTTGGAGACGTAGTCCGGTCCGAGATTGGAATACATCTTCAGCACTTCGCCCTCCGGCAGGCGGTAGTTCACACTCACCTCCACGTCGGCAGGTTGCTGGTCCTTCGAATAAGCTTGCGTTTTGAAGGATTCCTTTTCTTCGCGCACAGACATCTTCACGACGTCTTCGATCAAGGGCATCTTGAAGTGCAGGCCGGGGTCTTCAGTGGCCACGGCTTGGCCCCAGCGCAGCAGCACCGCGCGCTCGCCCTGATTGACGGTGAACCATGCGCCGTTGAAGACCGAAAGCACGAACAACACGCCGACGATGACAGCGCCCAGGAATATCCGTCGCGACATTTCATTTCTCCCCTGCAGCGGACAGCGAGAAGCGGTCCGTTCGATCAAGACAAAGATGGGGGAGCCGGAGCGCGCTTCAATAGGCTGGGCAGGGTTCGGCCTCGGCTGGTTCGGCTTTCCTGTGTAGTGTGGCGACCGTCATATAACCATGCTTGCCTAGGGTGAGAGGCTTGCCATGACACACCGCAGAACCCAATCGCGTCGGCAATTTCTGCAGGCGACCGCGCTGTTGTCGGCCGGCCTTGTGGCTGCTCCGTCGGTCATTGTCCGTGGGGCGACGCAGCCGGGTTGGACGTCCAATCCCTTCAGCCTGGGGATCGCCTCCGGCGTGCCCAGTTCGGACGGATTCGTTCTCTGGACGCGACTCATTCCCGATCCGTCCGGCGTGGATCCCATGGTACCAGGGGAAATCGCAGACGACAGCGTTGCGGTGAACTATGAAATCGCAACGGACGAAAGCATGCGCAACATCGTTCGCCGCGGGATCGCGGCGGCGGAGAAAACCTACGCCTATTCCGTGCACGAAGTTGTCCACGGACTGAAGCCAAACAGACCCTACTGGTATCGCTTCCATAGCGGCGATGCGACGAGCGCCATTGGCTGTACACGCACCGCTCCAAGAGCAGGCGCCGCGCTCGATCGCCTGAAGCTTTCTTATTTCTCCTGTTCGCACTACGAGACCGGCTATTTCTCGGCCTATCGCCATGCGGCGCGCCAGGCTCCCGACCTTGCCGTCTTCTTGGGAGATTACATCTACGAATATTCCGACAGCAGGAATCCCGTTGTTCGTCACCACGCCAGAAAATCGGAAGCCAGGACGCTTTCTCAATATCGCGGCCGCTACACGCAATATCGCCTCGATCCCGATTTGCAGGCGATCCACGCGGCGTGTCCCGCGTTGATGATTTGGGACGATCACGAAGTGCAGAACGATTACGCGGACAAGTGGTCGCAAACTTTCGACAGTCCGCAGGATTTCCTGCGCCGGCGCGCCGCCGCCTATCAGGCTTTCTACGAGCATATGCCGTTGCTGCCCTCTCAGGCGCCGAACGGTTCGGCGATGCAGATTTGCCACGCGTTCGGCGATCTGCTGTCGGTTCATCTGGTGGACGGCCGGCAGTATCGCTCACGCGAAGCCTGCTACGGTCCGCCCGGCAAAGGCCATGGCCACGTTGAGACCAATTCGGATTGCCCGGAGCGTCTCGACGAAGCGCGCTCCATGATCGGTTTGCAACAGGAGACCTCGCTCTTCAATCGCCTGGCCGCATCGAGCACGCGCTGGAACCTTCTCGCGCAGGACGTGATGATGGCGCAACTCAGGCAGAAGACACGCACCGGCGAGTTCGGTTATTGGACGGACGATTGGAACGGATATCCCGCAAGCCGTAAGCGCCTTCTCCAGCATCTGCATGATTCCAAGACATGCAATCCCGTCGTCATCAGCGGCGACATCCACTCCTTCTGGACCAGCGACTTGAAACTCGATTTTGACGATACGAACTCGCCGACGGTCGCGAGCGAACTGGTGGGCACGTCGGTCTCTTCGAACGGTCCGCCTTTCGAACAGTTCGCGGGCTTCCTTCCGGACAATCCACACATCAAATTTTTCGAAAGCCGCAAGCGCGGTTTCGTTTCGCTGGAAATCGCACGCAAACAGATGACGGCGCGCTTTAAGGCGCTCGCCGATGTGACCGACCGCGACTCGGTAATTTCCGATCTCGCAGTGTTTGCAATCGAGGATGGCCGCGCGGGGGCGGCGAAGGCTTGAAACCGGGCAAAAGCACCTGCTTTGAAATTTAGTGTCTGTTAGCCATGTGAGGTTCCAATTTTTGCGACTCATTGAAAAGGTGTTGCCAACCGTGCGGCTCAGGCGCAGCATTCTTTTCTCTGCGGGGCTTGGCTTGAATGCCAGCGAGCCCCGCCGCGAATGAGCCGCGACGATGCCGTGCGGGACTGCAGGCGGCAACGTCGACAAGAGTGGAAGCGGCGCGGACGCCATAGCCCCTCAGATTTGCACTGAGGAGACGGCGCATGCTTGTCAAACACATCCTTCGCGATAAAGGCCGCGATGTCGTCACCATTGCGGGCGACGCGACGCTTTCGGAAGCGGCTTTGCTTCTTGCGCGCAAGCGCATCGGCGCCGTCGTCGTACGCGACCGCGATGGATCTGTCGCCGGCATTCTGTCGGAGCGCGACGTGGTGCGCGCGGTTGCGGAAGCCAGCGTGCATGCCCTGGCCCAGCCGGTGAGCCGGCATATGACGCGCAATGTCATCACCTGCACGGAAACCGATTCTGTCGATGACCTCATGGAACTGATGACGCGCAAGCGCTTCCGTCATGTGCCCGTACTGGATGACGAGAAGCTCTCCGGAATCATCTCCATCGGCGACGTGGTCAAGACCCGCATCGCCGAAACCGTTCGCGAAGCCGAAACCCTGCGCGGCTATATCGCCGCCGGCTAGCGCGTGACGGTGTTCGCGACGAAACGGCGAAAGCTTTTCGCAAAATCCTTTGGGTTTTCCAGAAAAGCGGCATGACCGCCCCGAAAGAGTTGTATGTGGCGCACAGGGAATCGCCGCGCCGCCTTCCTGCAGACCGACCATGGAATGACGCGATCGCTTCTTGCCCAGGCGATAAACACCGGACAGGTAACTCTCGGCACCAGATGCCGCAGATCGGATTGCGGCGCTGCAAAGCTCTCCCATGCGGCGCGCTACAGCGGTGCAATCTCGTAGCCGGATGCGATGATGCGCTCCCGCTGTTCTCGCGCCGGGCGCAACGGAAGCACCACCCGGCGATAGTAAAAGCGGAAAGCGCGCGCGAACCATGGTTTGCCGGTTTCGCCGGCGCGGAAGAACGCCACCATGCGCCCGATGATGAAACGGGCAAAGCCATTGAGAGGTGCAAGACCTCCAGAATCGCAGAGCACCAAAGCTTTAAAGCGCTCGGGGTATTCTGCCGCAGCCAAGATGGCCGCCGTGCCGCCGATCGAATTTCCGATCACGATGGGTCGATCCACATTTAGAGCATCCAGCGCGGCCAGCAGGATTTGGGCATAACGCTGCGCCGTGGGTGGTTGCGCATCGCGCAACGAACGCCCCTGGCCTGGCCAATCCACGGCGATGATCTCGAAGTCCTTTTCGATCAAGTTTGCCAACGGCTCGAAATCGCGCGCCCCATGACCGATGGCGTGGAGACAGATCACCGGTTGCCCCCTGCCGCGGCGCATCACTGCGAGGCGGACGCCGGCAGCTTCGATCCAGACGGCGGGCTCGGGCGCGCCCGCGGCGTGGCGCAACGCCGCGCTTTCGCGAACTATGTGATTCATATATCACTTCCTGTGCAAAAGAGAGACCGCTCCGCGGCGGCCTAGTTTCCCAAGTGATATGGATATCACATGAAGCGCTCCTCCCGCAAGCCGGCCCTGATCCGCAAGCCTGAGGAAACCCGCGCGGCCCTCGTCGATGCCGCGGAAAAAGAATTCAACACGATGGGATTCTTCGGCACCGACACCAATCGCATCGCGCGGGCGGCGGGTTACGCGCCGCAGACCTTCTACCGCCATTTCGAAGACAAACTCGCCGTATTCCTCGCGGTCTACGATCGATGGTGGTGTTCGGAAGGCGAGGCCATCGCCGCCGTCACGCGTAAACGCTCGCGCGGCGCGGTGGAGAATGTCGCCGACATCGTCATCTCTTATCACGCCAAGTGGCGCGGCTTTCGCCGTTCGCTGCGCCATCTTGCGGTGGAGAATGATCGCGTGCGAGCCGCACGAGCCGCCGCGCGCCTTGCGCAAATAGCCGCGCTGAAGGCATTGCCGCGCAGAACGAAAATCAGCGATTCGGAACTGACCGCCGCGCTCTTGAAACTGGAACGTCTTTGCGATGCCGTGGCGGAAAACGAATTCCTCGACATCGGAGTTTCCAAAAAGCAGGCGCGCCGCGCCGTGATTGCAGCTTTGCGGGAGACGCACGGTTATTGAACCGTTTTATCAATGCCGTAAAACGGCGAACGTTCCGCGCCTGTATCTCGATATGTATTTCGAGCCTGGCGTCAGTTCCTGAAGAACGCTTCCATCCTTCACAAGCGCACGGCGTATGAGGATTGGAGCGAATCCGATCGCATGCGCCACCTGCTTCGGCTGTGGCTGGTCGAACCAAATTTCTCCGCCGGCGATGAATTCTTGCGACGCGGAATCCGCACATCTGCGAATGCGGCGCTGAATTCTGCAGGGGATTGACGCCGGCCGCATTCGTGTTTTTGAGCCGGATTTCTCAGCGTATCGCTGATGTTTCGATCTCCAGTGGCAAGGAAACTCGCGCTGGGGGGTGAAACGGTGAGCGAACGCTACATATAGAGTCGCGCGCGCTTTCCGTTTTGAGGCCGAAAAAGGCCCTTTTCATGCGGCGAAGCGCCCTCTGCGACTATCCACAAAGCCGCGTTTTTTTTGGTTTTTTGCGGTTGACGGGCCTAGACCACCCCCCTATAACCCGCGCCCACGCCGCTCGAGCAACTGTCTTGCGAGCGGCGTTCCGTCTGTAAGATAATGGTTTTTCGTCCCAAAGACGGGGCTCTTTGACATTGTGATTCGAGGAAGGGGAACGTGGGCGGCGGCTTGATCGCAGCCCAAAGCAACTGCTTTGGGCACACTGAATCGAGCTTTCCGAACGCTCGCGTTCTCAGCAATACAAAGTAAGACATGTTGTTTAAGTCGTTATCGGATCTTCACCGGTCCGGCAGCGATAAGAACTCCGTCATGTCAAAACAGTATTGCGAACAACGTGAGCGGTCGTGAAGGTTCAGGATCATAACTTGAGAGTTTGATCCTGGCTCAGAACGAACGCTGGCGGCAGGCCTAACACATGCAAGTCGAGCGCCCAGCAATGGGAGCGGCGGACGGGTGAGTAACACGTGGGAATATGCCTTTCGGTACGGAACAACTCAGGGAAACTTGAGCTAATGCCGTATACGCCCTTACGGGGAAAGATTTATCGCCGAAAGATTAGCCCGCGTCTGATTAGCTTGTTGGTGAGGTAATGGCTCACCAAGGCGACGATCAGTAGCTGGTTTGAGAGAACGACCAGCCACACTGGGACTGAGACACGGCCCAGACTCCTACGGGAGGCAGCAGTGGGGAATCTTGGACAATGGGGGAAACCCTGATCCAGCCATGCCGCGTGAGTGATGAAGGCCTTAGGG
>JACQDN010000053.1 GCA_016201105.1 Pseudomonadota bacterium
AACCAGATTTGCGGTGTCAAGTGTCCCGACTGCCTTCAATAGCTCTTCCAGCGTCGGCGATGGCTTCCCAGCGATGACACTGTACTCGCCAGGTGTGCTGGCTTGATCGAAGGTTTCCAGAAAAATCCGCAGACTTGCGACTTCGTCATCCTTGCAAGTCCAATGCGCACGCCGGTCCTTCTTTTCCCACTTGACGCCGGATCGAACGCGAAACGGATAGTCATTCAGATGAAGTTCTCGGTGGGAAATCTCGTTCGTCTGCGGATTTTTGAATTGCAGGACAGTCGCCACCTTGAAGGTCTGCGGCCCGCGCTTGATGACCGTACTTTGGATGATTTCACAATTCGGAATTGCCGCCGCCCGAGCCTTGATTTCTTGGATGATCTCGGACTCACTGGGCGGCAAATGCCGCTTCTTGTTCATTTTCAAGTGCCTCATCAGTTGGGACCGGTGGAAAGGACTACGAGATCCTCGGCTTCCATCCGCTCGTTGTCGCCGCCATCGTTGACCGATTGGTGACTGTGGTCCTCAGCGCCCTGGTCTCGTTCCCCGCTGCTCGGCCGCCGGCTGTGTGTTGTCAGCGGACTTGTTGAGTGTTGTATGAATGCGTCGTCAGTTAGTCGCCCAATGCCCAAGTGCAAACAATGTGTCCGAGCCGGCGACAAGCTCCACCATCAGCCACATGTCGGTCGCCTGCTAGCGGTTTCACAACCCCAATTATTCTAACAACTTGCGACTCGCTTGATAATCAGCTAGATTGCCCGTTTCGCAACGGTGAAAGTGGTCGCAGTCTTGGGAGCAACCCGCGTTCCTGAAACTGCCGGGATGCGCGCATGAACGTCCAAGAACTCCTTACTCGATTGGCCGAGGGCACGACCCTGGAAGGACCGCACTGGACCGAGCCCGTCAAGGTCCTCACCGCCAAGGCGCGCGGCACCCGGCTTGAAGTGCAGGCTGTTGGGCTGCACACCAGACGGCTCTGGACAAAGCTGCTGACGGCCGACGACTTCAACGGCAAGATCACGATTACGCCGGTCGGCGAACTCGCTGGGCTCAACGGAAACCCAACCCACTTCCGCCTCGCCGCCGAAGCCCACCGAATTCGGTTGGCCTACCAGTACGACCCGCATTTCGCTGTCTCGGTCTCCCAGGTCGATCCGCTCCCGCACCAAATGGATGCGGTCTACACGCACCTGCTCACGCAACCCCGCATTCGATTTCTGATCGCCGACGATCCTGGGGCGGGCAAGACCATCATGGCCGGCCTGCTCATCAAGGAACTGAAGTTTCGTGGATTGATTGAGCGCACCTTGATTGTCACGCCCGCGAATGGAGGTGCGCCGGGTTTTGAGGACAGTCTGACTGCTTATTCCGGGTGACCCAAGGGGGACGGGAAGAGCGGCCCGCGAGACCCCTCAAAGGTCTCGCGCGGACGCTGCAGCGCACCCCCACAGCTTGGGTTCCGTTTGATTCTCCCATTTTGTTTCGCGTATCTTCATGATTTTTTCGCATTCGGCCACTGCGGCCCACCGTTCGTACTGGCCGCCTCGAACTCCTCGGGCGTCCGGTAGTCCAGGGCCGAATGGCGGCGTCGCGTGTTGTAGTAACGGACGTATCGGCCAATCTCTGAGCGGGCGCACCGTTCATTCTCGTAGGATTCCATCTCCAGTTCCGTTTTGATCGTCCCAAAGCAGGACTCCATGAATGCGTTATCGTAGCAGCTGTCCGCTCGGCTCATGCTTTGACGCATCCCGGCCCGCGCCAAAACCCGGCGATACGCATTTCCCGCGTATTGGCCGCCACGATCGCTGTGGTGGATCAGAGCCACACTCGGCTGGCGCAAGGCAATGGCCCCGCGCAGCGCAGCCAGCACCAAGGTCTCCTTCATGTGGCCGAGCAACTCCCAGGCGACGATCCGACGCGAATACAAATCCATCAGCATCGCCAAGTAGAGAAAGTCGCCGCCTCGCAGAGGAACATAGCTGATGTCGCCCACCCAGACCTGGTTGATGCCGCCCGGCGGCGAGCCTTCCAGCAGCAAATTCGGGCTGTAACCCAAGCGGTGCCGGCTGTCGGTGGTCCGCGGTCGATACGATTTCGGTTGGATAGCTTTGAGTCCCATTTCTCGTAGCAACCGGCCCACGCGACCGACGCCGCAGCATTGGTTGCGCGACGACAACTCCTGGGCAATCCGCCGCGCGCCGTAGCGTCGCTTGTGTTCCCAGAAGATGTCTCGAATCAGTGGCTTCATGCCTGCGTCCTGCTCGGCGCGGCGGCTTTGGCTTCCTCGCCGCCAGGAATAGTAACGCGAGCGATGAACCTCCAGCACCTCGCAGAGCGTGGCGGTTGCCAAGCCGTCTTGTTGCAAATGTCCAATCACGGCATACACCTGCTCTATGTTTTCTGGCTGAAAATAGCCAAGGCTTTTTTTAGGATGTCTCGCTCCTGCTCCACGCGGCGCAGTTCCTTTTCCAGTTCCTGCACGCGCGCCTCCAACGCCGTCGCCGCAGGTCCGCTGGCCGAGAGCAGATTCGCCTTCCAACGATAAAGCACGCTGCACCCGCTGAGTCCAAGACGAGACACCACCGACTCCGCTGAATGCCCGTCCAGCAACATCTGGACCGCCTCTGCCTTCAGCTCGTCGCCGTACTGACGCCGACTTCGGCCATTCTTCCTTTTCGGCATGACACACTCCTTCGATTGCTCAATTCTAACGATCGAATTAAGCAGTTGGAGTGTCCATCAGGAGCAGCGCATCTCATTGCTTGGGACCGAAACCAGAAGGAAATCCATCGGTACATCGAGGAACTCAAGGATACCCTGCTCCCACACGGCCATTCTCCGGTGACAACCAACACGGGCGAAGGTCTCTTCGTTGTTACCGTCCCATTTCAGGGGCGGGAGCACGGCATGGACGAATTTCGTGACGCATTGTCCGGCGAAATCGATCACCATCAATTGGTGCTGGATGCCCATGAGCGCGAGGTCCTAGAGAACCATTTGGTCGGCGAAGTGGCCATTCACTTGCACGATCTATTGCACAATGCCGAGAAGCTGGTTCGAGACATGAATGACGAACTCACTTCGCGGCCAACGAGCACCGGAATGAAATTGCGATTTACCTGGGACCCCATTGACGACGGACCGTCAGGGCTGCTCGAAGCCAGCCGACGCCTGCTGGGAACCGGAGGAACCTGGTCGCCAGTCGAAAGAGCCGCGATTGGCGACTTCCTGCAAGAACGCATCAAGGAAATCCGCGCTGCCAACCAAACGGGAACCTGGTACGAACATCTGTCGGAAGCCCTAGACTACCGAAAATGGCATCATTTCGGCGTCGATCGCCAACAGGATGGCCATTGGAAGCGACTTAATCGCAAAACGTATGGAACAGGCTCCGGCGGGGAGAAAGCAATCGCACTAACCATCCCGCAGTTCGCTGCCGCCGCAGCCCATTACCGAAGCGCCGACCCCCTGGCTCCGCGCCTGATACTTTTGGATGAGGCATTCGTGGGGATCGACAGCGACATGCGCAGCAAATGCATGGGCCTTCTCCATGCTTTCGATCTCGATTTTATGATGACCAGCGAACGCGAATGGGGCTGCTATCCGACAGTGCCGGCCCTGGCCATTTACCAGCTTGCCACATTACCAGGAGTCGATGCGGTTGGAGTCACTCGTTGGGTTTGGAACGGGCGCGAACGATTGCGCGATGACCAACCTTTGCCTGGCCCCTTCGCGCCCGAGACGGCAGCTCAATCCGAACATGGCAATGGAAACGGCGAAACAGCGAACGGCTTCCCCAACGCTTGATCTGTCTCGTTTGCAACAAACGCTGGCAAGTCAGGACCTGGCTTGGCTGTTGGAGCGATTGCGGCAACGACTGACCAACGGTCAGGCGCTGCGCGGTGTCATCACCCTCAGAAGAGCCACCTCTGAGCAGCGTGACGCCGTTGATCGGCTGCTAGGGCGGCCTCCATCGCGTGGCACTTCTCTTTCGGTCGAGCTTGAACAACTCGAAGCGAAGCTAAAGAACGCCGAGCTATGCAGCAACCTCACCGAGGCCGTTGAGGCACTCATTGGTCAGGTGACGAACGCTCGCGACCTGCGCTTAAAAAGCGCTGCACGGTGGCGGGAACTCTTTGACGAAGAGCACCGTCAATACGCAAATGGTGCATCACAACACAATTGGCTGGATGACTTGCAAAGTTCCGGCCTTCTGCGTCGGCTGAGCGGCAACAGGCTAAGCGGTGCGCGCGAGTTGCTCATCCAAACCCGCGCAGTTCTTGCTGTTCTGCCTTGTCGTGGCTTGCCGCTTGCAGAATTGGCTGCGACGACGCTGGGCAGCAGTCATGCGCTGGACGCCGGCAGCCCAGTCGCAACGCTTGTCCTGCGCTCGATTGTGGAATCAGAAATAAAGGGCAAAAAGGCGAGGCGCGACGCCTGGGCAAGTCTGGGCGTGATGCTGGACGAGTTGTCGTCGCCCGTGCTGACCTTGAATTTGACGGCAGACAACGAATCACTCACAGGCAGATCGCTGAACCTATACTCCTCTGTCGGCGAACCATGCCGGACCAGCATACGACAACTCTTGCGGCACCCTCCGCGCTTTAGGTCCGGTGAAACCGGGCCATTCGTATACGTGTGCGAGAATCCAACGGTCGTTTCGGCCGCCGCAAATCGACTGGGGATGCGAAGCGCCCCGCTGGTATGCATCGAAGGTCAGCCAAAAACGGCCGCGACGATTCTGCTCCGTGGCTTGGTTGCTGCCGGCGTGCAGCTAAAGTACCACGGCGACTTCGACTGGAGCGGCATTCAGATCGCCAACTTGATCGTGACGAGGCATGGCGCAACCTCCTGGCAATTCGGGGCAGAGGCGTACGCGCGACACACCGCTGGCACCAAGCTAGTCGGCACTCCGGTCCCAGCCTGTTGGGATGACAGATTGACGCCAGCCATGCTTTCGGCTGGTCGCGCCATTCACGAAGAGCAGGTTTTGTCCGGTTTGCTTGACGATTTAGCAGTTTCGCAGAGATTCCACAAATGAGATTGCGACCCAAGCCTCCCATAGGGACGTATGGCCTCGATGCAAGTCACGCCACGCGCGTCCGAGACACTTCGACAAGCAAATAAGCCTCGGAAGATCAGACTTCGGAAGTCATTCGCCGTAAACACGGCAAAACCATCC
>JACQDN010000054.1 GCA_016201105.1 Pseudomonadota bacterium
AGCAAATTCCGGGTGGGGGGAAGCGTCAAGGAACAGAGCGAACCATCGACCACTTCCCCCCACCCGAAAAATCCTCCTCTCTGCTCCGGATTTTTCGACCTCCCCGCGAGGGGGAGGTGATTGGAAGAAGGCGCGTCGGCCTCGCCACCCCGCATCGCCTGCACCAGACCCGGCGTGCGGATGGCGCCGGCGGCGGAGACGACGACGTCGACGCCGTGCGGACGAAGCTCGCGCCACAGGCTCTCGCCGAACACGATGGCGAAGGCTTTGGACGCGACGTAAGCGGCCATGCGCGGCGAGCCCTGAAAGCCCGCGAGCGACGACATCAGCACGAGGCCGCCGCGACCTCGCGCAACCATCTTCGGCGTGAGCGTGCGCGCGAAGATGAGCGGAGCGCGGATGTTCACGTCGACGACGCGCAGCAGTTCATCGAGCGGTTTGCCAACGAGATCGCCGAGGGGCGCATAGGCGGCGTTGTAGACGGCGAGGCCGATGTCGAGACCCGATGTCAGCGCTTCGAGCACGGCCGGCAGATCGGGACGCGCCATATCGCAGACTTGCGTGCGGACTTCGATGGCGTGGTTCGCGCGCAGGCGCGTCGCGACGGCGTCGAGCAGCTCGGCGCGGCGCGCGAGGAGCAGCAGGTTGAGGCCGCGGCCTGCGAGCGCGGTGGCAAACGCCGCGCCGAGGCCTTCCGACGCGCCGGCGACGACGGCCCAGGGGCCGTATTTGGTGGCGAAGGGTGATGGCACGAGTGCGGTATCCCCGGGGCGGTGAGACGGAGTGACTCGAATCTAACCGTACAATCACCTCCCCCTCGTGGGGAGGTCGAAAAATCCGGAGCGTAGCGAGGGATTTTTCGGGTGGGGGGAAGTGATGAGGAGTGAGCTCAGATCTTCGACGCTTCCCCCCACCCGAAATTTGCTTCGCAAATTTCGACCTCCCCACGAGGGGGAGGTGATACTGAAGAAATTCGACTCCGCCGCCAGTTTTGTCCGATAAATCTCGTGCTGTTGATCAAAGGCGCTACTCCATGGCTGCCAAATCCGTCACGATCCCTGTCGGCGAAGCGAAAACCTCCGGCCTCTTCCTTGCACCCAAAAACGCGCGCGCCTGTCTCGTCCTCGCGCACGGCGCGGGCGCGGGGATGACGCACAAAGCGATGAGCGCGATCGCCGATGGGTTGGCCAAGCGCGATATCGCCACGTTGCGATTCAACTTTCTCTACATGGAGCGCGGCTCGAGGCGTCCCGATGTGCCGGCGCTGGCGCACGCGACGGTGCGCGCGGCGGTAGCGGAAGCGGCACGGCTGGCGCCGAAATTGCCCCTGTTCGCGGGGGGAAAATCGTTCGGCGGGCGGATGACGTCACAGGCGCAAGCACTTGCACCGCTCACGAACGTGCGCGGGCTGGTGTTCTTCGGCTTTCCGCTGCACCCCGCCGGCAAGCCCGGCACGGAGCGCGCGAAGCACTTGGCGGACGTCGCAGTGCCGATGCTGTTCCTGCAGGGTTCGCGCGATGCGCTGGCGGAGCTTGCGCTTGTGAAGACCGTCGTAGGCGATCTCGGCAAACGCGCCAAGCTCGCGGTGTTCGAGGATGCCGATCACAGTTTCCATATTCCGGCGAAGAGCGGGCGCAAGGATGGCGAGGTGATGGACGAGATGCTCGATATCGCGGGCGAGTGGATGCTGGGGAAGTAACGAAAGCGGAGCGACACCCGTGCATCATCACCTCTCCCTTGTGGAGAGGTGATTATTCCGCTGCTTCCTTGTGCGGGTTCAGCCAGGTATCGAGATCCGTCAGCGCACGTTGCGACATGACCTTCTTGCGGTCGCGGCCGCGGGTGCGCGCGGATTTGTCGAGGTCGGGGAAGAGGCCGAAGTTGACGTTCATCGGCTGAAAGGTTTTTGCGTCGGCGCCGCCGGTGATGTGGGCGAGCAGTGCGCCGAAGGCGGTGGTGGCGGGCGGCAGTGAAATCGCGGCGCCGTTCTGTTCGGCGGCGGCGAAGCGCCCCGCGAGCAATCCGATGGCCGCGCTTTCGACATAGCCTTCGACGCCGGTCACCTGCCCCGCAAAACGCAGCGATGGCCGTGTTTTCAGGCGTAGCGTGGAATCCAGCAGGCGCGGCGAGTTGATGAAGGTGTTGCGGTGAAGACCACCAAGGCGGGCAAATTGCGCGTTCTCGAGGCCCGGGATCGTGCGGAAGATGCGCGTCTGCTCGCCATGTTTCAGCTTGGTCTGAAAGCCCACCATGTTCCACAGCGTGCCGAGCGCATTGTCCTGGCGCAGTTGCACGACGGCGTGCGGACGCCGGCCGGTGCGCGTGTCGCAGAGGCCGACCGGTTTCATCGGACCGAAGCGCAAAGTCTCGATGCCGCGCGCGGCCATGACTTCGATGGGCAGGCAGCCTTCGAAATAAGGCGTGGATTTTTCCCAGTCCTTGAATTCGGTTTTTTCGCCGGCGAGCAATGTCTCGATGAAGGCTTGGTACTGCGCCTCGTCGAGCGGACAGTTGACGTAGTCCGCGCCGTCGCCCCCGGGACCTTTCTTGTCGTAGCGCGACTGCATCCACGCCACCGACATGTCGATGGACTCGCGATGCACGATGGGCGCGATGGCGTCGAAGAAGGAAAGCGAATCTTCGGACGTGAGCGCGCGGATGGCTTCGGCGAGCGCGAGCGAGGTCAGCGGGCCGGTGGCGAGAATGACGGAGGACCAGTCTTCGGGGGGAAGACCCGCGATCTCCTCGCGGCGGATGTCGATGCGCGGATGAGTTTCCAGCGCTTGCGTCACCGCAGCGGAGAAGCCGTGGCGGTCCACCGCCAGCGCGCCGCCGGCGGGAAGCTTGTGCGCGTCGGCGCTTTTCATGATGAGCGAGCCGGCCCGGCGCATCTCTTCGTGCAGCAGGCCGACGGCGTTGTTTTCCGCGTCGTCGGAGCGGAAGGAGTTCGAGCAGACGAGTTCGGCAAGGCCGTCCGTCTGGTGGGCGTCGGTGCCGCGCACCGGGCGCATCTCGTGCAGCACGACGCGGACGCCGGCCTCAGCCGCCTGCCAGGCCGCTTCCGAGCCCGCGAGCCCGCCGCCGACGATGTGGATGGTTGTGCTCATTGCCTCCGATGTAGAGCAAATGTCGGGAAAAATGAAGGATTCACGCGGAGGCGCGGAGACGCGGAGCGGTCGGCGCAAGCTTCGCGACCGGACTCAGCAGTCGACAAGCGATTCCGGCGCGCTTCGCGCGCCCACAAAAATATCCTACTGGTGAAAAGAGCTACCGAATGCTCGGTTCCTCCGCGTCTCCGCGGCTCCGCGTGAACCATTCTTCTTTTGCTCGCATAGGAAAGATGGGTCGCCCGGACAAGCCGGGCGATGACGGCGTGGTTCAAATCCGCCCGCGCGTTGCGGCGAGCAGGAGGGAGAATTGGCGGCGGTAGATGGGGGCTTCGCGGCTTCGCCGGAGGGCGGATTTGAGATGCAGCGGAACCAGCGTGGCCGGGAGGACGGCGGCGAAGGCGTGGCGCGGCTGCGGCAGGCGTCTCGCGTTTTCGTAATGCGCGCGCGCGCGGGCGGCGATTGCGCCGGTGATGACGGCCAGTTTCGTTTCGCAATCCTTGGAATGCAGCTGCGCCGGCGTGAGGCCGTGCGTCGCCAGAAGATCGAGCGGCAGATAAAGTTTTCCGCGCTCGGCATGCGCTGCCAGCGAGCGCAAGACCCCCGTGAGCCCGTAGGCGATCCCCGCTTCTTTCGCGAAAGTGTCGACCTCGCCTTCCGCACCCAGAACGCGCGCGGCCAGGCGCATGAGATTGCCGGATGTCGCGTCGGCATAGGCTTCCAGCGCCGCCATGTCGGCAAAGGTTTCGGGGAGCACGTCGAATTCGCGCGCGCCGATCATCGCTTCGAAGAGTTCGAGCGGCGGGCCGACGCCGGCGAACACTTCCACCAGACCGCGCGCCACGTCGTGGCCGCGCTGATGCAGGTCGCGCGCGGCTTGCACCGTCTCGCGCCACCATTGCAGGCGGATCTGGCCCAGCATCGGTTCCTTCACCGTTTCGCCGACATGCGCCAGTTCGTGATTGAAGGCGTAGAGCGCGAAGAGCAGCGGGCGGCGATCTTCGGGCGCGAACAGCGCGGAGAAATAGCGGTCGGGATCGTGCTCGCGCACGGTTTTTTCGCAGGCTTCTAGAGAAGCTTCGAGATTCATCACACCACTATGCACTCCCTCTCCCCCGCAGGGGGAGAGGGCGGGGTGAGGGGGTGTCGAAGTTCGAGCGCGAATGTTGGGAGCGGTTGCACGATGGGAATACAGAGTGTTCGATTCCAAATTTCGTGGCGCGTCGAGTCCCCCTCACCCCGCCCTCGCCCCCGCTGAAGCGGGGCGAGGGAGATTCACTTTGCGATCAGCCGCCCGACCATATCCGTAACCACCACCTGCGCCTGCTGGCGGCTCAGTTTCTGCTCCTGGCGCAGGCGGCGCCAGGATTCGAAGGAGAGCGTCAGATCGAGCGCTTCGAGCAGAGGCCGCTCGCGCGCGATATCCGCCGGCAGCAGCGCTTCCAGCGCGGCGCGCTGATATTTCACGATCCTGCGGCTTTCGGCGCGCAGGAATGCCGAGTGATGGCGGTGCACGTCGGCCGCGATCTTGACCTGCATGATGCGTTCGAAAATCTCGGCGCGGCGGGCCAGCAGTTCCGCCAGTTTTTCGCGCCAGGTGCGCCCGGCATAGGGCGCCTGAAAGAGTGGCAGAATCTCGCGCTCCATGAGCACGTTCATCTCGCGGTAAAGGCCGTCCATGTTCTCGAAGTGGCGAAAGACGGTGCGCAGGCCCACTTTGGCCCGCTCCGCCACCGCTTCGGCGCCGGGCGCCACGACGCCTTCGCGCACCAGCGCCAGCATGGCGGCCACGATCTTTTCTCGGCTCGCCTCGGAGCGGCGGCGGCGGCCGTCTTCGCTCTGCGACCCCCGGGATTTCGCGGCAACGCTCACGGTTTCTCCCGGTTGACAGTGCCGCAATCTATTGGCACGATTAGTGCCAATAGATTGGTCGCGCCTAAAGCTGTTGTCAATCAAGAATGAAGATGGGCGGGAATGGAGACGGACATGAAAATCTTGCGCACGCCGGACGAACGCTTCGCCAATTTGCCGGACTATCCGTTCGCCGCGCATTATGTGGACGTGGCGAGCGGCGATGGCGCATCGTTGCGCATCCATACTGTCGACGAAGGTCCCAAGAGCGCCGCGCCCATTCTTCTGATGCACGGCGAGCCTTCGTGGTCTTATCTCTATCGCAAGATGATCGCGCAGCTTGTCGCGAAGGGGCATCGTGTCGTGGCGCCGGACCTTGTCGGGTTCGGCAAGTCCGACAAGCCCGCCGACATCCACGACTACACCTATGAGCGCCATGTCGCCTGGATGAGCGAGTGGCTCGCCAAAACGGGGCTGACGAATATCACGCTGTTCTGCCAGGACTGGGGCGGGCTGATCGGCTTGCGCCTGGTTTCTGCGTTCCCCGAAAAATTCGCCCGCGTCATCGTGGCCAATACGGGGCTGCCGACCGGCAGCGGCATGAGCAAGGGCTTCGAATCCTGGCTCGCGTTCAGCCAGAGCGTGCCGGTGCTGCCGATCGGGCAGATCCTGAACGGCGGCTCGGTGCGCGAACTCAGCGAGGCCGAACGCGCGGCCTACGAGGCGCCCTATCCTTCCGAAGAATTCAAGGCCGGCGCGCGGCGCTTTCCGGCACTCGTTCCGGTCACGCCCGAACACGGCTCCGTGGCGGAAAACAAGCAGGCCTGGAGCGTGCTGGAGAAATTCGAAAAGCCGTTCCTCACCGCCTTCAGCGACAGCGATGCCGTCACCAAAGGCGGCGAAGCGGCATTTCAGAGCCGCGTGCCGGGCGCGGCGAAGCAAAAGCACGTCACCATCGCCGGCGGTGGACATTTTCTGCAGGAAGACAAGCCCGAAGAGCTCGCCGCGCTGATTGACCAGTTCGTCTGCGGCACGCTGTGACGGGAAGTTTTGATCGCGGGATTGTAACGGAGAAATTGAGATGAAAGTCGAAAACGCCCTCTATCCCACGTCGGACCGCATCGCCGATTTGATGGCGAATGCATCCAGGGAACCGATCGTGATGCTCAATCTGCTCAAGTTCCGGGACAAGGCGGTCTACACGGACGGACGCCAAAGCGATCTTACGGGGCGCGAAGCCTACATGCTCTATGGGCTGCCCATGCAGACGCATGTGGAAAGCCACGGCGGCAAGATGATCTTCATCGGCGATATCGCTTCGCTCGTCATCGGCGAAGTGGACGAGATGTGGGACGTGGCGGCGCTGATGCAATATCCCTCGCCCGCCGCGTTCGCCAAGATCGCCACCTCGCCGGAAGTCGCCAAAATCGGCGTGCATCGCGCAGCAGGATTGCAGGGGCAATTGCTGATCCGCGTGACACAGCGGGGCTGACACGATGCGACGCTTGCCTTCGATCGTTCTTGCCTTCATCGCGCTCATCAATCTGGTGCGCGGCAGCATCCACGCTTTCGCGCCGGACGGCGGCGCGCATTCGATCGCGGGCCTGGATCTTTCCAGCAACGCGCAAACGATCCTCAACCTCTTCGCGGCGCTGGGCCTGCAGCAGATCGTGCTCGGCCTGTTCGAGATTTACATCCTGCTGCGGCGGCGCGATCTGGTGTGGCTCGCGCTCGCCCTGCAGACCGCGCAGACGGCTGTCGGCGTGGCGAATCTCTATCTGTGGCGCACGATGCCCGTGCATGTGCCGGGGGAGAAATTCAACGCGGCGCTACTGGTGGTGCTCGTGGCGGCGTTGGGCGTGGCGCTGATGCAGCGCCGGGCGATGCAAAACTAAGGCGACACTCCACTCCTGCGCTTCCTCCCCCGCCGTTGCGGGGGAGGTGGCTCGCGCGTAGCGCGAGACGGAGGGGGTGACGGTAGACGCGAAAAATAGCGCGTTGTCCGTCGAATTTCCCGCCACCCCCTCCGCTTCGCTCGCGAAGGGCTCGCTCGGCACCTCCCCCGCAACGGCGGGGGAGGAAGCACGAGGCGGAAGAGCTGCGCTCAATAAATATTCTGCGCCGCGACCATCGCGAACAGCATCGGGATGGAAAGCATGGTGTTCACGCGGCTGAATTGTCCGGCGGTTTTCGCGGCGGCGGCTTTCGCCTCTTTCGCCAGATCCGGATATTTGTTGCCGATGTTGAGCGCCTTCTGTTGGTTGGGCCAGATCACGAACCAGACGTTGAACCACATGATCGTACCGAGCCACATGCCGATTCCGATGCCGAGCGCCTTGGGATTGGCGAAGCCTTCGATCGCATCGAGCGTGTAGGCCTGGACCAGATAACCATTGAGTTGGGCAAGGATAATGCCGAACACGATCGTGCTCATCGCGCTCCAGCGGAACCAGAAGAGCGCGGCCGGCGTGATGTATTTGCCGAGCGCGGGTTTCAATTCGTCCGGAATCGAGGGCATGGTCGGCGTCGCCACGAAATTGAAATAATAGAGCAGACCGATCCACATGATGCCGGAGAGCACATGCAGCCAGCGCGCCAGGAACGGCACGAACAAAGTCACGTCGTAACCCTGCACGCGCCAGTAGACGACGAACACCAGAGCCGCGAGCACGAAACCCGCGATTACCGTGTTGCGAAGATTGGAAAGAATGGCGGCCATCTGATCTCCCTCCCAGGCGATGAGTCTTGGCCGGGAGTTTAGCCTGTTTTTCGAGGGATACAGGGGATTTTCGCAATTACCTCCCCCTCCTGGAGAGGTGATGGCAGCGAGCTAAATCGCCAGCCGCTTCGGGCGGCGGACCTGCAGCCAGGTGAGCACGACCAGTCTCGTCACCACCACCGCGGTGAAGAACGAGGTGATGATGCCGACGCCAAGCGTGACCGCGAAACCGCGCACCGGACCCGAGCCCAGCTGGAAGAGGATCAGCGAGGCGATCAAGTGGGTCATGTTGGCGTCGAAAATGGTCGCCCGCGCCCGCCGGAAGCCCTGATCGATCGAGGCGAGCATGGAGCGCCCGTTGCGCTGTTCCTCGCGCATGCGCTCGAAGATCAGCACGTTGGCGTCGACCGCCATGCCGATGGTGAGCACGATGCCGGCGATGCCCGGAAGCGTCAGCGTGGCGCCGAACAGCGTCAGCACGGCCATGAGCAAAATGACGTTCAAGGTGAGCGCGAGATCGGCGAACAGGCCGAAAAGGCCGTAACGCCCGATCATAAAGAGCACGACCAGCATCAAGCCGCCCATCGCCGACCAGGTACCTGCAACCACCGAATCCTTGCCGAGCTCGGCGCCGACAGTGCTCGTCGCCAGGATCTTGAGCGGCGCGGGCAAGGCGCCGGCGCGCAGCAGGATGGCGAGTTCGTTGGCCGAATCCACCGTGAAGTTGCCGGTGATGATGCCCTTGCCGCCGATGATGGGATTGATGATCCTGGGCGCGGTGATCACTTCCTTGTCGAGCACGACGGCGAAGGCGTGGTTGACGTTTTCCTTGGTCACTTCGGCAAACTGGCGCGCGCCGAGCGTGTCGAAGTCGAAGGCGATGTCGGGTTGTCCGGATTGCGAATCGTAGTCCTGATGGGCGTCGGTGAGACGGTCGCCGGACACCAGGACGCGCTTGAAGACGACGATCTTCGATTTCGCTCCGTTTTTGTCCTGCGGGCGCAGGTCCAAAAGCTCCGAACCGATGGGAACGAGGCCTTTCATGGCCTGTTCGACGTTCGCCGTTTCGTCCACCAGCTGAAAGGTCATCTTCGCGGTCTTGCCGAGGATGGCGATGAGTTGCTTGGGATCGTCGAGCCCGGGCACTTGCACGACGATGCGGTCGTCGCCCTGCCGTTCGATGGTGGGCTCGCGCGTGCCCAAGGCATCGATGCGCCGGCGCACCACTTCGATGGATTGATTGACGACTTCGGTCTTCAAAGATTCCTTGGCGGCATCGGTCATCTTCAAGGTGATCGTGCCGTCGGGAGAGACGGTGACGTCGTAGGTGCGCGCGCCGACGGCAAGAACACTGCCACTGACCGTCGGATTGAGAGCGCGGATCAGGGTTTCGGCTTCGTCGCGGCGGCCTGGTTCCAGAATTCTCACGGAAACCGAATCGATCTGCGCCTGAAGGCCCGTGTAACCGATGTGCGCCTTGCGCAGGGCCGAGCGGATATCGCCGACCAGCGTCTCAAGACGATCCTTGATAACGACCTGATGCTGCACTTCCAGCAGAAGGTAGGAACCGCCCTGCAAGTCGAGGCCGAGGCTGACCGTGTTCGTCGGCAGCCAGTGCGGCATCTTCTTGACGACATTCGGCGGCAACACGTTCGGCAGCGAAATCAGGATGCCGAAAAACACGACCAGCGCCGTGACGATCTTCGACCAACGGGGAATCTGCAGCATGAGAAACGCCTTACCCGGCCTTCGAGTCGGTCTTGGCCGAGTCCTTGGAACGAACTTCGCTCAGCGTGGATTTGAGCACGCGCACTTGAACGTCGTCGGCGATCTCGACGGTGATTTCCGCATCTTCCTTCTGGCCCACTTTCACGACGCGGGCCACGATGCCGCCAGCCGTGACAACTTCGTCGCCGCGGCGGACATTGTCCACCATCGCCCGGTGCTGTTTCATGCGTTGCTGTTGCGGGCGGATGAGAAGGAAATACATGATCGCGAAAATGGCGAGCAGCGGCGCGACCGTGGTCAGGAAATTTTGATCCATGAGGACTTCCGGAAAATCGATTGTGGGCGCGGACTATAGCGGCGTGGCTCCCCTTTGCAACTTAGACATTTCAATAGGTTAGACGGTGACCAAGCGCAAAAAAACGGCTCAAAAAGCCCCTTCGAACGAGGCCCCCATGGCCCGCGTCGCGGCGGCGCTGGAGCGCCTCGCGCCGGCTGCGATCGACGGGCGCGCGCCCGCGACGGGACATGCCTTCGTCTGGGAGCCCGCGCATGGAGGACTCATCGCGGTGGAGACCGTCGCGTACCTGCCGCTGTCGCTGCTCAAGGGCATCGATCTGGCCCGCGACACCTTGCTGGAAAACACCAGGCGCTTCGCCGAGAGCCTTCCGGCCAACAACGCGCTCTTATGGGGCGCGCGCGGCATGGGCAAGAGTTCGCTGGTGAAATCAGTGCATGCCGACGTCAATCGGATGCGCAAGCCGAACGCGGCCTTGGTGCTGATCGAAATCCATCGCGAGGACATCGCGAGCCTGCCCTCTTTGCTGCGCGTGCTGCGCACATCGAAGCGGCGGTTCCTGCTCTATTGCGACGATCTTTCCTTCGACAAGGACGATACGAGCTACAAATCGCTCAAGGCGGCGCTGGAAGGCGGCATCGAGGGACGCCCGGCGAATGTGCTGTTCTACGCGACCTCCAACCGCCGCCATCTCATGCCGCGCGACATGATGGAGAACGAACGCTCCACCGCCATCAATCCCTCCGAAGCGGTGGAAGAGAAGGTGTCGCTGTCGGATCGCTTCGGGCTGTGGCTCGGCTTTCACAATTGCGGCCAGGACGAATATCTCGCGATGATCGACTCCTACGCGGCGCACTACAAAATCAAATTGGACCGCGAGGAGCTGCACAGACGCGGCCTCGCCTGGGCCGCGACGCGAGGCGCCCGCTCGGGCCGCGTGGCGTGGCAGTTCATCCAGGACGTGGCGGGCGAGCTGGGGACGAGACTGGAATAAAAAGGTTTCACGCGGAGACGCGGAGGCGCGGAGTAGGCAGTGTTTCTGAGTGTCCTTTCTAGGAATGCCCTCGCATGAATTTCCGGCACGCTTCGCGCGCCAAACAATCTGGAAGCGATTGGTCAAATTTGAGCACGGATGGCTCTATTTCTAAGGCCTCCGCGTCTCCGCGCCTCCGCGTGAATCGTTCTTCGGTTCAAAACGCGAAAGGCCGGGGCCGTATTACGCACGGCGCCCGGCCTTCACGGCATGCCCCTCAAACTATGGCCCCTTAAACTATGTCTGGCGAAAGGCCACCAGCAGCGGCGCCGGATCGACCGGTTCGATGCCGCGGCGGATTTCGAAATGAAGCTGCGGACGCACGACGTCGCCGGTGTCGCCGGCGTAACCGATGACCTGCCCTTTGAGCACGCGATCGCCGCGCTCGACGGTGATGCTTTCGGCATGGGCGTAAGCGGTCACATAGCCGTCGTCGTGACGGATGAGCACGAGATTGCCGTAGCCGCGCAGTTCGTTGCCGGCATAGGTGACGGTGCCGGTGGCCGCCGCGTGAATGGGTTCGCCCAAGGTCGCCGCGATATTGATGCCGTCGTTGGTTTCGCCTTGTAAATTCGTGCCGAAGTTAGAGATGATGCGGCCATTGACCGGCCAGACGAAACGCTGATCGCCGCTGACCGGCACGATGTTGTCGGCGTAACGGGGGCGCACCTTGGGGACTGGCGTTTCGCGGTCTGAAGCGGCTCTCGTCCGCGAACGATCGGCATGCGTGCGCATGGCGATCCGCTTGGACGGCGTGTGTTGCCTGGGCAGCGTTGTGTCGTAACCGGGCCAGTAGAGTTCGGTTCTCGGCGTCGTGGAGCAGCTGGCGAAGGCAAAGGATGCGCAAAGAACAAGCGCCGTGAAAAGCGGGCGCGACCGTTCAGCGTTTGAGGTCTTTCTCATCGGGCCGTTGCGCCTCCTGCGCCAAACCCGCCACCATGGGCACGTAGAGCACGGGGATGAGTGCGTTTTGCACGATCCCGTCCTCGCTCCGGATGATCTTCGTCAAACGTTGAGAAAATCTTTCCGATGAAATCGGTTCTCCAACCGGCGCGATGAGGATTCCGCCGGGTTTTAACTGTTCGATAAGAATTGGCGGCACCTGGGGCACCGCCGCGCTCAACAGAATGCGATCGAACGGCGCCTGCTCCGGCCAGCCCTTGAGGCCGTCGCCGTGCCTGGTGACGATATTCTCCAGCTTCAGCGCCTTGAAGCGCGTTTCGGCCTGCTTGAGCAGCGGCTTGTGGCGCTCGACGGTGTAGACCATGCGGCAAAGCGGCGAGAGGACGGCGGCCTGATAGCCCGAGCCGGTGCCGAGCTCGAGCACGCGATGTTTCGGCTGCACGTCGAGTTGTTCGGTCACATAGGCGACGATGTAGGGCTGGCTGATCGTCTGGCCGCAGGCGATCGGCAGCGCGATGTTTTCCCAGGCGCTGTGCTGAAAGGGCTCATCGACGAACACCTCGCGCGGCGTGCGCTCGATCGCCGAAAGTACGCGCTGATCGGCGATGCCGTTGCGGCGCAGCTCCATCAGCAATGCGATGGGGCTATGATCGGTCATGGTGTCTCACCCTCCCCTTGAGGGAGGATCGAAATTTGCGCCAGCAAATTTCGGGGAGGGGTCATGCTGCGGCCCATCAAGAAAGACGCCACTATAGGAGAATTTACGTCATGCAGCACGGCATGACCCCTCCCCGAAAAATTTTCGCTCCGCTCAAATTTTTCGACCCTCCCTCAAGGGGAGGGTGGTTTCCATTTGCGTCTTCAGCCGCTGCAGCACCTTGAATTCCGTCAGGTTCAAATGCAGCGGCGTGATGGAGATGCGCTTCTCGTAGATCGCTCGCAGATCGGTGCCCTTGCGCGGATCGCTGCGCACGCGCTTAAAGCCGATCCAGTAATAGGGATTGCCGCGCAGATCGACGCGCCGGTCCATCACGGCAGTCTGCATGTCGCGCTTGCCCTGTTCGGTGATTTCGATGCCCTTCACGTCTTCCGGTTCGCAATCCGGGAAGTTCACATTCATCAACACTTCCTGCGGCGAATTTTCTTGCGATTCCGGCCAGCCGATTTCGACCAGGCGGCGGATCACTTCGGGGCCGCGAACTTCGGCGCATTGCCAGCGCAGCGCGTAGCCTTCCTCGAAGCCGTAAGCCTGGCTCATGGCGATGGAGGGAATGCCGAGCGCGGTGCCTTCCATGGCGCCCGCGATGGTGCCGGAATAAGTGACGTCGTCGGCGATGTTGGAGCCGCGATTGACGCCGGAGAGCACAAGGTCGGGCTTTCTGTCTTTCAGGATGTCGGCCACGGCCATCATAACGCAATCCGTCGGCGTGCCAGTGAGGGCAAAGCGCTTGTCCTCGATCTTGCGCAGGCGCAGAGGCTGGGACAGCGTCAGCGAATGCGAGGCGCCGGATTGCTCGGTCTCGGGCGCCACGACCCAGACGTCATCGGACAAAGCGCGCGCGATCTTCTCGGCGACGGCCAGCCCCGGCGCGTGGATACCGTCATCGTTGGTGACGAGAATTCTCATACAAACTCCTCTCCTTCTCCCCCGCAGGGGGAGAAGGCCGCGATGAGGGGGCGTTGAAAGCGGAGCGCAGTCGTCGGCACCCCCTCACCCCACCCTCTCCCCCGATGGGGGAGAGGGAGTGAGTCTAGATTTTTATCAGACACACTCATTTCACGATTTTTTCCATCCCGCCCATATAAGGTCTTAACGCCTCGGGAATTGTGACGGAGCCGTCGGCGTTCTGATAATTTTCCAGGACCGCGATCAGCGTGCGCCCCACGGCGAGGCCGGAACCGTTCAGCGTGTGGACAAGGCCTTTGACCTTGCCGTCCTTGCCGCGATAGCGCGTCTGCATGCGCCGGGCCTGAAAATCGCCGCAGTTGGAGCACGACGAAATCTCGCGGAAGCGGTTCTGTCCGGGCAGCCACACTTCGATGTCGTACGTCTTCTTGGCCGCAAATCCCATGTCGCCGGTACACAGCGTGACGACGCGGTGATGCAGATTGAGGCGCATGAGGATTTCCTGCGCGCAATTGGTCATACGCTCGTGCTCTTCATTTGATTTTTCCGGCGTCGTGATCGAAACCAGTTCGACTTTGGAGAACTGGTGCATGCGGATCATGCCGCGGGTGTCTTTGCCGGCGGCGCCGGCTTCGGCGCGGAAACACGGTGTCCAGGCGGTGAAGCGATAGGGGAGATTGCCTTCTTCCAGGATTTCGCCGTTGACGTAGTTTGTTAGCGATACTTCGGCCGTAGGGATGAGCCAAAAGCGTGCAGGGTCGTCGATCAACCCAATATTTTCCCGAGTGAATGGTGGCGGACTGTTGCCTCCATGCTGCTTTTGATATGCGGTGACATTGCTACGATCTGTTTCAATGTCGCGCAGAGAATTTGCACGCAAATCTGGCTCTTGGTAGGCGGCAAACTGATCGTCGTAAAATTTGGGCAACTGACCTGTACCGCGCATTGCCACGTCCTTTACCAGGAGTGGCGGCACCACTTCGGTGTAGCCGAATTTGTCGGTGTGGATGTCGAGCATGAAGGCGCCGAGCGCACGTTCGAGTTTCGCCAGTGCGCCCTTCAGATAGACGAAACGCGAGCCCGAGACTTTTGCGGCGCGTTCGAAATCCATCATTCCCAGCGCTTCGCCAAGATCGAAATGTTCTTTCGCCGCATTCATCGGCGGGCGCGCACCGAAGGCGCGGGCCTTCACTTCGACGTTGGCGTTTTCGTCAGCGCCGGTGGGAACGCCTGGCGCGGGCAGATTGGGGAGACCGGCGAGGATGTCCTCGAGCGCTTTCTTCTTGGTGCGCTCCTCTTCCTCGCCTTTTTGAATCTCGTCCTTGAGACCGGTGACTTCGGCCATCAGCGTGGCGGCGAGCGCCTCGTCCTTTTTGGCCTTGGCGGCGCCGATCAGCTTGGAGGCTTCGTTGCGGCGGGCCTGGGCCTGCTGCAGGCGCGTCTGCAGGTCGCGCAAGTCCTTGTCGCGGGCGATGAGATCGGCGGCGAGGGATTCGGCAAACGACTCGAATCCGGCTCGCGTCTTGAGCCCGGCCACGAAGCTAGTGCTGTCGTCCCGGATCGCCTTGATATCGTGCATCGTCCTCACTCCAAGTGGCGCGGTAATGGCATGGGGAAAAGGGAGGGTAAAGACGCGAAATCACCTCCCCCTCGGGGGAGGTCGAAATTCGTGAGTGCAGCGAACGAATTTCGGGTGAGGGGAAGCCTCACCGTTTGAACTCTATTCTTACCCCTCACCCGACGCGCTTCGCGCGTCGACCTCTCCCGAGGGAGAGGTGATTAGGTGCTTGCTTCCCGCGCGGCGTCTTCCTTGGCTCTGCGGCGTTCGGTGAACCACACCAGCCAGATCGAGATCTCGTAGAGCGCGATCATCGGGATGACGAGGCTGATCATGCTGAGGGCGTCGGGCGGGGTGATGATGGCGGCCACCACCACGATGCCGAGGATGGCGTAGCGCTGCAGCGAGCGCAGCTGCTTGGAATTCACCAACCCGACGCGACCGAGCAGTGTCAACAGCACCGGCATCTGGAACGACAAACCGAAGGCGAAAATCAGCGTGGTGACGAAATCGAGATACTCGCTCACCTTGGCCTGAAGCTGAATCCCGAGCGCGCCGTTGCCGCCTTGCGTCTCGTAGCCGAGGAAGAAGCGGATCGCGTTCGGCATCATGATGTAATAGACGAACGAGGCACCCATCAGGAACAAGACCGGCGTCGCGGCCAGGAACGGCAAAAAGGCCTTGCGCTCCTGCTTGTAGAGCCCCGGCGCGATGAACAGCCAAGCCTGTGCTGCGATAAAAGGAAAAGCGAGGCACAGCCCCGCGAACAGCGCCACCTTCAAATAGGTGAAGAACGTCTCATAGAGGGCGGTGTAGATCAGATGATGGTTGGGTTCCTTGGCGAGCGCATGCGCCAGAGGCGCGGCGAGAAACGCATAGATGTCTTTTGCGAAAAACCAGCTGATAAAAAATCCGATCGCCAAGGCGACCATCGACCAGACCAGCCGCTTGCGCAATTCGACGAGATGCTCGAGCAGCGGCGCTTTCGTCGCTTCGATCGCTTCTTCGTCGTCTTTGGTGCGCGCTGTCATGGCGCCGGTGGCTTGTCGCCGGGTGCGAAGACGGGTTCGGGTTCAAGCGCCTTCTCCGGCGCGCTGTGATCGATGAGCGGTTCGGTTTGCGTGCGATCAGGCTGATCTTCCGGCAGCAGCAGCGACTGGTTCTCGAGATCGGCAAGCGGCCGCTGGTTGCGCAACGCGTCGATCTCCTTGCGCAGGTCGTCGAGTTCGGCCTGGCGCGACATCTCATCGAAGCTGGTCTTGAACTGGTTCGCCATCTCGCGCGCCTTGGCCATCCATTGTCCGGCCGTGCGCATCAGGCGCGGCAGGTCTTTCGGGCCCACCACGATCAGCGCGACGACGAGTACGATGAGGATATGGCTCCAGCTAAGATCGAACATCCGGCAATGGCGCGCAGCTTAGTGGCTGACCGTCTGGTCCTTGTTCGTGGTGGGCTTGGTGTCTGCATCGCGCCGGTCCGATAGCGTTTTCGGATCTTCATCGCCCTCAGAGAGACCCTTGCGGAAGCTGCGGATGCCTTTGGCGACATCGCCCATCAGGTCGGAAATCTTGCCGCGTCCGCCGAACAGCAGCAGCACGACGATCGCTATAATCAGAATGTGCCAGAGGCTGAGGCCGCCCATGAAATTCTCCTTCGCCGCGCCCGATTCAACGTACCCAGCATATCTGTAGGGCGTAGCGGTTTCCTTAAAGCCCCTGAGGCAGAGAGAAGCAAGGAAAGTAATCACCTCCCCCTTGTGGGGAGGTCGAAAAATCCGCAGCGCAGCGAAGGATTTTCCCGCCTACGCTGAAGCTTCGGCGGGTTTTGTGCATCACTTGGTCCGCCGGAGCTTTAGCGAAGGCGGATCGGGTGAAGGGTAAGAATCGAGCGCGGTGGAGAGGCTTCCCCTCACCCGAAATTTGCGTTCCGCAAATTTCGACCTCCCCACGAGGGGGAGGTAATTTAACGCTTTATTACCCGATCAAAATCTCGCCCTTGCGGCCGAGCGACGCAGCGAGCGCACCCAGGCGCTTCTGGACCGGTTCGCCGGCGATGGCTTCGCGCCGCCGTGACACTTCCAGCAGCACCCGTGCCGGTGTCATGCGCAGGCGATAGTGGCGAAGCTCGCCGGCCGCCGAGGCCGAGAGCGAGAAGGCGAAGCGAGCGGCAAGGCCGAGGCGGCGGGCCAGAAGATCGTCTTCCTCGCTCAAGAGATCGTGCGCCGCGATTTCGCGTGGGAAATCCTCGTCGCCCGAATAGCGGTGGAAGATGGCGGTGGCGATCAGCGCGCGGGCGCGATGGGAGACGCCGGCGAACGGCGCCGTCAGCACCTGGTTGAAGACACCGAGCGCGCGATCGTCGGGATGTCTACGCCAGCCGATATCGGAGAACAGGCACATCGCTTGACGGATGCGGCGCGCTTCGGCGCTTTCGCCGGGAAACAGCGGATCGATCCAGGCGAACATTTCTTCGGCATGTTCGGGGATGCGCGAAATGCGTTTGTTGGTGCTGGCGGCAAATTCGATCAGGGGATCCTTGACGCGCTCCTCCGCCGGAAGCCGCGCATGCAAGATGCCTTCGCGCAGACCGTAAGCGGAGATCACCACGTCCTTGATCCCGGTCGCGAGCAGAAGCTGCTCCAGCACGATGCAGCCGTAGGGCAAGGCTTCGGCGCGGCGCTTGGAGACGATCTTCATCTTGTCGAGCGATTTGCGCGACAGTTTGGAAACGACTTTGCAGAGTTTCAGCGCCCGCCCGCGCGGGATCGTATAGTTGTGCAGCACGTGCAGCGGATAATTCTGCGCTTCCATGTCGATGCGCGCGAGGCTGCGCCACACTCCGCCCACGGCATAGAGCGAACGGCCGTCGAGCGAACCCAGATCGTCCAACTCGTCCAAGCCGTCTTCGACGACATCGCGGGCCTTGTCGACATCGTCATGGGCGACATCCATCAACCGCAGCGGGCCGAAGGGCAACGTCATGGCCGTCCCGGTTTTTGCGGCTTTCACCGTCACCATGTCGAGGCTGCCGCCGCCCAGATCGGCGACGAGACCGTCGGCTTCCGGCATGCCGGCGATCACGCCTTCGGCGGCGACGCGCGCTTCTTCTTCGCCGGAGAGAATGCGGATCGCCCCGCCCCAGGCCGCTTCGGCCTTGCGGACGAACTCGTGGCCGTTGGCGGCATCGCGCGCGGCCGCGGTCGCCACCGCTTCGCGGGTTTCGACCTTGTGGGCCTCGGCCAGCATGCGAAAGCGCCCCAGCGCTTCCAACGCCAGCACGATGCCGTCGTCATGCAGCCGGCCGGTCGAGACCATGGCGCGGCCGATGGCGCAGATGGCTTTTTCGTTGTGCACGACGGCCGGCGTGCGCGTCATCGATTCATAGATGACGAGGCGCACCGAGTTGGAGCCGATATCGACGATGGCAATGGGGCCGGTCTGCACTTTGGATCCGCGCAACGGTGCCTGACCTCTGACGTCGGCCGGGGCTGACTGCACCGAAGCCATCGTCTAGTCGCGCCGCGTGACGATGCCGACGCGTTTGGCCTGATCCACCTTGAGAGCGCGGCCGCGGCCGGAGAGCGAGGGATTCGTCATGAAGTAAGTGTGCGCAGAGAATGCGTCGTCGCGCGAGGCCATCGGATCCCGCACATATGTCGCATCGGCGCGCATCGCCCAGCTTTGCGCCTGATCCTTGAACAGGGCGACCATGATTTGATCGAGCACCTGCTCATGGACCGTCGGATTCTCGATGGGAACCAGGGCTTCGACGCGGCGGTCGAGGTTGCGCGGCATCCAATCTGCCGAGGAAATGAACACCTTGGATTTGGGCGACGGCAGGCCGTGTCCCCCCCCGAAACAGACGATACGGCCGTGTTCCAGAAAGCGGCCGACGATGCTTTTTACGCGGATATTGTCGGAGAGCCCGGGAACGCCGGGGCGCAAACAGCAGATGCCGCGCACCACCAGATCGATCTGCACCCCGGCCTGGCTGGCGCGATAAAGCCCGTCGACGATGTGCGGATCGACCAGCGCGTTCAGTTTGGCCCAGATCGCGGCCGGCTTGCCGGCGCGGGCATGGGCGATTTCTTCCTGGATGGAATCGATCAAGCGTCCCCGCAAGGTCAGCGGCGAGATGGCGATTTTTTCCAGCGCCGCCGGCTCGGCATAGCCGGTGACGTAGTTGAAAAGCTGCGCCGCATCGCGGCCCAGAGCGGGCTCGGCGGAGAAGAGCGACAGGTCGGTGTAAACCTTCGCCGTCACCGGATGATAATTGCCGGTGCCGAAATGCACATAGGTCCGCAAATTGCCGCCTTCCCGGCGCACCACAAGGCTCACTTTGGCGTGGGTCTTGAGTTCGATGATTCCGTAAACCACCTGCACGCCGGCCCGTTCCAGATCGCGCGCCCATTTGATGTTGGCTTCTTCGTCGAAGCGCGCTTTCAGTTCCACCACCGCGGTGACCGACTTGCCCGCTTCGGCCGCTTCGATCAGCGCTTTGACGACGGGGGAATCCTTCGAGGTGCGATAGAGCGTCTGCTTGATGGCGACGACTTCGGGATCGGCGGCGGCCTGGCGCAGGAACTGCACCACCACGTCGAAGCTTTCGAACGGGTGATGGACGATGATGTCCTTGGCGCGGATGGCCGCAAAGCAATCCCCGCCATGATCGCGGATACGTTCGGGAAAACGGGCGTTGTAGGGTTTGAACTGCAGATCCTGCCGTTCTTCCAGAATGAGCTGGCGCGTGTCGGTCAGACCGAGCAGATGATCGACGATGATAAGTTCGGCGGATTTGAGCGCCAGCCGGTCGGCGATGAAGCGGCGCAAATCCGCCGGCATCGAGGCGCTGCAGTTCATGTGAATCACTGAACCGCGGCGGCGGCGTTTGAGCAGGGTTTCAAACAGCCGCACAAGATCTTCGGCCTCTTCTTCCACTTCCACGTCGCTGTCGCGCAGGACGCGGAACTGGCCCGAGCCGTTCACGGTGTAGCCGGGGAACAGGCGGTGCAGATAAAGCCCGATGACGTTTTCGAGCGAAAGGAAGCGCGCTTTGCCGCCTTCATCCGGCAGGCGGATGAAGCGCTGAAGCTGGGCGGGGACGGGAAGAAGCGCGGTGACGGCCTTGCCGTCTTTCTTGCGCGTCAACTGCAGCGCCAGCGTGAAATTGAGGTTGGGAATGAACGGAAAGGGATGCGAGGGATCGATCGCCAGCGGCGTCAGCACCGGGAAAATCTGTTCGCGAAATTCGGTGTCGAGCCAGGCGCGATCGGTGTCGGTCAACTCGCCGGGCTCTAGAACCTCGATGCCCGCCGTCTTCATTTCGGCACGGAGCGATGCCCACATCTTCTGCTGATCCGCGATCAGTTCGCCCGCGCCCTGGTCGACCTTGGCGATCTGCTGGGCCGGCGTGAGACCGTCTTCGCTGAGGGTGGTGACGCCCGCCGCGACCATGCCCTTAAGGCCGGCCACGCGCACCATGTAGAACTCGTCCAGGTTGGACGCGGAGATCGAAAGAAACCGCAGGCGCTCCAGTACCGGATGGCGGGAATTCTGCGCCTCTTCCAAAACGCGGCGGTTGAAGGCGAGCCATGACAGCTCGCGGTTGACGAAACGCTCGGGTGAAGCCGGATCGATGGCCGGCGTGCGCTCCGCAGGCACGGACGGCGTTTCCAACGGCAGGGTTCCGTGCTCCTCGGAAATCGCGAGATTTTCCAGATTAGCCTTGGCCTTTGACATGTTTACGACGGTAGAGGAATTCCGCGACTCTGTCATGACGACCCTGTTTCGTGCGTTCCCACGAGCTCTCTAACCAGTCCCAGCGTAATGCTTCGCCCTTCCGCCAGCGCTTTGGCATCGGCCTCCGCCACGAAGGCGCGCACTGCGCCCGGCGAGCGCTCCAGAGAGCGGACCATCCGCACGATCACAGTTTCGGGCACTTGCAATTGACGATCCGTGAAGAGCTTGCGGGCCAAGGCGGCCAAAAGATCGTCGTCCGGCGCCCACAGCGGGAACGCCAGGACGGACGAGAAGCGCGATTTGAGGTCGGGAAGCACGGCCGCCCAAGTGGCCGGCGGTTCGTGACCGGTGAGCAGTACCGGCCTGCTGTGGCTCGCCTTCTCGATCAGTTCGAACAATGCCACATCACGCGCCGGATTGGGCTTGGCGGCGTCGACGTCTTCGACCGCAACAGGACGATCGGGATCAAGCCGTGCCAGCGCGCTTCCTTCGAGCGCTGCGGCGCTGACCGATTGCGCTTGGCTTCGGGTTTTCCAGATTTCGACCAGATGGGTTTTGCCCGAACCGCTCGGTCCGTGAAAGGCCGCGAAGGTGACGGGCCAATCGGGCCAGGAATCGATGAACGCCACCGCTTCGGCGTTTGCCGGTGCCGTGATGAAATCTTCGCGCGTCATCGAAGACTTCGTGCCGAGCGGCAATGGCAATTGCGAGGGCATGGAAGATTAAGCCGGCTTGCTGCGTTTTTGAGCCAGGGCCTTGAGCCAAATCTGCGCGTAGGCAAGCCAGGAGAACACGGTCGCCACGCCGCAGGCGACCGCCGCCATATTCGCGCGCATCGGCCAGTGGGCGCCCAGCGCCAGGAACAGCAACATCAAGCCGATGTAACTGACTTGAACGAAGGTGCTGAACTTTCCGGCCGCGATCGGCGCGACCCGCACCGGCAATTCCAGAAAGCGCGCCAGCAGAATGCCCAGAACGATCGCAAGGTCGCGCGCGATGACGAGAACCGTGAGCCACAGCGGCGCGATGCCAAGCCAGGTCAGCACCACGAATGAAATCGTCATCAGCAACTTGTCGGCGGTAGGATCGAGATAGCGGCCAAAGCGCGTGGCAAGCTTGAAGCGCTTGGCGAGATAGCCATCCGCCACGTCGCTCACGCCGGCGAACACAAACACGCCAAAGGCCGCGTCATACATCGCGCGCAGCAGCAGCACGGCGAGCGCCGGCGCCGCGATGAGGCGCAACCCGGTCAGAATGTTGGGCAGATGCCGCAGCATCACATCTCGCGATCAGGGCGTGGTTGCGGCGGTATCGTCGCTCTGGCTGAGCCACCAAGTGCCCGCCCGCTGCGCAAGATCGATGTGGGCCTGAGCGAGATTTTCCTTCAGCTGATCCAGACTGCCCGCGTAGCCGATCGCGATCCGCGCTTCGCCGATGTTCATCGCCTGCACGCCGACGTCGGTCACGAGCTGAACCGTCCCTATTTTCTGCAGCAGGCCGCCCCACTGCTCCAGAGATTCGATGCGCACTTCCGCGACCAGTTTGTTGTGCTTGCCGAAATCGACGGCCGAACGCGATTTCCAGTCATTCGCAATCGCCAGCGCAGCGGCGTTGGCGGCGTTGGCATAGGCCTGCGGCCCCGGCGTGCCCGGAGCGTTCGTCACCACCACGTCGGGAATCGGCGGCGAAGTACCCGCACTCAAACGACGCAATTTCACGACGATCTTGCCGTTGCTTGCCGTCGCCAGTGCCAGATAGGCGTCCGCCGCTTTCACGCGCGAGGCGATGGGTTCAAGGTCCTGCCAGCTCGCGGTATTGAAATCGAGCGCGCCCAGCATGGATGCATCGATCACGTCGCCCACCGGCAGCGCGAAAGTGACCGAGCCTGCATTCCTGTTGGCAAACAAATTCGTCCACGCGCCGTGCACGGCGTAACGCGGCGCCATCGGAATGATGAGCACCGGCTTGGACGCCCCCATGTCGGCGTAGGCGATGCTCGCCGAGCGGAACAGGCGGCGCACCGCGTCGGGATTGAAGACATAGGTGATCTTGGCGACGTAGCGCGTGGTGGAGCGGCGCTCCTCCTTGGGAATATACGTGCTGATCAACCGCTGGATGCCGAGGTCGTCGAGCTGGGGCCGCTTGGCCCAATCTTCCTGGCGCACCAGGCGGCGGAAGAGAACGTCCCAGGCCTTGGGGCGGCCGGAATTGATGGCGATATTTTGCGCTTCGGTGGAGGATCTGGCGGTTGCATCCACGGCGATGCCGCTGACGGAATAGGGATCGTCGGCCGCAAAAGCGGCTACGGGCACAAGGCAAAGCAAAGCGAAAGCAAGGCTGACGAGCTGGCGGCGCATGGGGAAACCTTGTTGGTCCGCCAACTATAGAGGCGCGCCCTCGTCCGCGAAAGCGGTCGGGGGCGCATTCTGATTCCCTGCAGACGGAGATTTCAAAAGAAAGGCTACTCCCTCTCCCCCGCAGGGGGAGAGGGTCGGGGTGAGGGGGTCTTCAACCCCTGCAAAACCGTCAGCAAGATAATCCCCAAATTGTCACTCGTTTCGGAATTTGAGAAACGCATGACGCGGTAGCCCTCATGCCAGAGAAACGCATCCCGTGCCTTGTCGTATTCGACTGTGTTGGCATGCTGGGGGCCGTCGAGTTCGACGACGAGCTTTTCTCGCACACAAACGAAATCGACGATGTAGTTGCCGATCAGGAATTGTCGTTTGAACTTGTAGCCACCGAGCTTGCGATCGCGAACTTCCGACCAAAACAGTTTTTCCACTGCGACAGGCTCGTGGCGCATTTGGCGGCCGCGGGCGCGATTGGTTGAGTGCGCAGCACGCTTACTTGCGGTTTTTGATTCAACCATCTTCCTCTCCCTGATGAGAAGGACGAGGGTTGAAGGTCCGGGTGATGGCGCCAAGACCAGGCGAGGAGAAGTTTTGTAACAGTGCGTGGCTATCGCGACGCCGGAGACAAATTCACGCAATTGCACTTCCGCAGCCACCCCCTCACCCCTGCCCTCTCCCCCTGCGGGGGAGAGGGAGTGAGTTTTGTTTATTAGGACTTGAACAATCCGGTCATCGGCGCCACCTCGGCGCTGTCGCGGAACATTGTTTCGTCCACAGCCTTGCGCGAAACCTGTATGTGATCGCCAAGCGCCGCCTTGAATAGAACACGCATATCGGTCCGCGCGGGCTGGTCGCGCCCGTCCTGCAGGGCCGAGGGTTTCTGCCCCGTCTATTCGGCTCTTATCTGTCCGCCTTGGAGCGCACGCAGACAGGCGCGGGCGGGGCGCCAAGGCCAAATCTGTGAGCGGCAATGGCGGCTTGCAGCGACATGCTTGCGACTCCGTTCTCACGGCCTTAAACGACCCTGAACGAAACCTTCGTCGCGGTTCTTGATGAACACTCCTCCAAAAAGCGGCCGCAACAGCCTCACATATAAAGAGGCGGGCGTGGACATTGACGCGGGCGACGCACTGGTCGAGCGCGTTGCGCCGGCCGCGAAGGCGACGCGCCGGCCGGGTGCCGATGCCGATCTCGGCGGTTTCGGCGGATTGTTCGATCTCAAAGCCGCCGGCTTCAAGGATCCCGTGCTGGTTGCCTCCACCGACGGCGTCGGCACCAAACTCAAGATCGCCATCGATACCAAGATCTATTCCGGCATCGGCCAGGACTTGGTGGCGATGTGCGTGAACGACATCGTCGTGCAAGGCGCCGAGCCGCTGTTCTTTCTGGATTATTACGCCACGGGAAAGTTGGAGGTGGACGCCGCAGCCGTCGTCATCGAAGGCATTGCGCGGGCCTGCAAAGAGTCCGGCTGCGCGTTGATCGGCGGCGAGACGGCGGAGATGCCCGGCCTCTACGCCAAAGGCGATTTCGACCTTGCGGGATTTTCCGTGGGCGCGGTGGAGCGCGGAGAAATACTTCCTCGCACGCACGACATGATCGCGGGCGACGTCGTGATCGGTGTCGCTTCGTCGGGCATTCATTCCAACGGCTATTCGCTGGTGCGCCGCGTGGTGAGCGATGCCGGTGCGTCCTACGATGCACCGGCGCCGTTCGCGCGCGAGGTGAAACTGGGTGACGCGCTTCTCGCGCCGACACGTCTCTATGTAAGGAGCGCGCTCGCGGCTATCAAAGCCGGAGGCGTCAAAGGCCTTGCCCATATTACCGGCGGCGGCATCACCGAGAATCTTCCGCGCGCTTTGCCGGAAGGGCTGGACGCCGAGATCGACCTCGGATCGTGGACGCCACTTTCCGTGTTCGGCTGGCTTGCGAAATCGGCCGGCATCGAAGAGCGCGAAATGTTGCGCACCTTCAATTGCGGTATTGGCTTGGCCGCCATCGTCGCCGCCGACAAGTTCGAGGCGGCGATCGCTGCCTTCAACGCCCATGGCGAGAAAGCCGTACGCATCGGCGCACTGGTATCCGGCCAGGGCGAAGGCACGGTGCGCTATCGCGGAGCGCTGAAGCTTTGAGCCGGGTGCGCGTCGCCGTTCTGATTTCCGGGCGCGGCAGCAATCTTGAGGCGCTGCTCGTCGCGTGCAAGGCGCCCGATTTTCCGGCCGAGATCGTGCTGGTCATTTCCAACAGGGAAGACGCGCAAGGGTTGCAAGTCGCCAAGGATGCCGGCGTCGCGATCAAAGTCATTCCGCACAAGCAATATTCGATGCGAGAAGAGTTCGACGCGGCGATCGACGATGCGCTTCGGGCGGCGAATGTCTCGCTGGTTTGCGAAGCCGGTTTCATGCGCATTCACTCGGAATGGTTCGTGAAGACGTGGGAGGGACGGCTCCTCAACATCCACCCGTCCCTGCTGCCGGCGTTCCCCGGCATCCGCGTGCATCAGCAGGCACTCGATGCGGGGGTGAAGATTTCCGGCTGCACGGTGCATTTCATCGTGCCGGAACTGGATTCAGGACCCATCATCGCGCAGGCGGCGGTGCCGGTATCGCCGAGCGATACGGCGGGGACACTGGCGGCGCGCATTCTCGTTGAAGAACATCGGATCTACCCCGAGGCACTGAAGCTGGTGGCAGCGGGCAAAGTGAAGCTGAAAAATGGGAAGGCAGTATTCCTACCCTCCCCTTGAGGGTCGAACGATCGACCACCCTCCCTCGGGAGGGTCGAAAAATCCGAAGCGAAGCGGAGGATTTTTCGGGGAGGATGTGCAAGTAAAGCACACCCTCGTGCATCCTCCCCGAAGCGCTTCGCGCTTCGACCCTCCCGAAGGAGGGTGGAGTCAAGCCGAAAGCTTTTCCGAAATTTCCCACAGCCGTTTCGCATCCGCGTCGTTCTGGGCTTCCTTGGTCGGTGTCGCGACCGCGTTCTTGGTGAAATACTTGCCGTTGACGTTCTCCACCTCGGGCGATGAGGCAAGGTAGATGATCGTCTGCGCGCCCTGCTCCGGCGTGAGCGCGAAATTCTTGGCGACACCGATTCCAAACGACAGAAGTCCGCCGGTGTTGTCGCCGAAGCGCGTGGCAACAAACCCCGGATGCAGACAGTTGGCGGTAACACCCGTGCCTTGAATGCGCCGCGCCAATTCGCGCGTGAACAGAATGTTGCAGAGCTTGGAGCGGCCGTAGACGGCAAAACCGCTATAGCTGCGCTTGCTCTGCAGATCGTCGAAATCGAGCTTGGCGCCCTTGTGCGCGTCCGATGCCGTGGACACGACCCGCGCGCCGCCGGCCGCTTGCAGCTTCGGCAACAGCATGTTGGTGAGCACAAAATACGCCATGTGATTGACCGCGAAGGTCATCTCAAGACCGTCTTGCGTCATTTGCCGCGAGGCGAACACCGCGCCCGCATTGTTCACCAGCACGTCGATCTTCGGCTCGGCGGCCGCGATCTCCGCCGCGACGCGCTTCATCTCCGAAATCCGCGAGAGGTCGGCGTAGTGCGCAGCGTGTTCCGCGCCGGGCGCGATGGCGTTGAGGTGTTTGAGCGTTTTTTCGCCGCGCGCGGAATCGCGCGCGATGAAGACGATGCGAAAGCCTTTCGCCGCCAGGCGGTCGGCCGCCACTTCGCCGATGCCCGAGGTTGCTCCCGTGATGACGACCGTTTTGCCCTGCATGGTGTTTCTCCGAAGGGCCGCGCGGGGACTATCCCACGATCTCGAGATCGCTGAAGAAGAATTTGATTTCGTCGGCAGCGGTTTCCGGCGCGTCCGATCCGTGCACCGAATTGGCTTCGATGTTCTCGGCAAAATCCTTGCGGATGGTGCCGGGAGCAGCCTTGGCGGGATCGGTGGCGCCCATCACTTCGCGATTCTTGAGAATGGCGTTCTCGCCTTCCAGCACCTGCACGACGACCGGTCCGCCGGTCATGAATTCCACGAGGCCTTTGAAGAAGGGACGCGCCTTGTGGACCGCGTAGAACGCTTCGGCCTGAGCCGTGGAGAGCCGCATGCGCCGCTGCGCCACGACGCGCAGGCCCGCTTTTTCGAACCGCGCGACGATCTCGCCGGTCAGATTGCGCCGGGTCGCATCCGGCTTGATGATGGAAAGCGTGCGCTCGACGGCCATAATCCACTCCACTGGGAAAGCGGGCGCCTTATAGCCACGAGAGTTGCGAAAGACCACCCTCCCTCGGGAGGGTGGAACTGTCGCGCATCCTCCTGCTATACGCCCGCCGCCATGCTCCAGATCGAAAACGTCACCATCCGGATTGCGGGCCGCGAGATCATCGACGGCGCGACCGTTCGCATGCCCGCGGGCCGCCGCATCGGGCTGGTGGGCCGCAACGGCGCGGGCAAATCGACGCTGCTGAAACTGATCACCGGCGAACTGCATGCCGATATGGGCGAAGTGCTGGTGCCCGGTTCGTGGCGCATCGGATCGGTGGCTCAAGAGGCGCCCGCCGGTCCTGTCACGTTGCTCGACACCGTGCTGGCCGCCGATCCCGAGCGCCTCGCGCTTCTCGACCGCGCCGAACACGAAACCGATGCCCATGCGCTCGGCGATATTCACACGCGCCTGGAAGCGATCGATGCCTATTCCGCACCGGCGCGCGCGGCAGGCATTCTCTCGGGCCTCGGTTTTTCGGCGGAAGACCAGAAGCGTCCCTGTTCGGAATTCTCCGGCGGCTGGCGCATGCGCGTGGCGCTTGCAGCGATCCTGTTCTCCGCGCCCGATCTGCTGCTACTCGACGAACCGACCAACTATCTCGACCTCGAAGGCGTGATCTGGCTGGAAAGCTATCTGCAACGCTATCGCGGCACCATCGTCATCGTCAGCCACGACCGCGATCTGCTCAACACGGCCGCCGAATTCATCGTGCATTTGGAGCGCGGCAAGCTCACGCTCTATTCCGGCAACTACGACACCTTCGCCGAAGTGCGCGCCATGCGCCGCGCCAACGACATCGCCTTCAACAAAAAGCAGGAAGCCGCCCGCGCCCACATGCAGGCCTATGTCGACCGCTTCCGCTACAAGAAGGAAAAGGCCCGCCAAGCGCAGACACGTCTTCGCATGATCGCGAAGCTGCAATTCGCCGATGTGCCGCTGGACGAGCACATCGCGCCCATCAGACTGCCCAAGGCGCCGGAGGCCAACCCTCCCCTCATCACCTTCGAGCGCGCGTCTGTCGGCTATGAAGAAAACAAACCGATCCTGGAACACATCACGCTGCGTATCGACCCCGACGACCGCATCGCGCTGTTGGGCAAGAACGGCAACGGCAAGTCGACCTTCGCCAAGCTGATTGCGGAGAAACTGCCGCTGATGGGCGGCGAGAGCGTGCGCGCCCGCAAGATCAAGATCGGCTATTTCGCGCAGCACCAGCTGGAGGAGCTCGATGGCACGATCACGCCAGTGCAGACGCTGGCGCGCTTTCGCCCCAAGCTCAGCGAAGGCCAACTGCGTTCGCAGTTGGCCAGCATGGGCCTTTCTGGCGACAAGGCGTTGACGCTGGTCGGCAATCTCTCGGGCGGCGAACGGGCGCGATTGATGCTGGCGCTCGCCACGCTGGAAGCGCCCAACCTGCTCATCCTCGACGAACCGACCAACCATCTCGACATCGACGCGCGCGGCGAGCTGCTGTCGGCGCTCAACGATTTCGAAGGCGCCGTCATCCTGGTGAGCCACGACCGGCGCCTGCTGGAATCCACCGCCGACCGGCTGTGGCTCGTCGCCGAAGGCGGCGTGCATCCATTCGACGGCGATCTGGACGACTACCGCCGCTTCCTGCTGTCGGGCGAGAACGTGCCGTCGCGCCGCGAAGAACCGCCGGCGCCCAAACTCTCCAAGGAGGATGCGAGGCGCGAAAGCGCGGAGCGCCGCAAACACTTGAAGCCGCTGAAAGACAAGGTGGATGCGGCCGAACACCAGATGGCGGCATTAACCACCGAACTCGCCAAGCTCGACGGCGCACTGTCCGATCCGCTTCTCTTCGCGCGCGATCCGGCGAAGGGCAACGCCGTCTCCAAAAAACGTGCGGAAGCCGCGCGCAAGCTGAAGGCCACCGAGGATCTCTGGATCAAGCTCAACGAGGACTACGAAGCGGCCATGGCCGACGCCTAAGCGGCGGCTCCTCTTCGTGCGCGCCGCGCGACGAGCGCAAACGGAATGCACAACACGAACATCACGCCAGCGTAGACTCCGCCGCGCCAATCCGCCCTGAGGAACAGTCCCAGCAACGCCAGATCGATGGCAAGAACGAGGGCCGGGAGCAGCGGATAGCCCTTGGCGCGATAAGGCCGCACAAGCTCGGGCTCGCGGCGTCGCAGCACGAAGATCGACGCGACGACGAGAATGAAGGCGATGGTGCCCAGCGTCGCGATCAATCCGAACACCAGCTTGAACGAACCGCTCAAAGCCAGCGCGATAGAGCCCAAGGCCGTCAAAGCATATCCGACATTAGGGCTGCCGCCTTTGCTGACATTCTGAAACACCGCCGGCAGAAGCTTGTCGCGCGACAGAGCAAGCAGAATGCGCGGCGCGGTCATGATGCCTGCGTTGGCGCAGCTCACGACCGTCACCATCGCCCCGATCGCGAACAGGATTGCGGGCAGTGTTCCGCCCGCCGCCGAGAGAACTGTCGTGAACGGCAGGGCCGTTCGGGCAACGCCTTGCGTTCCCAGCGCGTGGAGCAGCGAAGCATTGACGGCGATGTACAGCGCAGCCGTCAGCACCAGACTGATACCGATCGCGCGGGGAAGGCTCTTGCCGGGGGTGACGTCTTCCTCGGTGAAGAAGGCGGGCTCGTACCAGCCGCCATAGGCGCCCACGATCAATTGATACGCGCCGATCAAGCCGAGCCACCCGACCGCGGTCATCGCATGTGGAACAACAGGAGTAGCGGCGCGCAATTTGGAAGCCACGAACACGGCGACGACACAGAACGCAATGAGAGCAAGCGCCTTCGCCAAGCTCGTCACCTGCTGAAAGGTGCGCCCCTGACGCAGTCCGATCATGTTGAGTCCGAAGACGGCCAGCTGCATCACAACGGCGGTGACCGGCGTGATGCCGGCCGCTTGCGGCCACAATTGCGCGAGAAAATCGGCAAACGAGACCGAAAGCGCAGCCGTCGAAGCTAAGCGCTGGAGCCAGGTGCTCCAACCCACGACAAGACCGCCGACGTCTCCGAAGGCCCGTTGCACATAGACGTAAAAACCGCCGGCCCGGGGCACGGCCGTTCCCAACTCGGAGAGAACGTTTGCCTGCAATCCGGCATGCAGCGCGGCGATGGCCCAAAGCGCCAGAATGAGGCCGGCGTTGGGAACCACGCCCGCAATCAGCGAAGGCGCGCGCAGGATTCCGGCGCCGATCATTCCGCCGACCGCGATGGCCACGCCGAACGAGACGCCGAGAATGCGCAGCAATTCTCCGCGCGAAGCGCTTTGCTCTGCGGCAACGGCGGTCATAGGCGCTCCTGGATGTTCAAGTCAGCCGGCCAGGGCTTGTTTGGCCGCGTCGCCCCATTCTTTTTGCGCCTTGCGATAGCGTGACGGCGCACCGTCGAGAGATTTGACGATTTGCGTGTAGACGGCGCGCGCCTCGTCCACGGCGCCGGTCTTGCACAGCAGCGCCGCATAACGATAGCGCGCCTCTTCGCCCGCGAAATAACGCGCCAGTTTCGCGTACTCTCCCAGCGCTTCGGAATCCTTGCCCTGCATTTCCAGCGCTCGGGCATAGATCATGTGCGCCTCTTCGGATTGGAATTTCGGATCGACGCGCTGCAGCTCGTCGAGGCTTGCCTGAGCCCCCGCCCAATCACCGTTCAGGAACTGCGCCCGCGCAAGGCCGAGCCACAGAACCGGATCGTTTTGGAAGTGTCCTTGCAAGGCGCTTTGATAGTGCGCAATCGCGGCGGCGAATTGGCCGCGCTGCATCAATTGTTCGGCGAGCGCCCGGCGCGCATCGACCGATCCCACCATTTCGACGTCGCGCACCGCCTGGCGGAATTCCTTGTGCGGGTCGATGGCGCGCGTCGCGACCGTGCGCACCTTACGCGCGGTATGGCCACCGAAGACCTCCGGCAAGATCGCCATGGCCACATAGATGAGGCTGCCGATTCCCGGTAGGAGGACGATGACCCATATCCAGGGGAAAACGCGGTTTGTCCGCACGGCGTGAACCACGCAAGCGATCATCAAAGCGAGCGGAAGAAGGCTGTAGATCATCAAAGCCCCGAATGGTGGCCGGGATTTAGCCAACCGCAGCACCACCCCGCAAGTATCACGCCTGCTTCTCGAATTTGCCGCTGGGGCTTTCTTTCCAGTAGGTCGCATCGTGGCCGGCCGCCTTGGCGGATTTCCACGCCTCGCGCGCAGACGCAAGCGCGCTCGCATCGCGGCCGTCAAACATCAATACGATGCGGGTGAGCGCTTTGGCGGCATCGCCGTCCCAGGATGGCGGCTCGGCACTGCCGACGAGGAACACAACGTCCGCGTTGTTGGTGTTGTCCTCTTCGGTGGTGATGAGCACGGGTTGTCGCGCAGCCTCTCCATCACCCTTCTGGGCGTGCGGCAGGAATGTTTGCTCGCTGTACGTCCACAGCCGGTTGTCGATCGCTTCGGCGCGCTCGGCAGACTCGCAGCGGATCAAAGCGCGCCAACCGCGTTCGAGAGTCTTTTCGACGAGACCGGGCAATGCGTCATCCAGGCCGCGACGTTCCAGGTGATAGAAGAGAACTTCCGTCATGTGCATCCTTCCGCCTTCGCAAGGCTACGGCGGACTCATAAGCTCACTTGCCCGCCGGAGCTTTAGCGTAGGCGGGTCGGGGGCCGCTTCCGCGGCCACCTCAGGATGACGCACAGCGAGCCTCGTCATGCTGAGGTGCGAGCGAAGCGAGCCCCGAAGCACAGCGCTCACTTCTCGTAATTCAGCATCACCAGCCGATTGAGAATGCGCACGCCCCAGCCCGTGCCCCAGCCGGGCGAGAGCGGTTTCTGTTCGCCGTCCTGCCAGGCGACGCCGGCGATATCCAGATGCGCCCACGGCGTCTTGTCTTCGACGAAGCGCTGCAGGAACTGGGCGGCGGCGATGGAGCCCGCATTCGTCGTGCCGGTGATGTTCTTCATGTCGGCAATTTTCGACTTGATCATCTTGTCGTAAGCGCCCGCGAGCGGCAGCCGCCATACGGTTTCGCCGACCTCCTTGCCGGCTTCCGTGATGCGCTCAGACAATTGATCGTTGTTGGAAAAGAGGCCGGCATTCTCCAGACCCAGCGCGATCATGATCGCGCCGGTCAACGTCGCCAGATCGATGACGAATTTCGGTTTGAATTTGCGCTGGGTGTAGGTGAGCGCATCGGCCAGCACCAGGCGGCCTTCGGCATCGGTGTTGAGCACTTCGATGGTCTGACCAGACATCGACGTCACGACGTCGTCGGGGCGCTGCGCTTTTCCGTCCGGCATGTTTTCGACGAGGCCGATCACGCCGACGGCATTCACTTTCGCCTTGCGCAATGCGAGCGCGCGCATCGTGCCGGTGACGGCGGCAGCACCGCCCATATCGCCTTTCATGCCCATCATGGCGGCGCCAGGCTTGAGCGAGAGGCCGCCAGAATCGAAACACACGCCTTTGCCGACAAAAGCGACCGGGGCCTCGTCCTTCTTCCGCGAACCGTTCCAACGCATGACGACTAGCTGGCTTTCGCGCTCGCTGCCCTGCCCCACGCCCAACAGCGCGCCCATGCCGAGCTTTTTCATATCCGCTTCGCCCAGCACGTCGACTTTCACGCCGAACTTGGAGAGCTCCTTGGCGCGGCGGGCGAATTCCGCAGGCGACAGAACATTCGGCGGCTCGTTGACGAGATTGCGCGCCATGAACACGCCTTCGATGACGGCCTGGCGCGGCGTCCATGCGCGTTTGGCGCCGGCGACATCGCCGGTGCCCACCACGATGGATTTGAGCGTGGGTTCGAAATCTTCGAGATTCTTGGTGCGATAGGTGTTGAACGAGTAACTGCGCAGCTTGGCGCCCATCGCAAGATGAGCCGCAAGCTCGGCCGGTTTCAGCTTGCCGCCTTTCACGCCGTCGATCGCGAACACGATCTGCTTCTCGCCGCTGGTCAGCAGACGGCCGACGACGTTCGCCGCGAGTGTCTCCGCGCCCGAGCGCTTGAACTCGTCCGCTTTGCCCAGGCCCGCCAGAAGGATGCGCGACGCAGCCATCCCCGCCGGCGCCACCAGATCGAGCACCTGACCTGTCTTGCCGGTGAATTTGCTGTGAGAAAGCGCGCGCGTGATGGCCCCGCCAGAGGCCTTGTCGGCGGCCGCCGCGCTCGGCATCAGCGCGCGCCCGGCAGTGGCGCCGACGACCAGGGCGCCTTGGCCCGAGATGGATAGGGCGGCGAAGGAAAGTTGCATGGGTTACTCCCCGATGAAATTTGCAGCTGCGCGCCGTGAAACCCTTAAGATTCAGGGGGATGCGTCAGCGTTTAGGATTGCCGGAGGGCGGCGTCGAGGTGCTAGTTTACGAGGAATCGCCGACGGGGCGAAAGGGTACCGCTCGCACCAAACAGCGTATTCATGGCCAGGATGCAGATGCCGCGATTGTCGATCTATGTCCTGCGCCAGCTCGCGGGCCCCGTCGCGCTGTTCGCCTTCCTGCTCACGGGCGTAGTGTGGCTGTCCCAATCGCTGCGTTTGCTGGACCTCGTCATCAATCGCGGCCAATCGGCGCCCACCTTCGTTTATCTGACCATCCTGCTGCTGCCGAGCCTCCTGGTCATCATTCTGCCGATCGCGTTCTTTGCTGGCGCCCTGTTCGGGCTGCACAAGCTCAGCGCCGATAGCGAACTTGTGGTGATGTCGTCGGCGGGGTTGAGCCGCACGCAGCTTGCCGTGCCGGTGCTGCTCGCGGCGGGCGCCGTGATGATACTGACCTGGTTGTGCAGCCTCTATCTCATGCCGCTCGGCCAGCGCACGATGAAGGACAAAGTGCTCGACATCCGCGCAGATATCGGCGCGGCCATCTTCAACGAAGGCACCTTCAACACGCCGGCTCTGGGACTGACGGTGTTCATCCGCGAGCTTTCGCCGGATGGGCACATCCGTGGCATCCTCGTGCACGACAACCGCGATCGGAAACACCCCATCACATATCTGGCCGTCAGCGGAGCACTGGCGCAGACGGCGGGCGGCGCGCGCCTCATCATGCGCGACGGAACGATCGAACAAGGCGGCGGCGCGGAGCAGCAACTTTCGGTACTGAAGTTCGAGACTTACGTGTTCGATTTGGATCAATTCGCAGGACCTTCGCGCACAAAAGAGCGCGAAGCGAGCGAGCGCTTTCTGCCCGAGCTGCTGTGGCCACAGGGCAAGGATATCACCTCCAAGCAGCGCACCCAGTTTCTGGCCGAGGCCCAAAACAGGCTCGCTGCACCGCTCTATTGCCTGACCTTCGCGTTGATCGCGCTCGTTGCCGTGACGCGCGGCCGCCGGGCGCGCGGCGCCTATGCGCTGCGATTGACGGGTGCCGCCGTTGCCGCCGGGATCATTCGCATCCTGGGCTATGCGGCCCAGGGCATGGCGGCGCGAAATCCCGTGCTTGGCGTGCTGTTCTATTTCATACCGCTGGCCGGCGCCGGGCTCGCGCTCGCGGAATATATGGGCCTCGACTATGGGATGCTGCTGCGCCGCTCCAGCGACGACGCCGAGCCGGAGCCCGCTACATGAGTTGGTCGTGGACGCTCTACCGCTATCTGGCGATCCAGTTTCTTACCGGCGTCGGCATCGTTTGCAGCGGATTCTTGTTCCTCGCGCTATCCATCGACATCGTCGATCTGTTCGACAAGACCGCCGGGCGCGGCGTGCCGACCGGTGTCATTCTCAGCATGGCATTGCTGCAGCTGCCGAGCCTGGGCCTGAAGCTGATGGTTTTCGCGGTTCTGCTGGGCGGGGTTTTCGCATTCGTCCGGCTATCGCGCAGCCAGGAATTGATCGCGGTGCGCGCGGCCGGCGTTTCCGCCTGGAATTTGCTGGCGCCGCCTTTGACCGTCGCGGTTCTGCTCGGCGTCGTCTGCGTGACGCTGTTCACGCCGCTTTCGGCGCGCCTCTTGGTGCAGTACGCGGGTCTTGAAGCGAAATACATCCGTGGACAGGCTTCCCAGCTCGACGTTTCCAGAAACGGTCTGTGGCTTCGACAAGGAGACGCCAAGCGCCAATCCGTCATCCATGCCTTGCGGGTGGCCGATCAGGGCGTGCGCCTGGACGACGTCATCGTCTTTCTCTACGGCGGCGAAGATCAGTTTCTCGGCCGCATCGACGCGCACTCCGCCGTGCTGGAAACCGGCGCTTGGACGCTTTCCGACGCCTGGGTGAGCGGGGCCGAAGGGCGTCCGGTGCATCACGCGGTGTTCAATCTGCCGACCACGCTCACCCCGCCGCAGATCCAGGAAAGCTTCGCCTCGCCGGATACGATTTCGTTCTGGGATCTGCCGGGTTTCATCATGACGGCGCAGCAGGCAGGATTCTCCGCGACGCGATACCTGCTCTATTTCGATTCCCTGTTGGTACTGCCCGCGATGTTCGCGGCGATGGTATTCATGGCGGCCAGCTTCTCGCTGCGTCTGGCGCGCTTGGGAGGAATGGGCCGCGTTGTGCTGTATGGCGCGTTGTCGGGCTTCGGCGTTTATTTCTTCAGCGACATTACGCAAGCTTTGGGCGAATCCAGCATTCTTCCGGCCCCGCTCGCGGCGGCCGCTCCCGCCGCCGCCGCCATCCTCATCGGCATGACGCTCGTCTTCCATCGCGAGGATGGCTGATGAAGCGGCTTCTCGTCGGCGTCTCGATCCTCGCTCTTTCGGCCCTCGCGCTTTCGCCAGGTACCGCCCGCGCGGACAATTCCATTCTGGGACAAGGCAGCGGCGACGTCCTCTTGCGAGCCGACGAAGTCGTCTACGACGTGAACAATTCGGTGGTAACGGCTCACGGTCATGTCGAGATCGACTACAACGACCGCATCTTGCTGGCCGACAAGGTCACATACGACCAGAAAACCGACACGGTGACGGCCTCGGGCCACATCACCATGATGGCGCCGAACGGCGACACGGCGTTCGCCAACGACGTCACGCTCACCGACCAGATGCGCGACGGCGTGCTCAATGATTTCGCCGCGCTGCTTGGCGAGAACGGGCGGCTTGCCGGCGTGCGCGCCACCCGCACCAATGGCGTGCGCACCGTCGCCGAACGCGCCGCGTTCACGCCTTGCAAAATCTGCAACAAGCCTGGCCAGCGCACGCCGCTTTGGCAGGTGAAAGCCTATCGCGTCATCTACGACCAGGACCAACACAAGATCAGCTACAACGACGCGATCCTGGAATTGTTCGGCGTTCCGGTGTTCTACACGCCCTATCTCAGCCACCCCGATCCGACCGTGAAGCACCAGTCGGGCATTCTTGCGCCGGACTTCGGATCTTCAAGCTCGCTGGGCACGTTCGTTCGCGTGCCCGTCTACTTTGCGCTCACCGACTCGCGCGATCTCACTATCGCTCCGATGTACACCGCCCAGAGCGGAGACGTTCTGCAGGGCGAATATCGCGAACGCTGGAACGACGGCGGCCTGTGGCTGCAGGCCAGCATCGCCAACGATCCCAAGGGCGGCCTGCTGCACAATCACAACGAATGGTACAGCTCCTTCTTTGGATCGGGGCGCATTCCGCTTGTCGAAAACTGGCGCGTCGGCTTCGATGCCGCGCTGACGTCGAACGATACCTATCTGAAGCGCTACGACATTTCGCAGGAAGATCGCCTCGTCAGCGATCTTTTCCTGGAAGGCGTCAGCGGCCGCAGCCGCTTCTCGATGACCGGCTATTTCTTCCAGGGCCTGCGCGCGACGGACGTTCCCAGCAACATGCCGATGGTGCTGCCACTGCTGGAATATTCCTATGTTCCGGAGCGCACCTGGTTCGGCGGTCAATTCCGTTTCGACCTCAATGGCGCCTCGGTCTCGCGCGATATCGGTCCCGACAGCCAGCGCCTGACGGCGGAAACGCGCTGGCGTCTGCCCTTCGTGACCGATGCGGGCATGCTGTTCACGATCCAGGCCGACGCGCGCGGCGACGTCTATCGCGTCACCAACAACGATCCGGTCAACTTTCCGAATATTCCGGTGAAAGAGCACTACATCTCGCGCGGACTTCCCTATCTCGGTATCGATTGGCGCTGGCCGTTCATCACAGGCGGCGGGCCCAACAAAACGGCCTTCATCATCGAACCGATCGTGCAACTTGTGGCCGCGTCCTATGGCGGCAACCCCAAGGGACTGCCGAACGAGGATTCGACCGATTTCGAACTCGACGAGACCGATATTTTCCGTTTCGACCGTGTGCCGGGTTACGACGTGTGGGAGCCCGGTCCTCGCGCCACGGCCGGCATTCGCAGCGAAGCGCTTTTCACCGGAGGTTCGGTCGAACTTCTTGTCGGCGAAAGCTTCCGTCCGAAACCCATCAAGACGTTCCTGACCAATGCCGGAATCGAACACGAGAAATCCGACCTCGTCGGGCGCCTCACCATCAAGTTCCCGCCGCATTTCAGCCTGACGCACCGGGTCGATATCGATCAGACCGACGGCAGCATCCGCCGCAACGAAGTCTACGTGGACGCCAATTACGGCCGTTCCTCCATGACGCTGAGTTACCTCCGCCTCAATCAGAACGAGGCATCGCTAGGCCTCAATCCCCGCGAAGAAGTGAACGGTGAAGCCACGGTCGCGGTCACACATAATTGGCTACTATTCGCGGGCGCACGGCGCGATATCGAGGCCAGCCAGATGCTCGATACCGAATATGGCGTCGGTTACGATGATGAATGTTTGGGAATATCCCTTTCCTTCCGCCGAAAATTCAAGCGCGACCGCGACGTTCCGCCCTCCAGCACGTTCTTGTTGCGCATAAGGTTAAAGACACACGACGACGGGGACGAAGGAGCCGCCAGGCTTTTCCCACGCCACATTTTCACCACGCCTTGAACCTAGGGAAGAATTGCTTATTCTCGCGCAACCGCGGGGGACGGGACGCGGGCCCTCGGAAACCATTGAACAGGCGAAGACCAGTCCCTTGATCACTCGATGTTTAGTTACCGCTGCCGGCATCCTTTCGGCCGCGCTGTTGGCCGCGCCGGTTATCGCGCAGCAATCCGATCAGACGGCGCAAACACCCGCCGCGACCGAACCGCTGCAATCGCCGACCGCGGATTTGAACCCCGCCGATAAAAAGGCGGCCAACGCCAAATCGCGCGCGAAAACCGTCGCGAGCAACCCGGTGGATGCCAAGACCGACGACCAAAAGCCGCTTGCCAAAAGCGACGATGAAGTCGCCAAGGCCAGCAGCGAAGATCCTTCGAAGATACCGGTCGATGGCGTAGCGGTCATCGTCAACGACTCGGTGGTCTCCGAATACGACGTGCGCCAGCGCATGGGCTTGTTCTTTGCCACGACAGGAACGCGCCCTACGGACGAAAACAAGGCAGAGGTGCGCGAGCAGGTCTTGAAGCAGCTCGAATCCGAACGGCTTCAATTGCTCGAAGCCCAGAAGAAGAATGTCGCGGTCAGCACTGCCGACGTCGATGCCGCTATCGACGATATCTTGAAAGACAACAACCTCAAGAAAGAACAGCTGGAAGAGATGTTCTCGCGCGCCGGCGTGCGCATGTCCACGTTCCGCGCCCAGATCGCGGCACAACTCGCCTGGGCGAAATTGGTGGGCGGCGTCTACGGCGATCAGCTGAATCTCACCGACGAAGAAGTCAACGCGGAATTGAAGAGGATAAAAGCCAGCGCAACCAAGCCGCACTTCCTCGTGGCCGAGATATTCGAAGCCGTCGATTCCCCTGAGCAAGACGAAAAGGTGAAGAAGGACATTCAGGGACTCGCCGATCAATTGCACACCGGCGCCCAATTCCCGGCCGTCGCCCGTCAATTCAGCCAGAGCCCGACAGCCGCGCAGGGCGGCGATCTGGGCGTGGTCGCCGAAGGCGATCTTCCTCCCATCCTGAACGACGCGCTCGTGAAGATGCACCCGGGGGACATTTCCGATCCGATCCGCGGCACGGGCGGCTACTACGTTCTGATGTTGCGCGAACGCCAGGAGCCGGCTGGCACCAAGATCGTACCCGTCAAAGTGGAAGCAACAGGACCGGCCGGAACTTTGCCGCTCGCCCGCGTGCTCTTGCCGATCGGGCCAAGTCCGTCAAAAGCGCTGCTGCAGAACGCCGTTAAAGCCGCTCAGTTCGTCAAGATGCAGATCACGAGCTGTGCGAGAATCCCCGAGATTTTGAAGAAGTTGCCGGGCGCGGTTTACATGAACCTGGGCCAGATGCGGGTGGCCGACCTGAGCCCGCAAATCCAGGGCGAAGTCAACAAAACCGGACCGGGCGAATCCACCGATCCCTTCCAGTCTCCCGCCGGTGTCGAATTGATCGCGCGTTGCGACAAGGCTCCTCCGAAGCCGTCTCAACCCTTTCCCATACCGACGTTTAACCAAGTGAAGTCGCGGATGTACGAGGAGCAGATGAGCGTCTACGCGCGCCGCTACATGCGCGATCTGCGCCGCGACGCGAGCATCGAAGTTCCCGGCGAGAAGGACAAGAAGTTGACCGAAGCCGCCAAGCCCAAACTCCATGTCAAGGCGCAGTGACTCTGCGCCCGCTTCCGACGCTCCCATAGTCCTCACCATGGGCGAACCGGGCGGTATCGGCCCGGAGATCGCTGTTGCAGCTTTTCAGAAACTCGGCGGTCGCATCGGCCAGCACGCGCTGAAGCTGGTTGGCGATCCGGACGTGTTTCGCGCGCTGGGCGATGTGCCGGCGAGCGCGATCCTCGCCGGCCGCAAAGTCGCCGCCCCCCGCAAACCGGGTTTCGCGGACCCCGTCAACACTTTGGCCGTGACCGATGCGATCGATACCGCCGTCAGTCTGGCGCTGAAAGGCGCGGCCGCCGCCGTCGTGACCGCGCCCATTCACAAAGCCTCGCTCATGCAAGGCGGGTTCGAATATCCCGGCCACACCGAATATCTGGCGCGGCTGACCGGCGCGGATCGCGCAGTGATGATGCTTTCTGGAGGCGGACTGCGCGTCGTGCCGCTCACCGTTCATATTCCGCTGGCTCAGGTGCCGGGCAAAATCACCAAACGCGACATCGTCGAAACCGGCGAGATCGTGCTGAACGCCCTCAAGTGGGATTTTGGCATCGGACGCCCGCGCCTGGCGGTGGCGGGCCTCAATCCGCATGCCGGCGAAAGCGGTGAGATTGGCCGCGAGGATGTCGAAATTGTCACCCCGGCCGTCGAAGCATTGCGCGGCACGGGCTGTGAGGTGCGGGGGCCGCTTTCCGCCGACACCATGTTCCACACCGATGCGCGCGCGAAATACGACGCCGCGCTCTGCATGTATCACGACCAGGCGCTGATCCCGCTCAAGACGCTTGCCTTCTGGGAAGGCGTCAATATCACGCTGGGCCTTTCCATCGTGCGCACGTCTCCCGATCACGGCACCGCGCTCGATATTGCCGGCCAGGGCAAAGCCGATCCGCGCAGCATGATCGCAGCCATCGAACTTGCGGCAAAGATGGCCGATGCCAGATACGGCTGACGAATCCACAGATCCGCTTCCGCCGCTGCGCGAGGTCATCGCGGCGCACGGCCTGGCAGCCAAGAAATCGCTGGGGCAGAATTTTCTGCTCGACCTCAACCTCACCCGGCGCATTGCGCGGGCTGCAGGACCGCTGGAAGGCGCGACACTCTACGAGATCGGACCGGGTCCCGGCGGCCTGACGCGCGCGCTGCTGATGGAAGGCGCCAAGCGCGTCATCGCCGTGGAACGCGACGAGCGCTGCATACCGGCGCTCAAGGATATCGGCGCGGCGTATCCCCATCGTCTCGACATCGTGTCCGCCGATGCGCTCGACATCGATGAGCGGGCGCGGCTCAAGGATCTGAAGATCGAGGGTCCGGTCCGCGTTGCGGCCAACCTTCCTTACAATGTGGGCACCACATTGCTGGTGAAGTGGCTCACTTCCGAGACCTGGCCGCCGTTCTGGCAAAGTTTGACGCTGATGTTTCAGCGCGAAGTGGCCGAGCGCCTGGTCGCCAAGCCCTCGACCAAAGCCTACGGCCGGCTCTCCGTGCTGACCCAGTGGCGGGCAAAAGCGAAGATCCTGTTCGACGTTTCCCCGCGCGCCTTCACGCCGCCGCCCAAGATCACATCGTCCGTCGTGCGCATCGAGCCGCTGATGGAGCCCGTTGCACCCGCCAGGCTCGGCGATCTCGAAAAGGTCACCGCCGCCGCCTTCGGCCATCGCCGCAAGATGCTGCGCCAGAGCTTGAAATCGTTGACGCCGGACGGCGAAGGGTTGGCGCGAGCCGCCGGCCTTGATCCTACCGCGCGCGCCGAAACGCTTTCCGTTACGGATTTCGCCGCTTTGGCCCGCACCTGGCGCGCCGCAGTTGAGACCGCCTAGGCGGCATGCAAGACTGACAACCGATCAGCTATCCAAAAAACGTGAAGGGAGAAACTTTCATGCTCAGCCAGGCCGTGACCGAATTCGGCAAACCGCTTCAGGCCCTCGAAACGCCCACTCCCACCCCGAAGGGCACCGAAGTTCTCCTGAAAGTCCACAATGCCGGCGTCTGCCACAGCGACGTGCATATTCACGATGGATATTTCGATCTTGGCGGCGGCAACAAGCTGCCGATGGCGAACATCAAACTTCCGCACACCATGGGCCACGAAATCGAAGGTGAAGTCGTCGCGGTCGGCCCCGACGTGAAAGACATCAAGGTCGGCGCGCGCTATGCGGCGTTTCCCTGGATCGGCTGCGGCAAATGTCCGGCCTGCGAGCGCGGCGA
>JACQDN010000051.1 GCA_016201105.1 Pseudomonadota bacterium
AGGGATGACACCGGAGGCGCAAAATCTACTCCCCGATTTAATCTGCGTTAATCTGCGTAATCTGCGGATAAGCATTCTTTCGTCCCTTCGCCCCCAAGATGGGGCAGGGATGACATCCCTTCGGCCCGCAAGATGGGCAGGGATAACATGCCTTTTCGTGCTTTTCGTGGTTGTTCCCGCGTTCGCGGATTCTTTTCCGCCGCGTGCCGCCAAGAAATACCTCAAACAAACCGTGCGCGAGGCCCGCTATCGCAACCTCCCCCCCGAAAACGTGGCAGGGCAAATCCACCAGGAATCCGGCTGGGACAGCGCCGCCAAGTCCCCTTACGCCGAGGGTCTTTCGCAATTTACGCCCGACACCGTGTCGTTCGTAAAAACCGTCTGGCCTAGGGAGTTTGGGGAGGGGGACGCGCTGTCACCAGGCTGGGCCGTCCGCGCCATGTGCAGGTACGACCGTTGGTTGTTGGACAGGGTTAATCAGAGTTATGTGGAGGCGTTACGCGCCTACAACGGCGGGCTTGGGTGGATCCAAAAAGAATGTAGTGGGGGCCTTGTGTGTGCGCCCTCCCTCGAAACCTGCCGCCGCTTCCGCTCCGCCGCGTCGTGCGCGGAAAATTTGGACTACCCGCGCCGCATATTGGAAGTGTGGGCGCCGCGCTATAAGGAATTTTTGAATCCTTTTAATGCGGGGGCCGGGCAAGATGCCCGCGCTCCCAGGGGGGACTCATGACACCGCAGGGAAAAACCGTAATCGTACTCGCGCTTTTGCTCATAATCGCGTTGGCGATGACGTTCAAGCCGTCGGCAAACGAAGCGCCGGATTTGTCCAAAGCCCTGGACAAACCGATCGCGGACGTAAAAAAAGAAATTGCGGCGGCAAAGGAAGTCGTAAAAGATTCCGCCGCCGTCGTTGGCCAAGCAAAAACAAAAGTCGCCGTCGAACGCGCGAAATACAGGAATATTCATCCGCAGATTACGCAGATTAGCGCAGGTGGGAAAAAACAAGGAGTGGTAAGGCCTGCCGCTGACGCGGAGAACACGGGGATTAATTCGCCGCAGGCGCAAAAAACTATCCCCGAATCTAATCTGCGTGAATCTGCGAAATCTGCGGATAAACTTCCCGAATCCGCGCCCGCCCCCGACCCAGAACCCCTTATCCAATCCTTGGACGAACTAACTGACGCGCAGGACGACCAAATCGAAAAAGAGGAAAAGGTCATTGCCAAACAGGACGCGCTGGCCGCGTTGGCGGACGTAAAAATAACCGAGCTTAAAACCGAAAACGCGGAACTCCGCACGGACAACGCGGAGTTAAAAACGCAGGTCGTGTGGGGCAGAGTCGCGATTGTCCTTATCGCCGTCGCGCTCGGCGCCCACTTTTTGCTGGGGGCGCTATGAAAAAAGAGGAAGTCAAAATCGTCTCGAAGGACGATTTTAGGAAAATGACAAACCGTTGCGGGCAGGGGCTGGCGGTTGCGTGTCCGAACAAATGCGGTGCCATGTGTCACCATTACGACAAAACGATAAAGCGCGCGTCGTTTATTTGTGACGTTTGCAAAACGGAAATCAAGGGGGATGTCATCCCTGCCCAACTTACGGGCATAAGGGAATAACGGTGGAGCAGGTTTGGAAATATCTCGAAATCCTCGTGGTGGCGGGGGCGTTTGGGTTCGTGTGGTACGCGCTCCAGCGGATGGACAAAATGCAGGAAAACATCCAAACGGCGTTTATGGAACAAATCAGCAGGATGGACGCGGAGGTAAAGGAACTCCGAACCGCCAACGCCGAACTCATGAAATACGCCCACGAAAACTTCGTGGCAAAAGACGACTACATGTTCGCCCAGGGAAAGCTTGGAGGCACCCTGAATTCCATTTTTGGGAAGCTGGACGAACTCACAAAACAATTAAACCAGATCATCGGGCTAAAAAGGGAGAGTGATGGATAGCTTGGACAAAAGCAAAATTCGCCGGGGGCTGATACTCCAGGCTCTGAGGTTGGAAATTGAGGGGTTGACCGACATTACCCTCTTGGCGTTTTTACAGGGGAGCCGCGATCCGGTCACTAAAACCGAATTGCGCGGCGAGTTGGACTACCTCGCCGGAAAAGGAAAAGAGTTTGTCGAAATCATCGAGCGAACCAGCCGGATGTGGGTCGTTAGAATCAGCCCCGCTGGGATTGACCTCCTGGACGAAAATCCGCGCGACAATCCCGGCGTGACGGTGGGTAGATAAAGTGGCGGCGGGAAAATACAAAAACCCGGAGTTGGACGGACTCCTTTTTCCGGTATTTGTCCAAATGGGAACTGTCGGAGGAGTGTTCGGCCATTGCCGCGAGGAGAACATCGGCATGACAAAACCAACGCTCACAAAAATGGCGCACTATTTCGGTTGGAAAAAACGGAGAGCGGAGGCCGTTGCACAACAAAGCGCGGCGGCGACCAAAACCGGCAACCCGCTTGCCGACCTCCTCATCGAAACACGCCTTCAAAAAGAGGCGATATGCAGGGAATTGCAACTTTCCCCGGCGAACGAGGGTTTGAACCGGATATATGCAAACCTCATCGAAACGGAACTTAAAATCCTCAAGGAAATCAAGCTGGCAAAGTCAGCCGAGGAAGTCGCCGGAGCGGTTGAAAAGGCCGGAGGGCTGACCAAAGAAACTGCGGACACTCTCCGCGCGCAAATTCTGGGGATAGGGAAGTGACCAAAAAAAACACGCGGGAACCCGTCCGCGAACGCGGGAACAACCACGAAAAGGCATGTTATCCCTGCCCATCTTGTGGGCCGAAGGGACGAAAGAAGACGCAAGTCGCGGCAGGGATTACGCCGACTCCGGTTGTCCTCCTTCCGTACCAGCAACGGTGGCTTGCCGACCAGTCCGACGTGAAGGTCTGCGAAAAAAGCAGGCGCGTCGGCATCTCTTGGGCCGAGGCCTCCGAGGCCGTTCTTTATTCCGCCGTCGAAGTCGGCGGCGACGACACCCACTACATCGGCTACAACCACGAGATGGCGCGCGAGTTTATCAACGACTGCGCAACCTGGGCCAGGCATTTCCAAAAGGCCGCGGGCGCAGTCCAGGAGTTCCTCTACAAGGACGAGGACAAGGACATCCTTAGCTACCGGATTAACTTCGCCAGCGGCCATGAAATCGTGGCCCACAGCTCGCGCCCCAAAAACCTTCGCGGCAAGCACGGCGTTGTCGTGATAGACGAGGCCGCGTTCCACGACGATTTGGAAGGGCTGAAAGCCGCCGCCATCGCCCTTCTAATGTGGGGCGGCAAGCTCCGCATAATAAGCACCCATTTCGGCGAGGACAACCCCTTTAACTCCCTCGTAAAAGAAATCCGCGAAAGAAAGTGGCCGTACAGCCTCCATAGAATAACTTTCGACGACGCGCTGACCGACGGCCTCTACAAACGCATCTGCCTGGTGCAAGGCAAGGAATGGTCGCAGGAGGCCGAGGTTGCCTACCGCCAAGGAATGATGGACAAATATGGCGAGTCGGCCGACGAGGAACTTTTCTGCATCCCGTCAAAAGGCTCCGGTTCGTGGATCCCCCAAGCCGCAATCGAACAATGCATGGATCCGTCCGTCCCCGTGGTCCGTTTGGAATGCCCGGCGGACTTCGCCTTAAAGTCCGACGATTACCGCACCTCCTTCGTCCGCCAATGGCTTGAGGAAAACGTCCTTCCCCTCGCGAAACTTCTGGACAAAAACCAAAACCATTATTTCGGCGAGGACTTCGGCCGAACCGGCGACCTCACCGTCTTCTGGCCCCTTGCCGAGGAAAAAATGCTCCGCTACCGCACCCCGTTCGTAATCGAGCTTGGAAACGTCCCCTTCCGCCAGCAAGAAGAGATTCTTTTCGCCCTGGTCGACGCGCTCCCCCGTTTTTGCGGCGGGGCGATGGACGCGCGCGGAAACGGACAGGCGTTGGCGGAGTTCGCCATGCAACGCTACGGCGAGCGCGTCCAACAGGTGATGCTGACCGCGGAGTTCTACCGCGAAAACTGCCCGCCCTACAAAGCCGCCCTGGAGGATCGCACAATCATAATGCCCAAGTCGTCCGACGTGTTGAACGACCACCGGCAGGTGGTCATGGAAAGGGGGGTCGCCTCAATATCCGACGGCGGCCGGCAAAAAGGAACCGACGGCAAACAGCGCCACGCCGACACCTTCGTCGCCGCAATGCTCGCGTGGTTCGCAAGGAGCAAACCCTACCAGCCCGTCGAATACACAAGCGCCCTGCGCCGCAAAGCGGACGGCGGAGAGCCGGTGGCCGGCGCTTCATTCGCACATGACGACGATTATCACGTGGAGCGCGGATACGGACACCACGCGGGGGCCAGTTACTAATGTTTTACGACCAGTTCGGAAGGGAAATTCCGTCGTCCGTCACAAAACCGGACGAACGGACAGTGACGTCCGTTGAAATCCGCGACCGATACAACGAGTATCCGTCGCGCAGGCTCACGCCGCAAAAGCTGACCTCCATTTTCACCGAGGCCGACCAAGGGAGCGTGTGGCGCCAGGCCGAGCTTTTTGAGGAGATGCTTGAAAAAGACCTGCATCTTTTTTCCGTAATCGGCACCCGCATAAGCGCCGTCTCGAAATTAAAGTGGGAAATTCTCCCCTCGGGCGACGACGACAAAGCCCGCGAGGCGGCCGACTTCGCGAAAGATGCGATAAACGGGCTCGAAAACTTCAAGGACAATCTAAAGGACGTCCTCGACGCGGTCGGCAAAGGTTTCTCCGCGCTGGAGATAATGTGGGAGCTACGGGGCGGCTCGCACCTCCCGGTCAAACTGCAATGGGCGGAACAGAAAAAGTTCAACTGGATAAACGCAATCTACCCGAAAGTCCGCACCCCGGAAAACCAATGGCCCGGCGTGGAACTGGAGCCTTGGAAATGGGTCTTCCACGTCCACAAAACGTCCAGCGGCTGGGGTCCGCGCCAAGGGCTTTTGCGCCGGTGCGCCTGGGCATATATTTTCCGCAACTACGCGGTCAAGGACTGGGTCGGCTTTGCCGAGCTGTTCGGACAGCCGCTCCGCGTCGGCAAATACGACGCGTCCGCGACGCAGGCCGACAAGGACGCGCTCCTACGCGCCGTGCGCGAGCTGGGGAGCGACGCCGCCGCAATCATAAGCAAGGCCACCGACATAACGTTCGTGGAGGCGCAGGCCCGCGTCTCCGGCAAATCAATCTACGAGTCACTGATGGACTTTTTTTCAGCCGAGATGTCCAAGGGGGTTTTGGGGCATAGTTCCGCCGCCGACAGCACTCCAGGCAAGCTTGGGAACGAGCAACAGGCCGACGACGTCCGCCAGGACATCGTGGAGGACGACGCCGAACAGGTGATGACCACGCTTCGCCGGGATTTAATCCGCCCGTTGGTGATTTTTAAATACGGCCCCGCCGCGGCGATTCCCTTTTTTAAACTTAAATACGAGCCGGAGGAGGACAAACAGGCCGAGGCCGACTTGTGGGGAACCCACATAAAAAACGGCTTCAAGTTTTCAAGGGACGCATACGCCCAAAAATTCAACCTCCCCGTCCCCAAAGAGACCGACGTGCTTTTAAACCCTGTGAACGCGTCCTCCCAGCCCGCTGAAACAGACGATACCTCCATCATTAACAAATTCAATTTGCGTAAATCTGCAGATAAAATCCCCTGCTGTTCCGCTTTCATTGGCAAAGACGGCCTCCCCGCGCCGGACGCGACCGACGACCTCACGAAAAACCTTTTGGACAAAACCGACATGGCGGGCCAGCTTGGCGCGATTACGGACCTTTTAAACGAGTGCAAAACCCTTGAGGAGTTCCGCGACAGAATGGGCGAAGCATTGCCCGGGATGGATCCGGTATCCGTCGGCAACATCATGGCCCAAGCCATGCTCGTCGCCCAGCTAAAAGGGATGGCCGACGTCATCCCTGCCCATCTTGGGGCCCGAAGGGACGTCGAGGAATGCAAATGACCGCCGGGATAAACCTCGCCGCCGTTCCGTTCCAGGAGGCGATTGACTTTTTCAAAAACAAAAAGCTCAACATCCCCACGCAAAAATACTCCGACCTCCACGGCGCAATGCATTCCCAGGCGTTCATGGTCGCGGGCGCGATGCAGGACTCCCTGCTCGGCGACATTCGCGGTTCCGTCCAGTCCGCCATCGAAAACGGCACGACAATCGCCGACTTCCGGCAAAACTTCGACGCGACGGTCGAAAAACACGGCTGGAGTTACAACGGCGACCGCAACTGGCGAACCGGCGTCATCTTCAACACGAACCTGGGCGCCGCGTACAACGCCGGACGCCACGCGCAACAAACCGACCCGGACGTAAAAAAGAAACACGGGTTCCTAAAATTCGTCCACGGCAAAAGCATCGTCCCCCGCGCGGAACACCTTGCATGGGACGGCACCACCCTCCCCATAGATCACCCGTGGTGGAAAACCCATTACACCCCTCTCGGCTGGGGTTGCAAATGCAGGGTAGAATCGGTGGCAAACGCGGCCGTCGAAAGCGGCAAGGAAAAATTGACGGACAAACCGGCCGACTTCGGAACCTACGCTTGGAAAAATCCAAGCACCGGCCAGACGCACCAGGTGCCGGTCGGCATAGACCCCGGTTTTGACTACAACCCCGGCATGGCCTCCGGCGTCTCCACCGCCGCGATGCGCTCCTTGGAAAAATCGGCGGGTTGGACACAACTTCCCGGACTAACCCCCGCATACTACAACCGCCCCGCCGAAGTCCCCGCCGACGCGCCGCAAGCGCAACTCGGGCCCAAGGCGCACAACGCCGCCTCCCTCATGGCCGCTTTTACCGCGGCAATTGGCGCGAAGGAATTCGCACAATTCACCGGGCCGGACGGCGTGCCTGTCGTGCTGTCAGCCGCCATCGTCCAACACATGACGGAAGAGCCGAACAGGTTTGACGGACGCGAACAGTTTTTCCCCTTTCTAAAAGAGGTCGTCGAGAACCCGTTTGAAATATGGGCGTCGGCGGCCGTAAACAACGCCACGGGAAAGGTTGGTTTTAGAAAGCGGTACGTAAAAATGCTGGAAGGGGATAAAAAGGGCGTGGCGGTCGGACTTGTGGCCGACTCGGTTGATAACTCATGGGTGGCCCTCACGGTCATCAGGGGCAAGGAAACTGCTTTTAAAAACCTGCGCACCGGGAATCTTTTGTGGGGGCGAAAAATATGAGACTCAATCCCAACCGTGCAGGGACTGGTCCTCGGTACGCATGTATAGGGACACGGCCCACAAGCAACCCAGGTAGGCCAATTGTAAGGCTTGTGACAGGAAAAACCAATCCCGCCCGCCAAGGTGCGGCCGGGACGAGAAACAAAAGCATGGACGAAAGCAAATGCTCGAAATAAAAGTCGACGACACGGCGGCGCTGGCCCTTTTCCGCAGAATGGGAACGCGGGCTGCCAGCCCGGCCCCCTTTTTCAAAAATGTCGGGACTCTCGTCGCGATATCCGTCCGCAAAAACTTCGACGCGGGCGGCCGCTATTCCGAGGAAGGCTCGTGGCGCGGCGGCACAAGAAGCTGGAAACCGCTTTCCCCTTTTGGAAAGAACGCCGCGAAACGCGTGCCGCTAAACCTCACGGCGCGATTACGCAACTCCATAACGCACCGCGCCGACGGCTCCGGCGCGTGGGTCGGCACAAACACGGTTTATGCCGCCACGCAAAATTTCGGCGCAAAGAACCGCGTCATCCAGGCAAAAAACAGGCCGTGCCTCGTTTTTCCGATCGGCGGCCGCTGGATCCGCGTAAAAAAAGTGGTCGTAAACATTCCCGCGCGCCCATTCCTCGTGGTGCAGGCGGAAGACATGGCGGAAATACAAACGTTAGGCCAAACATTCTTGGCGGAAATATAGGAGACAAAATGGATTTCAAAATTTTAATGCTTCCAGGCGCGACATTGAACGTCAACGCCGCGGACGATGACGCTGACGACGCACAACCGGAAGGAGGAAAACTCCCCCCGCCCGCCGTCCCCGACGAAATACAGCTCGCGCCGCTCGGCGCCTTTAGTGATGATGCGGGCAACGCTTTCACCGTCACGCCGGAGGCGATTTCAAACATCATCGCCGGGTTTAAGGCGAAGGTGAACGACGTGCCGGTGGATTACGAACACCAAACCCTAACCGGCGACAAAGCCCCCGCCGCGGGCTGGATAACCGAATTAGCGAACAAAGGAAAGGACGGGTTGTGGGGCAAGGTCAAATGGACCGCCGCGGCCGCGGCGCACCTTTCGGCGAAGGAATATCGCTACCTCTCCCCGGTGCTTCTCGCAAAGGGGAAGGACTCGCAAGGGCGCTTTGTCCCGTCCAAACTCCACAGCGCCGCGCTGACCAACACCCCCAAAATAGACGGCATGGTGCCGATAGTAAATAAGAACGCTCTACAAAAAACACAGGAGGATACAATGCTAAAAAAAATCAGGACGCTCCTCGGCTTGCAGGATTCCGCCACGGATTCGCACGTCGAGGAAGCAATCGTCGCGCTTAAATCCCGCCCGGGCGTCGCGCCGGAACTGGCCGACGCGCTCGGCCTCAAGCCGGACGCCGACCTTTCCTCGGCCAAGGCCACGGCGCTGGCGCTGAAACAAACCGCCGTCGCGCAGACGGACGCGGCGTCGCGCTTGGAGGCGTTGGAGAAAAACTTGGCGGAACGGAACGCCGAGGACGCGGTGGCGCTGGCCATGAAGGAGGGAAAAATAACCGAGGCGCAAAGGGTGTGGGCGAAGGACTACGCCACAAAGGACCTGCCCGGATTCCAGCTATTCGCGGCCAAAGCCGCGGCGGTCGTTCCGGTGGGCGCGAGTCCCTCGGCACAATCGGGCGCGCCAGCGGCGCCTACCGCATCCTTGTCGCCCGAAGTTTTGCTCGTCGCAAAAAACATGGGCAATACGGCAGAACAAATCATTAAATTCGGAGGTAACCAATAATGGCCGCATTGACAGCAGACAGAAACACGCCCAGGAGAGACGGGTTTGACAGGGTTTTCCCCGTCGCCGCCGCCACAAAAATATTCGGCGGCGCCATCGTCGCGCTCAACGCGGCGGGAAACGCCGTGCCGGGCCAAACCGCGCTCGCCCTCGCGGCCGTGGGCAGATGCGAACAGTCCGTCGACAACTCCGCCGGCGCGGCGGGCGACCAGACGGCGCAGGTCACGCGCGGGATTTTCCTGTTCGACAATTCCGCCGGCGGCGACGCAATAACGCTGTCGGCGGTCGGAAGTCCCTGCTACATGGTTGACGACCACACGGTGGCCCTGACGTCCGGCATCGTGGCCGGGGCCGGAACCAGGAGCGCGGCGGGCACGGTGTTCGACGTGGACGCAAGCGGCGTCTGGGTAAAGTTCTAGGAAACAAAATGCATCCCCCTGCGGATAAATAATTAAAAAAGGAAAGGACAAAATGAAAAAGATATTAAGCTCGCTCCTCACCGTGATTTTGGGACTTTGCGTCCCGGTCATGGCAACGCTCGCGGCGTTCGCCGCCATTCCCGCAACCGGCCACCCGGCGCACACGGTCGGCGTTCCCCTTCTTTTCGGCCTCGTCGTAAACGCCGCCTCGCTTAACGCAATCACCACGAACTTCCGCACAATCTACAACGAGGCCTACGCCCTGGCCCCGACGTTTTGGGAAAAGGTCGCGATGCGCACCCCCTCCACCACAAAAACGGAAGACTACAAATGGCTTGGCGAGTTTCCGCAGATGAGGGAATGGTTCGGCGACAAGCAGATAAAAAACCTTGAGGCGTTCGACTACGTGATTAAGAACAAGGACTATGAAAGCACCATAAAGCTCGACCGCAACGACATAGAGGACGACACATACGGCCTCTACACTCCCCGTATCCAAGGCGCCGGACGGGCCGCGAAAGTGTTCCCCGACTTCCAAATTTTTAAGTTGTTGCAGGCGGGCTTCACCACCAATTGTTTCGACGGCCAGCCGTTCTTCGCCGCCGTCCACGCGTTTGGAAAGGTGCAATTCTCCAACAAGGGGACAAAAAAGCTCAACTGCGCCGGTCTTGCGGCGGCACAGGCTTCCTACGGCGCCGCAAGGGTCGCCATGCTTAGCATGACGGACGACCAGGGTACTCCCCTCGGCCTCACTAAATTCGTGCTGGCGGTTTCCCCGACCAACGCGGACACGGCGACCACGCTTATGGCGAGCGAACGCCTGCAGGACGGATTCCCCAACCCTTACAAAGGCACGGCGGAGGCCGCGGTCGTCCCTTACCTGCAAGGCGACGCGTGGTTTTTATTGGCGGTCGAACTGCCGATTAAGCCGCTTATCTACCAAAGCAGGAAAGAGCCGGTTTTCCTCGCCCACGTGGATCCCGCGTCGGACGCGGTCTTTAACCGGAAAGAATTCCTCTACGGCGTAGAGGCGCGCGGTAATTTCGGCTTCGGACTGCCCCAGTTGGGATACGGTTCCGACGGCACGGTAGCTTAGTCCATCACTTGTAGGGAAGGAAAAGATTTATCCGCAGATTACGCAGATTTCCGCAGATTGGAGCGGGGAGAACATTTGGCCCGCTGACGCGGGGAATTGGGAAAAGCTCCCCCGCCGTCAGCCGGTGGCACAAACCCAACTCCCCGAATTTAATCTGCGGAAATCCGCGGAAATCTGCGGATAAAAAAAACCATTTTAAAGGAGTTTTAAATGCCCGTTAAGATAACCTCAAAATTCAACGGCTACCGCCTCGGCGGTCGCCTCCATCCGTCCGAGGCGACCACCCACCCGGACGGCACGTTCACGGACGCTGAAATATCGGCCATGAAAGCCGACTCCATCCTAACCGTCGAGACCATATCGGCAAACCCTTCCAAAGCGCGAAGGCCCGATTTGCTGGGAATGAAACGCCCGGAGCTTAACGCCATAGCGACCAGCCTTGGGATTGAAAACCCCGCGAATCTCGGCACAAACGCCGAGGTGGTCAAGGCCGTCCTTGCCGTCGAGTTCCCGGAGTAAAACAATGTACATAAACCGCGCGGACATCGAGGAGGCGATAACGCCGACAATCGTAGTCCAGCTTACGGACGACGAGGGAACGGGCGCACAGGTGGACGCGCGCGTTTCAGCGGCAATTACGACCGCGCAGGGAAAAGCGGACGCGTACTGCTCCAAACGGTACGCGGTTCCTTTCGTCACGCCCCCGCAGGTCATTAAGGACGTCACCGTGACGCTGGCGGTAAACGTCCTCTATTCGCGACGGCTCGGCGCGCCGGAACATTGGAAAACCAAAAACTCCGAGGCTTTGGATTTTCTGGCCGACGTGTCGTCCGGCAAAGCGTCGCTCGGCGCCAACGCCCCACAGCCGGCCAACGACGCGAACATAACCGTTTCGACGTCCGCCCCGCGCAATTTCACCCGCGAAGGGATGGGGGGGCTGTGAGCGTATCCATAACGTCGGTCGAACAGGCGATCCTCGCGCGCATCAAAAGCTCCGCGCTCGGCTCCGCCCTAAAAACGGCGGACAGCTATCAGCGAGTTTTGGAGGCAATGCGCGGAGGCCTTTTGCCCGGCGAACTCCCCGCCGTCTACGTCATGTTCACGGGCGGCCCCGTGGAAAGGGTAAGCCAAAAATTCAAGCTCAACGCCGAGTTCACCCTATATGCCGCCGCGCAAAACCTAAGAAGCGTCCAGGCCGCGAAAGCCGACGCCACCGCCGGCGCGTATTTTATCGTCAACTCGCTGATTGCGCTTTTTGCCGGACACCAACTCGGCTTGGCGATCACGCCCATGATTCCGGGCGGCGTGGATCCGATGGACGACGACGAACTTTCAAAAATGGGGGTCGTGATGTACGGAATACGTTTCCGCACCTCCTTTGTCATCGACCCGGTGAACGACGAGATCCTTAACGACCTTACGGAAATGTTCCTGAATTTCGACCTCCCCGGCGAAACGTCGCCGCGCGTCGTCGCCGACATGACCGCCGCAAAGGACGGAATATGAAAAACCATTTAACAGGAGAAAAACGATGTTAGTAAAATCAGCCCCAGGCCTGCTTACCCCGAAAGAGGGAAAACCGCGCGAGTACGTCACCGACGCGGAGCCGGGAGAGGAAGTCCCGGAAACGACATATTACACGCGCCTCGTCAACGACGGCAGTTTGGTCGTCGTAAACACGGCGCAAATATCCGCAAAAAAAACCGGAGGTAAATAATGATTCCGATGTCAAACATCCCCAGCTCCATCCGCAAACCCGGCGTTTACGGGGAGTTCAACACCTCGATGGCCATGCAGGGGCTTCCCGCCAACCAACAAAAACTCCTGCTCGTCGGCCAGCGTCTGGCGACCGGCGCCGTCCCGGCCAACGTTCCGACGCAGATATTGTCCGGCGAGGACGCGGCGCTCTTTTTCGGGCGCGGTAGCGTAATCCACCGCATGGCCAACGCCGCGCTTTTTGCCAACCGCTACGCCCAGCTTTACGCGATCGGCATGGACGACGCCGCAGGTTCGTCGTCGGCGGCAGGGAGCGTCAAGGCCGGAGGCCCCGCGACCAGTTCCGGCCTCCTTTCAATTTTTGTAGGCATGGACCAGGTGAACGTCGGCATTGCGTCCGGCGATTCCGCCAACGCGATTGCCACGAACATCCTCGCGGCGATGCCCTCCTACCCGCACCTGCCGGTCGCGGCCGCCATTGACGCCGCGGACGCGACGAAGGTCAACTTCACCGCAAAAAACAAAGGGACGGTCGGCAACCAGGTCAACCTCGGCTATGCGCAGACCTTCGCCGCGGGAGTAACGCTTACAGTCGTGCAAATGACCGGCGGCGCGGGCGACCCGAACCTTGCCACGGCCCTTGCCAACGTTTTCGCCGCGCAGTTTCAGATAATCGCCGTGGCGACGAACGACTCCGCTTCCATAACCGCATTGAACACACACGTCACCAACGTGTCGTCAGCTTTGGAACGCCGCCCCGGCATAGGGCTGTTCGGCATGACCGGCTCGCTCGCCTCCGCCACGACGCTTTCCGGGCAAATCAACTCCGGCAGAATCCAAAACAAATACCTGCGCTACACAGGCGCGACCGTTTGCCAGGCGATGGCGATGGAAATAGTCGCCGGCTACGGCGCGACAAAGGCGTCTATAGAGGATCCCAGCCAGCCGCTGGACAACGTCGTTATACCCGGCATTCCCCCGTCCGCCGTGCCGGACAGGCTCTCGCGGGTCGAGCAGGAAACCTGCCTGGCAAACGGCGTGTCGCCGCTTGAGGTCGGCCCCGGCAACATCGTCAAGGTCGTCCGCGCGACAACAACCTACACGCTCAACCCCGCCGGCGTTCCCGACCCCGCCTTGCTGGACGTCACGACCATCTGCACGCTCGACTTTGTACGCGACGCGATGACGCAACGCATCGCCCTTCGGTTTGCGGGGGCGAAAATATCCGCCAAAACGCCGGATCGCGTGCGCGACCAGATTCTGGACGTGCTTCTGCAACTCGAAAGGCTCGAAATGGTGGTGGGCGTCGCCCAGTACGAAAAGGACGTGGTGGTCGAAAAAAACATCCAGGCGGTCGGTCGGTTGGATTGCAAAATCCCGACGCCGGTCATCCCCGGCCTGCACATAGTGGCGATGCGCTTCGACCTGATTTTGTAAACCGTCAATAATTTTACAGGAGTAAAAAATGGAATATGTGTCAAAAGTTTTGTTGGAAATAAACGGCTCGAACATTGACGACTTCAAGTCGGTGGAAGAGAGCGAGGTGGAGATAAACAAAAAAGTCCCGCTCATGGGGTCGACCGGCACAATCGCCGTCACCCCGCGCTACGAGATTACGGTCGATTACGTCGTGCCGAAGGACGCGGCGGAATTCGACTTCAACACGGTCAAAGGCGGCACGCTGACCATAGACAAAACCAACGGGGTTCGCGTCAAATTTTCCGGCGTCACGACCGAAAAAATCGGAGCCACCGCTTACGACGGTGAAAAGGAGGCCACGCGCAAAATAACCTTTATGGCCACGGGTAAAAAATGAGCCGGCTAAGCGACCTAAAATCCGGCGTACAAAATCTTAAAAAGGTTTTGTTTCCCGCAAAAAAGGACGGGGTCGAACACCCCGTCCTTGTCCGCCCGGCCACCTGCGCGGAGTTGCAAACCGCCACCTTTAACACCGAGCGCAGATTTAAGGACGAAGGCATTGCCGTGTCGGTCGGCACCTCGTCAACCTACGTTCGAGAGGAGACCATCCAAGTCCTTTGTTTTGCGTTGCGCGACGCGGAGAACCCGGAAAAACCTTTTTCCGCCTCCGCCGACGAACTTCGCGAGTTGCTGACCGACGACGAGTTGACCCTGCTTGGCGGAATGTACCGCGATTTCGAGCGCGAGGTCTCCCCAAAACCCGACCTGACAAGCGCGGAATTCGGCGAGTTGGTGGAAGAGCTAAAAAAAAAGCCGCAGACGATCCTTGGGAGCGATTTAAGTTCGGCCACGCTGAAAAGGCTCGTAATTACTTTGGCCTCCCTGCTTGCGACCTCACAAACGGACAATGGCTCTGGATCCTCGCGATGACGACGGCGACAAGCGCGGCAACACAAGACGCCTCGGCCACCGGCAAGAAAAAATATGTCGTGAAAAGGAAATAAAATGTTTATCCGCAGATTACACAGATTTCCGCAGATTAAATTCGGGGAGTTGGGTTTGTGCCTCCGGCTGAAGGCGGGGGAGCTTTTCCCAATTTCCCGCGTCGGCGGGCCAAATGTTCTCCCCGCTCCAATCTGCGGAAATCTGCGTAATCTGCGGACAAACACCCCGTCCCGGATCGCCGTGCGGAAGGCGGGGGAGCTTTTCCCAATTTCCCGCGTCGGCGGGCCAAATGTTCTCCCCGCTCCAATCTGCGGAAATCTGCGTAATCTGCGGACAAACACCCCGTCCCGGATCGCCGTGCGGAAGGCGGGGGGCTCCAATCTGCGGAAATCTGCGTAATCTGCGGACAAACACCCCGTCCCGGATCGCCGTGGCTGGAGGCGAGTGAATGAACGAGACGGTCGGAATCGGGATTTCCTTCAATGGGCATAACGAGAACCTCATCAGTTCCATCGCCCGCGCCGAAACGGCCGTCCGCTCATTCGCCTCCGGCGCGGCGGGCTACGCGCAAAAAGCCGGTTCCGCCTTCATGTCCATCGGCAACTCGCCCATGTCCGGCGTGCTTGCCCTTACCGGCGGCGTGGCCGGGCTTGCGGGCCTCCGCAAGGCGATAGAGGCCGAGGCCCGCATGACCCGCATAGGCATCGACGCGAACCTAAACCGCGAACAGACGATGAAACTCTGGCACGAGGCCCACGAGACCGCCATGCAAGCCTCCGTCTCCACCTCCGACCTTTTAACCGGCTTTCAAACGGTCCTTAAAAAAACCGGCTCGGTCGACGACGCGCGCGAGAGTTTGAAAACCATCGGCACCGTGGCCGAGGCGACCGGCGGCGACATGGAACACGTCGGCCTTATCTATTCAGACCTCCTCACAAAAATGGGCGTCAAGCCCGACGAGATGATGGATATGTTCGGAATGCTTGGCGAGATGGGAAAAAAAGGCGGGTTCTACCTTAAAGACTTGGCGGCCAATTCCTCCGAGCTAATGCAGACGGCGGAGATGATGGGCGTGAAAGGCGCGGACGGCTTTAAAAAATTCTTCGCCGTCCTCCAACTCTCCGCCCGGGGGAAAACCGACGCCGCCGACGTGGCAATGAGTTTCAACACGGCCATGCGCTCATTCGTAGACAACAACGAGAAAGTTAAAAATTCTCTTGGAATTAATTGGAAAAAGCGGGAGGAACATCTCAAAGAATTAAACGTCAAAGACTCGACCAAGGATAAAAACGGCAAAACGGTGAAACGTGACCCGATAGAAATCATGGAGGAAGTCATTAAAAAAACCGCCGGAATGGAAAACCAAGAAAAAATTCTTGATGAAATTTTTGGACCGAAAGGCGCCGGAGCCATAAAACCAATTCTTTTTAGTTACTTGAAGAACGGTGATTTCCGAGAGTTGGACAAACTCATGGAACAAAAGGGCGATGCAAAAAATATGTGGGCCGATTCTGGCAGGGTACAGGACACCGTCTCCGACAAGTTGGACGACATGGGGCGCCTTATGGGATCCATCGCCAAGCAAAACCTCGCGGGGCCGTTTGAGGCGTTAAGAACGTCGCTCGACTTTTTGGACAAACATCCCGCCGTCACAAAGGGCGGCATCTACGGACTTCTTGACCTAGGGGCAATCGTCACGTTGTCAATGGCGGCTAACAAATTAAAGGCCTCGGTTATGCTTCAGCGCGGCTGGGACTGGCTTTCCGCGCGCGGAGGCTCGAAGGTGTTCCAAGACCCATACACAATGCAATCAGCCGGAATATCCGCAGGAACAAGGTTTGCCACAAATTTCCTTTCCGGCGTGGCTTCCTTCGGCATCGGCTACGAAATCGGAACGCTTATCAATAAACCACTGGAGTCAACCGGCATTTTCTTGGGTGGCACCCTATACAACCTGCTCCACGGCGGCGACACGACGGAAAATAAAAAAGTAGGCAAAATTATGCAAACAATAAATCGAGCCAACGCGTCGGGGCGCCATGACGAGGCGGACGCACTCCTTGCCGCGCTCAAAGACTATAACTCCACGCCGGAATACGCAAAAGGCGCGAGGGCGACGCAATTAGACGTCGCTTTGCATACCGCCGAGAGGGTGGCGCAGAAGGAGTCGCTTAGAAAAATCTCCTACAACATTCCCGGCCACGACCAATTTAACATCCCTTCGTTTGCCCTTAAAGGCGCGGCCCCGGCTCCGTTCGAGGTCGGCGACCACCACAACCATATAAATATAAACCTCCATGTGGACAAGGACGGCAACTCACGCTCCGTCACCGTGGGGCGCAACACCACAACCGCCATCAGGTGTAACGCCTATAGGGGGAGTTTCTATGTGGAATGAAACCGACCTGCGTCCCGCCTCTTTTCGCGGCGTCCCCCTGCTGATTGAGGACGTGAAGGACGGGCGAAAGAAATCCAACGTTTTTTACGAATACCCGTTCCGGGACGACCCGGAAGTGATGGACATGGGGAACGGGCTGACCTTCACAGTCCGCGCCCACTTCCTTGAGGGAAACTACGCGACCGGCTACCCGAAGTTTTTGGAGGCCGTCGACGCGGTCGGCCCGGGCGAGTTCATCCACCCGATTCTCGGTTCCTTCCAGGCGCAGGTCGAGACCGCGGACGTCACCAACGACGACCGCGCATATTCTGCCGAAATCCTCGTCACCTTCCGAAAAACCGCCGGAACCGCCTCGTTTTCAATTGGCGCGGGTTCAACATCCGCGGAGTGGAACCAACCATCCCCCGCCACAAAAGGAATCTCGCCAGAGGAGGCTGACAAGCAAATTAAAATGCACCAAGCCGCCGCCATGACATCCGTCGCCGACGCGATAGACGGCGCGCTTGCCCCCTACATTGCCTCCGTCAAGTCGGTTCAAGCACAGGTCGCCAACGCGACGGGGACGTTTAAAGGGGCCGTAAACGCCGCCACCGCGCCGTTTAAACTCATTTCATCGGCGGTCGCTTTCACCGCCTCGCTCCCCGGCCAATTCCTCGGCTCCGTAGCGGGCGCGGTTGAAAGCGTGGCGGGGAGCCACACAGCCCTCGTCACCGCCCCCGGCCTTTTCGCGGCGTCGTTAAAAAACGGGACAGAGGCGTTGGCAAAATCGATGGGGATGACTTCCGCCTCCGGGTTTGTCGGCAACGTTCCATCCGGATCCGTTTCGCCCGGTTCCCCGCAACACACGGCCGCGCTTGCGCTATACGCCGGATTCACGACCACAATCGCGTGCGCCGCCTCGGGCGCGGCGCTCACGGAGCTCGTGCTGGACGAAAACGCCGAGGCGGGAGTTCCGACGACCCTCGCCGCCACCGGCGGTTCCGCCCAGACTCCCCCGCGAAGTGGGGTCCTGACGAAGGACGAGATAGAAAAACTGGCCTCCGACGCCCGCGCGACAATCAACGCCGCCATTCAGTCCGTACAAACCGCCTTCCCAAAAACCGGAGCCGCCACGGTGCTGGCCCTAAAAGCCCAGGCCCTTGTCGTGCAACAAACCGCGGACTCCGCGCGTTTGCGAAGGGAGAGACTGGTTAAGTACGTTGTTCCCGGCGAGACGTCGCTCCATCTGCTGGCCTTTTCCCTTTACGGCGACATCTCCCGCGCCGACCGGCTTCTGCGCGTCAACAACATTCCCGACCCCAACTTCATCCGCACCGGCGAGGTTTTAAACGTGTATGTCGCCCGATAAAGTGGAAATTAAAATCAACGGCCTCGTGATTGCCGGCTTTCTGGGCTACGTCGCCGACTCCAACGTGCTAATCCCCGCCGACGTCTGCACTTTCCGCCTTGCCGGGATAGTGACCGAGTTCAAAAAATTCCAGCAGTTTCAACTGTACGTGAACGGCCTCTTGGAGATGACCGGAATCATCGACACGGTAGAACAGACCTACCAAAAGGGGAGCGCGGAGACGACAATCACCGGCCGCGACCTTATGGGTTTGGTCGTGGACAGCACAATCATGCCTAAATCCGGCCACCTAAACACCCTGCGCCAAATACGCCTCGTAAAAGAGCTTGCCGTACGACTACTGAAGGACGTGCCGTTCATCAACCAAAAAAACGTCGTTTACGCGCATGAACTGCCAAAATCTCAATGGACCCCGAACTTTCACAAACCGTCGGGCGAGGTTCTGGCCGGGGTTGCGGGCGCGGAGACGTCCGAGGACGCGCAACTAGAACCCGGCGAAACGATATTTAAAGTTTTGAGCGACCTCGCGCAACGGCGCGGCCTGCTATTTTGGTGCGAGCCGGACGGCACGTTCGTTTTCGGGACGCTGAAGGGAAAATCCGCCCCGGCAGTTTTTAACTTCTATTGCGTCAAACCGGCAAAAGACGGCACGCCGAGCCACCTGCGCGCCTTGCACGCCGGAATCAGCCCTGGCAAAAACAACGTCCTCCGCGCGCAGGTGACCGACGACGGGAGCAAGCAATTCTCCGTAATCACGACGGCGGGCCAGCAAGACGTCGTTTCCGGCGTCGCCGACCCGGATTATAACTTAAACGCCTCCGCGTCCGACTCCACGGTCCCGTTTTACAAACCCACGCTCTTGATGACCGAGGCGCCCAACCAACAAGGTTGCAAGGAACACGCGGAGTGGGAGATAAAGAAACGGGCCGCAAACTCGTGGAGGCTTGAATACACCGTTTCGCGACACTCGCAAAACGGCGTCAACTACCGCGCCAACACGGTTTGCCACATCCACGACGACCTGCTGGGGCTAAACGGCAACTACCTAATCCTGGGCAGAAAATTCAGCATGGACAAAAACACCGGGCAAACGACACTCCTGACAATAGGGCCTTTGGCGGAGGGGTACACAATTGGCTAACTTCATACGGGCGATAATCACGCGCGTCACAAACGGAAAAATACAGCGGGCCGACGCGGAAGGGGACAACCGCGAGTTCACGAACAAGGAGTCGTGGGGGCATTACGGCTTCGCCTCCAACCCGCTTAAAGGCTCCGAGGCGATTATCATCTCCGCAGGGAACTGGCTAAAAAGCCTGGTCGTCGCGACCGAGGATCGCCGGTACCGCCCCGCGCTACAACCGGGGGAGGTCTGCATCTACACAGACGAAGGGGACATGATAAAGATAAAACGCGGGCGACAAATAGAGATAACCGGCGGCAATAAGGTGACGGTCACCACAATGAACCTTGTCGCCAACTGCACCGGAACGGCCACAATAAGCGCCGCGGGCGGGATTACGCTGGACGGGGCCGGGAACGGCACGACCAAGGGGATTGTCACCGCCGATTGTGTCTGCGCCTTCACCGGCGCGCCCCATCCTCACGGTTCCGCGACAATAAAAGGGAGCGTTTAAAAATGGCGTTAAGCAAATCCTCAATGGCCGCAAAAATCAAGACGGCAATGTCAGCGGTTCCTCCTCCGGCGTCCAACTCTCCCGCCGATTTGGCCGCGTACAACGCGGCTCTGCTTGAGGCGATGTGCCAGGGGATAATCCTGGAAATCACCCAAAACGGCGCGACCTCGACAGTTACGACCGCGCCCGCCGGAACCTGGCCGGGAACAATAGCATGAGAGACTACGCGATAGACCCGGCCACGGGTGACAACCTGTTCTCCGGCCCCAACCCGGTCATGACCGGCTCCCTCTTAAACAACGTCCATTTATCGCTGTCGGTTGAAAAAGGCTCGTGGTTCGCAAACCCGGAATTCGGCGCGCGATGGAAAGACCTGCGCGGAAAAATTACGGACGACACGCCAAAACGCGCAATCGAAATATGCGACGAGGCGTTGAAATGGATTCTCGACCTCCAACGCGCCACAAAAATTGAGGTGTCGGCCGCCGTTGACCACGGCGCGAAGCGCGTGAACCTAAAAATAACCGCTTGGCAGGGGAACGACCCGTTGCCCTATGAACATTTTGTAAGGGTGGGATGATGCAATCACCGACGTATAACGACGTTTTAAGCTCCATTTTAACGGACTACTCAAACCTCATCCCCGGAGCCGACACCACGCCGGGTTCGGACATCCACGCCCGCGCCGCCGCGCTCGCCGCGGCCGTATGGGGCGCGTACAACCACCAGGAGTGGATAGCGCGTCAGATACTCCCCGACACCTGCGACTCCGCGACGCTGGACCGCCACGCCGCCATCCACGGCCTTTCGCGTAAGCCCGTCGCCAGCGCGTCGGGGACCGTCCTCCTAACAGGGCAGGACGGCACGGTGGTTCCCACAGGCACCTTTTTTGTGACGGCGGACGGGATAGCGATGACGTCGTCCGCACCGGGCACAATCGGCGTTCCGACAACGGGACAGGGCTCGGTTTCGGCCACCGCCGCGCCGGGGGGGGTGGTTGGGAACATCGCCGGAACCGCGGCGCTTACGGTGCAAAATCCGCCGCCGGGACTCAACTCCTCGGCGTTTACAAAAAACAACTCTTTCAGCGGCGGCACGGACGCGGAATCAGACGCGTCGCTGAAGGCGCGATTGTTGGACAAACTCCAGAAACCGCCCGCAGGGGGAAACAAAAACGATTATCGGCAATGGGCCTTGTCGGTGCCGGGGGTGGCGGACGCGATGGTTTTCCCGCTCCGCCTCGGCTTTGGCTCCACCAGCGTCGTAATCATGGGCCCGGGTTCCGGGGCGGCCAGAATTCCAAGCAACAGCACCTTAATCACCGACGTATCCAATTACATCAATTCGGTTCGCCCCGTGGGGAACCAAATTTTCCAAGTTTTTTGGCCCGCCGTCCAGCCCGTGGACGTGACGGTCGGCGTTCACCTGGGCGCCGGTTATTCGTTTGCCACCGTGCAAGCCCAGGTTTCCGCCGCCGTCAACTCATACGTCGGTTCCCTCATGCCGCTTGAAACCCTGCGCCTTTCAAGGCTGACAAGCATAGCGATGGGGATAGACGGAGTTGACAACGCCGTCGTCTCCGCGCCGCCCGCCGACGTGGTCGCGCCCGACAACGGCGGCGTGATTGTGATGATGATCGTGCCGGGCGTAATCGCGGTGAACCAATTATGAGTTTTGAGACGCTTTTAAAAACCCTTCTGCCGCCCGGCGCGTACGTCGTCGACGCGCCGAACATCGGCGCGGAACTCAAGGTCATGGGGAACGCCCTCGAAAACCTCCAAGCCGAGTCAGCCGACCTGCTGGCGAACTCCTTCCCTAATTCGTGCGTTGAGCTACTCCCGGCGTGGGAACGAAATTACGGGATTAAAACGGACCCAATGTCCAACACCGCCGCGAGATTGAACACCCTGCTATCAAGGGCGCTTGCGCGCGGCGGCCTATCCCCCCAATACTTTATCGCTTTGGCGGCCGCCGTTGGCTACACGGCCACGATTCGTGAATTTCTGCCGTGCATGGCCGGATGGGGCCGTTGCGGAGACGTTGTCCACAGCCCGGACGTTTTAAACATATGGCAGGTCGTGGTTCAAATATCCGCCGCGTGGATCGTTCCACAGGCCGGGCTGGCGCGATGCGGCGACCCATTTGGAACTTATCCCGGCGCCGCCTACGCGACACTTTTCACACAACGGGCCACGGCGGGGGTTGCCCGGTGCGGCAACTCCATCGCCAACCATTCCACGTCCCAGCTCGAAACGTTTTTTAACGCCCTTAAACCGGCGCACACATACGTATTTTTTACTTACGCTTAATTGGAGGACAAAACAGATGGCTAAAACGTTTCATTCCGACGGCAACCAAGGGACGGGGGTTCCCGGATCAATAATCACCGCCACATTTCTTAACAGGCTAAACAACCCGCAATTCAGCGGCATCCCGGTGGACGGGCAGATTCCCGCGTTCAATTTTGGCGGAACCGTTGCCATCCCCGGCAACGGGGCGTTGCAACTTGATCCCACGCCCGGCAACCATTTCAGACTCACGGGTGCGGCGCCGGTCAACAGCATTACGGTTCCAAACAGCTTGGGCGGAACGCATGTCGTGCTGGAATTCACGGGCGGGGGCGGAATAGCGCATGACGGCACAAGCGGCTCCATCCTTTGCCCGCGCGGCGTGTCGGTACAAACGGAGGCGGGGTCGGTCGTCCTCTTGTCCGAATACGCGCCCGGCAAGTGGATCGTGATCGCGACAAACAACGAACTGCTTTTTAACGGCGCGGCCGCAAACCCGCCGCTGAAAGGAATCGGCGGGGGCGGAGTTTTCTTTTTGACGGACGGCGGCGTCGGGTTTTCAGCCGGGGGTAACGAGGGAATGAGGCTCACGGGCGCTAGAAACCTCTTGATAGGCGCGGCCACCGACAACGGCGTTCACAAGCTTCAAATAGCCGGGGGCCTTCTCTGCGCCCCCGGAGCTGTTCGCACAAACGCGCTGGACGTCGCGGATGCAAGCAACACCGTCACGGCCGGAATTCGAGCGAAGTACACGGCCGGTGTCGGCGCGACAAACACCCAAATAACCTCCGAGGGCGGCAACGGATCCGTGACCATTGTCATGGGAACAAACGGCGCGGGCAAGGCGTTTACCGACATAATAACCAACGCGGAAAGCGCCTCGGGCACGGGTGGCAACACTTGCAACGTGGCAAACTCCGCAATCTACGGCGCGCCCGGGGCGCGCAATTACATCTATTCGTACGGCTATCTGACCTGTTCAGTTGCAAGCGGCGGCCCCTACGCAATCCGAACTTTAACCTTCACTTATTAAGGAGAACAAACATGGCGATTAAAAACAAACAAGACATAAACGGGCTTAACGTCCCCGCGGCTTACACCCGCGTGATTAGGATTTTCGGCGGCAAAGAAGAAGGGTGGAACGCCTTTGTAGGAGTCTACGCTTCCGCAGACGCGCGCGAAACCGGGCTGGCGCCGCTGACAACCTTTAACGTCCGAGCCCCGTATGTGTCGGACCAGAACCCATTCACGGCGGTTTACGCCGAAATTTCAAAACTGCCGGAATACACCTCCGCACAGAACGTTTGAGGGGATGGGGATGCGAATCAACATATCCGGCAACGTGAGGAATTTAAACGGCGAGGACGTGACGGAAGAGGGCGTGCCGTTGACCATTCGTGCGGTGATTGTCAACTCACTCTTGGGTCAATTCCAAGCGGAAATAATTTCCGGCGTGGAAAAACTCCGAAGGTTCAAGCTCGCCGAGAAAATTTCCGGGAACGCCTCCGAAGTCGACCTGACCGCCGAGGACGTGGTGCTTATCAAAGACCAGGTGGCAAAACACTATTCCCCGCTCGCAGTCGGGCGGGTTTACGAACGTCTCTGCATTTAAAAGGACAGGCCGGGGCGTAAAGGGTAAATGGCTCCTAAGCCACCACGACACCCCGTCCATCCGCGAACTGTACAAGGAGTTTAAGCTCGGCTGTTTAACTGTCCCTTATTCAATTAAAGGAGCTTTTAATCAACAATTATTAAGCCAATAAAAGGCGTTTAAAGGGGGACACCCCCTCTAAACGCCAAAAAAACCGCCAAAACTTTGACACAGGGCGGGTCGCCGAATTACAAGGGGGTGTCAACTTGTGCCAAACGAGGTGGTTAAATTTCTCAAACGAAGTGGTTAATTACAAATAGTCGGCCTTGGGGCCGATGTACACAGCAGAGGCTGTGTACACACCAATGCGGGGAGGGCAGACACACAGGTTCCTCCACCGCCAAGATGCGGAGGAATGACATCTGACCCTACGGATTAAAATCGCGCCAAATACCAAAAAACCAAAGAATCAAATAACCGAAGCGTCAACTTACTGTCCGAGACGCACGCAACGAGCGTAGTACGTGTTTGTCTTACCGTAGCAGTAGACGCCGCCACCGCTAAAGTAGACGTACCACGCGTAGGAGTATTGAGCGCGTAAGAAGTGGAAGACCAATAGTAGGACCGTTTCATGCCCGGAAAATATGTGTCCCTAATATTCTGTTTAGAACCTGCGTTGTTCCATAAGGAGACCAGTTCATCCTTATCCGGCAAACGCCAGCCCCGCTGTCCTCCGAGCGACAAGCCACGGCAATAGTTAATCGAATCATCCCACTCTCTTTTCTGACCATCGTCATCCTTCTGCCACATTAGCCCTGTTTTATTGTCCGTCACCGTTCCGTCGTTGTTGTCAGTGAACCCTGTTTTAGGGACAACATCCTTCACAATTTTAGGCGCGGTCTCTTTCAACCCCAGTTTCAGGCTCTTGGTTTTGCCGTCCTCAACGGAGAATCTTTCCTTACCCTCCCGTTTGCCCAGCTTCACCACTATGTCGTGAAACCCGGCGGAAAGCTTCAACTCCGCAGGGACGTTACCTTCCTTATTCCCGTCAACGTACACTTCCGCAGATTCGTCGAACGGCTCCGAACTGACCACCACACGCCCCTCAAGGCGGCGCAGAACGGCGGTTTTCTCGTCTATCTCCGTGGTTTTCCCCACCGCAACGCCCACCTTGAACTCCGCCGGGGCGTGGCCTGTTTTTGACACCATCAACCTATAGGAGCCGGGGTCTAATTCACCGTTGAAAGGGGTCTGACCTTTGGCAATCGCCGTGTTTTCGGTGTTGTAAACAACGACATCAGCGTTTGACGGCATGGAGGTAACCTTTAGCGTCCCAAAATTGGGGGAAAGAGAATACTTGACCCGCGTCTCCTCGCCGTCCTTGATTTCCACCGTTTGGTTTGCCGCAGAGGTGTATTTAGGCTTTTTTACCGTCAACAACTGTCTGCCGGACTCCACCTTTTCCATCCGCAACGGAGTGGTTCCTACGTTGCTTCCGCCAATCAAAACATCCGCGCCGGAGGGGACGCTTTCCACAACCAATGTCCCAAACGCAGGTGACATCTTTATCGGGCCGAGTTTGTTTTTGCCGGGGCGGAGTTGGAAAACCATCGTCTTGTCGTGGTGCATCTCCTTCTTTAGCGTCACGGTCAGTTCCTGGCCGGGGGACATCTCCATATTCTGGAACGGCGTGACACCCGCCTTGGTGTTGTTCAATAGCACCTGCGCCCCCGTAGGCTCGCTTGTTATAAAAAGCATGGCGACGGTGGAATCCGAATCCCCCGACACTTGCGGCGTGACCATCTCCACCTTTGCCTCCCCGCCGGAAACCGCCGCTCCGGCGGATACAAACCCCAAGCTTGCGGAAGGCGCCGAAGTAACGGCAGAGAGCGCGGTCAACGCCTCTTTCAACGCCTTGGAGTTGCACCCCTCGCACACGTCCGTTTTCGCGTATTCGGACTTGTTCTCGTAAACGTTATACACCTCGATGCTTAGGTTGTAATCACGGCCGTTTTTTACCACCGAGGCTTTTCCAATCAAATCGGCATGTAAGGCCGTTGCAATATCGCGGTAACATTTGCTTTCGTCGCAATCGAGACTTTCCCTGCTGTGTTCATCGAATATCTGCTTGATGATGTTGTCCGTCTGCTCCCCGTACTTTACCGTATAATTCTTCCCAAGCCCTTGGGCAACGGTGGTGCGAAAAAAATTGAGGTCATCGCCCTCCACACCCTTGCCGGAGACCGGCAGAAGAATCAGGGTTGGTTTCCCGTCCTTTGGTTTGTCGGCGGGTGTCGTTTGTTTGGCTTTTTTATCGGCTGAATAGGCCGGACTGGCAGTGAAACACGTTGTTGAAAAGAAAAGAAGCAACGCCAAAACTATGCGAACCATTTTACCTCCAAGATTCTCCCAGAAACTCTCTCCATGGAGGTGAAGTTTATTTCACAGGAAATTGGAAAGCAACAACAAACACTTAGGAG
>JACQDN010000056.1 GCA_016201105.1 Pseudomonadota bacterium
CGTCGTCACACCGGCGCCGGATTTCTTGGTGCGGCGGCCGAGCACGTCGTAGGCGTAGGTCGCTGCCACCGTGCCGCCGGCCTTGTTGGCGGTGAGCAGTCTGTTTTCGGCATCGAAGGCGTAGGTCCAGGTGCCGTCGCCGGTGAGATTGCCGCGGGTGTCGTAGGAAAGCGTGGCGGCGCCCACCGTGGTGTACTGGTTGAGCACGTTGACGGCGGCGTAGCTGGTGGTGCTCGTCGTCGACGGCGCCCACTGCCAGTTCGCGTTGCTCGCGGCCAGCGAGGCGGTCTGATGCGCGTTGGTGTAGCTATAGGTGAACGTGTTGTCGTCGGTGGTGCCGTTGAGATTATGCACCATGGTCAGCGGATCGCCGGCATTGGAATAGGTCAGATCGACCGTCGCCGCTCCGCCGCCCATGTCGGAGATGTTGGTCAGGCGCGAGAGCGGATTGTAGCTGAAGGTGGCCAGCGTGGTGGAGCCGGAGTCCGTGGCCCAGCTCATCCGTCCCAGCGTGTCGTAGGAGTAGTTGACGTAATAGGCGTCGGGCCAGGTGAGCCGGGTGCGGTTGCCAGCCACGTCGTATTGATAGGAGATCGTCTTGGCGCCCGTCAAACCCGGGAGCGTGGTAGCGACAGACGTCACCCGTTTGGCGGTGTCGAACGAATACGCCAGCTGGTTGCCGGGGGTGTCGCTGAGATTGGTGATGCGGCTCGCCAGATCATATGTCCAAGTGGTGGTGATGTTGGAAGGCGACGCGGGCATCAGCTTGGTCGCGAGCCGGTCGAGGTTGTCATAGGTATAAGTGAGCGTCTGACCCGAGCGATTGAGCTTGGTCAGCACGTCACTATCGGCGTCGTAGCTCAACTGCTCGGTGGTCGAATCCGGGAAGGTCGTCGTCAGCAGCCGGTCGAAGCCGTCATAGGCAAAAGCGGTAATGTGGGTGGAACCGTCGGCATCGTACACGCTCGCCTGCTTGCCGTTGGGCGTATAACTGTAGGTCGCATAGGCCTCCTGCAGGGTGCTGGTCCAAGCACGGTATTCCACCAGGGTCTCGCCGGCGGCGTTATAGGTGAAGTGCGACTTGCGTCCGATGGGATCGGTGATCACGTCCGGTCTGTCGAGAGCATCGTAGGCCGTCGAGACGACGCGGCTGTCGGCATCGGTCGTGGTCGCCACTTTCGAGGTCGGGGTATAGGTTTTTTGTCCAACGGTCAGCCACGTCGTGACCGACGTCCCCGAGAACATCGTGCCGGCTTCTTCCTTGGTCGTGCGCCCCAGCGCATCGTAGGTCGTGCGCGACGCCGCGTTCAGCGTGGCGGTGATGCTGCCGTCGTGATGCAGGGACTGGGTCGGGCGGCGCGCAAAATCGTAGGCGAACTCCATCACGCTGCCGCGGGGATCGGTCGTCGTCAGGACGTCACCGCTAGCGTCATAGGTATAACTCGTCGTGCCGGCGATGTGCGGGCTCGTTCCGGGATCGAGAACGGTCGAAAGCAGATTGCCCAAGCCGTCATAGCTGTTCGACGTCACCAGACCGGTCGGATCGGTCGCGGTCAGCATTTTGCCGATGGCATTGTAGCTGAACGAATAAACCGGCGTGCCTTGGGTCACCGTCGGCCGCGTCGCCGTCGCTATCAGCGACGTGCCGTTGCCGCTGTTGTTATACGTGAACGTCGTGGTCTGGCCTCTGGCATTGGTAATGGTCAGCGGCTTGTTCCAGGTGGAATCCCAGGTGGCGCTGACGGAGAGAACGTGGCTCGAGCCCGCATTGGGATTGCAGCCTGAACTCTTGTCGATCTTCTTGCGGCTGGTGGTGTTGTTGCGGTCGTCGTAGCCGAACAGTTCGCAATCGCCTTCGGGATAGGTGTAGCTGACCACCCGTCCGCGCGAATCCCATGAGGCCAGCGTGATGTGACCGAGTTCGTCGGTATACTTCGCCGGCCGCCCCTTGGTGTCGTAGGTCACCGCATAGGCATCGCCCAAAGGATCGTCGCGTTCGCCGCGCGTGCCGTCGGCGATGTAGAACGAGTATGGATTGCGCCCGCCCACCTGGATGGCGACGGCGTCCTTGATCTGCTTGACGCGGCCCAAGCCGTCATAATCGTAGTCGACGTTGGCCTGCGTGCCATTGTCGGCGGTGAAGATCTGATCCAATTCCGCATAGGGTACGGGCACCAGGCCGTTGGCGTAATCGAACGCGCTGCGCGCAGCGGTGTAGGTGAATTTGGCGACCGCGCCAGGACCGAACGGGATACCCTGGTCCCACTGTTCATGGGTGTCGCCGTTGAGCACAACGTGACGTGGCAAATAACCGGTGCCTGCACTGAACGAGAGAAGTCCGCCCCCACCGGTGTCGTTGTTGAAGGCGATGCTGTAGCCAAGACTGTTGCTGACGCCCGTGAGCTGTTCGATTTCGGGCGTTCCCGAAGGATCGAAAGGTTGGCCGTAACTCAGGCTGACCGTGACGCCTTGCGGAAAGGTCCAGTTGGTGAGCCGGAAACCGTGCAGCCTGCCGCAACGATGGGTGTCGTCGGTTTGAAAATGGTTCATCCAGTAGGCGAAGTTCTGCACGTCGCCGTTCGCATTGGTCACGGCAAACGACATGCCGGAATAGTCCCAGCCGCGCGACAGCGCGCGGTTGTTGGGAGTGCCAACGCACACCCAGCTTTCGATGGAACGGTTGCCGGATTGAGTCAAAACCGCCTGCGGGCCCGCTCCGGGGGCGATCCAGGTTCCGCTTGCCAGCTTCACGAACTGCCGCGACGATGGGCCCACCGTGACGGTGGCGACATTGCCGGTCAGCTGGCGCACCCACCAGGATTGCGTCAGAACCGCCGCGACGTCGCGTTGGGTACTCTGCGCGGATTTGTAAATGTCCTGCTCGGCCAGGAACGCCGCGATCGTGCTTGCGGCGGCGCGAACATCGCTTGTTCCCATCGCCTCGAAGCCGCTGCCGGAAATGGCGAGATCGTTGTTCCAGTTCGTTGTCCATCCCGACTGCGGCTTACCGGCGATGTGGGCCCGAATATCGAGGATTGCTGCACCGGTCCCGGATGCCAGATGAGATTGGCGGTGAGCGAATACGGAAAATCGCCGTTGCCGACCTTGATGCTCGCGGGACTGACCACCGAAAGCGAGCCGTTGGAAAGGTTGACGCCCAGTGCGTTGGAGCGATCGATGAAGCGCGCCTTGAGAACATCCGCCGCCGTGGCGGGATCGTAAGTCGCCTGGTTGTTGGACTGCACCCCGCCGCCGCCGCCCTTCATGTCGGCATCAAAGGCCACCACCAGGTGCGCGATCTCGACCGGATCCCCGTTGGCGTCATAGCGCGTGGCGACGAGGGCGCCGCCACGTTGACGAGTGGGCGCATAGTTTGTGTTGTTGTCGGGATTGACCCACTTGTCGCTGGAGGTCTGTCCCGGACCGAGAAAAGATTCCTGCGAAGCCACGATGGTGAACCCCGCCGCCGAGTAGCTCTCAATCTGGCTCTTCAGATTGTTCATCCAATAGCCCGCATATGTGCGCGGATTGCCGTAGACATCGGTGACGATGGACGTGAGGTCGGTCGTTCCTTCGAACTTGAGAAGTCCGGTTGGAACGGTGGCGTTCGACGTCCCGAACTGCAAAAAATTGCGCACACCCGGATTCAAGGTGTCTTCGCTTGAGGGCGGACGATTGGCCCATTCGAAGCGCGTCGCGGTCGAGGACGTGTCGGGAATGTCGTCCTGTTGGGCGACGATGCTGCCTTCCAGCGCCGCCGACGACGCGGCGATGGCCTGCAGGCCCGCCCGCCTGGCGGTGACATCGGCGGTCTTGCTTGTGAGGCTTATCGCGGTGTCGATGTCGAGCTGCATGGCGCTATCGCCAATGACGGGATCCGGCGGAGCGCCGATAAAGGTCGTGCAACTCGGATCTGCCGCGTTGCTGTTGCCGTTCCAGCAGATGCTTTTCACTTCGCTGAACACCAGCATGATGTTAGTGTCGGCGTAGGCGACGCCGAGCGCGTGATGCATCTGGTGCACGCTTTTGGCGATCGCCGCCTGGAGTTGCGCTTCGCGCGTGTACTGTCCCAGCCAGCTGGCGGCGGCTTTCTCGCGATCGTAGTCGCCGGCGGAGCCGTAGTATTCGGCCGGCGCGCAAGGCTCTTCGCCGCCAAAGCACATCGGCGAATGCTGCGTCATGATCGGGATGACGCTGTCGGAATCGCGCTCGTCCGCCCATTTTTTGAGAAGATTGGCGCTGGTGTCACCCCAGCCGTGAACGATCAAGACAGGCAATGTCGTGTCGGCCGCCTTGACGACGGTCGCGTCCATGTAGTCGCCCGATGTCGTGGTCGAGCCGTCCGCCGCGGCCGCATAGGGGTGATTCGCCGTCAGCGTGAAGCTCGCCATGAATCGCGGCAGTATTCCGCCGGGAGCTTGAAATTCCTGAATGGTGCCCATCCCTTCCAGGACGAGATCGTAGGTGTCGCCGAGCGTCGCCGACGGCATCACGACCAATTTGCGGCCGTAAATCTCGTCGCTGTAGAACGACGCGTCGAACATCTGCGTCAACGTCGGCACGTCGGAGACCATGAACTTGCGGCTCACTTGGGCCCGCAATGTCGTGCGGTACTGGTTGGGGACGCCGCCCGACCAGCTGTGCTGCAGCGTCGAAGTGTAGGGCAGCGTGGTTTGCCGCAATCCGCCGCTCGGCGAGGTGTAGGAATTGATCACCCCGCCGCCGACGATGTCCTCCATCTCCGCGCCGTTGAGATTGTTGGAGCTCATATAGCTCAGCAGATTGGAAGCGTAGGTTGTGAGCTGGCTGTTGAGCGCTTCACTGTTGAGATTGTGCACATAGGGCACGCCCGAGGTGGTGCCGGTGTCCATGCCGGAGCTGGCTTGCGACAGCGGCGTGCCGCTGGTCAGACCCGTGGCGCTGGCAAGATCGATCCCCGTCTTGAAGGTGTGCGGCTTGTAGGAGGGATCGAAGAGATAGGTGCCGCCGCCGATGGTCACCTGCACCCAGACATGGGCCAGCTGCACCGATGAGATGGCGGTGCCTGTGCCGTAAGCGCAGTTGGCGGTGGTCGAGCCGTTCACCGCCGCCGGAATGCCGCCGCTCGACAGCAGCTGGCACGCCGCCGTCGCATCGGAGATCCCCGTCCAGTCGGTGAACTGCTGGCCTGTCAGCGTGATGGTGCCGGCCTGGTAGTTCGCGCTGTAGCCCGCCTGCCGCAAAAGCTCGACCATGAGCATCGCCTGGTCGAATGGGGTGCCGGATTTGTCGATCTCCGCCCCCAGCGCGCCCTTCTGCAAGCCGTAGATAAAGACGGTCTCGATGCTGTTGCGGACATACTCGTAGATGAGGTCGGGATTGTTCTTGAGAGCCCGCGCCAGCTCGACGATCTCCGGCGGACGCGAGGTGGTGCCAAGCCCGTTGGTCGACGTCGTGCTCGAGCCGTAATACGCATCCGCCGCCGTGGGCGAGATCAGCGACGCCGTGCCGATTTTTACCGAAGGAAGATAATCGGCGCGGGCGGCGGCGCTTGCCAAGACGAGTGCGACCACGACCGCAGCACCGACACGCAACACGGCGGACAAACGTCCGGCCAAGTCTTTCGCCAAAGACATGATGACATCCCCGCTCCGAACGATCGCTCCCGCGAGCGCCCGGCTCCCCCATCAAACGCTAGGGAGACGATTATTTACGGTCAACGCGGGAATGCGAGGGTTCGAGAGTTCTGCACAGCTAAATGTTTTGTGAGCACTTCGCTGTCGAAGGACGCACACGCAAAAGGTCTCGACAAAAGGGGCCGACCCAAAACCGGTCCCTCGTTTATTCGCGCTATAGCGGCGATTTCGAACCTGAGTTCACTCCTGCGAGCGGAAGAGCAGACAGGCATCGCCGTAGGAATAGAAGCGATAGCGCTCGTGGATCGCTTCCGCATAGGCGGCTTGCATGGCCTCGATGCCCGAAAACGCACACACCAGCATGAACAAGGTGGAGCGCGGCAGATGGAAATTCGTGAGCAGGACTTGCGCGGTTTTGAAGCGGTAGCCGGGCGTGATGAAGATATCCGTCGCGCCGGAAAACGCGTGCAGTTGGCCGCGTTGGTCTGCCGCGCTCTCCAGCGTGCGCAAGGCCGTGCTGCCCACAGCCACAATACGCCCGCCCTCGGCCCGAACCGCGTTCAAGCGCGCCGCTGCATCTGCGTCGAGTTGTGCCCATTCGGGGTGCATGCGATGGGCGGAGGTATCGTCCACCGTGACTGGCAAGAACGTGCCGGCGCCCACGTGCAGCGTGACGGTTTCGCGCGGTGCGCCTGCGGCTTGCAATCGCGCCAGCAATTGCGGCGTGAAATGCAGGCCCGCCGTCGGCGCGGCGACAGAACCGGGATGGACGGCATAGACCGTCTGATAGTCGCTTCTGTCCTGCTTGTCGGGTTTGCGGCGGCTGGCGATGTAGGGCGGCAAAGGCGTCTCGCCGCATGACGCGATCGCAGAATCGAGATCCGTGCCGGAGCGATCGAACGAGAGCTCAACTTCGCCCTCGTCCCTCTTGACGACTTGTCCGGAGAGCTGCGGGCCGAAGACGATTTCGTCTCCTTGTCTCAACCGTTTGGCCGGCCGGGCAAAAGCCCGGTAGGTACGATCGTCGACGCGCGCGTGCAGCGTGACATGGATGGTCGCTTCTTCGCCGGTTATTCCGCGCCTGCGCTGCCCATGCAATTGCGCGGCAATGACCTTGGTGTCGTTGACCACCAGGGCATCGCCCGCGCGCAACAGCGACGGCAAATCGCCGATGGTGCGATGCTCGCGGCGTCCGTCTTCGCGAACGACCAGAAGACGCGCTTCTTCGCGCGGAACGCGCGGCCTCAGCGCAATCAGCTCCGGGGGAATCTCGAAATCGAACGCGTCAACGCGCATCCGTCACACAGCTTCGGAAGTAATCTGGCGATATCCGTAGGCGCCGGCGATGGCCGAAAGCGCCATGTTCAGAAGATAGCCCAAAAACCAGCTCAGGATGAGTTGCGGCAGGTTTTGGCGGATCGTCAGCACGATATCGCTCAATGTAGCGCCCACCGTAATGGTGGGCAGCATGCCGAAGGCCTGGAAAACCGTCTCCAGAACGATCTGCAGCAAGATGCCGGGGATCGCGAGCGCGATCGATATCGCGATCAGGCGCCAGACATTGTCCGTCGCCAGACCCCACGCCCTGCGAACGATCTGCCCTCGCTCGCACAGCGTGACGGAAGGCATCAGGAACATGGTGCGCGCGGCGACATAGACGAAAACCAGGAAGGCAAGCGCATCGATCAGCACCGGAATGGAGAAATAGTCGGGATCGGAGAACAAGGGCGTGGGGCGTCCCGGCAAAGCACCGTACTTCACCACGATTGCGGCCACCGGCAGTGCGATCAGCATCAAGCGCAAATTGGCGGCGTAAAGTCTCCAGATGGGCCGCGCCGTGGGGAAGAATTTCCATCCCGGCGCCGGCAGTCCCAGCGCGAGCGCCGCCAAGGACGCCCGCAGCACGACGTGAAGGAACAGCATGAGAAAGAACGTCAGCGAGGCGATGCCGAGAATGAGACTTGCGCCCTGCGGGTCCGGTGTCGAAAGGAAGCTTTCGATCTCATCGAGATAGGCGGAAATCAGAACGTAAAGCGCGGCGAACCCGGCGACTGAAGGCAAAGCCATCCGCACAAGAACTTCCGGCAACCGTTGGACGAAGAATCGGAACGCAAACTCAAGCGTGCGAAAAACGGACAAATGCTGCACGACTACCCCTTCTAATTCACCCTCCCCTGAGGGAGGGTCTCATTCAACGCTTACACCAGATTTGCCGTCGCAGATCACAGCGCTTCGTTGCGATCCCGGTTGATCGGAATCACGGTTCCCTCAGCACCCTGATCAGGTAGGGGCTGGTCTTCGATCGCAACACCGGGCCCGTCGGTGATGCGCGCGAAGCTGAAATAAAAGGCGCTGAGCGCAACGAGACTGAGCAATCCGAATTGCGGCCGCAATGTCGCGATCAGCGACGAGGCTGCCACCGCGCTCAAATAGGCGACAAGCCCAAAGCGCTTGCCGAGTTTGTCTTCCAGGCGATGATGGAAGTGATCGCGGTCGCCGACGAAGGGCGAGCGCCGTTGCAGTGTCCGCGCGATGAGCAGCCGCACGCAATCGGCGACCGGAATGAAGAACCACACCACGATCGTTTCAAGCGGTACCAGCTGGCGCGCATGCACCGCCGCGGCGAGCAAGCCGAAAATGAAAGTGATGCCGTAAGTGCCGCAATCGCCGAGGAACAGTTTTCCCGCAAGATTGAAGCAAAGCACGATCAGCGACAGTCCCGCCAGCGCCAGGGATACGAATTCGATGGAGGGATCGGAGACCAGGCTGAAGCAGACCGACCAGATCAAGAACATGCCGAGCACGACGCCGTTCTGTCCGTCGGCCATGTTGACGGCATTGACCAGGCCCACGGCGGTCACGCCAAGCAAGGCGACGAAGCCGACGGTGGAGATTCCGGATGCCGCGAAACTTCCCCAATTCAGCGTGTGCACGATCAGATTGCGATCCAGGATCAGGGACGCGCCATAGAAGACCAGCAGAAACAGCACCCGCGCCCAGGGTAATGTCGGCGTCTGATCGTCAATGAACCCGACAAGCGCGACACCGCTGCCGCACACGGCAATAGCGTAGAAGAGCATGCGATCCGCCGGATGGCCGGCATAGAGCTGGAAGAAAACGCATGTGATGAAGGGAACGACGATGGCAAGGCCGCCGACCAGCGGCGTGGGCACCGCGTGGCGTTTGCGCACCGTATCGGGCGCGTCCATCACCTTCAGCCACCGGCCGATCGGTCGCGCGTTGGTGCAGATCAGCAAACACAGCAACAGCGCGGCGAACAGGCTGTAGCCGGTCATCATGAGCTGATCGCGCGCCACGAAGGTCCGCCCCCAAAAGAAAGCGTTCTCCTCATCCCATACTCGGGCTCAGGACTCAAACGACAGAGTTAAGAACCGCGTCACAGATGCGAGATTGGGTGGCCTCGTCGAGATCGGCATGCATGGGCAGGCTCACCACGACTTTGCTGAGTTTCTCGCTTACGGGAGTGGGCGCTGAGGGATAGTGGGCGTAGCCCTTCTGGCGCGAGAGCGGAATGGGATAGTAGACGGCCGTCGGGATGCCTTGCGCTTTCAGATCGGCTTGAAGCTTGGCGCGATCGGAAACCTGGATCGTGTATTGCGCCCAGGTCGATTGCGCGCCTTCGATCACATGCGGGACGCGAATACGATTGGAAACGCGCAAGCGATCGGAGTAGCGCTTGGCTGCGCGGTCGCGCAGTTCGATCTCTTCGGCAAAGACCTTGAGTTTTTCCAGGAGGATCGCGGCCTGGATCGTATCGAGACGTGAATTCACGCCGATGCGCACGTTTTCGTATTTGTCGGTGCCTTGCCCATGCACTTGGATGGAGCGCAGCAACTCGTTCAGTGCATCGTCGTTGGTAAAAGTCGCGCCGCCGTCGCCGTAGCACCCAAGCGGCTTGGCGGGAAAAAAGCTTGTCGCCGCCGCATCGCCCATACCGCCGCAACGCTTTCCATCGAGCAGCCCGCCGAAGCCTTGCGCCGCATCGCACAGCATCAAGAGCTTTTCGCGTTTGATGACAGGTTCGAGTTTGCGGTAGTCCGCCGCCTGGCCGAACAGATCGACCGGCATCACGACCCGCGGCTTGAATTTGCCTTCGCGCTTCACCATGGCGATGGCAGCGTCCAGGCTTGCCGGATCCATATTGTAGGTATCTTCCAGCACGTCCACGAACACTGGCGTCGCGCCTACCAGCGCCACCACTTCTGCGGACGCGGCAAAGGTGAAGGCCGGCACGAATACGGCATCGCCCGGACCGACATTCCACGCCCGCAGCACGATCATCAGCGCATCGGTGCCGTTGGCGCAGGCGATGGCGTGTTTCACGCCGGAAAATTCAGCGAGACGTTTTTCCAACTCTTGAACTTGAGGCCCCAAAATCCATTGACCGCCTTCGACGGCAGCGGTGATGGCGTTGGTGAGATTGCTGCCGAGGCGGCGGCGTTGCGCTTGCAGATCGATGAAGGGAATGGGCGCGCTCAAACAGGCTCTCCGAAATATCGAACTTCGCGCTTCTAGAGCGCGCTCCCGCACAGCGCGAGACACCAAATATTGCCGAATGCGTCACAACTTGCCCTCCCCTTGAGGGAGGGCCGAAATTTGCGAAGCAAATTTCGGGGAGGGGTCATGTTGAGACGCCGCGGCTTGACCCCTCCCCGAAAAATTCTCTCGCTGCGCTCGCGAATTTATTCGACCCTCCCTCAAGGGGAGGGTGGTTACTCCACCCGCATCTTAACGATGCTGTCGGGCGTGCCGCTGATGGCGCCGTTGTTGTGCTCGCCGCCCTTCTTGACGGCGTCGATATGTTCCATGCCTTCCACCACCTTGCCCCAGACCGTGTATTGGCGATTGAGCCACGGCGCGTCCGCAAAGCAGATAAAGAACTGGCTGTTGGCGCTGTTGGGATCGTTGGTGCGCGCCATGGAAAGCGTGCCGCGGACATGATTTTCGTTGGAGAATTCCGCCTTCAGGTCGGGCAGATCGGAACCGCCGGAACCAGTGCCCGTCGGATCTCCGGTCTGTGCCATGAAGCCGGGAATGACGCGATGAAACACGATACCATCGTAGAAACCCTTGCTCGCGAGTTCTTTGACCCGCGCCACGTGATTGGGCGCGAGATCGGGACGAAGCTCGATCACGACGGGGCCGGTTTTCAAGTCCATGCGAATGCGTTCAGCCAAGGTCTCGTTCCTCTCGACGAAAATAAAACTCTCACAATCCGGCTTTTGCTCAAGCCGGGCCGCGGCGCGGATCCGATTTGCGGAAAGCCTGACTGTAGAGCCAGCGCACCGGGCGCCAGAAGGGATAAAGCATTCGCAAGAGCCAGGGAAGCTTCGCGGCTTTGGGATCGCGCCAACCCAAAGTAAGACGCGCCTCCTGGCCCCAATAGGCAAAGCCCTGCCCCAGCAGCCAGCGCGAAAGCTCGATGCGTGTCGTACCGAAAGGCATCTCCACCGGCTCGCGTTCGGCATCGCCCGCCAGCGACTGCACGGCGATCCTGACGAGCCACCTTACGCGCCAGTCGTCTTCCAACTCATTCTTCAGCGCAGCAGGCAACGGCAAACGGAGAAGTCGTTCGCATAGGAGCAAGGCCTGCGCGGCAGCCCGGCCGGCCCGCAGAGCTTGAGCCCGGCGATAGAGTCTTTCGATTTCGGCCGCATCGGTGCGCGCCAACAGCGCGCGAATATCGGCGAGCCATTTGAGCCGGAACCACGCATCGCGCGCGCCATGGGCGCAGAGATAGACGAACTGAAGTTCGCGATCGAAGGTTTCAAGCGAGAGGCCGTCGCCAAGAACGACAGGAACGCCGGCCGCCTTCCGGTCGAAATGTCCCAGTACGGCATCGTTGTTGAAGAGCCGCCAATGCAGCTCGATTTCGAAGGCGCCATGCAGGACGAAATCCTTGTGATCGCGAAACCAAAGCGCCATTTCCGCTTCGCTGCTGTCTTTGCGAGGCAGCACGCGGCGATAACCGTTGCGTGCCAGGAGGTCGCAGGCTTCAACGACTTTCTCTCGCGTCACCAGCAGATCGATGTCCTTGCTGTGGCGCGGCGTCGGTGAACTGTAGATCTGCATCCCCAGCGCAACGCCCTTGAGGAAAAGCACATCGATGCCGGCCTTCTCGAACAGGCGACGAAGGCGCGTCGATTCCGCTACCGATGCAAGATTGCGCCGAGCGATGACACCCGCCTGCTGCACCAGATCGGCCGCCGCATCCGGTGCGGGTTCCACGCCCGCGCGCCTCAGCGCATCCTGCACCAGGCCGGCAATGCGATGGCGCCGCGCCATGCGCGCAAACAGGCTCCAGTCGCCGACATCCGCCGCGGCCTGGCGTACGCCTTGCGCACACGCTTCGTCATGGGGCCAGATCAGGCACGCGGTCAGAAGCCGGAATTCCGGCAGGGCGATGATTTCATCGGCGTGAACCACTGTGTGTGCCTTGCGGCCGGATTAAATTTTGCCGACCCGTTCTTTGAGCGCCGTGGCGACATAGGGCGAAGTGAACTGGCTCACGTCACCGCCGAGTTGGGCGATTTCCTTCACCAGTCGCGAAGCGATCGCCTGATGGCGCGGATCTGCCATGAGAAACACGGTCTCGATTTCGGGACTGAGGCGCTGGTTCATGCCGACCATCTGGAATTCGTATTCGAAGTCCGAGAAGGCGCGCAGGCCGCGCACGATCACGCTGGCGCCAACCTTCTTCGCGAAATCGACCTGTAGCGTGTTGCTGTACGATTGCACGTCAATCGTCGCGCCGCCTTTGGTGAGCGCTGCCGCTTCGTGGCGCCACATCGCGACCCGTTCTTCAAGGGAGAACATCGGAGATTTGCCGCTGCCGGTGGCGACGCCGATCACGAGGTGATCGACGAGCTTCAGCGCTCGCTTGACGATATCGAGGTGGCCCAAGGTCACGGGATCGAAGGTTCCCGGATAAAGCGCCACACGTCCCTTGCTCATCTGCAGATCCCCGATTGAAACGCCCCAGCTCAGGCCACTGAGCTATCCTCTGCGGAAGCTTCCTCGATACGCTCAACCGATACAACGCGCTCCGGTTCGTCCAAGCGAAACACGACAACACCTTGCGCGGCGCGGCCCTGGATGGAGATGCCGCTGACCGGCACGCGGATGGTCTGCCCCGTGTCGCTGATGAGCATGAGATCGTCGGTTTCCTCGACCGGAAACGCTCCAATGATGCCGTTGTTCTTCTTGCCCATGCCCATGGCGACGATGCCCGAGCCGCCGCGGCCTGTAACGCGATATTCGTAGGAACTCGAGCGCTTGCCGTAACCGTTGTGCGAGATCGCGAGGATGAACTGTTCCTTCGCGCCCAGCGACGCGTAACGCTCCTGCGTCAACGTTGCCTCCTCGCCGGCCTCGTCGGCATCATCGTCTTCGACCTGCACTTCTTCTTCGCCGGTCGCGGCGCGCCGTGCGGCATTGGCCTGCTTGAGATAAGCGCGCGCCTCGGCCGTCGTCGCATCCATGTGATGCAGGAGCGAGAGACTCACCACTTCGTCGCCGCTGGCGAGCTTGACGCCGCGCACGCCGGTGGATTCGCGGCCCTTGAACACGCGCACGTCCGTCAGCGGGAAACGGATGCATTTGCCGCCCCGCGTCGTCAGCAGCACATCGTCTTGATCGGTGCAGATCTGCACGCCGACGATACCGTCGGGCGCATCGAGTTTCATCGCGATCTTGCCGTTGCGATTGATGCTGACGAAGTCGGAAAGCTCGTTGCGCCGTACGTCGCCCGATTTGGTGGCGAACACGACGTTCAGCCTCTCCCACTGCGCTTCATCTTCGGGCAGCGGCAGAATCGTCGTGATGCGTTCGCCTCCGGACAGGGGCAGGATATTCACCATGGCCTTGCCGCGACCTTGGATGCTGGCCTCCGGCAGACGCCAGACTTTCAGCTTGTAAGCCATGCCGGTGGAAGAGAAGAACACCAGCGGGGCGTGGGTCGAAGCGACGAAGATGTTGGTGACAAAATCTTCCTCGCGCGTCGCCATGCCCGAACGGCCTTTTCCGCCGCGCCCCTGCACGCGGTACTCCGCGATCGGCACGCGCTTGATGTAGCCGGCATGGGTGACGGTGATGGCAACCTCTTCGCGCTCGATCAGCGCTTCGTCTTCGATCTCGACTTCGGCGTCCACCAGCTCGGTCAGGCGCGGCGTCGCGAATTCGGCTTTGATTTCGCCAAGCTCGATGCGGACAATTTGCATCACGCGGGCGCGGCTGCGCAGAATATCGAGATACTCCCGGATCGCCTCGCCGAGCTTTGTCGCTTCCTCGTTGATTTCGTCGCGGCCAAGCGCTGTCAGCCGCTGCAAGCGCAGATCGAGAATGGCCTTGGCTTGTTCTTCCGAAAGCTTGATGGTGCCGTCTTCAGCCACGGTGTGGCGCGGGTCGGCAATGAGTGCGACCAACGGACCGACATCCTTGGCCGGCCATGCCTTTGCCATCAATTGCTCGCGCGCGGCAGCGGCATCGGACGCCTTGCGGATCAGTGCGATCACTTCGTCGATATTGGCGACAGCGACGGCGAGACCCACCAAGACAGGGCCGCGATCGCGCGCCTTGCCGAGTTCGTAACGCGTGCGGCGGGTGACCACTTCCTCGCGGAAGGCGACAAACGCGCCGATCATGTCCTTCAGATTGAGAAGCTGCGGACGGCCGTCGTTCAGCGCCAACATGTTGACGCCGAAGCTCGTCTGCAGTTCGGAGAAGCGGTAGAGCTGGTTCAGCACGACGTCCGACGAGGCATCGCGTTTCAGCTCGATCACCACGCGCATGCCGTGACGGTCGCTTTCGTCGCGAATATCCGAGATGCCTTCGATGCGCTTGTCGCGCACCAGTTCGGCGATCTTCTCCTGCATGCGCGCCTTGTTCACCTGATAGGGAATCTCGGTGACGATGATGGCTTCGCGGTCTTTGCGGATTTCCTCGACGTGGCAGCGCGACCGCATCAGGATCGAGCCGCGCCCGCGCGCCAAGGCGCCGCGCGCCGCCTGCTTGCCGATCAGGAGCCCGCGGGTGGGGAAATCCGGCCCCGGCACGATCTCGGTCAGCGCGTCCATTCCGATGGAAGGGTCCTCGATGTAGGCAAGGCACGCGTCGATCACTTCGCCCAAATTGTGCGGTGGAATGTTGGTCGCCATGCCCACGGCGATGCCGCTGGCGCCGTTGACGAGCAGATTGGGATAGCGCGCCGGCAGAACGACCGGCTCGCGCTCGGAGCCGTCGTAATTGTCCTGGAATTCGACAGTGTCCTTGTCGATGTCGTCGGTGAGCGAATGGGCGATCTTGGCGCGGCGCGCCTCGGTGTAGCGCATCGCCGCCGGTTCATCGCCGTCCACAGAGCCGAAATTACCCTGCCCGTCGACCAGCGGCACGCGCATGGAGAATTCCTGCGCCAGGCGCACCAAGGCGTCGTAGATCGATTGGTCGCCGTGCGGGTGATACTTGCCCATCACATCGCCGACGATGAGCGCGCATTTGCGGTAGGGCTTGTTCCAGTCGCGCCCGTTCTCGTGCATCGAATAGAGGATGCGCCGATGCACGGGCTTAAGACCGTCGCGCACGTCGGGCAGCGCGCGGCTCACGATCACGCTCATCGCGTAGTCGAGATAGGACCGGCGCAGTTCGTCTTCGATGGCAATCGGGCTTATGCCGGTGCCGCCTTGGGGCGGGCTGGCCGAAGCCGGTGTATCGCTCAAAACCTACTCCTCAAAGGACGCCTCAAACGGCCACAAAAAGGGGGTTTGTGTGCGGCCGCGAACGGGCTGAATTTGCTTTGGATTTTCTAGCATTTTAGGGGACGATTCGGCCAGCAAAAGTGTCGCGAACACGGGGGCGTTTCGACGCTGATTTTGGAGGGGTTTTGGGGCCTGAAATGGCCTGCAGTTTGGGCTTCGATTTACTACCCAAAACGCTCGTCATGGCCGGGCTTGTCCCGGACAAGCCCGGCCATGACGGAGTTTAAGTGGTAGAAAACTGGTGCCGCTCCCTAAAACGGAATCTCGTCGTCCATTTCGCTGCGGTCGAAATTGGACACTGCCGGCTGGCTGCCGCCACGCCCGCTGATCGCGGCCTGGCCGCCGCCTTCGCCGCGCGAATCCAGCATCACCAGTTCGCCGCGGAAGTTCTGCACGACGACTTCGGTCGAATACTTCTCGGCGCCGTCCTTGTCGGTCCATTTGCGCGTCTGCAGCGCGCCTTCCAGATAGATCTTCGAACCTTTGCGCAAATATTTCTCGGCGACATCGGCGAGGTTCTTGTTGAAGATCACCACACGATGCCACTCGGTCTTTTCCTTGCGTTCGCCGCTGGCCTTATCCCGCCACGTTTCGCTGGTGGCGACTGACAGATTCACCACCGGATCGCCCGACGTCATCCGCCGCACCTCGGGGTCCTTCCCGAGATTGCCCACCAAAATCACCTTGTTGACACTTCCTGCCATTGTCCGTCCTTCCCGCACCCATCAAGGGGCGCACACTAGCTTCCGGACCTCAAAGCCGGTTGCTGAAACGCTCCCTTCGTTCTTATTATGTTCTTATCGAGTCGAGTCAATCCCCAGCAAAGAAAGAGGTTCCTTCCATGGGCCTTGGCGACCCTGGCGCTCAGCGCCCTGCCTTCCTATTTATGGCCGCTAAGCCGGCCATTTTGACGGCCCCCTTCATGACAGACGCGCGGTTGCTGTGACCAGACGGACCAGCCAAAGTGTGCGTTTGGACCGGGAAAAAATGCTGAAAAACATCGTCATCCGCGGCGCACGCGAACACAACCTGAAGAACATCGACGTCGAGATTCCGCGCGACACGCTGACGGTGCTCACTGGGCTTTCGGGTTCCGGCAAATCCTCGCTCGCCTTCGACACCATCTATGCCGAGGGCCAGCGGCGCTATGTGGAGTCGCTCTCGGCCTATGCGCGCCAGTTCCTCGAGCTGATGCAGAAGCCCGATGTCGACCACATTGAAGGCCTCTCGCCCGCCATCTCGATCGAGCAGAAGACGACGTCGCGCAATCCGCGTTCGACCGTCGGCACCGTCACCGAGATCTACGACTATCTGCGCCTGCTCTTCGCGCGCGTGGGCGTGCCCTATTCGCCGGCTACGGGGTTGCCGATCGAAAGCCAGACAGTCAGTCAGATGGCCGACCGCATCCTGGCACTCGACGAAGGCACGCGCCTTTTCCTGCTGGCGCCGATCGTGCGCGGGCGCAAGGGCGAGTACCGCAAGGAATTGCAGGAGCTACAGAAGAAGGGTTTTCAGCGCGTCAAAGTCGACGGCAAATTCTACGATATCGGCGAGACGCCGGCGCTCGACAAGAAGCTCAAGCACGACATCGAAGTGGTGGTCGACCGCATCGTCGTGAAAAAAGACCTTGGCAACCGTCTGCCGGATTCCATCGAGACCGCGCTCAATCTGGCCGATGGCCTCGTCATCGCCGAATTCGCCGATGTGAAGGAGAAAAGCGAACCCAAGCGGCTATTGATGTCGTCGAAATTCGCCTGCCCGGTCTCAGGCTTCACCATTCCGGAAATCGAGCCGCGCCTGTTCTCCTTCAACAATCCGCACGGCGCCTGCCCGACCTGCGACGGGCTCGGCACGCAGCTCTATTTCGATCCCGATCTCATCGTGCCCGACGAGACGCTGTCGCTGCGCAAAGGCGCCATCGCGCCGTGGTCGAAAACCTCGTCGCCCTATTATTTGCAGACGCTGGAAGCGATCGCGCGGCACTACAAGTTCTCGGTCAACGAACCGTTTGAAGATCTGCCGAAGAAACACCGCGACGTCGTTCTCTACGGGTCGGGCGAAGACGAGATCAAATTCATCTATGACGACGGCCTTCGCAGATACGAAACCAAGAAGACGTTCGAAGGCGTGATCCCCAATCTGGAACGACGCTTTCGCGAAACCGACTCGGCGATGATCCGCGAAGATATGGAGCGTTATCAGGACACCAGCCCCTGCGAGGTCTGCAAAGGCTATCGCCTGAAGCCGGAAGCCTTGGCCGTGAAGATCGCCGGCCGCCATGTGGGCGAAGTGTGCGAGCAGTCCATTCGCGTGGCGGACACCTGGTTTCGCGACGTCGACAAGGATCTCACCAAGCAGCAGAACGAGATCGCCGCGCGCATCTTGAAGGAAATCCGCGCGCGCCTGAAATTCCTCAACAATGTCGGCCTCGATTACCTGACGTTGAGCCGCAATTCCGGCACGCTCTCCGGCGGCGAAAGCCAGCGCATTCGCCTCGCCTCGCAGATCGGCTCCGGCCTCACGGGCGTTTTGTACGTACTCGACGAGCCCAGCATCGGGCTGCATCAGCGCGACAATGCCAAGCTTCTGGAGTCGCTGATCGGGTTGCGCGACATGGGCAACACCGTGATCGTGGTGGAGCACGACGAAGAAGCCATCCGCACCGCCGATCATGTGATCGACATGGGACCGGGTGCGGGCATTCACGGCGGCCACATCATCGCCGAGGGCACGCCCGAAGACATCATGCGCTCGCCCAAGAGCCTGACGGGCAAATACCTCGTCGGCATCGAGCAGATTCCCATTCCCGCCAAGCGCCGCAAGGCCAATCACGACCGCTGGGTGAAAGTGATCGGCGCGCGCGGCAACAATCTGAAAAACATCAGCGCCGCCATTCCACTCGGCACGCTCGCCTGCGTCACCGGTGTTTCCGGCGGCGGCAAATCCACGCTCACCATCGAGACGCTTTACAAGGCGGCGGCGCGCAAACTGACGCAGGCGCGCGAACATCCCGCCGATCACGACCGCATCGAAGGCCTGGAATATCTCGACAAGATCATCGACATCGATCAATCCCCGATCGGGCGCACGCCGCGCTCCAATCCGGCGACCTATACCGGCGCCTTCACGCCGATCCGCGACTGGTTCACCGAGCTTCCCGAATCCAAGGCGCGCGGTTATCAGCCGGGGCGCTTTTCGTTCAACGTAAAGGGCGGACGTTGCGAAGCCTGTCAGGGCGACGGCGTCATCCAGATCGAGATGCACTTCCTGCCGGACGTCTACGTGCAATGCGATGTCTGCCAGGGCAAGCGCTACAACCGCGAGACGCTGGAAGTGAAATTCCGCGATCATTCCATCGCCGACGTGCTCGACATGACGGTGGAAGCCGGCGCCGATCTCTTCAAGGCCGTGCCGTCGATCAGCGAGAAGCTGGAAACGCTCAAGCGCGTCGGCCTCGGCTACATTTCCATCGGCCAGCAGGCGACGACGCTCTCCGGCGGCGAAGCCCAGCGCGTGAAGCTCTCCAAGGAATTGTCGCGCCGCGCCACGGGCCGCACGCTCTACATTCTCGATGAGCCGACCACCGGCCTGCACTTCCATGACGTGAAGAAACTGCTCGAAGTGCTGCACGAGCTGGTCGACAACGGCAACACCGTGGTGGTGATCGAGCACAATCTGGAAGTCATCAAGACCGCGGACTGGATCATCGATCTGGGCCCCGAAGGCGGCGACGGCGGCGGCGAGATCGTGGCGGCCGGCACACCGGAAGACGTGGCGAAAGTCGCGCGCAGTTACACCGGGCAATATCTCAAGCAGGCACTCAAGGGCCGCACGCCGGAGAGGATTGCTGTGGCGAAACGGATGAGAGCGGCGGAATAGCGGTGTGTAATAATCGCCTCCCCCTCGTGGGCAGGGCAATCGCATATGGAATCTTGGCGCGGATTTCCGGTGTTTCTGCGGAGAAGCGCCGGCGAGATATTTTTGTCGCGCGCAATTTCGGAATCGGAGCGCGGTGCTGTGCGCAATATTCGAATCTGGACCGACCGAATGCGACCGCCAGCGTGCCCAGCGAGCGAGCCCAAGCCTTGGCTGCAGACACACAAATTCCATATGCGATTGCCCTGCCCACGAGGGGGAGGTGATTAAGCGGTATCCCCCGCCGGCTCGGCTCCCGGCGGCACCAGGGCGCGGTAGGCGATGGCGCTGGAGGTGAAGATCAAGCCGTAGACGATCGGCGATACCAGGAAATTCAGTCCCATCAGAAGGGGAAGGTGGTCGAGAATGACCCCCATCCGCTTGGCCAGGAAATGCATATACGTCGCCTGGTCCTTCATCGCCTCCGGCGGCGTGATCAACGATTCCGTTCCCAGAATGGCTGTCTGAACGGCCACCAGCAAAAGCCCCACCGGAACGAGCGTGAGAACGGATATGAGAAAAATCCGCCAGAAATTGCCTTTGGTGAGAAGCCAGCTGCGTATGACGCCGACCCTGCCCTCGGCGACCGTCGCGGGCACGGCCAGAAAGGCCAGCCGAACCATCCAATAGGCCATGAGCACCATGGCCACGAGCTGCAGGAAGGCGAGAACCAATGGCGCGACGGCCGTCGACGATTGGCCGGCCGTGGCGGACGCGGTCGCGGCAATGACCTGGGCCGCCAGATAGAAAACGATGGCGAACAGCATGGCGATGCCGACGAGCGTCAAATAGGTTCCAAACACGCGAAACGTCGCCGGGCCAAGAGTGAATTGCGCGATGACGGGGCCGGATTTTTTCAGGCCGATCGCTTCGCTGGTCACCGCCACGCCCGCGACGGCGAGCAGGAAGAACGAGATAAGTTCGTATCCCAGCAAGTTGCTCAGGATCGAGGGAGCGGCCTGCGCGTTGGCGTTGGCGAAAAGATCCACGATCCCCGCATAGGTGGGCTTGAGCAGAAAGAATCCGCTGATGGCGGTCAACGCCGCCGGTATCCAGACGACGCCGATGATTGTCCCCAAATGACCGAAGGTGAAACTGTAGGCGTAGCTGACCGTCTTCCAGACAGGAATCTTGTTCACAAAACCATCCTTAGGCACCCGCGGGCGGCGAAGCCGGAACCACGGCGCGATAGGCGCTTCCTACCGCTCCGAACCACAGGCCATACAGCGCAAGGTTCTGGATGACAACGTAGAGGATAATCCCGGGCAGCAGGGTGGACATGAACATCGACACGAAGCGCACGACCTCTTCCGGCGAAGGATGATCATGTGGCGCCTGTCCGATGATCGCCGCCAGAGAGCCCATTGTGACGATGGAGAAGATCGTGCCGCTGACGAAACCGACCGGAATGACGATCATCAGCCAGATCAGCACGATGCGCCAGAAACTGCCGCGGCCGAGCGCCCAGGCGCGCGAGAAGCTGATGCGCTCTTCCGCCACGACGACGGCCGGCAGGAAGAAGAAGAGCCGCACGGCGCTGTAGAGGATCACGCAGATCGCGCCGACGATGACGACGGCGTCGAGCAATCCCGAGATGAGCTTGGAATCCAGCATGCGGCCGGCGAGGACGATGGCCACGCACACCAGCGCGACCGCCACGATCAGCGCGATCATGGCAAGGGTGAAGAGGATGCGCGCTCCCACCATCCGCCACACCGGCGCGCCGAGCGAAAAGTAGATGAGCGTCGGCCCATGCGTCATGCCGAGCGCGCGTTGCATGAGGCCCACGGAGATCATCGCGCTGAGCACGATGCTGATGAGGACGATCAGTGGATTGATCGCGAGGAACAGCGGAACCAGCGCCGTGATCTCGGCGGGATCGAGATGGCGAAGATCGCCGTGGAGGAAAGAGGCCGGCAAGACGGCGTAGACCACCGCGCCGATGATCACGAGCGACAACAGCAGTGGAAACCACACCGTGCCCAGGATCGAAAGAATGTTCGAGAAGAAAAAGCGGTAGGCCGCCCCGATTGTCTTCTCCAATGGAATCTTCTGCATGGCAACGCCCCCCCAAAGACGAGTCCTGGGGGGACACTAGAGGATGTTTGAGGCATTTCCGAGGAGACCTACCCTCCCCTTGAGGGAGGGCCGAAATTTCCCGCGAACGCAGTGAGCAGGGAATTTCGGGGAGGGGGGATTCTGCGGCAGTGCGGCATGACCCCTCCCCGAATTTGCTGTGCAAATTCGACCCTCCCTCAAGGGGAGGGTGGCTGTCGTGACAGTCTGTCAGGGCGCCGCTAAGGTCGAAAAAAATCACTGGCCAAAGGGAATGGGTGAGGAATGGCGATCAAGGATTATGCGAAATACGACGCGCTGGGGCTGGCCGATCTGGTCAAGAAGAAGAAGGTCAAGCCGAGCGAGCTTCTGGAAGAAGCGATTGCCCGCGCCGAAGCGCTCAATCCCAAACTGAATGCCATCATCTACAAGGATTACGACAACGCGCGAACGCGCGCGAAAGGAAAGCTGCGCGGCCCCTTCGCCGGCGTGCCGTTTCTGCTTAAGGACATCTTCGCGCTGACGACAACGATGCCGACGCGCCAGGCGGCGCGCTTCATGCCGGCGATTCCGTGGCCGCACAACTCGGTGCTGGTGGAGAGGTTTCTCGCGGCCGGCCTCGTGCCGTTCGGCAAAACCAATGTGCCGGAGTTCGGCATCGTGGCGACGACGGAATCCGAACTCTATGGCCCCGCGCACAATCCGTGGAATCTCGCGCATTCGACCGGCGGCTCTTCCGGTGGCTCCGGCGCGGCGGTCGCCGCCGGCATCCTGCCGATGGCGCATGCCAATGACGGCGGCGGCTCGATCCGCATTCCCGCCTCGTGCAACGGGCTCGTCGGCTTAAAACCCACGCGCGGGCGCATGACGTTTGCGCCGGACTTCGGCGAAATCGTGGACGGACTTGCCACCGATCTCGTCGTCTCGCGCACGGTGCGGGACACGGCAGCCGCGCTGGACGCGACGGCCGGTCCCGTGATGGGCGATCCCTATTGGGCGCCGCCGCAGCCGGCGTCGTATCTGGACTCCATGAAGCGCAAGCCGAAGAAACTGCGCATCGCGTTCGCGTCCAAAACGCTCGATGGCCGCGCCTTCCACGAAGATTGCACGGCGGCGGTGAAACGGGCGGCGAAACTCTGCCGCGACCTGGGACACGACGTCGAAGATGCTTCGCCCAATCTCGATCAAGCCGTTCTCATTCCCGCTTTCATGGCGCTGTGGGGCGGCGGCCTCGCGTCGGGCATCGACACCATTGCGGAGATGACCGGCAGGAAGCCGACGGACAAGGATTTCGAAGGCACGACCTGGGGGCTCTACGAACAAGGAAGACACGTCACCGCCAGCGACTATCTGCGCGCCAAGGGCCATCTGCAGGCGGCGGGGCGCGAAGCCGCGCGCTTCCACGAAACCTACGATGTGTGGCTGACGCCGACGTTGAGCCGCCCGCCCGTGAAGCTCGGCTTCTTCGACCTGAGCGAACGCGATGTCGCCAAATCCTTCGGCGCGCAAATCGACTATGTGCCGTTCACCGCGATGCAGAACGCGACGGGCCAGCCGGCGATCAACGTTCCACTGCATTGGAACAAGGACAATTTGCCGATCGGCGTGCAGTTCGTGGGGCGGTTCGGCGATGAGGAGACGCTGCTCAAGCTGGCCGCACAGCTGGAGAAAGCGGCGCCGTGGGTTGAGCGGTATGCAAAAATATCTCTATGAACACTCCTTCTCCCCCGCAGGGGGAGAAGGCGGGATGAGGGGGTCTCGACGCGCCGCGGTGTTGAAAGTTTGAGCGGCCAGCGAGCATAGCGATCACCAGCGCGCATTCTCCTTCACCACCCCCTCACCCCGCCCTCTCCCCCGCTGAAGCGGGGGGAGAGGGAGAGAGCCCGGAATACAAGAGGTCGGATATGTCTTTCCCCGAATACTCCCAATATGACGCCATCGGTCTTACCGATCTGATCAAGAAGAAAAAGATCTCCGCGCGCGAGGCGGTGGATGAAGCCATTGCGCGGGCCGAGAAGCTCAATCCCAAGCTCAACGCCATCGTGTTCGAAGCCTACGATCAGGCGCGCGAGGCCGCGAAGAAACCGGCGCGCGGGCCGCTATCGGGCGTGCCGATGGTGCTCAAGGACATGCGCGCGGGTGCCATCGGCATGCCGACACGCAACGGCTCGCGTTTTAGCCCCATGGTGCTCTCCGATCACGACGCCACCAACGTGGCGCGCTTCAAGGCCGCCGGGCTTATTCCCATGGGCAAGACCAACGTGCCCGAATTCGGAATCCTGCCGACCACGGAAGGAAGGCTCTACGGTCCGGCGCACAATCCGTGGAATCTAGCGCACACGCCGGGCGGATCGTCCGGCGGCTCGGCCGCTTCGGTCGCCGCCGGCATCGTGCCGATCGCGCATTCCACCGACGGCGGCGGCTCGATCCGCATTCCGGCTTCCAATTGCGGGCTCGTGGGATTGAAAGTCTCGCGCGGGCGCATCTCGCAAGGACCGGACTTTTCGGATTCCACCAGCGGGCTTTCCGTCGACAATGTCGTGACCAAGAGCGTGCGCGACACCGCGCTCGCGCTCGATCTCGCGTCGGTGATCGACTATGGCGATCCCTATTTCGCGCTGCCGCCGCAAGGCAGTTACCTCGAAGGCATCAAGCGCAAGCCCAAGCGGATGAAAATCGCGGTCGCGCTCAAGGCGCTGGACGGCAAACCGTTTCATCCCGATGTCGCCGCGGCGATGAAGAAGGCGGTGAAGCTAAGCGAAGAGCTCGGCCACACCGTCGAGGAAGCCTTGCCGGCGCTCGATTCCGCCTCGACCACGATGGCGTTCATGACCATGTGGGCGGCCAACACCGCGCTCGCCGTCATCGGCCTTTCGCGCGCCACGGGCAAGGAGCCTTCGCTCGACCTGATCGAAGGCCTCACCATGGGGCTTTATAAACAGGGCCGCGAAATTCCCGCCGTGCAATATCTCGCCATGCAGCAGACGCTGCATCGCGCCGCGCGCGTGACCGCGAAATTCCACGAGACCTACGATCTGTGGCTGACGCTCACCCTCGCCTCGCCGCCGCTGAAGCTCGGCATCGTGAATGTCGACGAGCAAGATGTGCGCAAGGCGTTCGAGCCGATCCTGGGCTACGTGCCGTTCACCGCGATGCAGAACGCGACCGGCCAGCCCGCGATCAATCTTCCGCTGCACTGGAACAAGGACAATCTTCCGATCGGCGTGCAATTCGTGGCGCGCTCGGGCGACGAGATGACGTTGCTGAAGCTGGCGGCGGAGATCGAGAAAGCGGCGCCGTGGGCGATGAATTATTCGAAGATTGCGGTGTGAGAATTTGCCTGCCGCGGCTTGCCGGTGGCGGGAAAGGAATGGTTCGCGCGGAGACGCGGAGACGCGGAGTTCGAGCCAGCCGGCTTGCATCGTGCTCTTTGTAGGATTTGGTCGGCGCGCTTTGCGCGCCAGAATATTCCCGCACTCCCATCAGGAAACGCGCTGAAAACTCAGCCACCTCCGCGACTCCGCGTCTCCGCGCGAACCATTACTTTCTATCCGCCGCTCCTATGCCGAAGGGGATACTGGACTAGACCCGGTCTATCGGGGAGCATGGCCTGCTCGCGCCGAGATCATGGGGGGCCCGGACAGGCCTAGCGACAGCGTGGGCCGGGCCATGACGATTTTTTTTGAAGAGGTCATAAGGTCATGGCATTCGCGGAATATGATCACTACGACGGCTTGGGCCTGGCGCAGCTGGTGCGTCGCGGCGAGGTCTCGCCAGCTGAGCTGGTGGAAGAAGCCATCGCGCGCATCGAGAAGCAGAATCCCAAGCTGAACGCCGTCGTCTACAAGGCCTATGACGAGGCGCGCAAAACCGCGAAGAGCAAATTGCCGGACGGGCCGTTCAAAGGCGTGCCGTTCCTCATCAAGGACATCAACCTGCCCGTCGCCGGCTGGCCGATGACCAACGGCTCGAAATTCCTGCACAACTATGTCTCCGACAGCGACGCGGAATTGACCAAGCGCTATCGCGCCAGCGGCGTGGTGCTGGTGGGCAAAACCAACACGCCGGAATTCGGCATTCCCGGCACGACGGAGGGGCGCCATCTCGGCGTCTGCCGCAATCCGTGGAATCCGGATCATTCTTCCGGCGGCTCGTCCGGCGGCGCGGCCGCGGCCGTCTCCTCCGGCATGGTGCCGATGGCGCACGGCTCCGACGGGCTCGGCTCCATCCGCATTCCCGCCGCGCAATGCGGGCTGGTGGGCCTCAAGCCGACGCAATGCCGCAATCCGGGCGGGCCGGACGACCGCAACCGCGCGCACGGCTTCGTCGTCGACCACGTGCTGACGCGCACGGTGCGCGATTGCGCGGCGATGCTCGACTGGACCGGCACTCCCGAAGACGACGCGCCTTACGCGCCGGTGCCGAAGGCGCGGCCCTATATGGACGAGATCCGCACCGTGCCAGGCAAATTGAGAATCGCGTTTTCGACCGAAGTGCCGCGCGGCATCGACCCGACGGCGGATGTGAAGAAAGTGTTCGACGAGACGGTCGCGAGTTTGAGCGAGCTCGGCCACATCATGATCGAGAAGAAGAGCTTCCCGATCGACTGGCGCAAGCTCTATCGCGCGCAGGCCGCCGTCTCCGGCGCGATGTTCGCGGCTTCGATCGACGATTGGGTGCAAGTGCTGGGCCGCGAACCGCGTGAAGACGATTTCGAGCCGCTGGCCTGGGTGAGCTACAAGGGTTCGAAGAAGCTGAGCGCCTCGCAGATCGGCGAAGGGCTGCAGCAGCTGCGGCTGATCTCGCGCCACATCCTGGCGCTATGGCGCGAGTTCGACGTGCTGCTCTCGCCGGTGACGCTGGCGCCGCCCCCGAAGATCGGCCATCTCGATCCGGTGAATGTCGATCCGAAAGAATTCAATCGCCGGCAATCTTTCGTGTTCGGCTACACGCCGCCGTTCAACATGACGGGCCAGCCGTCGCTGTCGCTGCCAATGGGCCTGTCGAGCGACGGCCTGCCGATCGGGATGATGTTCACGGGGCGGTATTCGGACGAGGCGACGCTGCTCAGGCTCGCGGCGCAGCTGGAAGAGGCGCGGCCGTGGGCAGGGCGAAGGGCGAAGGTTTGGGGGTTGGTGGGGTAGAAGATGCCGAAACGAGCCTCTGAGTATTCAATCGTCGAGTGACCCTTTAGTTGTTCCGCCGACTTGTAGCTTCTCAATATCAAGCGTGCGGCCAATAGTCGCCGAGAGCCGTTTGCGACTCTCGGATGCGTTCTCAAAGCGACCAGGCTCAAGCTCGTGCTGTACAATCAGTAGCGAGTGCCCGTCAGAGATCAGTCGTTCTACGAGATCCAAGCAAGCACTAGCGTTCACTTCATCTAAATGCGTGAGCGGTTCGTCGAGAAGCACTACGCTCGGCGGAAACCGGCGAACTACTAGCCCAGCGATATTTAAAACCTGGCGCTGACCACCAGAGAGATTCCCGGCAAGTTCGTTGCCCGCCCTGTTTGCTAGCGACTTGATTGTCGGTGGTATTTCGGAATTCGGTTCGGACCTCCACTTTCGCCATGCGCGTGCACGAGCCCCTGCCCGGAACAGCGCAAGATTCTCAAGAACGCTCAGTGTTGCTGACGATGCGAGTTGTGCATCTTGAGATACATAACCGACAAACGGCCTTCGATCTGGGACATGACGGCGACGACTGGTTGTGTCGCTCGGAATAGATACTATCCCTTTTCCGGGCAGGAGACCGGCGAGGTATCTTAGGAGAGTGGATTTTCCAGAACCGTTTGCGCCGCGAAGTTGGGTGGCGACGTGCGGAGGCAGAGTAATATTGAGATCCCGGATAACCTTGATCGGCGTCGGAAAGCCGGGGTACTCCACACTGGCGACGCTTGCTTCAAACGCAGCGCGGCCGGAAACCAGGTAAGTTCGATTGCTTCTTGCTGTTGCCCACCGCGATAAAATATCGGACCAACGAGAAAATAAGAAGCTTGCGACGATCACGGCAAGCATGAGCAAGCGCGGTGTCGATGACGGAAGCTCGGTGCGGGAAACCAGACTCAGGAGTAGAAAGTAAAACAACAGGCCCAGCAGCGTGGCGGTTGTCGGCTTGAAAATCGCAACGCGCCGGAACAGACGGGGAAGGGCTCCTCGGTTTGCTCTGGTGGGACTGCGCTCGAAAAGCACACGGCCCAGAAGATAGGCCGCGATAACGGTGATAAGAGCGTCGAAGCCACGATTCGCGGTGACCTGCCCTTCCTTCAACATGACGAGCGTGCCTGCCGCTCCGCACAGGACATTGCCGCACACAATGCCGATCCCGAGCATGCTCCACTCGGAAATACCCAGCGATGCCAGCAGAAAGTTTCTGCTCCGCTCGTCCTCCATTGCGCGAAAGGCAAGCCCCAACTCAGAATCAAGAAACCAATCAACGATTAACTTTGCCGCCAGAACCAACGCCGAGAACATGACGATTTGCGACGGATGCAACGGCAACACGCCTTCGACCCAGGAGTAATCAACGGCCTTGAGCGCGTCGAGCGGAGTGGTCACCTCGTGCAGGCTGAGCGTGCCTTGCGTGAAAATGAGGGCGACCGCAAATCCGCCAAACGACGTCAGCAACCCTGCGAGAAGGCCCTCGATTTCCAGAAGCCACATCAGGGTAAGAGTTGTTGCCGCCAGCGCTATAACCGCCGCAAAGGAAACCAGCATCGAAAATCCAAACGATGCTCCCTGGACGAGCATGGCGCCCGCGATCGCCGGACCCACTACGAAAGATGCGGCAAACGTGAGGTCAATCAGCCGCAAATAGCGGTAAGTGAGAATGATCCCAAATCCCACAAGAGAATAAGGTAGCGCCTCGTAGAGAACGCTATCGAGCACTGCAATCATTTGCCCCAGACTCTAATGTGCGACAACGCACCGGAAGTTTGCTGGCGAATCGTCCGTCGCTTTCGAGGCCACGGCTGCGGGAATGTTCAGCCGTACTTTACACGCAGCCTGTCGGTTGATGGAGACAATGCCCGAACGAAGTACGGCAACGGGCAGTTCGCCGGCCACCTTGCCCTTCAGCACCTTCACGGCGAGGTCTCCGGCCAGCTCTCCAACCTGACGATAGCTAACGCCGATGCCCGCCACGGCACCCGCCTTCACGGACGGTTCGTCGCAAGCAAAGGTCGGCTTGCCGACGTCAGCCGCTGCCGATGCTACGGCTGCGGGGTTTTCCATCATAAGATTGTCGGCGCCAATAACCACGGCATCAACACGTGTTGCCAGACCACGCACCTGCGTTGAAAGCTCGCTCGCAGACGTAACCTGCTCGTCAACGATGGTGAATCCGTATTTGGGTGCAAGTGCCAACAATTGCGAGCGACTGAAAACCGCAGGCTGATCGGTGGGGTTGTAGGGAAGACCAAGCCTCTTGGCGTGGGGCAATGTCTGCCTCACAACGTTGAGCAACCCGGAGAATGGACAAAGATCGCTCGATCCCGTGGCGACCACCGGGTGCTCAAGTGAACGTGCCAGACCTGCACCAACCGGGTCGGTGATTCCCATGAAGATGACGGGGATCCGACCGCGCGCCTGATCGAGGGTGAGTCGCGCAATCGGTGTCGTGATGGGCGCGATCAGGTCGGGTTGCGATGCAATGGTCGCGGACACAGCGGTGCCGTATTCTTCCTCTCGGCCGTTTGCGTGCCGTTCCATAAAAATCGCCTTCGGGTAACTCCGCAGAACGACTGCTTTGAACCCGACGATAATGTCGTTGATGACCGGATGAGGTGACGTGTAGACGATCCCGATCCTGGGGTCCTTATTGCCTGCGCCAAGAGCCGAGCTCGTGCCGGCGACCAAGAGGGCTGCCATCGAGAGGCAGAAAGCTGCAAAGGTATATAAAGCAAACCGACGATTCATAGTTATCCTCACTAGTTGGTTCTGCCGCTTTACTACAGCGCGGTAATTCCCCCATCATCAATTGACTGATCGATGAGTGTTTGAACTGCCAAACGCAGACCTGCTTCGATTTTGTCAAATTCGGCCTGAAGATCGTTGTCGCAGAAACCAGTCTCAAGATGGTGAAGTTGGAGGGCCCTCGTCCTGAGATCTAGGATTGTGTTTCGCACCAAAAGTTCAATGGTGGAATTGTTATCGCGCATCCATGTCGTCCCTGATTTCGTCATGCTGATAACTCGCGTCGTGACGGGCCTTCAGCGCCGCCCAAAATCGCTCGCGAGGTGGACATCCGCCGTCAAAGCTAGCCCTCACATCGCGTAGACGGTCCCAGACTTCTGCGAGCGATGAGGACGTAATGCTTCCAACCGGACGCGTCTCCCCCGGACAAGCAAGAACGTCGCCGTTTATCTTGACGAACAGACCCGTTCCTCGAATCAAGCACGGCTGGGAGCCTGCGTAAGGGAATATCCCTCTTTGGGTGATGCCATATTCGTCACGATCAATTTTGGCGAGCCGCGCGAACATCGAGAACTGCTCGGCTCTGGATATCGAATTCGTGTGACCTGACGCGCTTCGCCCGGAGGGCAAATAGTTCACCAACAGGATGAAAATATTGTGATCGCGTGCATATCTGTGCAGAGGTTCAATTTCATCGAAATTCTCCCTGCATATGATGGTATCGAACGCCATGCGTGTTGGTGCGTCCTGATTGAAGCCGACGCTGAACATATTCTCGATGGCGGTCTGCCGCGCTTTGAAATAGTTGTAGCGAGGCGTCTTCCTAGTCGACTCGCCACTGACCAGAATCTGGTTCTGATACGATTCGTTCCATAGGCTATTCACCTTCAAGACGACGGTCGCACCGACTTCGTAGAGTCTCTTGCAGAAACCGACATCCGAGAGGCGAAGCGACCCTTCGGTATAGACGATGGGCGTGATGCCCAGGCTGGTTGCGTATTCGAGAAGCTCGAAGAAATCCGGGTCGATGGTCGGCTCACCCGCACCCACGATGTTTATGGACTTCGTGCCCAGCTGAGCGAGGTCTCTTAGAAGCTCTTTTCTCCTCTCCAACGGGAGTTCATTGCGGAGCTTGCGCTTCTTGGTGCTGAAGGATGATTCCGTAAAGCAAAAGTCGCAGTTCCATGGACACACGTTTGAGAACAGCTCGACAGCAGGATTGAGTATCTTGCCCTTGACCAAGGCATCCGCAACTTCGGCCTGTGAGAAGTTCCATCCCTTCATAATCAGGCCGTGCTTTGGATCGTGATCCAGCTCGCGCAAATCGAGATTCGAAAGGGTCATCATGCTTTGGTCCCTGGTTTTTTTTTGCTTTCGTAACTCTTCCACGCGCAGTGATCTGAGGGCAAAATCTTTGCTGAGGAACCCCTCACTAGACTCTCTGTATTTTCAATTTCTTTGTCTGTCCTCAATGGAGGCAGATTTCCGAAGAGCTCGAAATAATGTGGAACCGGAAAGAATGAATCCCTGAGAGCTTCCGGTTTAATTTCAGACTGGCCTCGATAGATAAGCAAGTCCTGCTTGGGCGTGGCGACCCATTGAAAGATTCTGTAGTGATTCTCTTTCGCGGCTTTGTAGTGGACTAGAAACATCTTCGCCTGAATTCCAGAACCTATATGTGCGGGCGCGTTCCGCTCATATAGCCGCAATCGCTGTTCGATGTCCGACTTTATCTCATCCACCGCGTCGGAATCGGGTGCTGCCTTCTCTACCTTGGATTTGTACTGAACCGCCTTATCGAAAAATTTTCGATAGGCTTCCTGGCACTTGTCGCGCATCTCCAGCATGTACTTGTCAGCTTCAGATAGGCCATGGGCGTCTTTGTGCTCACGACGATTGGGCTCTCCCACAAAGGGCTGAAACATTGCGTAGTTCAAGCCGCTCGCAATAGCCTTCGCTAGCTCTTCCCCAAGGGCTTCGTACTTTGCTGCCTCCCCGGCGCGAGGCAGATCGCGATACTCGGCAAGGATGAATTGATTCGCGCCGCCTTCGATCAATACGGCATCGAACAGTTCGGAGATTCGAGAAGCGGGAACCCAGCCACCGTTGTCGATAATGGACTGACAGAATTCCTCTACAGAAGCAGTACGCCTCTGAGCGGCATCAAGAGCGGCCTTTGCAAAAGAGGCCTGCTTCTCCGGGGCGGTCGGATAGAGCTTTTCAGCCCACTTTTGAGCCCGTGCCGGAGTTAGGGTCAGCCTGTTGCGCAGAACCCGACTGAAACTTGTCGCGTCGATGTCCAGGAAGTCTGAGCGTTGCGCATCTGTCTTGGCTTCCGGGCACATCTCCTTGAAATGTTTATCTAAAAACTGCGCCAGCTGCGTCATGCGGTTGTCCCAAAAGGGCTGATTTGACAGACAATTAGTCCTTCAAGCCTCCATCGGTCAAATAAAAAGCCATTGATGCTGAACCGCGCGTGAACAATAATATTGACACCGATTGCTACCAATATCAGATTACGGTGCCAATTATGGCAAACCGGGGGCAACCCCAAAACAACAACAAAGGAGAATTAGAAAATGCCTCCCAAACATCATCATCGGCATCATAAGCATCACCACCGCCACGGACCACTCCATCCCCACAGGGACCCGCAACTTGATGCGCTGAACACCCTGATTGACGAGGGCGTGATTTCGCGCGGCAAGGATGGCTTCGACCAACTCTTAACCGAGGCGAAGAAAATAGACCCCTCCGGAGCCATCGAGAAATTCTTGTCCAACGAGTGCGTGGGCTTAAGCCCCCGCATCGCCCTGCTGCAACTTGAAGCCAATCGCGCCGCTCACGCTGATCGAGAAGGAACGGAATTGAATGCTTGGCTCCGCACCGCCGAGAGCCGCGTGGTCGCCATCATTCCACCTTTCCCGCCGCACGGCACCGATTGGTTGGACGACGAATGGACCGTAAAAATTCTCTCGATCGATCACCATCACGTCCCCCACCACCTGCTCGATGAATTCGAAGCGGAAATCTTTCGCAAACCCTTCGAATGCCGCTCGCAGCTAAGGACCGCCGATCTCATCATGTTCGACGCGTACCGGAACGGCGACGCCTTCGCGCGCCAGGGGGTTGTCGATCTCGTCGGCGACCCGCACGCCTTCAAAGCGGAGGCACGCTTTTGCGTCCATTTTCGTCCCCATCCCGACGACGAAGATGACGTACCGCTTCCGGATTGGATTCTCACGAAGCTGACGGAGATTTGACCCGTGACTAGCACGCTCCCCTTTGGAGTATCCATTGCGATGATCGCCTGCTTGGCGGCAGGCTTCATCGCAATGGCGCGGGTCCGACTCTCGCCTGCGCTAATAATGCCCATCCTTGCTAGTGCGTTTCTTATCCTCAATCCCTCAATCGCCCGCGACGTTGTTCGCGAGAGTTTCGGTGAATTTGGCCAAGTCGCGATCGTCTTTACGGCCGTCGCTATTGCAGCACATATGCTTCAAGAGGCACGCATTTTCGACATAGCCGCAGCTTACGTCGGGCAGTTTGTCGGGCGTCGCTTGCTGCGCGCACCTACCGCCGGCTTGGCCTTCATTGTCTTCCTCATTCTGCTGACCACCACAGTTCTCGCCGCAATCGCTCATAACATCACTGCGATCTTTGTTATCACGCCGTTGTCGATTTCGCTCTGCGCGCGCTACCGCATCCCCTCTCGGTGGTTGCTCTGCGCTGTGCTGGTGGCATCGAATCTTGGCGGGTTTTCAACCGGATGGGGGGACACGCCCAATCTCATTGAGGCTCAAGCCTGGAATCTTTCAAATCTGGCATTCTTTGAAATTCTACCGGCGAATCTCGTCATCGTAATCGGCCTGTCACTAGCAATCGCCTTCCTCACGGGCCGCGATTTCAAAAAGAGTGCAAACGGATTCGGTCCCGCGGAAGTTGCATTGGAGATGGCGAACTTCCGCGCGATGAAGCACGAATTCAGACCGGACTCTCGTCGGGCGATCGTAGGTGGCGTTGCCTTATGCGGTTTCATTTTTCTCCAATTCTTTTGGAAGCAGTACGAAATCGCTTGGGGCGCATTGGCCGTCATTGTTGCGATAGCGCTGGAACGTCCGAGCAATCGTGCCACCACATTGCGAGCCCTTGGCCTAGATGCATACCTGACCATGGCCAGCCTCTTTGTCATTGCGCACTCCATTTCTTCGTCAATGCTGGGGAGCGCTCTTCAGAACTTCATCACTGCACACCATGACTCGATGACTGCGGTTGCGATTGCGAGCTATTTGGGCACCCTTTTGACCGGCGCTGCCTCTTGGGCATCAGTTGCAGCACCACTTGTCCATAGCGTCAACGGCTCTCATTCTGCTGCTTGGGCCCTGGGGGGAGGAATTTGCGCGGGATCAAGTGCCGTTCTGACTGCTGCGAGCGCAGGTATCGTTTTGTGGGCCGAATCGGGTCGCCGTAGAGGGTTTGAAGTCACCTTTAGTTCCTACTTTGCCTTCGGCATCGTCACGTCTGTCGCGATGCTGTTGTTCTACATCGCTTACACGACGTTCTTGAGTTTCTGATCCAGAACGCACAATCCAACGCACCGGTGAAAATTTTCGGCAAAAATAATTAGGAGGGATTAGATCATGCACAGTGTCGCATCAAATCACTCACTGCAACGATTGACGGGTATTCGTCTGCTGATTTCGCGACTCCTCGGGAGCAATTTCGCTTGGCTCTTGCTTGCGTTTGTCGTCATGCTCGCTGCCGCGTTTGCGGCAAACGTGCCCGCGCTGCTCAGCGGCGTAATTGTTGACAAGGTCGTAAGTCGCGACCTCGATTCCTTTCAACGGACGCTTCCCTATTTGTTGATGCTCCTCGGGAGCTATTTAGCGCGCGAGGCTCTGACCTTTGTACGCAAGTTTGCTGTGGAGCGTACCGCATGCCAGTTGGAACGGGATGAGCTCCGCAGTCTTTCCAGATTCCTCTTGCATCTCGACCTTTCGGAATTTTGGGGCGAACGCATAGGTGGGCTTAACGTACGGATCAATCGGAGCCTGGAAGGACTTATCAAACTTGTAAAACTCTTGTTTATGGACTTCTTGCCCACGGTTGCCCTCGCCTTGATAGCTCTCGTATTCACGTTCACTAGGAGCGGTCTTGTCTTCGGAGTAATGGCTGGAATCGCAGGAGTAACCTTCGCAATCACCCTCTGGCAGGTGCTCACACAAAAGGGCATTCGTCTGTCGCTATTCGGCGCAAAAGAGCAGGTCTCGGCCAATCTCAATGAAGTTTTGATGGGGCTGGACTACGTGCGTGCCGCCGGAGGTATCGAAAGTGAAGGGGCGAAGACCGATCTCCTCTCCGAGCAACTTCGTTCCCAGGAATTTGTGCATCACAAAGCAATGATGAGGTTCGACAGCGCAAAGCAAGTGCTTGAAGGCTTGGGTCTTGTCATCGTTTTCGGAATTGGAGTGTGGCAGGCTGAACATGGATTCATCACAAAGGGTGACGTGCTTGCTTTAACTTTACTCTTTGGGTCTGTCGCTGCCCCACTTAGAGAGTTGCACAGAATTATCGATGAAGGGTTTGAGGGATTCATGAAGGTCGGACAACTAGCCGACCTTTACAACCTGAAACCTGATCGCGGCATGCCTGGGGTATTAAGCCTTCCCCAAGTTCTTGAGAATACTCCGATCGTTCGAGCTCATGATCTTCGATTTGTCGCGATGAGCGACAAACGCGGAGAGAGTGAACTCATTCGTGGCGTCAATATGTCAGTCTTGCCTGGCGAATGGGTTGGAATCGCGGGCGGAAGCGGCTGCGGCAAGAGCTCGTTTCTTAAGATTGTCCTTGGGCTCACCCCAAACTACACAGGAGAATTGGAGGTTTTTGGGGTCGAGGTGCGCAACGCAGTAAAATCCGAGTTTTGGGATCGCGTAGGATACGTCAGCCAGCATCCACACATAGTTAGGGGAACGGTCCGCGAGAATCTTATCTACGGTTCCTCAACGAAGAACGGAAATGATTTCGCACTGCTCGATGCTCTTGAGAAAGCGGGTCTTCATGACCGCTATGCGGTGCGCGGACTGTCGTGTCTTGACGAACACGTGGAAGAGCTGGGGCGTAATCTCAGTGGGGGCGAGCAGCAAAGACTGGCCATCGCGCGTCTTTTTCTTCGTCACCCCTCTCTGATCGTACTCGACGAAGCTACATCCGCGCTCGACTACAAGCGCGAATGGCAGCTAATTCAAAATCTCCGCTCACATTTTGTTGGCGTGGCAGCGATTGTTGTCGCGCATCGACTGGAAGCACTGAGAGAAACGAACCGCATCGTCGTCATGAGTGAAGGCTCAATTGTGGAAGAAGGTACGTTCGATGAGCTAAGTCAGCGAGATGGAGAGTTTAGCAAAATCGCAAATCTCGGTCTCAAGAAGAGTACGTCTCAACTAGTGGCCTAACTAGACGGTTTACCCATAAAGCAGGTTCAGTCCACCGCGATAGCAACCGTTGGCGTGATCTTCGCCCTTTTTTTTCGCGTTATATCCGTGCTCGACCGAATTCAAGTTTTGCACGACCAGCCAAACCGGCAATCCGCCGCGCCGCCGCGAGCAAGCGATCATCACCGTTCCGTGCAACACGCGCCGCGGCCGTCGGCAATTCCGAAAACCGCTCCGAAAAATACTGCACCGTCGCCTTCCCGCTCGGCTGCGGCGAGGCATCGCGCAGCTCCGTGAACGACATGCTCGGGTGACAATACGGGTTTAACGGGTCGGCGGAGAGACGGGCGGCGAAGCTGCACGCTCCGCCACCGCGCGCACCAGTCCCGGACCGACGACGATCCGCTTGTAGGGATGGTCGGGATCGAGCACATTGGAATGGGCCATCGGACGCAGCCGCGCATAGGCGGCGTTGACTAGGTTGACGGCTTCTTCGTTCTCCGTCGCAGGCCGGACGAACTTGCCCTTCTCCAGCCCCGCGTGCGCTCACTTCTTCCTGTGCTTCGGTTCCTGCGTCCGCACAAAATCCGCGGATCTTGCGATCCAGGACTGCAGCATCTTCAGGTCCGAAAGCATCGCGTCCGGCACCACCACATAGGATTTGCTGGGCGGCGCGTCCGGCGCGTATTGCAAGGGCTTGGCCCCTTTGAGGCGGAGTAGCGCCTGGCGCTCCGCCTCGCCGAGCTTCAGCGCGAGCCCCACATCGGAGAGCGACATGCACATCCGCCCGAAGGCGTAGGCGCCGATGCCGCCGAACATCGGCTTGCAGCGGAGCTCGATTTCGAGGGGGGCGGCTTTCTCGACAATTTTTTGGAGGTTGGCGGGGATGTGGGGCATGGGTGGGGCTCCTTGAGTAAAACACGTTCAGATGGAACTCCACCTCCCCGCTTGCGGGGAGGTCGCTGTGCGAGCGAAGCGAGCATCAGCGGGTGGGGTAAGTGAGTGCACTGGTGCAAGCGACTTCCCCCACCCGGCGGCTCGTCGCTTCGCGCCGAGCGCCGACCTCCCCACAAGGGGGAGGTGGACATCGATGCGAGGTTGTCGCCGTCTGCGCCCGAAATTCGCGAAGCGAATTTCAACCCGCTTTTGACGCTTCCCCCCAAACCCAAAATTTCGCTCCGCATATTTTGACCTCCCCATGCATCCTTCGAGACTTCCCCCACCCGGCGGCTCGTCGCTGCGCGACGAGCGCCGACCTCCCCGCTTGCGGGGAGGTGGAGTCATTCTTGCGTCCAGGCCGCGACCAAGTAGCCGTCCGGATCGCGGAATTCGAAACGCTTGCCGCCGGGGAAGGAGAAGATCGGTTTCACGATGTCGGCGCCGGCCGCTTTGGCGCGGGCGAGTGTGTCCGCCAGATGGTCGACGTGAAACACCATCAGCGGACCACCCGGCGTGGGCGCGCCCGCGTTCGCGGCAAAGCCGCCGCCCATGCCGTTGCTCATGAAGCTTGCATAATTGGGGCCGTAATCGTCGAACGACCAGCCGAAGATCGCTCCGTAGAACGTCTTCGCCCGCGCCACATCGCGGACCTTGAACTCGACGAAGTTGGTGGGCACGGGCTTTGCGGGCGCGAGCTCTTTTGGCGCCGGTGCGGCCATCGCGCTTGTCGAAGCCAGAAGCATTGCAAGCGGCAGAGCGAATTTGATCATGGGCTGTCTCCTTGTGCGGGCAGACCATGATCCACGGCTCTGACAGATTCCGTCAGCAGCGTTCACGCCCAGTGGAGAAAGCCTGACAAATGAATCCTCCACTTCTCGTCATGGCCGACCGGCCGGAGCGAAGCGCAGGCGTGTCGGCCATCCGTGATCTCGATGCGGGCAGGTTCGCGCTAGGCGATGCACATGGGTGTTCATGGATGGCCGGGACGCGCTCCCCCCGGAACAAGTCCGGGGTACGCGCCGCCCGGCCATGACGGTCTGTGGGGTGCGAACTGTCAGATTCGCACTACTCAGACCCGTGCCCTTCGCGCTTTTGCCATTCCTGCAAGAGCGCGCGGCGGGGCTTGGGGATGCGTTCGGACGTCGGAGTGGCGGTGACGATGCGGTCGGCGCGGAAGTGGCGGAAGTCTTGCCGCAGCTCGCACCAGGCAATCACCAGGCAGACGTCGTTGAAGAACGCGAGCGCCAGCGGCCAGACGATGCGCTCGCTGACGGAACCCTCGCCGCCCCGATAGGTCAGGCGCAGCTTGCGGGAGCGGCGGATGGCGTCGCGCAGGATGTTGGCATCGATGACGGCCTCAGGCACCACGCGGTCGGTGGCCGCGAACACGCGCTCGCTCTCAAGCGCCATACGCATGTCCGCCGGCAAGACGGCGGCAATCTTGGCGAGCGCTTCGAAGGCGCCTTGTGCCAACGCCAGATCGGTGTTGCGCGTCACCCAGCGCAGACCGAGGACGAGCGCGTCGATCTCGTCGTCGGAGAACGACAGCGGCGGCAGGAAATGGCCTTCCTTGAGGACATAGCCGGTGCCCGCTTCGCCTTCGATGAGCGCGCCCTGGGCCTGCAGCGTCGCGATGTCCCGGTAGAGCGTGCGCTGCGAGACGCCAAGCTTCTCGGCGAGCGCCGCCGCGGTCGCGGGCCTGCGATGGCGCCGGAAGGCCTGCAGCAGATCCAGGAGACGCGCCGCGCGCGACATCGGGGGAGGGCTTTCAAGAATGCGAGGTGGAGTGTGGGCGAAGTGGGGCGCGGAGGCCAGAAGGGGGCTAGGCCGCTCTCGCGCTCTTCGCGCGCCAGCCGCGGCCGTGATCGGATCGAGCTCGCGCTCAACACGTGGAAAATCGCCATGGAGTCGCGCTATTTCGTCAGCGCCTGATTTATTTTTTTCTCGCTCATGATCGGGCGAACGCGAGCAACGGCCCGAAATCATGCTTGTCGGCGGCTTGCAGCGCATCGATGTAGCGCTTTCGCGTGTCGTCGTGCGCGCGCAGCGTGCTCCCGCCCCAGGTAAAAGATTTCCGGCCGAGGCGTATGGCGAGCATGTCCGCCATCAGGCGGGACCAGCGGCCATTGCCGTTTGGGAACGGGTGAATCCATACAATGCTGCGATGGAAACGCATGGCGATTTCGTCCGGCGAGTATGTTTTGTGTTCAATCCAGTAGCGCACATCGTCGAAGACTTGGCGCAGCTGCGTGCGCACCTCCCAATAGTCCGGGCCGATATTCTTGTTGGAAGTGCGATAGGTGCCGGCCCATTTCCAAACTCGGTTGAACATGCGGCGGTGCAAAGCCCGCGCGAACTCTTCGCTGAGCGGATCGCGGCGGCGGGAAAAGAAGCCGGTGACGGCCTCGAGGATATTCTGCTGTTCAAGTTCGTTGAGTTCGCTGTGCAGCGTGATGTGCGATGGGATGAGCCCCTCGCGCTCTTCCGGCGATAAGAGCGTGGCCCCTTTGGCTTCGCCAAGCGGGTCGCTCACGCTTCATCCCATAGCCTTGCAGGCTTGCGCAGAAGTTGCTGTACAAGGCCCGCTTTCATTTGCTCGCGAACCAAGGGATTCAGGACGCCCTGAGATTCGAGGCGCATGCTTTGCTCCACCGAAGAAAGCTGCTGCTCGGCAACCAGCGAGGCGCGCTGATGGAGCGTTTCGACCAGAGACTTTTGCGGGATGAGCACATAGACGAGGCGGCAGCCCATCGCTTCGGCGGCGCGTTCGAGCGATTGAACAGTGGTCTTTCCTTCTTGCTCAGCGCGCTCAAGCTCGTTCACGCGCGGCTGCTTCACGCGCATGCGCTTTGCCAATTGCCCGGTGGTCATGCCGAGCGCTTCTCGGAGGGCGCGCACCCAACCGCGCGAAGGCCGATGGGCCATCGCAACGAGGGGTCTTAGATCTTCAAAGCGCTTGTCGAGCTGTTGGGCAGGGGTAATCATGATATAAGATATGTCTTATATTATTTTATAAATCAATAAGATACTTCTTCTATACTCTAGCATGATAATAAGAGATATCCTCTTGTCTCTCTCGATATTTCAGGCAAATCGCCTGATTTCTCGACTGGCGGCGTCAACTCAGCCTTTAGAAGTATGTTCCCTAATTGTTCTAATTGCAAGAAACATGGGAAATTACTGCGAGGCTTCTCAATACACCCCGGGCACGATGCGGTACGGCACGCGCTTCACGTAGTCCTGCCACAACGCGCCGTATTTCGCGGCGCAGCGCCGGTCGTCGTCGATTTGGCGCGGGATGAGCAGCGCTACGTAGTAGAGCGGATAGAGCCAGGGCGCGAGGTGACCGGGATAGCCGAGCGCGAGCGTGAGGCCGGTCGCCATCAGCAGCTCGCCCAGATAATTGATGTGGCGCGCGGCGCCCCAGAAGCCGCTTACGAGGAGCTTGTTCTTGCCGTCGCTCAGCGCCTCGGGCGCGATGAGGCCGAGGAATTTGGCGTCCGGATCGCGCTTGAAGGCGTATTTCTGCATGTTGGCGCCGCGGGCCAGCGACCAGCCGAGGAAGAAGAGGATCGCGGCGGCGGCCAGCATCGGCGTTGGCGTGTGCGGGTTGGGCAAGTCCGCGACCGCCCACAGGCCGATACCATAGAAATAAGGATAGAAGACCAGACACCCCCAGCCCAGCTTGAAGCCGACGCGTTCGGCGAAGAAATCGTAGGTGTAGAGATGCACGCGCTCGAAGAAGAGATATTCGGCGAGGAAAAACGTGAAGAGCGCGACATAGAGCGTGACGCCCGGTGAGGGATCGTACGGGAATGCGAGGCGGTGATGCATCGCGAAGGACGCGAGGTTGAGGCCCAGCATCGTGGCGCCGACGAGGTAGAGCCACATCTTGGCGTCGATGCGTTTTGCGAACCATTGCGGGTTCGCGGCGCGGCCGAGGAAGAGATCGGCGAGGAGGCCTTTTGCGGTGGGCGGCGCGGTGAGGACGACGGCGAGCGTGAAGATCAGGCCGAGAACGCAGGCGCCGGCGAGGCCCTCCCAGCGCGTCGTCCAGAAGAAGTCCCAGGCGAGGAGATGCGAAAAACAGGCGAGCGCCCAGAGCGCGATCGTGAGGGCGTAGACGATGAGGCCGTTGAGGCGATAGCGAAAGGGTTTCTGGGTGGCGGGATCGATGACATAGCCGTCGACGCTGCGGGCGGGGACGATGAGATGCAGCAGCGTGATCAGCGCGACGACGATGGCGGGGGCGAAGAAGCCAGCAATACTCACGACAGCTCCTTCGTCGAGCGCGCCATGATGGCGATCGCCGCGCGGCGGGAGAGCATCCGGCCGAGGATGAAGCGCGCGAGGCAGTTGACCGCGCCGGGGATGACGAGAGCGCCGCGGCCGAGAGCGGAGAGAGTTGCTTCGGCGACTTCGCTCGCGTCGAGGGTGCCGGGGGGATCGCGAAAATATTTCACCTCCCCCTCGCGGGGAGGTCGAAAAATCCGGAGCAGAGCGGAGGATTTTTCGGGTGGGGGGAAGTGGTCGATGGTTCGCTCTGTTCCTTGACGCTTCCCCCCACCCGAAATTTGCTGCGCAAATTGCGACCTCCCCGCGAGGGGGAGGTGATTGGAAGAATGCGCGTCGGCCTCGCC
>JACQDN010000057.1 GCA_016201105.1 Pseudomonadota bacterium
TGCACGAGTCCTCGCGTCGGCGAACGCCCCAATCCCTACAAATCCTATGTTAGCGCCTATGCCCTTGTGGGGAGGTCGAAATTTGCGGAGCAAATTTCGGGCGGGGGGAAGTGTTGAAGAATAGAGCGCAATGCCGGCCACTTCCCCCCCCACCCGAAAAATCCTTCGCTGCGCTACGGATTTTTCGACCTCCCCGCGAGGGGGAGGTGACAGACGTACTATTCAGGCCGCCTTCAGACCGCGGCCCTCCAACATGGCCTCGACGTCCGGATCGCGGCCGCGGAACAGGCGGAAAGCTTCGGCATAGTCACGTGTGCCGCCCGCGGAATAGACGAAGTCGTGCAGTTTCTTTGCGGTGGCGGGATCGAAAGCGTCGCCTTTTTCCTGGAACGCCTTGAAGCCGTCGGCGTCCAGCACTTCCGACCACAGATAGCTGTAATAGCCCGCGGAATAACCGTCGCCCGTGAAGATATGCAGGAAATGCGCGCTGGCGTGGCGCATCGCAATTTCTTGCGGCATGCCGATCTTCGCCAAGGTTGCGCGCTGGAACTGCTCGGGATCGACGGTGCTGGCATCTTCGAGCGCGTGAAAATCCATGTCGACAAAGGCGGAGGCGAGAAATTCCACTGTCGCAAAACCCTGATTGAAGTTGCGCGCCGCGATGAGCTTTTCCAGCAGCGCCTTGGGCATCGACTTGCCCGTTTGATGGTGGACGGCGAAGCGTTCGACGACTGCCGGCTCCTCGAGCCAATGTTCGAAGATCTGCGACGGCAGTTCGACGAAATCGGTGGCCACACTGGTTCCCGCCAGACGCGGGAAACGCACATTGGACAGAAGTCCGTGCAGTGCATGGCCGAATTCGTGGAACAAGGTCTTGGCTTCGTCGAAGCTCAGCAGCGCCGGATTGGCTTTGGGAAAATTGCAGACATTGACGATCAGCGGCGTGACCGCGCGGCCGAGATTTTCCTGCTCGCGGAACGAACTCATCCAGGCTCCGCCGCGCTTTGAAGCGCGCGCGAAATAGTCGCCGAAGAACAGGCCAAGATGCTTGCCGTCGCGCGAGATGTCCCAGGCGCGAACATCGGGATGATAGATGGGAATGTCCTTGCGCTCGGCGAAGGAAAGCCCGAACAGCCGCCTCGCCGTGTAAAACGCGGCTTCGACCATTTTGTCGAGCTGGAAATAGGGGCGGATTTCCGCCTCATCGAGATCGTAGCGGGCCTTGCGCAATTTCTCGGCGTAGTAGCGCCAATCCCAGGCCGCGAGCTTGAAGTTGGCGCCTTCCTCGGCCACCAGCGCCTGCAGCGCATCGCGTTCTTCCAACGCGCGCTTTCGCGCCGGTTGCCACACGCGGTCGAGCAGCGCGCGGGCAGCGGCTGGGGTTTTCGCCATGCTGTCGGCGAGCTTGTAATCGGCGAAGGTCTTGTAGCCGAGCAGTTTTGCCCGTTCGGCGCGCAGCTTCACGGTTTCGGCGATCGCCGCGGTATTGTCGTGCGCATTGCCGTTGCCGCCGCGAGCCATCCAGGCCCTGAACAGTTTTTCCCGCAAATCGCGGCGCGTCGAAAATTGCAGGAAAGGTTCGACACTGGAGCGCGAGGTGGTTACGGCATAGGGCTTGTCCGTCTGGCGCGCTTTTGCGGTTTCTGCCGCCGCGGCGATGGCGTCTTGCGGCAGTCCCGCCAGATCTTCTTTGTTCAGCGCGAGCACATAGTCCTGCTCGTCGGCCAGAACGTTCTGCCCGAACTCGGTGCCCAGCAGCGCGAGCCGCTCGGTGATTTGGGCGAGGCGCTCTTTCTTGGCGGGATCGAGTTTGGCGCCCGCGCGCACGAAGTCGAGGTGATAGCGTTCGAGCACGCGCAACTCTTCGGACGCGAGAGCGAGTTCCGCCTTGCGGGCGAACAGATTGTCGACGCGCGCGAACAGTTCCGCGTCGAGATGAATTTCGTTCCAATGTTTCGCCAACACCGGCGCCATGTCCCGTTCGATATCCTGCAGCGCATCGCTGGTGTCGGCGGACGCCAAATTCGAGAATACGCCCTCGACGCGGCGCAACAGCTGCCCGCTTTCTTCCAGTGCCACGATGGAATTCGCGAAACTCGGCGCGTCTTTGTCTTGGCGGATCCGCGCGACTTCCTGTTTGTGCGCCGAAAGCGCGCGCTCATAGGCCGGGGGAAAATGTTCCGGTTTGATCCGCCCGAACGGCGGCGCGGCGAAAGGCGTGGACCATTCTTCAAAAAAAGGATTTTTGGGCATCGCGCTTTCGTCAAATCCCTGCTGGCTGAGGACTGTTCGCACCAAGCCGGATCGGTGCGTTGCCGGCGATGTTAGCGGGCCACGTCGCTGCGGAGCAATCTGTGAGTGAAGAACCGAAGGTGGGAACCGGAACCTAGTCGGCAAGACCGAGAAACAGGATCGCGATTGCGAACGTGTCGATGAGGCCGTGCGCCAGCACCGCGACCCAGAGATTGCGCCTGGCAAGCAGATAGGCCGTGCCGATCATGAACCCGTCGCAGGCCGTGGTGAATATTCCCGCCGGCCCTTGATAGAAATGGCCGAAGCCGAACAGGACGGAAACCGCGACAAGCGCCAGGGTGTAGGCGATGGGCGAACGGTTGCCGATATCCGCCGCGCGGCCGATCAAATAGCGGCGATAGCCGATCTCTTCGCCGAACGCGGCGAAGGTCCACACCAGCCCCAGATATTCCGCGGCTACCCAAATGTCGCCCTTGATGGAGCCGAATTCCTTCTTCACGGCGTGCGTCGCTTCAAGGCCCAGTGTCTTGGCGAGGGGATCGGTGACGAATTGGCCCACCGCAATGACGATGGCCGCGGTCACGACGGCAATCAGGATCGTCAGCCACCAGGATTTGGGACGGCCCAAGCCGAGGGCGCGAAAACTCCCCTCGCGCAAGCGGATGGAGACAATGCCCAACACGAACAGAATCGGTACTTCGTTCGGCACGACATGAAAGACGTTATGTCCTATGACGATAGCGCCGCCGATCAGGAATTCGATCAGCGAGATCGCGCGCAAGCCCGCAGTGAGACAAGCCACCGGAGCAGAGGGTGCAGGGGCGTCATCGATCATGGCGAGATACTGAAGCGTTTCGCCCAGCGGAGACGATTGCCAATCAGGTATGGAAGCCCTGCGTCCCAGCGGCTCGCGCAATGCCGGCGGCTTGGTGTGCATCGCAGCACGTACGCGATTCAACATCTCTCACGCGGCCGTGATATGACGCCACCGCCACGGGCGGTTAAGCCCGGTCGAGCATTGGGGAGCCCTCAGGGGGGAACTGCATGAAAAATATCCTGTTCGCGGCAAGCGCCTTTGTTGCTCTGGCATTCAACGGTCTTGCCTATGATGGCGCGCATGCGGCGCCCGCGGCGCCCGCCAAGACAGACACCGCGCCCAGTTGGCATCTGAGCGATCTCTATGCATCGCCCGAAGCGTGGAGTGCCGAGCACGACCAGATCAAGGCCGAAGCCGAGAAGCTCGACCAGTACAAGGGCACGCTTGGCAAGAGCGCCAAAGACATGCTGATCGCGCTCGATGCGGTCAGCCATGTGAACAAGGAAACGAATCGGCTTTCCGTTTACGCATCGCTCAAAGGCGATGAAGATGTGCGCGTTGCCGCCAACCAGGAACGTGTGCAATCGGCCGGCGCGCTGGCGACCCTGATCGGCGAGAAGACGGCCTGGATCACGCCGGAAATCCTAGCCGTCGGCGCCGACAAAGTGCGCAAGTTCGAGCAGCAGTCGCCCGAACTGGCCAAGCGCTTCGCCTTCTATCTCGATAACACGCTGCGCTCCGCGTCTCACACATTGAGCGCGGAATCCGAAGGTGTCATCGCGGCCGCCGGCAACGTGCTGGCGCAGCCCAACAACATCTATCAGGTGCTTGCGAGCGGCGAGCTTCCCTTCGAGACCATTACAATCGACGGCAAGAAGGTGCGCCTCGACCAGGCCGCCTACACCAAATATCGACAATCTCCCGATCGCGCCACGCGCAAGAAGGTGTTCGACACGATCTGGAGTTCTTTCAAGAAATATGAAGGCACGCTCGGCCAGAATTTGACGACGCAGGTGCAGGGCGAGGAATTCACTTCCAAAGTGAGAAATTTCCCCACCGCGCTCTCGGCGGCGCTGTTTACGGACAACATGCCCGACGCCGTCTATCGCCAGCTCGTAGCGCAGGCCAATGCGAGCCTTCCCACGATGTATCGCTATCTGAAGATGCGCAAACAGCTGCTCGGCATCAAAGACGATCTGCGCTACTACGATATCTATCCGGCGATGTTCAAACTCGATCATCCGCTTACTTTCACGGTCGCGGATTCCGAACGCATCGGCTTGGAGGTCACCGCGGCCTATGGTCCCGACTACACGAAGCTTTTGAAGAAGGGCTTCGACGGCAACTGGATGGATGTCTATCCCCGCCAGGGCAAGACGCCGGGGGCCTATATGAACGGCTCAGCCTATGATGTGCATCCCTTTCTGCACCTCAACCACAACGACGACTATTCATCGCTGACGACGTTCGTTCACGAATGGGGCCATGCGGTGCACACGCTGCTCACCATGGCGAACCAGCCCTACGAAACGTCGAACTATTCGACCTTCACCGCGGAGACCGCATCGATCTCCAACGAAATGCTGCTGAACGACTACATGGTCGCCCACGCCGCCAACGACAACGAAAAGCTCTATTATCTCGGCGAGGGCCTGGAGTTGATCCGCGGCACCTTCTTCCGCCAGACCATGTTTGCCGAATTCCAGCTTGCCATTCACGAGGAGATCGAGAAGGGCAAGACGCTGTCCGGCGCGCGCATGACGGAACTCTACTGCGATCTGCTGAAAAAATATCACGGCGATGCGCAAGGCGTGATGAAGATCGATCCGGCCTATTGCGTGGAATGGGCTTACATCCCGCACTTCTACTATGGCTTCTACGTCTGGCAGTACTCGACCTCGATGGCAGGCGCGGCGGCCTTCGCCGATGCCATCGAGCACGAAGGCGCACCGGCGCGCGATCGTTTCATCACCATGCTGAAAGCAGGCGGCTCGGACTACCCTTACGAACTCTATAAGAAGGCCGGTCTCGATATGGCAACGCCGGCCCCCTATCAGGCGTTGATCGCGCGCATGAACAAAATCATGGACGAAATCGACCGGATCGAAGCGAAGAAGAAATAATAACGACCCTCCCTTGGGAGGGTCGAAGCGCGAAGCGCTTCGGGGAGGATGCGGAAAGGAGATTGTCCTTCCTGATCCTCCCCGAAGAATTCTCGCTACGCTCGAATTCTTCGACCCTCCCGAGGGAGGGTCGAAGCTTCACTTGATCTGCCAACTGATCGTCACGCTGGCAGACACCGATTCTTCTCCAGGCGCCACGGGCGTGGAATCCGCACCCTGTTTCATGGCCATCGCATAGACCGGCCGCGGCGGAGGTTCGGCGCCGCCTTCCTGGATCGAGACGATCGGTCCAAGCGTGATGCCCGCGGCGTGCGCATAGGTCTGCGCCCGCTCGATCGCGTCCTTCACGGCGTCCTCGCGCGCCTGTGCAAGCAGCGGCTTGGGGTTCTTGATCGAGAATGCGACGCCGCCAAGTTGGTTCGATCCCGCCGCCACCAGCGCATCCAACGAAGGGCCGAGCTTCTTCAGATCGTCCACTCGCACATTCACGGTGTTGGAAACCTGATAACCGACAATACGCGGTGGCTGGGTTCGGTTGGCGTCATAGGGCTCATATTGCGGTTGGACGCTAAAGTTGGAGGTCTGGATCGCGTGATCGGGAATGCCGAGCTTCTTGAGCGTCGCGAACACTTCGTTCATCGCCCGCGCGTTTGACGCAAGTGCGTCGGCTGCGGTTTTCTCCTGCGTCACCACGCCGGCCGACAGCGTCGCCTGATCGGGCGTCGCTTTCACGTCGCCTTCGCCCGATACGGTCACGAGCCGCGGCGTGGCCGCGGCGCCGGCATCGGCTTTGAGCGCTATGGGGGCTGCGAAGAGGGCAAGCAAAATGGCCGGCGCGGCAAGCGCCGCTCCGCCGCGCAGGAACGTCGAAAGGCGAGTGCTCATTGGGTGGTCTCCCCGGTTGCTAGTGATAGATGGAAGCGCCGCGCGGCAAAAAAGCGGCTGGCGCGCGGCGAATGATGGACCAAGCCATCATAGCCGTTCACACATCCGCGAGACACGTCGCGGATTGTCGTGGATTTTGAGGGCCCGCTTGGGTTTTTGCCTTCGAAGAAATCCTGCTAGGAACGCCCACGGTGGGGCCTGTAGCTCAGCTGGTTAGAGCTGGCCGCTCATAACGGTCTGGTCCCAGGTTCGAGTCCTGGCAGGCCCACCAATCTCCGCTGCACGGCAGCGGAGACAGCCGCGGCGTAGTTCGCGTAGCGAATGAAGCCGGGCCTCCGACCGCGCAGCTCCGCCTTGGCAAGCCACTGGCGTTGGAGTCAACGAAGGGTATCCGCCGAAGCCTTGGCGTAGGGGAACTGTCAAAGGTTGGCACGAGTGAACTAAAGCCGAGGCACCTAAAATCGGGGCATCCGATGTCGGCCGGCCCGTTGCGAACGATTTTTCTCGCACCACTGTTCGTGCAGCTGGTTGTCGGTTGCTCGCACGATCTGCTGGATATTTCGGGCTGGACGCAAGGCCGCCAGGTGCGGGCCGTTATCGGAACGCGAAAGCCATGGCTCGCCACGTTGGCCAATAGCGTTTTCCCCGGTGTCGCGTTTGGTTTGGTTGTATTTCCGAAACGGCCCCGCACCACTATTGGCGAGAGGTTATTGGCTGGCCTATTGCGGAATCGCGGTGCTGTCGGCGATTACGATGTGGTACTTGTACGCCAGCACTTATCAATTGTTGCCCGCTTGCGGCGACAATCCGAGGCCCAACCTTTTCCATATTGTCATTCATGTGCAGTTCGTGACGACGCTGATTTTGGCGGTTCTAATTGGGAACGGCGGATGAGCGAAAACGCAAAAACGACTCACTTGTCGTGATGAGATTGCGCACCTCCATAACTCTCCGCGATGTCAAGCTGTCACGACGCCTTGCGAAGCAGCGGCATGAGAGCGAACAAAATCTGCCCGGCAAGGCCGAGAGCGCCTGCAAGTGTGGTCAGGTTCGCGACGAATTCGTTCGCTCCGCGCTGGAAAATGAACGTCGAGACGGCGAATTCCGCGATCATCAAAAGCGCAAAGGCGACGACGCCCATGACGAGGCGCGCTTCATACGCAGCCGAAACGGTGAAGCGTTTGATGAGTGCGCCGCAGATCGCAAACGATGCGGCAATCATGACCGGCAGTTCGATCGACACGCCGCCAAGTTCTCCCAGGCGCGGTATCAAGACCGTTACTCTCAAAGTGCCCAGCGCGAAGCCCAGCGCGAATACAATCGCAAAGTACGCTACGCCGGCGCGTGCTGCTGCGGGCATCAGACGTTGACGAGATCGGTGTGTCCGAAATCTTTGGTGCGGTCGAGTACCGAATCATGAGCGGCGATTGTCATGTCGTCGGCTTCATCGAGGATTTTGACGATTTCGGTTCTTGAAGGCGCGCTCACGGCTGAACTTTCCATCGGTTACCGGGAGACGATCATTCCAGCGATGCGGTCGGTCGTTGAGCGCCGTCAATGATCTGCAAGTTTGTTCCGAAAGGGCGGATTGGATCTGCTCGTGGCGAGGGTGAGCGGAAAACTCGGCACCTCTTCCAATCCCGTATAGTGCCCCATGCCGAGAAAGGCGCCGGTGCCGAAGCGCACGCCATACTGGCTGGCGATGTCCAGGAGTTCGTCGGTATCGAGCCGATCGAGGAATGTGAAGAGCTTTTGGCCAGCGATTTGGCGTGCGAGTCTTTCGACGACTTTTGCGGCACTTTCCAGATCGATGCCTGGGGTCAGCGCGCCGCCCACTCCGATGGCGCCCAAGCGGATATTGATCTGCGGGATGGCCGGGAGTGGCACGAATTCCGCTGTGAAGCGCACGTTTGGCGTCTTCAGCATGGCGACAAGCTCGGCGATACGCGCCAGTGGCACGCCTGAGGGAACTTGCTCAATCTTGAGCAGGATGGGAGACGACGACGGCGGTTTGATTTTTTGAAGCGCGGTGACGTATCGAATACGCGACTGAAAGCTGGATAATGTCTCGTAGCTTACGCCAACGCCGACGGCGCAAACTTTTTCGACGTCGCAGATACGCTCCGCATAAGCCGCCGCGGCGCCGAGCAGGGCGATTTCAATCTCACCGATCTGCTTTTCGCTCGCCGAATCGAGCGCACGTCGACCGCTGACCGTCACCTGGTTTGCCTTCCAGCGGAACGGGGCGAGGAACAGTGAGTTGCTTTCGCCCTTGTGCAGTTCCCAGACGGGAAAGAAGCCGAGTTTCAATCCCAGCGGCGACACCAGCGCGTGGGCCTTTTCGATTTGTTTGAGCAAAGAAAGAGCCGGCTTGGGCACTTGGCCGGCGATGGCGATCACGGGTTCGATCGAGCCCGATTGCACGCTTTGGGTCACGACTGTTTCCGTGCCGTGCTGCTCGATTATCTTGTCGATCATGTCGATTGCGTTTGCGTGCTCAACAAAAGCGGATTCTGCAATCGCCGCGACGATGCTGCGCACTGAGATTTCGTCGACTTGGTTTCCGAAGAGCAATTGACAGACTTCCCTGGCGACCGAAACGCACGCCAGATTAGTGGCCTCCAACGACAAATCGTGGAATGTCACCGCATAGGAAAGCTCGTTGAGCTTAAGAAAGTGATCCGACGGGCCCTGCACGCGCGCGATAGCAGTCTCGAAAAGCTTGTGTACCAGCCCAGAGAGACGATCCCACTTCGATCCCAGCTTTTCTTTCAACGGTGCAAGGCCGAGGACGTGAATCTTGGCGGCCGGAATCTTGGGACGTGCCGTCGCCTGCCGGCTATCGGTAGCAAGCTCAAGGAGGTCCGAATCGTCTGTCATTCCCAGCTGGCCCCAGCCCGTTTCGCGTGCGCATCCTGTTGACGGCACATGCAGAATTCGAATTTCCGACAATAGGGTCCGGACGATAACTACAGGTTAACTCAAACTTGCATTTTTCGAGCGGGTTTCCGTTCCGCGCGGCTTTCCCGCGCCTCCGGTTAGTGCCCCTGGTCCAAAACGTCCTTAGGAGTGCATTTGAATTGACGAGGAGTTAACCCGAGCCTCTGTAGATTTACCCCCATGTTGCGGGTCCTCAGCTGCATCACCGAACAGCACGATCTGAAGCTGGTCGCGCTGGCGGGCCTTTTGTGTTTCTTCGCCTGCGCCACGGCGATGAGCATGATCGGCCGCGCGCGGGTCGCGGAGGGTCGAACCAAACTGTTGTGGCTCGGCGCGGCCGGCGTCGTCGCTGGATGCGGAATCTGGGCGACCCATTTCGTCGCGATGCTGGCCTACGACGTGGGCTTGGCCATTGAATACAACGCCGAGCTCACGCTGCTTTCCGCCGCAATCGCCATTGTCATGAGCGCCTTTGGATATTGGATCGCGCTCAGCCGCCTCGGTCCGTTGGTGGGTGGAGCAGTGGCGGGCGCCGCGATCGGCGCGATGCACTATGTCGGCATGGCGGCCGTGCGTTTGCCGGCCGATGCGATGTGGAATTTCGAATATGTGGCGGCTTCCGTTATCGTCGGCATCGGTCTGATGGCGGTGGCGATGCGCATCGTCATTCGCAGCACGTCATCGCGCGGCATGCTTGGCGGCGCCGGACTCTTCACCATCGCCATTGTCACCATGCATTTCACCGCGATGGCCGCCGTCGTCTATCGGCCCAATCCCACGATTGCGGTGTCCAACGCGTTGCTTAATCCGGGCGCGATGGCGATTGCGATCGCCGCTGTTGCATTCCTGATTGTCGCGCTCGGACTGGTAGGATCGTTGGTCGACAACCATCTGGAACGCCTGGCGACGGGTGAAGCCGAGCGCCTGCGCCGTTACATCGACGAACTTGAAATGACAAAGCTGCAGCTCATGGCTGCCAAGGAACAGGCGGATGCCGGCAGCCGGGCGAAATCCGATTTCCTCGCCAATATGAGCCACGAGATCAGAACGCCCATGAACGGCGTTCTGGGTATGACAGGGCTGTTGTTGGATTCTCCGCTCAACGAGGAACAGCGCAAATGCGCCGAAGTCGTGCGCGAATCGGGCGAAGTGCTGCTGGCCATCGTCAACGATATTCTGGACATCTCCAAACTCGAATCCGGCAAGTTCGAGCTTGAGCACATCGATTTCGACCTGGTGAACACCGTCGAAAGCGCGATCTCGCTGATGGACGCGAAGGCGCGGGAAAAAGGCATCGATCTGGGCGTGTTCGTCGATCTGGCCGCTCGCGGCGTCTATCGCGGCGATCCCACGCGTCTTCGCCAAGTCATTCTCAATCTCATCGGCAATGCGATCAAATTTACCGACAAAGGCGGCGTTGCGGTGCAAGTGGTCGTGCAACGCATCGAAGATCACGTGACCGGCATCTCGCATTTGCGTTTCGAAGTGAAGGACTCGGGCGTCGGTATCCCCGAAAAAGTCTGCGCGCGGCTGTTCCAGAAATTCAGCCAGGCCGACACGTCCGTCACCCGCCGTTACGGTGGCACCGGCCTCGGACTTGCCATCTGCAAACAGCTCGTCGAGTTGATGGGCGGCCAGATCGGGGTCACCAGCCGGGTCGGCGAAGGTTCCACTTTCTGGTTCGAGCTTTCGCTTGAGCGCTCGAGTGCGCGGGTGCCCGACATGCATACGCTGCCGGGCCATCTGAAGGATCTGAAGGTTCTCATCGTCGACGACGTCGCGATCAATCTGGAAATCCTGGGACGCCAGCTTGATGCCTATGGCGTCAAGGTCACCGGCGTGGGCGACGGCTTCGAGGGCTTCGCCGAACTCGAACGCGCCTGGCACAAGGGCAAGCCCTACGACATCGTCTTTCTCGACCAGATGATGCCTGGCATGTCGGGCGAAGAACTTGCCGCCCGCATCCGGGCCCATTCTTCGCTCAGCGAAACGAAACTGGTTTTGGTGTCCTCGGCGGGCATACAAGGCGTCAAGAAATCCGCGCTGACACTTCTCGACGCGAAGGTGGACAAGCCGGTGCGCCAGCACGAGTTGCTGGACTGTCTCATCAGGGTCTACAGCGCCTCCGCCGAGGAAAAAGCTCCGCTTCATCAGGCCGCCAAACACACGGCGAAACAGAAGGCGGCAGCCCGTCCTTTGCGGATCCTTCTGGCGGAGGACAACAAGATCAATCAGAAGTTCGCCGTCGCCCTTCTGCAAAAGGCCGGTCATGCGGTTGAAGTGGTGGAAAACGGCCATCAGGCCGTCGATGCCGTCAAACGCAACAGGTATGACGTGGTGCTCATGGATGTGCAGATGCCGGAGCTCGATGGCGTCGGCGCCACGGCCGAAATTCGCGCGCTGGTAAAACCGAAATGCGACATCCCCATCATCGCGATGACGGCGAATGCCATGGTGGGCGCCGAAAAGGAATATCTCGACGCCGGAATGAACGACTATGTGTCGAAGCCGGTCCAGGCGGAAATCCTGTTCGCGAAACTTTCCGAGGTGGCGAAAGAAATCGAGGACAAGCTACCAAAACCGGTTTCACTGCTCGAGACGCCGGACAATGTTCCCCCGTTAGCAGGCGCCAATCCCGATATCGGCACCTTGACGGCGTTGGATCGCGAGAAGCTGGCAACGCTGCAGGACGCTTTGCCGGTGGCGGCCGTGCGCGATCTCTTGCGGCTTTATCTGCTCGACACCGATAGCCACATCGCACGCATCCGCGAGCAGAACGCCAATGGCGATCTCAACGGCATCGCGCGCAACGCGCACGAGATCATCAGCACGGCGGGAAATATCGGCGCGATGCAGGTCTGCGCCCTGGCGCAGAAACTGAACAAAGCCTGCCACGACGACGACGCCGAAACCGTCAATCGCCTCGTAGAAGAGCTGATGGCGGCGAGCGTTGCGACGTCCGATGCAGTCCACGCCTGGCTCGAAGACACCGCACCCGATCGCGTGTTGCGCGCGAGCGCTGGCACTTAACGCGCGCTAAGGCGCGCTGAGATATTCCACCAAGGGGCCCCTAGGCCGAATTGAGCGCGGTGTGATCGTCACTGGTTATAGCGGGAGTGACAGGCTTGGCGGATTTCGCGGGTGCATTGCGGGCGCTGTCATCACACTGTCGCCGCGGTACGGCTTGTGGCTCGACGCCCCTTGCCAGTTCCGGGATGCTCATCATCGTCCCCGACAAGTGAGCGATACTTATGGGGTAGTGGGTGAATCGCCTCAAGCTTGGGTGAATCGACACGCCGAGGTGGGATCAAAGTTAGAGGCTTTCCCATCGCGCACTTCCCAACTAGCTGAACGCTGATCTCCCGTGCGAGCAGCTCCCCTAGGGCTGACGGTACAGCATTTCCGATCAGCTTTTGAATCTCACTTCTGCGGCAGTCGTAAATGATGCCATCGGGAAAAGTTTGCAAGCGCCCAAGCTCTGGAGGCGAAAGCTTGCGATTGCGCCAATGAAACGGCCCGGTCGCCGGACCAGGTTGTGCTTGAATCGTCCATGACGGTAGGCGTTTTGAAAGCTTCAATAGAAAACTCCAGTAGCGCCGCCTCCAGCCGAATATTGGCTCACCGCCACCACGCTCTGTATGCCAAAGATAGTTTTGACCTTCGGGAATCGTTGGCAAGAGATCCGCCCACTTTCCGCTCATGAGGAGTTCATCGTCTTGTGGTTCGGGATCAAGATCTCCTAGAGCGTCCCATGCCGTTCGATAGGGCTCGCCGATCTTTTGAGACACAAGGCGTTCGTGCGGGAAGTGTGTAGGGTCTGGATATCGAAAGTTCACTCCATCTCGGGAGCCAATCACAAATATGCGCTCGCGAAGTTGAGGAACCCCATACTCGGCCGCGTTGAGTGAACGAACACTAAGAGCGTACTCAGTTCCAGTACTAGCATTGATAGCTGCAACGCCGCGTTGAATCGCTTCAATACCCTCGCTCTTGCCTCGGTAAGCGAGTCCCGCAACGTTCTCCAGCAAGAACGCTTTTGGCAGTGTGTCGCGCAGAACGCGAAGATAGTGAGTCAGCGTGTCGGCTCGCGGATCATCAAGACGCTTTGCATCGCCTGTCGCCCAATATCCCGATTTGGAAAACGGCTGACATGGAGGGCCACCGATGAGGACGTCGGTTTCGCCCGGCCGCAGATTACCGGCATCCAAAATCTGCTTTGAGTCGATGCTGCCGAGGTCTGCTTCGATAACAGGCCATGATCGATTTAAGCGAAGCGTTCGACAGGCTACCGGATCCATGTCGAGCGCGACTCTCGTATCGAAGCCTGCTGTCTCAAAACCAAAATCTAGCCCGCCCACGCCGGTGAACAGCGAGATTACCTTTAGCCCCAAGCTATCCTCCCCATTTCGCAGTTCCTTGGCCGTCAAGAACATTTAGTGAACACTATCTCGGGGCGCTCTGTAAAGACTGGTTCTGATACCCCGATACTATTGGTGATTCGCCCCTGACAGGTCTTGTGTGGAGGTAGTTCGGCTGTAAGTGCAAAGCGAAATTCCCATTTCTCGGTGATTGGATGCAGGCAGGCAGCCAACACAGGAAAATCGCCAGCCTTGTAGTAGCGCGAGCAGGCGTTGCCTTTTGCAGCCCTCGTGCGCTGAAAATCGACCTTTGGACGGCCATCGGCATAGGTCTCTCGAAGGGTGTTTTTGCATTCGACGAGAATTGGTGGCCCTCCCTTCCAACGAAGCGAGATGTCGGGACGGCCGTCACCCTCTAAGCGTTTGCAGTCTGTAATACCCGGAATTTTCGCAAGTACTTCGGCAAGATGTCTCTCGGCTACCCATCCACGTACCGCCATCTTGAGACGACTCGCGCCGTCAATTAGATCAAGCAACGCTCTCGACTCGATACCGAGTTCATCAAGCAGCGGATGTGAGTCTCCAAGTCTCGGCAAACGCTTTGGGAGCTTGCTTAGCTTGTCTGCCACAAGATGACGCTCGCCTGGGTCAAGGCCGCTCGCAGCGCGCTCGAGCAAAATGAGATCAAGAATTCGATCCTGCCGGCCACCTACCAGGGTTTCGGTTCTCAAATCTTCATTCAGCTTTGCCGATGGTCGACTCTTTGTCTTGGGCGCGTGACGCTCGCGCTCCCAGGCCGTCCAACCCGCCGAAACTATCTGATCGACATGATTGGCTTTGAACTCTATAGAGCGAGACATCGGTGCAGGTGCGTTCATCAGCGGATCGGCAGCTACAAAGACACTGCGTTTTGTATCGATTCCAAGAAATATCGTCGTGATCAACGAGCGGGGATCAACAGCGACCTCAAGCACTCCTTTGAGATTACCGCCGTACTTGATTTGAAATCTGTGTTCGTCTCTGGGTCGGTTCTTTGTGGGTTTGGAGTTGGCAAAGAACGCGTAGGCCAGGAGACCGTGACGATTTCCGTCGGGCGTCTCAAACACAACGTAGAACGGCGCTCGATTCGGTTCGCTTGCAAAAACAATGGAGCAGCTTCGCATTCTGAGTGCATCAAGAATAAAACGCAGCAGCGGCTCTTTGCCCGAGCGGTTCACAAAATAAGTCTGCCAAGTCAGGGCGCTGTACAAAACGGCTGAAGACTCCGAGGGAATCACAGTGTGATATTATTTCAGATTTCGCTGCTGTGGTATCACCCCCGTGTTGATCTGATTGAGCCGTGCCTTTCTCAAGGCGTATTCAAATACTCCACCAAGGTCCGCCCCACGCCGGAGAGCGTCTCGGCGGAACATTTGTCGAGCGTGTCTTTGGTTGTGTTGAACCATGGTTCGTATTCGAACCCGATCACCAGAAAGCTCGGAATAGCGGATTGGTTGAGCGCCATTTGGTCGTCGCCGATAGCCATTCGCGTCTGTTTGCTGGTGAAAATGGCGGGCGCCCGGCGCGCGCCGATCTTCCAGAATTTCGCCACTTCGTCCGGTGCGTATGCGAGCGACATCGGTTCCTGCTTCAGCTTCAACTTTCTGTAGCAGACCATGTCGAAGACGACGGCGCGCTTGGGCCGATTGCCCGGATAGATCTCGGACAAATGTTGCGCAAAGTAGGGTGAGCCCAATGCAAACCAACGGGCATCGCCCGCGCCCAGCGCGTTCTGACCTTCTTCGCCGTCAAAGAAAACAAAATCGACGCCGATGTCGGGAGACGTCGATCCCGCCATGACCCGCAACGTCTCCAAAAGAAGCGCCACGCCGGAGGCCGAATTGTTCGCGCCCGGCATCTTGGCGAAGGGCGTTTTCGGATCGCGATAGGCGCGCACGATGCTGTCGTAATGGGTGGCGACGATGGTTCGCTCGGCAGCCGCAGGGTTGAGCCGCACCACGATATTCGTCAGTGGCAGCGTCTCGCCGCTGTCGTTGGCAAAGCTCCAGCTCTGCTTGCGAATCTCCAGTTTGGGCAATCCGGCCGCCACGTCCTCGATGTAGCGCACGGTTTCTGCGTGACCCGGTTTGCCCGGTGAGCGGGGCGTGAATTCCAGCAGGCGCGCGATATCGCCCATCGCACGCTCACCGTTCCAGGCAAGCGCTTCGCCGCGCACCCCAGTGAAAGCGAGGCAGGCGCCGGCGAGAACCAAAGCAAAGAGGCGCTTCATGGCCGTTGTCGCGAGACCGCAAACAGGCTGAGCGCGCAAACGATCAGCACGCCGCAAAAGACATAGGTGATTGCTCGCGATCCGATCCAGGGAATCAAGGTGAAGGTGGTGAAGAGCGTGCCGAACACGTTGCCGATGGTCGAAATGCCGTAGATCAGACCCGATGTGCGCCCGGTTTGCTCGGTCGAGCGGATCAACAGCCGCACGCAAACCGGCGACAGCATTCCAAGGAGCGAGACGGGCACCAGGATGAGGGCCGCCGCGGCGGCCAATATCGCATAGGGTCCGTCACCCATGGAGTTGAGGATGCTCATCATCAATCCATCGGCCGTGGCCGGAACGACGGCAAGATAGAGCGCGGCAATACCCGTCGCGACTGCGATAACGAGGGCGGACGGATAGCGGTCCACGATGTTGCCGCCCGCGAAATATCCGATTGTCAGCGCCACCAGCACCATCGAGATCAATCCCGCCCAGGTGCCGATGCCGCCGCCGAAATAGGGATATAGATAGCGGCTGCCAAGCATCTCGAAGCCCATCAGCACGGCGCCGATCAAAAACGCGCTGATATAGATGACGGCGCGCGTCAGGCTTCCGATCACTGCCCGGTCCATTTGCGATTGTGCTGCTCGATGGCGCGCAGCGATTCCACGGGCGCGAAATCGTCCGTCAGCACTTTGGCGTTGCCGTCTATCGCGGTGGAATTCGAAGCGTACGGCCGGCGACTGTCCAACATCGGCGCAAGCGCATAGCGCAGGGTATATTGCGCTTGCCGCGCTTTGGCGAGTGTCTGCAACTCGCCGATGCTGCGTTTCGGTCCGTCATATGCGACCGTCACCACGTTGCCTTCGGCCAGATAGAAATCGAGGTTGGGAAACACCGAACCGATCGTCTTGACCGCGGAATCGAACAGCATGGTGCTTGGCTCGACGTTCTGAACCACCACGCCGCCGTCGGCCAGATGCGCCTTTACGATGCCGTAGAATTCCTTCGTCAGCAGATGAAACGGAACGAACGGCCCACGATAGGCGTCGATCAGGATGACGTCGTATTTGTCTTTGGATTCGGAGAGGAACAGCCGCCCGTCCCGGTTGGCGACATGGAATTTGGCTTCTTCGCGGATTCCGAAATATTTTTTGGCGAGCTCCATCACGGTGGGATCGAGTTCGACCGAGGTTACCTGCGCGTTCGGCAGGAAACGGTGGAGGTACCACGACGTGCGTCCGCCGCCGAAACCGATCTCCAGAATGGACCGGGCGTTCTTCGCATACATCAGTCCGCTCGTCATGAAACGCGTATAGGCGATCGGCAGCTCACGGTCGTCTTTGGTGTTGCAGGCGCTCTCGGTGTAGATGCGGCTGTTGTAGCCAAAGGTCATGCTCACATAGTTGCCGGACCGGTAGATGTAGATGTTGTTGTAGAGCGACTCCTTGTATTCGACGGGCTGGCGCATGTCCGACCAGCGCGCCTGCGAAGAGGATCCGCCCGCCAAGACCAAAAGCGCGGCGAGTAGGAAACGGACGATTTTCATGGGGCGTGGAGCGGGAAACTTGAATGGCCGCCAACCCTAGTCAGGGGCGGCTTTCGGCGCAACCTTGCGAAAGTTAAGAGCCGGGTAACGTGCGCCCAGCATGATCGGCTTATGGCTCCTATCGGTCAGTTGGCACGCGGTGTGGCGAGGCGGATTCCGCCTTTCCTGTTGCGCCACGCCGGTCGGCCGGCGGCCGTCTATTTTCACGGCGTCGAACGTTGCGTCACCGATCCGCTGGTGCGCATCAATCATCATGATCGCGATGCGTTTTACAAAATGGCGAAAGCCCTGAAGCAGACCTTCCAGGTGCTGCCGCTTGGCGCCGTCTGCGACGTGCTGAAGAATCCCGAGCGGCATGCGCGCACCGTCTTTTTGATGTCCGACGACGGTTACGCCAACACGCTTTCGACCGCAGCGGGCATTCTGGAGGAACTCGGCCTTCCTTGGACGTTGTTCGTGAGCACGCATCACATCGATACCGGCGCGCGCAATCCGATGTTTCTGCTGCGGCTGTTCTTCCGCTTCGCGCCGCCTGGCCGCTACGCCTTTCCAAACCTCGGCGCCTTGGAGCTCGCCGAGTCTTCGCGCGACGCGCTCAGCGATAGCATCGTCGCACGGTTGCGCGGGCGCGACGCTATGCTTGTCCAGCAGACCATCGATGCGATGATGCAGGTCTTCTCGTCCCAAGAGCGCGACGCCTTGTTGAGGCGTTTCCCCTCGGAAATCTTTCTATCGTGGGATCAGGTGCGAGAGCTTGCGCACCGCGGCGTCGAAATCGGCGCCCATGCGCACAGACATTGGCCGATGAACGAGGCGCAGAGCATCCAGACGCTGATTCAGCAGGCCAGCGCACCGCGCATCCGCATCATTGCGGAAGTCGGGCACTGCCGCTTGTTCGCGTATCCCTTCGGCAATGTCGGCGACGTGTCCGCCGCCGCGTGGCAGGCGGTGCGCGAGGCCGGATACGACTACGCCTTTACCACGCTCTCCGGAACGCTGGACGCGAGCCGCAATCCGTTTTTGATGCCGCGCTACGGCATCGGCCCCCACGACCGCGAGTTGGGCTCACTTGTGCCGCTGCTGCGCACTGCCAACCGCCGCCTCGTGCACTGGCAGGAACGCCTCGGTTCGCAACCGCTGCGTTTCGATACGAGACAAGCCGCCGAATAGGCTTAACGGCAAACTCGAAATCGTCGCGAAACGAAGCGCTTTGTCCCTGAACGGGACGGGGATTTCACGCCCGATCTGGCGCAACCTCTGCAATTCCACGTCTGCACCTCAGTTCCAAAGGCGCAGCCGTGAGTGTTCAGGAGAGTATCGCACAGCTTGAATCGAGCGCCCCGCGCCAGGTCGCGGCGCGTGCATCGCTCGCGCTCGCTCACCCCTCTTTCGGCCTCACCATTCCCGGACGTGGACACGCAGCTCTCAAACGCACGCTGGATCTTCTGATCGCCTTTCCGCTGCTAGTGCTTTGTACGCCGTTTCTTCTCGTCATCGCCCTTTTCATTCAGGCGGATTCGCCGGGGCCGGTTCTGTTTCGCCAGACGCGCCTCGGCCGCCACGGCAAGCCCTTCGACATCGTGAAATTCCGCACCATGTGGGTGCTGGAAAACGGCGACGACGTGGTGCAGGCCGTCCGCAACGATCCGCGCATCACCCGCGTCGGCGATTGGCTGCGCAGAACCAGCCTCGACGAGCTTCCCCAGCTGTGGAACGTGATTTGCGGCGAGATGTCGCTGGTTGGTCCGCGCCCGCACGCCCGCGCGCACGATCAGCTCTACGCCATCCTGATCGAGAACTACGAGCTGCGTCAGCTGGTAAAGCCCGGCATCACGGGATGGGCGCAGGTGCACGGTCATCGCGGTGAAACCCCGACGCTGGAAGCCATGCGCCGCCGCGTAGAACTCGACATCTGGTACGCGCGCAATGCCAATCCCTGGACGGATCTCAGGATCCTGCTGCGCACGCCCCTCGAGGTGCTGCAGGGGCGGAATGCGTATTAATGCGCAATCCCAGCGATAATTCATCTTCCGGGCCGGTCGAGCGGCGCACGGGCGATCGCGTCTTTTCACGCGTCGTCGTCGGAGGACTGGAAACGGCTTGCGTGTCTCGCAAGCAGCTCGAAAAACTCATGGTCGGAGATTGTCTGGCCGCGCGCGGCGGCCGCCGGGCGCCGAAATTGATTTTTGCCGCCAACGGCCACGCCATCGCGCTCGCCGCCACCGACGCGGATTTTCGGGCGAAGTTCCGGCAGGCCGATCTCATCCACGCCGATGGCCAGCCGGCGGTGTTCGCCTCGAAACTGTTGACGCAATCGCCGATTCCGGAGCGCAGTGCCACCACCGATTTTTTCCTCGACGGAGCAGCGGCTGCGTCCGATCGCGGCCTCAGCTTCTTTCTTCTCGGCGCGGCCGAGGGGGTCAACGTGCGCTGCGCGGAAAATTTGCGCGCGCTTTACCCGTCGCTGACGATCGCGGGCCGCCGCAACGGCTATTTTTCGCGCGAGGAGGAAGCAGCCCTCTGCGAACGAATTAATGCTTCGGGTGCCGACGTGCTCTGGGTCGGCCTCGGGGTTCCGCTCGAATACGATTTCTGCCTGCGCAACAAGCATCGCTTGCGCGTGGGCTGGATCGTCACTTGCGGCGGCTGCTTCAACTTTGCGGCCGGCGACTATGTCCGTGCTCCGGGCTGGATGCAGGCCACAGGGCTCGAATGGCTTTACCGTCTTTGGCGCGAGCCCAGGCGGCTGTTCTGGCGCTATGCGGTAACCAATCCGCTGGCGCTTTTCCTGCTTCTCACCCGCACGAAACCGGCACCGGTTGTGCATAGGCCTCTTCGCGCAGCCCCCGCGCGGACAACCAGAGAAGCGTTCTTGCATGCCCATGATCGCGGCAGCTCAGGCAGCCATTCCCGCCGGCCGGACGCAGCTTGAACGCTGGCTGGAAACCGGCGGCTTTGCCGGAACGGCAGCCCGTTATGGGATTTCCGCTCTCGGGCCGATCAGCATCTCCGGCGCGCATTTCTTTGCCTCCCTTGTTTTCCTGCATGAGTTGGCACCGGCAGAGTTCGGACTCTTCTCGTTTCTGCTGATTGTCGTGCCGTTCTGCATGAGCATGACGGGCGCGCTCCTGGGCGCGTCGATCACCTCGAGCTTGGCGTTGTGGGCGCGCGTGAACGGGCCCGAACTCTCGACCCATCTGAAAATCAGTCTGGTGCTGGGGCTGCTCGCCACCGCCGCTGTTACTGCCCTGATGTTCGCCAGCGGCGCACACGTCGTAGCCGCTTTGCTGCTGGGCTTCTTCGCCGGTCTCATGACTTTGCGCTGGTTTGCGCGCAGCTTCGCCTACGCTTTGCAATTGCCCGCGCGGGCCGCGCTCTCGGATGTGGCCTACAGTCTGCTGCTCGTCGGCGGACTGAGCGCCCTGTGGTTCATGCGCGCATTGAACGTCGAGACGGCGAGCATTGTGTTGCTCGCCTCCGCCGCGCTCGCGCTCAGCATGTTCGGAACGGATTACCTCAAGCGCCAGTTCGCGCCCGGAGAGGAAGGCTCGCTCGCCGCCTATGGGCCCATCTGGCGCGATCTCACGCGCTGGTCGCTGCTGGGCGTCGTGCTCACCGAACTGACGGCCAACGCGCATGCCTACCTCGTCACGTTCATCTCCGGTCCCAAGGCGTTCGCGCTCTTGGCGGTGGGCTCGCTCGTCATGCGCCCGGTTTCGCTGGTGCTGAGCGCGCTCCCGGACCTGGAACGCCCGCGCATGGCGCGGGAAATCGCGGCCGGAAGGTTCGCCGCAGCGTTTAAGTGCGTTAAGGAATTCAGAACTGCCGCCGGGGCAATCTGGCTTGCTGCCGTAGGCCTCGCGGGCGTCATTCTGATGTGGTTTCCCCATGTCCTCTTGAAGAGGGGGTACGATGCGACGGACGTCGTGATCGCGGTCGGCGCATGGGCGCTGATCATGGCGCTGCGCGCGCTGCGCACCCCGGACTCCGTGCTGCTGCAGGCCGCGCGGGAATTTCAGCCGCTGGCCGGCGCGAGCAAACGTTCCAGCATCATCTCGGTCGTGGCGACGCTCTTGCTCTTGCTGGCGGCGGGTCCGCTTGCCTCTCTCGGCGGCATCGTCGCGGGCGAGCTTGCGATGCTCGCAAGCACGCTTTCGCTGGCGCGGCGCTGGAAACAAGCCCATGCCTGAATCCTTGCCGCTTGACGTCATTGTCGCGATCCCGACGTTCCGCCGGCCCAAAATGTTGGAGCGGCTTCTGCTCGCGCTCGAGCGGGTGCAGACCAAAGCTTCGGTACGCGTGCTCGTCGCCGACAACGATGGCGAACGTCACGAAGGCTTCGATCTCAGCCTGCGCTTGATCCAGCGCGGTTACGCCTGGCCGCTTGAAACCTTCGTCGCGCACGATCGCGGCATCGCACAGGTGCGCAACGCTCTCGTGGAGCGTGCCATGACCAAGCCGTTCGATTTTCTGGCCATGCTCGACGATGACGAATGGCCCCAGCCGCAATGGCTTGAACAGTTTCTGCATGTCCAGAAAGAAACCGGTGCCGGTGCGCTGCACGGCGCGGTCCTGCGCGTTTATGAAACCACGCCCGGCTTTTTGGCGCGGCAATGCGACGGGGTTTGCCATCAGCGAGGGACAACCGGCCCCATCGATATGGTCGAAAGCACCGGCAATGTGCTCATCGCGCGCAAATGCATCGAAGAGCTGCCGCAGCCCTGGTTCGACAATGCTTTCGCGCTGACTGGCGGCGAAGACCGCGACTTCTTCGTGCGGCTGAAGGCGCGGGGCTGCGCGTTCGCCTGGGCGGACGAGGCGCTGGTGCATGCCTATGTGCCGGCCTCGCGTGCCAATCTCAAATGGGCGCTGACGCGGGCCTATCGCGTGGGCAATTCCGACATGCGCGTGTTCCTGAAGCAGCGCCCCAAGCTTCTGGCGCGGGCGGTCGAATTCGCCAAGATCGGCGGCGCGATCTTGTTGTTTCCCATTCTCTTCGTCACCTTTAGCGCGTTGCCGAATCGCACGGTCGAACCTTTGCGCAAGCTCTGCAGGGCCGCGGGCAAGATCGCCGCGATGTTCGGCAATTACTACAACGAGTATTCCGTGACCCATGGCGCATGAGAGCCTCAGCATCTCGCGTCCACGCCTCGCGCTCGAACCCTGGTTTCTGGACGCAGCGTTCATAGCTCTGCTGCTCTTTTCCTTCGTCGGCTTCTCACCCTTCGCCGTGCGCGATCCGGCGCTGCTGGCGGCGGGAGGAACCGCCACCAGGTCTCCCGATATCGTCCGCCAGCTCTGCTACTTCGCGGTCTTCGCGATCATTGTGACGATGGCGCTTCGGCGCAGCGGCCTGCGCGCCTTCGCCGCTCTCTCGCTGCCTCTCGTGCTGTTGCTGTTGTGGTGCGTCGCGACAGCGCTGTGGGCGGCCGAGCCGGGTGTAACGGTGCGCCGTGCCGGTCTTGCCTTCGTCGTTGTGATTTCGACCGTGATGAGCGTCAACACGCTGGGCCCGGATCGTGTGCTGAAGCTTTGGCGCTATGTGCTGATCGGCGTGCTGCTGGTCAATTTCGTCTCCATTGCCTTGATCGCGCAGGCCGTGCATCTGCCCGGCGAACTCGACCCCAAGCTCGTAGGCAATTGGCGCGGACTTTATTTCCATAAGAACATCGCGGGCGGAGAAGCGGCGATTTCGGCCATCGTATTCTTCTTTTTTTCGCTCCTGACGCGCCGCAAGCTCGACATGCTGCTCTGCGCGGCGTCCGTCGGCTTTTTGGCAATGACGCAATCGAAATCCTCGCTGGGGCTGCTGCCGGTCGCGATTGCCTTGGGACTCATTTATCGCGCTGCCTGGAACAGCAATTACAACCGCGCGCTCGTCGCTTTAGGCGTCGTCGCGGCAACCTTTCTCGTCGGCGTTCTGATCGCGCTCAACTACGATGCCATTGCCTCGTTCCTCAACGACCCCACCGAACTGACCGGCCGCACTGCGATCTGGCAGGCGGAATTCAAATATATCGCCAGCCATCCGCTGCTCGGCTCCGGCTTCGGCAGCTTTGCCGATACCGGCGCCCGTTCGCCTCTGCATGCCTATATCAACAGCGCCTGGATCGAATCGGAGGCGCACGGCCATAGCGGTTATTTGCAATTGCTGGTGACCCTTGGCGGCGTTGGCTTTGTGCTGGCGATTGTCAGCCTCGTCGTTTTGCCGGCTCTGGAGTTTTGGCAGCGCGATCCTCAATCGTCGCAGCTTCGCGCGCTTCTCTTCGCGCTCTTTGTCTTCGCCGTCTTCCACAATCTTCTGGAATCCGATTTTCTCGAAGGCGACGGCGTGGTCTGGGTTTCGTTCCTCATGATGCTCGCCCTATTACGCTCGACCAGCGCGAGCGAAGCCTGGTGGAGGCGCGCATGAGCCCGTTCTTCAGTGTCGTCATTCCGGTTTATAACCGCGCGCATACGCTGCGGGCAGCGCTTGAATCCGTTTTGGCGCAGACGTTCCAGGATTTCGAAATCATCGTTTCCGACGACGGTTCGACGGATGAACCGCAGCGCGTGGTCGACGTGCTGGGCGAGCCGCGCATCCGCTACGTGCGCCGGGAAAATCGCGGCGGCGGCGCCGCGCGCAACACCGGTATCGACATGGCCAAGGGCCGTTTCGTGGCCTTGCTCGATTCCGATGACGTGTTTTTGCCGCGCCATCTGGAAGCGCTGAAACCCTTGCTGGAAGGCACGACGGACACTGTCGCCTATGCCCGCATGGAAGTGGATCGCGGCGACGGCCGCGTGTTCCTGAAACCGCCGCGCGCCATCCGTCCGGGCGAAGACATGGCGACCTATCTGTTCTGCGATCGCGGCTTCGTGCCGACGATCACGGTCGCGATGAACACGGCGATCGCGCGCAAGGTGCGCTACAGCGAGACCCTGCGCATCGCCGAGGACGCCGATTTCGCCGTTCGCCTTTATCTGGCCGGCTGCAAATTCGTGATGGCCGATGCGCCCGGCGCGGTATGGAAGGATATTTACGATCCGGCCCGCACCTCGGCGGGGCGAAGGGCCGCCAAACTGGCGCAGTGGGCGCAAGAGATGCGTGGGCGAATTCCGGAGCGCGCCTACCACGGTTTGCGGGGCTGGGCTTACGCCAAACAGGTGGCGAAAACCGACAAGCGCGAAGCGCTGAGACTCTACCTCACCGCGCTCGGCCATCGCTGCTATTCGCCGCGATTGTCGGCCGTCGTGTTCCTGCAGATCGTCTTGCCGGAGCGCGTCTATCGCGGCCTCGCGGATGCGGCCATCAAATGGTTGCGCGTGGGCTTTCGCGGCGATAAACAGCAAACGGTCAAGCCGCTTGGCGCCTTTGTGACGCGCCCGCTCGGCGCATCAAATGGTTCGCCAGACGCGGGCTCGTAAATTCCGCCCCCACCATGAAGCGCATCAGCGGGCCGAAGCTGTTGGCGGCCAGCGGTCCGACCGTATAAAGGCCGCGCAGCGAACTTTCGAACACGTCGGAAAGGATCGGGGTGTCCTCTAAGGCTTCCACCGTGTCGCGCAGCTGTGGTGCCAGAAACGGAAGTCTCTGCAACGCCGGATGATAGCCGGTCGCGCAGACCACGTGATCGCACGCGATCGTCTCGGTCATGCCGTTCGCGTCGTGCAATTCGAGCACCGCGCGATCGCCCGCAACGTCCGCCTTCGCGATTTTGCGCCCCAGCAACATAGGGATGTGGCCCTCGACACGCTCGCGCATGAACCAGCCGGGTGCCGGGCCCAAATGGCGCTTAGTGGCGCGCAGGCGAAGATTCTCCGGCAGACGGTGGAACAGAAGCGGTGCGTTGGCACAGAAATAGGAACGCCAGCCCGGACCGATGCCGGAACTGGGCCGCTTGATCTGCTGCATCAAACCCGCGCCGTCCGGATCGGGCGCGGAATGAAAGCGGATGTTTTGCGCGCGGGTGATGATGCGCACCGAAGCGCCCGCGCCGCGCAGTTCTGCGGCGGTGTCGATCGCCGAAGCGCCGGCGCCGATCACACAGACCTCGCGGCCGTTCAAACCGTCGACGTCGCGCGCGCTAAAGCTGTGCGACACCGCCCAGCCGGGCAGGTGGCGCAGTGTGCCGGGCGTGTGGGCGAAGGACGTGATGCCGGTCGCGAGCACGACCTGGCGCGCGTGCAGGCGCTCGCCGTTGTCTGTTTCAAGGGCGAAGAATTCACCGTCCCGTGAAAGCGACGTGACGAGCGTTTCCTCCAGATCGGGCACATAGCGTTCGCGAAACCAGCTCGCGTAAGCGTTGAAGAGCGTCAGCTGGACCGGCAGGCCCTCGTCGGCGAAAGCGATATTGCGCGCGTCGCAGTAGGATTTGAGCGTGCTGCCGGCATCGGGCGCCGAGAGGCTGGAGGCGAAGCCTTCGGATTTCAGCAACATGCCTCTGGGCATGTGATTGCGCCAGGTATCGAGCGCTTTGCCGAAGATTCTGAAGTTCACGCCGCGCGCGCGCAGATGCGCCGCAAGAGAGAGGCCGTAAGGTCCGGCGCCGATGATGGCGACATCACAGATCGGGGTCATCCGCATGTTCCAATTTGGCACACGTCCCGAAGTGGAACGTGTTGGGGGGCTTTGAACTCGATTGATCCATTTCCCATGCCATGGATTGGGGCCATGGATTGAGGCCTGTCTGCGGAGAGTGCCGGGTTCGTTCACCGATGATTGAGGCTGCGCGGCTAGTCTTCTTTCCGATGCAGCCGAAAATTCTTCTCGCGACGACCGTGCGCTGGCTCGCCGGAGCCCGGCTCGCCGCCGGCTTCGCCAAGATCGGCTGCGAAGTGGATGCGTTCGCGCCAGACGGCGCGGCGATGCGTTTGAGCCGATATCTCTGTGCTCAATACCGCTACGACGTGTTTGCACCACGTTCTTCGCTCTCGACAGCCATTGCCAAGTCCAAGCCCGATCTCATCGTGCCGTGCGACGATCGCGCGCTCTCGCAATTGCTGTCGCTTGCGGAACTGGATTCCGCAATCCGGCCGTTGATCGCGCACTCGCTGGGAAAGCTCGAAAGCTATCCGAAGCTGATCTCGCGCAGCGGCTTCATCGCCGCTGCCCGCGATCTTGGAATTCGCGCCGCCGAAAGTGTTTCCATCGAATCGCAACAGGACTTGTCCGCGGCTCTTGCGCGGTTCGGCTTGCCGGCCGTGCTCAAGACGGATGGAAGCTGGGGCGGCGACGGTGTGGCGCTGGTGCGTACGCAACAAGAAGCGTTTGACGTCTTTCGCCGGTTTTCCAGGCCGCCATCGCGCCTGCGCAGCTTCGCGCGCGCCATCAAGCGGCGAGATGCGCATTTTGCGATGAATGTTCTGAAGCCCCGAAAATCCTCGCTCAGCGTGCAGCGCTTCATTGCGGGAACGCCCGCCAACAGCGCCTTTGCCTGCTGGCAGGGCAGGGTGCTCGCAGCCTTTCATGTCGACGTGATCCAGTCGCAGGAGGGCAACGGTCCGGCCTGCGTTGTCCGGCGCATCGAAGATGAAGACATGCAACGCGCCGCAGAGCGCATCGCAGCGCGCTTTGAGCTTTCCGGGCTGCATGGAATCGATTTCATGCGTGATGCTTCAAGGCGCGCCCATGTGATCGAAAGCAATCCGCGCGCGACGCAAACCTCGATGCTGGTCGTGTGCGGCGGCCGCGATCTGCTTGCCGCGCTGATCGAGGCTGCGACGCAGAGCCGCCCGTCTCAACGCCCCGCCGTGACCGAACGCGAGACGGTGGCGCTTTTCCCGCAGGAATGGACGCGCGATCCCGCCAGTCGCTGGCTCAGCGAGGCCTATCACGATGTGCCGTGGGACGACCCGGCCGTCCTGCGCGCCGGGCTAGCGGCACAGCCAAGGCCTGCCGTTTCCCTCGCGCACGCGTTGGGAGCCCGTTTGCGGCAGGGTCATGCGTTCACCACTTGGAAACCATCGCGGCCTAGTTTCTAGAGGGGCTCTTTGTGCCCAAAGGCGTCGCGTGAGAATCGCCGCATGACCGCTCGCACTTTTTCGACGTTCGCGCTTGCCGTTGCGGCGGCTTTGCTCGCGACCGCGCCGTCGCTGGCTGGCGATCGGTATCCGCCGGTGCCTTCGAACGCAGCTGACAACACGCAAGCCTATCCGTTCGATACGGTGCCGGTCGCCAATCCGCCGATCTTCAGGAATCAGGCCGATATTGCTGCGCCGCCGCCTGCTCCCCCGGTTTCCACGCCGCCGCCCGACAATCCGGTCACCGCACAACCCCTCATCGCACAAGCTGCCAACCAGCCGGTCGCAGATGCGCCGCCGCGTTCGTTGAACGCACGGAATTCCGACACGTCGCGTGAGCGCACGCTCGAGCTGCAGACCGCGGACGTGCAGCCGCGTCGGCTCGCGCCGCCGCGCCTCACGCCGAGCCTTCCCGACTACAAGCTCGGCACCGGCGACAAGATCCGCATCGTCGTCTACGGCGAAGACGATCTCGGCGGCGAATTCGAAGTCGACGGTTCGGGCTTTGTACGCCTGCCGCTGATCGGACAGGTGCAGGCCGCAGGCTTCACCATCCGCGATTTGGAAACTCAGGTGACCGCGCAGCTTGCGGACGGCTACGTCAACAGTCCGCGCGTGAGCGCGGACATCGTCGCCTATCGCCCATTCTTCATCATCGGGGAAGTGAACCATCCCGGCCAATATCCCTACCAGAACGATATGAACCTGCTCACGGCCGTGGCTCTCGCCGGCGGGTACACCTATCGCGCCGACGATTCCGACATCTACATCCGGCGCAACGGCTCGATCGAGGAAAAGGAATATCCCGCCGACGCGACCACCAAGATTCAACCGGGCGACATCATCCGGATCAGCGAACGATTTTTCTGAGCCAGCGAGCCCCTTGAGTGTTAACGAGCGGTTAATTCTTCACCCTATGCTCGCCCGCAAGCCCGCATTCGGCTTAACGAAAATCGACACAAGCCCGCCGTGGAGAAGCAAAAGTTAACCATTCCCTAGGTGATGGGGCGGTACATCTCGAAGGCGCCAAAGGGCCGATTTTTCGCGCCGGTCCGGAGCTTTAGGGGCGAGCCCTTTCGTCATGCCGCTCAGCCAGACAACGAGCTGGGTTCCACCCATGCCGGGTCAGACGACGACTGAGGCCGCCATGCCAAGTCTCGCCGACTTTCGCATGAGCGACTTCGTCGGCGTCGTTGCGCGGCGCAGGAAGACGATCCGGTTCATTTCCATCCTGACGATCGCGGTCGCGTTCTTCGTGCTGATGATGCTGCCGACCCTCTACACGACGTCGGCCACGGTGATGATCGACCAGCGCAAGAACAACGTCGCCGATCAGTCGTCGGTTCTCTCCGCGCTTCCCACCGATGCGGCCTCGTTGCAGAACCAGATTCAGATTTTGACTTCGCGCGATCTGGCGCGGCATGTGATTGAGAAGCTCAATCTCTATCACGATCCCGAATTCAACGGCGGTTACGGCGCCTTGCCCGGTCTGCTCGCATGGCTTGGCCTGATTCCGCCGAGCGCTGGCTCCCGCTACAGCGCCGAGCTTTCTCAAGCGGAGAAAGATGCCGTCATCGACCGCTTCCTGGCCAAGGAATCCATCGATTCCGTGGGCCTTTCGAGCACTATCACCGTCAGCTTCACCGCGCGCGATCCCGAACAGGCGGCGCGCATCGCCAATGCGATCGCCGACGCCTATATCGCCTACCAGATCGGCATCAAGAACGATGTCGCGCGCGACACGACGCAGTGGCTGAACGACAAGATCAAACAGCTCGCCGGGCAGGTGCAAGACGCCGAAGCCGCGTCGCAGAAATACAAGGCCGACAACAATTTGAACGAATCGAGCGACGGCACGCCACTCTCCGATCAGCAGCTTTCGGCCATCGACACGCAGATCGTCACCGCCAGAACCGATCTGGCGCAGAAAGAAGCGACCTATGAACGCCTGAAGTCGCTCGTCGCCTCCGGCCATGCCGCAGATGTTTCGCAGGTCGTGGCTTCACCCCTGATCGTCCAGCTGCGCACACAACTGTCGACGCTGATCCAGCAGGAATCGGACATGGCGGTGCGCTATGGGCCGAAGAATCCCAAACTGATCGCCGTACGCCAGCAGCGCCAAGACCTCGAAAGCAAGATCGGGCAGGAAGTCGACCGTCTGGCGGGCACAATCGAGAATGATCTGGCAGTGTCGCGCGCCCAGCTGAAATCGCTGCAGGAGAGCATGCAGCAGGCGGAGAAAGGCGCCGCCGTACAAAATCTCGCGCGCGTGAAATTGAAGGCCTTGCAGGCGAACGCGACCTCCACGCGCACGATGTACGAAGCTTTCGTCACGCGGTTGCGCGAGACGCAGGATGCAATCCAGACCACGGATACGCGGGTGATTTCGCGCGCGCCCGTGCCTGACGCGCCAAGCTCGCCGCATCGCACGCTTGTTCTCTTGGCTTCGGTTCCGGCCGGTTTGCTGCTTGGGCTGCTTTACGCGCTCCTGGCGGAACGGTTCGCCGTTACGTCGATCCGTCGTGTCGAGCCGCAACCCTTGAACCCGATGATGGCTCGCACCGTCGAAGCCGCGCCCGCACAAGCCAATCCGTTCCGCGGCCTGCCGGTGCTCGCCGATATTCCCGATGCCGTTCCGCAAAAGGCCGCGAACTATGTGCTCGATTGGCCGATGTCGGGTTATGCCTATGCCACCGCGCAATTGCTGCGTCACACGCTTTCGCCGGTCCATGCAAGCCGTCCCAAGGTCATCGCGGTGACGTCCGCACAGCCGGGTGAGGGCAAGACGACGATTGCCGTGAGCCTGGCGCGCACCGCGGCCCTTGCCGGCATGCGGGTCATCGTTCTTGACGGAAATCTGCAGAATCCCTCGACGGCGAAAACCATGGGCTTGAACGGTATTGCCGCGGGCATCGGTGAAGTGCTGTCCGGCACTGTGCAGCTCAGCCGCGCGCTGGTGCGCGATACACGTTCCAGCGCCCTATTGCTGGCCGCGGCGCGCCCGCTTGCCGATCCTTCGGTCGTTCTGAATTCGCCGCTGCTGCCTCAGTTGCTCGCGCATCTGAAGCAAGCCTGCGATCTCGTCATCCTCGATGCGGCGCCGGTGTTGACGGGCGGCGACGCGCGCGCGCTGCTGCATGGCGCCGATACGGTGATGATGGTGGTCCGCGACGGGCCGCCGCGCCAGGCCGTCACCTATGCGATCGACGGCCTCGCCAGCATGGGCATTTCTTCTGCAGGAATCGTCCTGGCGCACTAATCTACAACTCTCCCATGTACGTATATGGGATCGACGCGCCATCCGCGCGGTGTAACGATCCTGGGCATCGGGGCGAATTGTCCTCGAATGCCCTTCGATGGAGTTGCCGATGAATGCCCTTCGTACCCCTGGCCTGATCGCCGTGCTGGCCCTGTCCGCGACGGTTGCTTTTGGCTGCAGCGCAAGCGCGTCTAACGGTTCCATTCCGGCGGCTGTATTGGATTCCAAAGCCGGTGAAACGGGTTTGCAAACTGCGGTGCTTTCCGGCGGCTGCTTCTGGGGCATGCAAGGCGTTTATCAGCATGTGAAGGGCGTGAAGCAGGTGCTGTCCGGTTATGCTGGCGGCGCCAAAGACACCGCCGAATACGAGACCGTCTCCACCGGCACGACCGGTCACGCGGAATCGGTGAAGATCACCTTCGACCCCAAGGAGGTTTCCTACGGCCAGATCCTGCGCATCTTCTTTTCCGTCGCGCACGATCCCACGGAGCTGAACTATCAAGGTCCCGATTCAGGGACGCAGTACCGCTCGGAAATCTGGGTCGCCAATGCCGAGCAGGCCGCCATCGCGCGCGCTTACGTCGCGCAGCTCGACAAGGCGAGCGTGTATCCGGCCAAGATCGTCACGCGCGTCGATCCGCTGAAAGGCTTCTACGCGGCGGAGGGCTATCATCAGGATTATCTCTTCAATCATCCCGATCAGCCCTACATCGCCTATAACGACATTCCCAAAGTCGAAGCGCTGAAAAAAACTTATCCCACGCTCTGGCGCCAGAAGCCCGTCCTGGTGGCGAGCGCAAGCTGACTTTCGCTGTTGGAGAAGTGCGCGCGCTACGACCTTCCCCTTGGGGGAGGGTCGAAAAATTTGCGAGCGTCAGCGAGTGAATTTTTCGGGGAGGGGTCACGCCGAGACCTCTCCGCGCACGCGAGAAAGCGGAGTTCAAAGCTCGCACGACACGGCATGCCCCCCTCCCCGAAGCGCTTTGCGCTTCGACCCTCCCTCCCGCCTACGCTTCGCTTCGGCGCGGCGAGGAAATAGCTCAAGGCACGCCGTAGCTTTAGCGGAGGCGGCAAGGGGAGAGTGGAGATTTCATCCGCGGCTTCGCGTCTCCGCGTGAATCATTTCCTTTTGTTGCGGCACGCCTTCGCTAACGCTGACGCGTCTTGATGCAGCATTGTCAGACGCGCATTTCCCTATAACCTCTGCGGCACAAGAGGGTGGGGCATCATGCGTTTCGTAAAGTGGAGTGTGGCGGCGCTGCTGGCGCTCGTTCTGGCGGCGGCGTTGGGCGATGCCGTGTACTACCGGGCGATCGAGCCCGCGGCGCCCGATCTCAAGCCGCTCCTGGCCAAGGCCGCGCAATACGATGTGCGCATCCGGCGCGACAATTTCGGCGTGCCCCATGTGCTGGGCAAGACCGACGCCGACACCGCCTTCGGGCTCGGCTTCGCCCAATCCGAAGACGATTTTCAAAACGTGCAGGACGTGGCGCTGGCCACACGCGGCACGCTTGCCCAGAGCAATGGGCTTGACGCCGCGATCACCGACTATCTCGTGCGCTTCTTCCGTGTCTGGGAAACGGTGAACGCGCGTTACCAAAAAGACATTCCCGCCGACGTGCGCCGCCTGGTGGAGGCCTATGCCGATGGCGTGAACTACTACGCGGCCCTCCATCCGGAGAAAGTGAAGCCGGGGCTCTTGCCGCTCACTGGCAAGGACATCGTCGCGGGCTTCGTCTTCAAGACGCCGTTCTTCTACGGCCTCGACCACACGCTGAAGCAAATAAATGACCCGCCGGCGGACGACAACAAGCTGCCGGTGGGCTCGAACGGCCTTGCGGTAGCGCCGTCGCGCTCGGCCGATGGCGCCACGCGTCTGCTGGTCAACTCGCATCAGCCTTACACGGGGCCCGTCGCCTGGTACGAAGTCGTCCTGCAAAGCGGCGAGGGCTGGCACGTCGCGGGCGGCGTGTTTCCCGGCTCGCCCGTCATGCTGCACGGCCACAACGAACATCTGGGCTGGGCGAACACGGTCAACAATCCCGATCTCGCCGACGTCTATCGCCTGGTACTCAACCCGGCGAACGACAATCAGTACAGGCTCGACGGCAAGTGGCGCGATTTCGAAAAGACCGATGCGGCGCTCACAGTGAAGCTGTGGGGACCGTTCAAATGGACGGTGCATCGCGATGTGCTCTATTCCGCCCACGGGCCGGTTCTGAAAACCGATCACGGCACCTTCGCCATCCGCTATGCCGGCATGAACGAAGTACGCCATGTCGTGCAGTACTTCCGCCTTAACAAGGCGCGCAATCGCGACGAATGGATCGCGGCCATGAAGCTGCAGGCCTTGCCAAGCGTCAATTACGTCTATGCCGACGAGAAGGGAAACATCGGTTACGTCTATAACGGCCAGTTCCCCGTGCGAAAGGAAGGCTTCGACTGGAAGCAGACGCTGCCGGGCGATCGCTCCGATCTGATTTGGCACGCTTACCGGCCGTTCGAAAAAATTCCGCAGATCTGGAATCCGAAAGCCGGCTTCGTCTTCAATTCCAACAACACGCCGTTCCGCGCTACCGCGCCGGAAGAGAACATGATTCCGGAAGCCTATTCGCTCACCATGGGCATCCAGACCAACATGACCAACCGCGCCTATCGCGCGGAGGAGACTTTCGGCTCCGATCCGTCCATCACGGCGGAGGACTTCAAGAAATACAAATTCGATCTGCACTACAGCGTGCGCTCGGAGCTGGCGAGCGAAGTCGCCGAAGTGCTGGCGGTCGATCCGGGCGGCGATACCGATCTGAAGGCGGCGCAGAAAATCCTGCGTGGCTGGAATCTCTCGACCGACCGTCACAATCGCGGCACGGCGCTCGCGGTGCTGATGGGCATGCGCGCGGCGCCGGAGGAAGCCGGTGGTCCGCGCCGGATGAAGCCGCTTGACGCGCTGCGCGAAGCCATCGCTGTGCTCAAGGAGCATTTTGGACGGCTCGATCCCGAATGGGGCGAACTCAACCGCATCCGCCGCGGCAAGCTGGATCTCGCCATCGACGGCGGCCCGGACATCTACCGCGCGGTCTACGGCAAGCCGCAGGACGACGGTACGCTCACCGCCACCGGCGGCGACACGCTCATCATGTTCGTGACCTGGGACAAGAACGGAAAGCTCTCGTCGCAAAGCATCCATCCGTTCGGCTCGGCGACGACGGACGAGAACTCCAAACACTATGCCGACCAGACCCCGCTCTTCGATGCGATGAAGCTCAAGCCGGTTCTGTTCACTGAAGACCAACTGAAGGGTCACATCGAGGAAGACTATCGCCCGCAAGATCGGGCATCCCCGAGTCGCCCGATGCAGTGACGCTGCCGTCAGCAATTTCCGTCGCATAAATTTTGGTGCCTCCGCGCCCGCAAAATTGTTGACCTCGCGAAAATCCTGGAGTTTTCAAAGCTAAACTTTTGAACTGACGAACTGTCAGAAGCCTGAGTTGCGTTAAGGACACAGGAGGGTACTGGTCCGTTATGTTAAATTTCCTTCACCAGTCAAAGAACTGGAATTGCTGAGGGAGCGCCATAACCATGAGGAAAATTGCGCGCGGTCTCCTTTTGGGAGCCGTGGCCAGTGCATTTGCGGCCAGCGCCTACGCGGCCGAAATCGAAACCGTCACCGTAACTGCGCAAAAACGCGAGCAGGACATTCAGTCCGTGCCGATCGCCGTCAGCGCGTTCTCGGGCGAGACGCTGAAGGCGGCGGAAGTGCGCGACATTCAAGATCTGCAACTCGTATCGCCGAGCTTGCTGATCTCGACGGGCTCAGGCGAAACCACTGGTTCATTGGCGCGTATCCGCGGCATCGGCACCACCGGCAACAATATCGGTCTTGAAGGCGCAGTCGGCATTTTCATCGACGGCGTCTATCGCAATCGCACGGCAACGGCGATCAACGACCTGGTCGATATCGAGCGCGTCGAAGTGTTGCGCGGCCCGCAAGGCACTCTGTTCGGCAAGAACACGACAGCCGGCGCGATCTCGATCATCACCCGCAAGCCGACTTTTGACACGGAAATCGAAGGCTCCGCCTCGTATGGCAATTTGAACGGCTATCGCGTCACCGGCTTGATCTCGGGCGCGGTCGAAGACGACGTTCTCGCGATGAGCCTTGCCGGCTACTTCAACAAGCGCGACGGCTTCGTGAGAGACGTTGACACCGGTAGGAAATACAACGATCGCGACCGTTGGGGTCTCAAAGGCCAGGCGCTGTGGACGCCGGCGAAGAATGTCAGCTTCCGGTTGATCGGGGACTACAGCGAGAAGAACGAGAACTGCTGCGTCGCGCCCTACATGATGTATGGCCGTCACCCCACCTTGCCGCTATCGACAACCCAAATCGTCGATGACCTCGCGGCGCTCATCGGGCGCACGAATCCGGTTCCTTATACCGGCCCGCTGTTTCCGGCGAACGTGGCGACATTGTTGGCGATCCCGCCGAACGCCAACATCCAGAGCGCGCATTATCAGAAATATCTGACCTCGGTGAACAGCCCGCGGGTCTCCAACACGAGGGACTGGGGTGTTTCCGGACAATTGGACTGGATCATCGACGATACGACGAGTTTCACGTCGATTACGGCCTACCGGAAGTTCGATTCTCACGATGCAGCCGACGTGGACTACGGTCCGGCCGATATCTTGGCATCCGCGCCAACGAGAATAGGGACCACGTTCTTCTCCCAGGAAGGGCAGCTCAAGGGCAATCTGGACAAGTGGCTAGATTGGCTGCTGGGCGCCTACTATTCGCACGAGACGATCGATCAAGTGAATTCGGTCACCTTTGGCACGCAGGCAACCGAATATTTCGCGCGCTTGCTCGCCCCTGCGGCAAGTGGACAGATATCCAAATGTATCAGGGGCCAGAACAACTTGTTCCCGGGCTGTAACACGGCCGGTGTCGCCAAGTACGGCGTGTTCTATTTGCCGGGCCAGGGATACACCAACCACTTCAGCCAGACCGGCAGTTCCTGGGCGTTATTCACGCACAACACGGCGCATCTGGGCGACCAACTCGCGCTGACCATCGGCATTCGCTACAACCACGAAAGCAAGCACGGCACATTCGATACGTTGTTCCAGTCGAATACGCTGGGTTCGTGTCCCAACACCGACGGGTCGACCAACACGAATTTGCCGCTCAGCCTTCGTTTGCTGTGCCCGCGCGTTTCCTATGACCGCAAATTTGACGAAAGCGCGTGGACAGGCACCGTGAACCTTGCCTACACCCCGACCGACAACGTCATGGCCTATATCAGCTACAGCCACGGCTACAAGGCCGGCGGCTTCAACCTGGATCGCGATGCGGGCACTGCCGGCGGCGTGCGTTGCACGCCTGCTTCCCACCCGCCTCCGTGCCCCGTAGGTCTGAATACAGAAGTCGTCAATCCGATTCGGTTCAGCGCGGAAACCGCCAGCAGTGAGGAAATTGGCGTCAGGACGACCTGGTTCGACAGCTCCGTGATCGCCAATCTGACGGGTTTCTACACCCAGTTCAGCAACTATCAGTTGAATACGTTCGGGGGTCTCGGTTTCACCATCTCGAACATCGGCAGCGTTCATTCGGAAGGCTTCGAATTCGAATCGTACGCAGCGCCGTTCGATGGAATGCTGCTGAGCGCTGCGGCGACCTTTGCCGAATCGCAATATGGACAGGCGGTCATCACGCCTGGGTATTTGGCCGGAGCGTTGGGCCCCTCAGGACATTCTTGCGGCCTCACGCCGGCCGCGTTCGGCGGTGCCGTTCCGCCGGTCGGACCGCGGTGCCTGCAAGGCCGCACCATCACGCAGGCGCCGAAGTGGACGCTCACCGGTTCGGCAAACTATGAGACGCCGCTCGACACGATGGACTTGACGGCGTTCATCGGCGTCAATGCCAACTACCGCTCGCGCTACAATACCGGCTCCGATCTCGATGTTCAGAAGATCCAGGGCGGCTTTATATTGGTGAACGGCCGTGTCGGCGTGCGCACCGACGACAATCATTGGGAGTTCGAAGTCTGGGGACGCAACATCCTGGACAAGCACTACAAGATCGTCGGCTTCGACAGCGTCGCGCAGGGAGGCACCTGGAATGTGTTCGTCGGTGAACCGGCGACTTATGGCGTAACACTCACGGCGCATATGTAAGAGAGCGCCTATTTTCGCAATACCTTCGGCCGGGAAGCGACAGCTTCCCGGCCGTTTTGTTAATGTCAAAATCCATGGCGATTCACACCATCTTCGATCTTGCAGCCTGGCTGAGCGGCGGGTTGCTCGGCTGGTGGATTGCGCGCATGGGCTGGCTCAAGGGCGCCTCATCGGCGCGCTCCTTGCGCAGCGACCCTTGGTACTTCGCGAGTCTGGGCGTCGGTGCGATCACCGGCGCGATTCTGTTCGGCAGCCTCAACATGGGCCTCGCCGGCCTTTTTCCGCTCGGCCATTCGATCGCAGGCGCCATCGCGGGCGGCATCGTCGCGGTGGAGCTCTACAAACTCGCGCGCGGCATTCGCGGCTCGACGGGGTTGCCGTTCGTGGCGCCGCTGGCGCTTGGCATCGCGGTCGGCCGCCTCGGCTGCTTCTTCGCGGGGCTCCCGGACTACACCTACGGCACGCCGAGCGCGCTGCCCTGGGCGGTGGATTTCGGCGACGGCATTCCGCGTCACCCCGTGCAGCTTTATGAATCGGCTGCGATGTTCTTGTTCCTGATCGTATTTCTGCGCGGCATCGCGAGCGGGTCGCCGCTCTTTCTTCGCCATGGATTCTACATATTCGTCGGCTTCTATGGGTTGCAGCGTTTTGTGTGGGAATTCCTCAAGCCCTATCCAACGCTCCTTGGTCCATTCAATATCTTTCATCTGATCTGCTTGGCCTTGCTGGCTTACGCCTTCTTCATGATGCGGAGAAACCATGAGCTTCGTGCGGCCGTCTAAGGGCTACATCTTCTACGGACAGACGACGTCGCTGTGCGAAACCTGCATGAAGCTGGTTCCAGCCAAGATCGTGTTCGAAGACGACGATGTGTTCTTCTTGAAGCGTTGCCACGAGCACGGTGTGCAGAAAACGAAAGTCGCAAGCGACGTCGCCTATTACAAATCGCAGAAGGATTGGCTGAAGCCGGGCGATCGCCCGCTCGCCTTTCAGAGCCGCACGCATCTGGGCTGTCCTTACGATTGCGGCCTCTGTCCCGATCACGAGCAGCATTCCTGCCTCGCACTCATCGAAGTGAACGACGAATGCAATCTCACTTGTCCGGTGTGCTTCGCCGATTCCTCGCCAAAGAAAACGCGAAGCCGCACGCTCGCCGAAATCGACGTCATGCTCGAAACCCTTGTGGAAAGCGAACGCGAACCGGATCTGGTTCAGTTCAGCGGCGGCGAACCCAGCATCCATCCCCAGATCATCGAAATCTTGAAGCTGGCAAAGACCAAGCCGATCCGCCATATCATGCTCAACACCAACGGACTGCGCATCGCCCGCGACAAGGCCTTTGTTGCGGATCTGGCGAAGCTGACGCCCGGCTTCGAGGTCTATCTGCAGTTCGATTCCCGCCGCAAAGCCGCGCTCGAAAATCTGCGCGGCGCCGATTTGCGCCGCATTCGCGATTCCGCGCTCGCCAATCTGGAGGAAGCCGGCATCTCCACGACGCTGGTCTGTGTGGTCAAGCGCGGCCAGAACGACGATGAGCTGGGCGAGATCGTGCGCCACGCGCTGACCTACAAATGCGTGCGCGGCGTCACCTTCCAGCCGGTGCAGGACGCAGGGCGCAACGAAAATTTCGACAAGAATCGCGACCGTTTCCTGCTCACCGATATCCGCCGCGAAATCGGTCTGAATTCCGGCGTCTTCGACCTCGACGATGTGATCCCGCTGCCCTGCAATCCCGACGGGATCGCGATCGCTTACGGCCTGCGCGACGGCACCAACGTCACTCCGATCACCAAACTGATCCCCAAAGAGCAATTGCTGGCAGCGGCGCCGAACACGATCTCGTTTGAAAAATATCCGGAGCTGCAGAAGCGCATCTTCAATCTGATGTCGCTGTCGGCAACCGGCGAGGCGACCAAGACCGCGCTCGGCGATCTGCTCTGCTGTTTGCCGAAGGTCGAAGTGCCGGCCGATCTCGGCTATGACAAGATATTCCGCATCGTCATCGTGCAGTTCATGGACCGCTACAATTTCTGTGTCGGCGCGGTGAAGCGCTCCTGCATCCACTTCGTGACACCGGATCGCAAGATCTATCCTTTCGACACCTACAATCTCTTCTATCGCGACGGCATCAACCCGAAACTGCGGAACCCCGCTTATGTCCCAGCCTGAAGGCCCGCTTCCTCCCGCCCGTCCGCATTGGACGGCGCTCAGCCTCGTCCTCTTCATCATCGGACTGCTCATTCTGGTGCCGTCCGGTCTTTGCACCGGCATCGGCGGCATCGTCGCACTGTTTGGGAACGACAATGTCCAGGACGCGCTCGCCATGCTCTTGATGGTGCTGATCTACGGCGCCGTTCCCGTCGCCATCGGCGCCGTGCTTGTTTACGCGGGGCTGAAGGCGAGAAAACGGGACTAGGTCGTGGAACGTCCGTATCGGGCAAAGCCACGACCGCAGTGGGCACCTCTTGGCTTGGCCTTTATGATCATCGGGCTCATGATATTTGTCCCATCGGGACTCTGCACGGGTATTGGCGGGGCAGCTCTACTCTACGAAGCTGTTAGCGGTGAAATTTCCGTCGGCAACCCATTGTCGCTGCTTTGGTTGCTTTTGGTTCCAGGACTGGCGGGTATTGGATATGGCGTTTACCGCTTCGGCGTTTATCTGAGCGCGCGCTAATTCTCGTAGCGACAAGCTAGAAACAAAACGTACGTACCCCCCAAGCGATTGCGGCATGAACGGCACCGGGCCACTATGGCCCCCGGTTCGGGGAACTTGCATGAAGATCGATCTCTATTCGCCGCAAAGCTACGCAAGCGGTCATCCCTTCGCGCAGTACAAATGGCTGCGCGAGAACGCGCCGGTGTTCTGGCAGGAAGAGCCGAACGGCAAGGGTTATTGGGCCGTCACGCGCTACAAGGATGTGTGGGACGTCGACCGCGGCTTTCAGGCCTATTCCTCCGAACCCACCATCATGATCCAGGACCCGGCGGCGAACGAGGCGCTCGGCTTCGGCGGCTACAAGATGATGCTGATGATGGATCCGCCGCAGCACACCGCCTACCGCAAGCTGATCCGCAGCGAATTCACCCAGCCCTTGGCCGCCGGGCGCACGCCGCGGATGAATGTATTGGCGCGCCAGATTGTCGACGAAGTGATCGAAAGGGGCGAATGCGATTTCGTCAGCCAAATCGCCGGTGAAATGCCGTCCTATGTCATTGCCGAACTGCTCGGCATTCCGCTCGATGACGGACGCGAACTCTACAAACTCACCGAGATCATCCACACCGCGCCGGAAGTGCAGGTCGCCAATGCCGGCGGCATGGCGGTGTTGAAAATGTTCGAATATGGCCGCGGCGTGATCGAGGAAAAGCGCGCCCGTCCCAAGGACGATCTCGCCACCAAGCTTCTGCAAGCCGAAGTCGACGGCAAGCGGCTGGACGACATCGAATTCCTTCTATTCTTTCTGCTGCTTATCGATGCGGGCGGCGATACCACGCGCAATCTGTTGTCGTCGGGATTGGTGGCGTTGTTGGGCAATCGCGATCAGCTGGCCTGGCTGAAGGCCGATATCGCGCACCGTTTGCCGTCCGCGCGCGAAGAGCTGCTGCGCTTCACGACGCCCGTCGTCTATATGCGCCGGACCGCGAAGCGCGACACGGTGCTTGCGGGCGAAGAGATCAAGGAAGGCGACAAGGTCGTGATGTATTTCGGCTCGGCCAATCGCGATCCGGAAAAGTTTGATCGTCCCGATCAACTCGACCTTTCACGCGCGCCCAATGAGCACATCGCGTTCGGAACGGGGCCGCACGGCTGCCTCGGCCAGCACATCGCGCGCATCGAGATCGATGCCATTCTGCAGGAAGTGCTCATGCGCCTGCACGGATTGGAAATCGTCGGCGCGCCGGAATGGCTGGCCTCGAATTTCATCTCAGGGCCGAAGCAGATGAACGTTCGTTTCACGCCGGGAAGGCGTTCAGCAGCGTAGTTCGCTCAATTGAAGACGCCGCTCGCGTGCAATCCGTCGAAGATGAACTGCATCGCCAGCGCCGCCAGCAGGATGCCCGACACGCGCGCGATGACATTGGCGCCGATCGTGCCGAGCAGGCGCATCAGCCGATCCGACAGCAACATGGAAAGGAATGTGATCAGGATAACCAGCGCCAATGCGGCCAGCACCAATGCGGCGTTCGTGGCGGTGTGCGCCTTGCCCATCAGGAGCACGATCGCCGTCATGCTGCCGGGGCCTGCGGTCAGCGGAATGGCGAGCGGAAAGATCGCGATGTCGGTCCGGTTCTGAGCCGCTTCGGCTTCTTTGCCGGTCAGTGAAGAAATCGCCGAGTGCTGACGCAGCAGTAGCTCCGCCGACATCATCAGCAGCAGAATGCCGCCGGCCGTGCGAAAGGCGGGCAGGCCGACGCCCAGCAGCGCAAGCAGCTGGAGTCCCCCGAGCGCAAAGGCGAGCAGCACGCCCGTCGCCGTCACCGCGGCAAGAACCGCCAGCTTGCGACGATGCGGCGGGTTCACATTTGTCGTAAGCGCGAGAAACATCGACGCCACTTCAACCGGGCCGACCGCGACGAATAATGTGGCGAAGGCGGAAAGAAATATTTGAAACATGACTCGCATGCTTAGCACGGGCGCCGTCTGACAAAAAATCAGAGCAAAGTCTTCAATCGATCGCTTTTACCCGCCGCAAACTCCCCACAATTGGCGCCCACGCTTCCACCAACAGGGGAGGAGTCGTCATGGCCATGAATTTAAAGACCCTCAACGGCGACGTGGCACCCGACATGAACACCACGCCTTTGATCGACGTGATGCTGGTGCTGCTTGTCATGTTGATCGTCACGCTTCCCATTCAGACTCACGCGGTAAAGATCGATCTGCCGATCAATGCTCCACCTGCGCCGCCTGCTCCCATTGTCACGCTGGAAGTCGATTTCGACGGCACGACTTTGTGGGACGGCCGAATTGTCGATCCAAAGACCTTGGACGCGTATTTCGCCGATGCTGCGCGACAAAATCCACAACCGGAAATCCACGTCGTTGCCAACCGGTTGGTGAAATACGATGCGGTTGCCAAGCTTCTGGCGAACGCGCAGCGTCACGGTGTTTCACGGATTGGCCTGGGGACGGAGGAATACGCGCAGTAGACGGGCCAGAGCATACTTCAGATTTCGAGGATTTTACCGTCCTCGGCAATATCCTCGGGGACGTTGCCGATTTTCGCCAGCATCTCCGGCCCCATATGCGTGAGGACAACGCGCTTGGCGCCGATCCGCGACAGGTTCTGTTTCAGCGTTGCATAGTCCATGTGAAACTTGATCTTGCGCGTGTCTGAGAGAGCTTCGACAACAAAGACATCCGCCCCGCGCGCTGCTTCGATCAGCGTGTCCGTCCATTCGCTATCGCCGCTATAGACGAGAACCTTTCCCTCGCAACGAAGGCGCAAAGCGAAAGGTGGCGCTCCGCAGGCGTGCTCTACGATGAAGGGTTGCACCTGGATGCCGTTAATCTCGCGCGCTGCACCGGCCTCGATTTCGAGAATTTCGATGTCGAACTTCCGTTCGGTTCGCGACGAGCCGGGGAAGAAAACTTCCATCGCTTGGCTCAGTCGCTCGCGAAATCCCGGTGGACCCACAAGTGTCAGCGCGCCGCGCCGGCGGCTGTAAAACTGCGCATCGAGCAGAAAGAACGGCAACCCGCCGAAATGATCGCCGTGCAAATGACTGATGAAGATGGTCGCAATGCTGTTCGGCTCGACGCCGAATTTGCGCATCGCGATCAGGCTCGATGCGCCGCAATCGATGAGGAAATTTCCTTCGGCGGCGGCGACGTGGAAGCAGGTGTTGAAACGTCCACCGCTTCCGAATGCGTCGCCGCTGCCGAGGAAGGTCAGCTGCATCAATAGACTTCGAACAAGCCCGCGCCGCCCATGCCGCCGCCGATACACATGGTGACGACCGCGTGCTTGGCTTTGCGGCGCTTGCCTTCCAGCAGAACATGGCCGGAGAGGCGCGCGCCGGTCATGCCGAAGGGATGGCCGATGGCGATCGAGCCGCCGTTCACGTTGTATTTCTCCGGATTGATGCCGAGCGTGTCGCGGCTGTAGAGGCACTGGCTGGCGAACGCTTCGTTCAATTCCCACAGATCGATGTCGCTGACTTTGAGACCATGGCGCTGCAGAAGCCGCGGCACCGCGAAGACCGGTCCAATGCCCATCTCGTCCGGCTTGCAGCCAGCCACCGCCCAGCCTTTGAACGCGCCGAGCGGCTGAAGCCCGCGCTTCTCGGCTTCCTTCGCTTCCATGAGAACAACAGCCGCGGCGCCATCGGAAAGTTGCGACGCATTGCCGGCGGTGACGTATTTGCCAGGACCTTTGACGGGCTCGAGCTTGGCAAGGCCTTCCAGCGTCGTATCCGGGCGATTGCACTCGTCGCGGTTCACCACATAGTCGACGATCGTTTCTTCCTTCGTCTCCTTGTTGACCTGCTTCATCTTGGTCGCCATCGGGACGATTTCGTCCTTGTACTTGCCGGCCTGCTGCGCCGCCGCCATGCGGCGCTGCGATTCCAGCGAAAACTGGTCCTGATATTCGCGGGAAATCTTGTAGCGCTCGGCCACGATATCGGCGGTGTCGATCATCGGCATCCAGTAGTCGGGATACATCTCGACGATCTTGGGCTCCTTGCCGCCGCCGCCACCGCCCTGGAAGGTGATGGAGTCTACGCCGCAACCGACCATGACGTTCGCACCGTCATCCACGATGTAGCGCGCCGCCACCATGATGGCGTTGAGGCCCGACGAGCAGGCGCGATTGATGGTGGCGCCCGAGGTCGTAATCGGTAGTCCCGCCATCAGCGCGGCACCGCGCGCGACGTTGCCGGAGGCCGCCACGCAACCGGCGACGACATCTTCGACTTCGGCCGGATCGACCTTGGAACGCTTCACCGCATGCTCGACCGCATGGGCGAGCATGGCCATGTTCGAGGTGTTGTTGAACCCGCCACGCCCCGCTTTGGCCAAGCCGGTGCGCGCATACGAAACGACGACTGCTTCACGCATTGTTAGAGTTCCTCTTCGAGTTTCGATTGGAAAGGCGAGTAGTGAATAGTGAATAGTGAGTAGTGAATAGCGAAAACTATGCCGACTTCTGTTGTAGCCGTCGGATGAGCGCGCGAAGCATCTTTCCGAGTTCCTGACATTGCTCCAGAAGTTGATTGCATTTGTCGGTCGAGCCGATTTCCACGCGTCGCGCTAGAATCAAATGTGTTTCCAGTTCCTTCAGCGAACCTTGCGACATGCGAAGATATTGTACGAACATTCGTGTTTGTTCCCGCCCGAAACCTTCGGCGACGTTTGCTGCAATCGATGCCGCAGCGCGACGGATTTGCGAGGTCAGTCCGAACATCTCCTCGCGGGGAAAGATTTTGGTATGGTGGTAGCAAGCTTCCGCTAAAGCCATCGCGCGCTGCCAGACTTTGAGGTCTTGGTAAGATTCGATCTTTTCGGCCAAAGTTCATTCCTTGCTCGGCGCTCCCACTACTCACTACTCACTACTCACCTACTTCAAGTCCTGGAATCTTTTTCCTTCGGCCACCATCTTCTCGAGCAGCGCACTGGGTTTGAAGGTGTCGCCCATCTGGGCGTGCCACTCCTTCATCTTGGCGAGGACCTTATCGAGGCCGACGGTGTCGCCGGTGAACATCGGGCCGCCGCGATAGACCGGCCAGCCATAGCCGTTGATCCAGACGATATCGATGTCGGAGGCGCGGATGGCTTTGCCTTCTTCGAGGATCTTCGCGCCCTCATTGATCATGGGATAGATGCAGCGCTCGACGATTTCCTCGTCGCTGATCTGCCGCGAGTTCACGCCGCTCTTCTTGCGGAAGTCCTCGATGATCTTTTCCGTGACGGCCGAAGGCTTGGCGTTGCGGTTCTCGTCATAGTCGTAATAACCCGCGCTCGTCTTTTGTCCGCGGCGGTCCATTTCGCACAGCACGTCGCGGATGGTTTCGCCTTTGGAGCGCTCCTTGTTCCAGCCGATGTCGAGGCCGGCCAGATCGCTCATCGCGAAAGGCCCCATCGGGAAACCGAAATTGTAGAGCGCGCGGTCGATGTCCCACGGCATGGCCCCTTCCATGACCAGCTTCTGCGCCTCGCGCTGGCGTTGGAACAGCATGCGGTTGCCCACAAAGCCCGGGCAGACGCCGACAAGCGCGGCGACCTTGCCGATCTTCTTGGCCGTCGCCATCGAGGTTGCGATCACCGGCTTCGACGTTTTGTCGGCACGCACCACTTCGAGCAGTCGCATGACATTGGCCGGCGAGAAGAAGTGCAGGCCGATCACGGCGTCGGGGCGCTTGGTGACGCTGGCGATCTCATCGATGTTCAAGGCCGAGGTGTTGGTCGCCAGAATCGCGCCCTGTTTGACAATGGAGTCGAGCTTTGTGAACACGTCCTTCTTTACGTCCATGTTCTCGAACACGGCTTCGATGACGAGGTCGCAATCCTTGAGGTCTTCGAGATTGAGCGAACCTTTGAGCAGGCCCATGCGCTTTTCGACATCGTCCATCGTCAGACGTCCGCGCTTGGCGGTGTTCTCGTAATTCTTGCGGATAACGGTGAGGCCGCGGTCCAGCGCGTCCTGCTTGGTCTCCACCATGGTCACGGGAATTCCGGCATTGGCGAAGTTCATGGAGATGCCGCCGCCAATGGTGCCGGCGCCGATCACGCCAACCTTGGCGATGGGAATCTGCGCCGTGTCGTCCGGCACGTCGGGAATCTTCCACGCCTGGCGCTCGGCGAAGAACACATAGCGCTGCGCGGCGGACTGTGTGCCGGTGACAAGCTCCATGAACAGCTTGCGTTCGGTCTTCAGCCCGTCTTCGAAGGATTGATTCACGGCCGCTTCGATGCAGCGGATGTTGTATTCGGGCGCCAGGAAGCCGCGGAATTTGCGACCGTTCTCCTTGCGGAAATTCGCAAAAATCTCCGGCTTGCCGCGCGCGGCTTCCACTTTCGCGTTGTTCTCGCGCACTTTCTTGAGCGGACGTTTTTCCGCGAGCACCTTCTTGGCAAATGCGACGGCGCCTTGCTTCAACTGGCCTTCGGGCACGATCTCGTCGACCAGACCCATCTCTAGGCACTGTTTGGCGGGCACGTGTTGTCCGCTCGTCACCATCTCCAGCGCCTTCTCGACGCCAGCGATGCGCGGCAGGCGTTGCGTGCCGCCGGCGCCGGGAAGAAGACCGATATTCACTTCCGGCAAGCCGCAGCGCGCGCTCGGCACCGCCACGCGGTAGTGCGCACAGAGCGCCACTTCCAAGCCGCCGCCCAGCGCCGTGCCGTGGATCGCCGCGACGATGGGCTTGGGCGAATCTTCCATGGTGTTTTGCACGTCGAACAAGCTTGCGCCCTTGGGCGCCTTGCCGAATTCGCTGATGTCGGCGCCGGCGATGAAGGTCTTGCCTTCGCAGACAAGCACGATCGCCTTCACGGACGGATCGGCGATAGCTTGTTTGAAGCCGTCGGCGAGCCCGTCGCGCACCGGCGCTGAGAGCGCGTTCACCGGCGGAGAATTGAGCGTGATCACGGCGATATCGCCGTCCTTAGACAGATCGGTGACCGGATTGATGGCGGCCATGGCGTCTTCCTCACCCCATTAATATTGTTGTGCCGCAACATGCGACGGCGGCTCGTTCGGAGTCCAGCAGGGCCCTTGCGCGACACAATCGACCGCCCGCTGCGCCGGTCGCGTTCGTCCCGGCAGGCTTAGGCCGTGCAACGGGTGATTTTGGCCCCCGGTGATGCAAGAAAGCACTGCAATGTAAGGGTTATTTGCATTTCGTAATGAGGTGATCGAGTGCTGCGAAATGAAAGATTCTAGATGGCGGCGCCGAGCGCGATAGCGGTTTCGCGGCTCTGGCTGACGGGCACGACTTCGAATTCCATCAGGTCCTGCCACTCAGCAATCCAGCGCTGAAAGTCGGTAGCGTCATCGGCTTCCATCAATTGAAAGCAGCGGCTCAAATCGGCGGCGACCCAACTGTTTATGAACTTCAGTCCGTCCGGCATCTGGCGGCCTTTTTCGCGTAGCCTTTCGTAGATGGCCTTGCCGTCTTGATTGCGGAATTTTTCGACCACCATGAAGATCACGACTTGTCTCCGTTCTATGCGCGGCCCAGGGCCAGATCGCAGACGTAAGGATTGGTCTTGCGCTCCCAGCCGAAGGTGGACATCTGTCCATGCCCCGGCACGAAGCGCATATCGTCGCCGAGCGGCCACAGGCGCTCCGTGATCGATTGAACGAGTTCGGCGTGATTGCCGCGCGGAAGATCGCTACGTCCCACTGATCCTGCGAACAACACATCGCCGACGAAGGCGATCTTCATCCCTTCGTGAAAGAACACGATGTGGCCTGGCGTGTGGCCGGGGCAATGCCGCACGCCGAGCGTCACATCGCCCACGGTCACGGTGTCTCCGTCGTTGAGCCAGCGGTTGGGCACGCAAGCTTCGCTGCCTTCAAAGCCGTAGCGCTTTGCCTGCTCGGCGAGGCCATTGAGCAGAAATGCGTCGTTCTCGTGCGGGCCCTCGATTTCGATTCCGAGTTCGCGGGCAAGCGCAGCGGCCCCACCGGCATGATCGAGATGGCCGTGCGTGAGCAACACCTTTTGGATCGTCACGCCCTGTTTGGCGGAAGCGTCGCGAATTCGGGCCAAGTCGCCGCCGGGATCGATCACCGCGCCCTTCATCGTCTTGGTGCACCACACCAGCGAACAATTCTGCTGAAACGGGGTCACCGGAACGATAGCGGCTTTGATTGCGGGCTCGGACATGGCTCCTTCGTAGGGGGCCCTGCTTGGGAAAGTCCATGGCCGACTCAGGCGTCGGTCGAGGTCCGGTTTTTTGGGTCTCGAGAAGGGTTCAGGGAGGTTGGATATGAAGTTCCCGTGACATGTGAAACTTTATTGCTTTCGGTCTCAACGTTTTGAAGAGTTAACGGCAGGTTGTGGCCGCTGAGCCACAGAAAGGATTGAGGAATCCGTTGATCGAGGCCGGTCATCTGGTAAGGTTTCTGCGGAAAGTCGGGCCAAGCGGCCTGGCCAGTGCCGTGATATTTGGAAGCTAGGGGGATCTATGCGCGTCCGGTCCGTTTTGACTGCCTCAGCCGCTCTCGCCGTTTTGCTGGGTGGCTCGTATGCACAAGCTGCCGTAAAGACCGAAACCACGCTTGATCAAGTTACCTTCAAGCTGGGCTCGTTCTTCCAGCCCACGCAGATCGATGTCGATGGCAGGGTCTACGGCGTCGCCGGCAACGTTCACGGGACAGGTTCCAACACGGTCTTGCCGTTCATTTCCGTAGGTCCCAATCCCTCGCTGACCCCTGCCAGCTGCTCCGGTGGCTGGTGCGATACCGCCCATCACATCGCCGCCAACAATTACGGTTGGGATTTTCATGCGACGGGCGCGGGCGTGATCATCGGCATGATCGACACCGGCATCGACCTCAACCAGCCTGATTTCGCGGGCCGCGTCCTTGCGGGGCACTGCGTCGTCAGTTCGGTGAACTTGTGCACGACGCTCAACGATCAGCTCGGCGGCGACACCACGATCTTCCCCGGGCTTGATGCTACCCACGGCACGCACACCACGGGCATTGCGGCCGGTCTGCATACCGGTATCGCCATCGGCGCCGACATCCTTCCGGTAAAAGTCTGTTCCTCGACCGCGAATTCCTGCGCGGGCGTCGATGAAGGCATCGTTTGGGCGGCGGATCACGGCGCCAATGTCATCAGCGTGTCGATCGGCGGCCCGATCCTGACCAGCGACGATATCGCGGCGTTCCAGCATGCGGTCGCCGACGGCGCCTTGCTGGTCGTTGCGGCCGGCAATGGCGGCTTCAAGAACCCGACCGGCGGTTTCCTTGCCGGCGCCGCGTTGCAAGACGGTGTGCGCGGTTCGATGATCGTCGTCGGTGCGACAACCAACACAGGATCGAGCAACGGTACGACCGTGACGCCTGGGCCGGACAGCGGCACGCTGGTGAGCTTCAGCCAGGTTCCCAGCACACGCTGCGAAGTCCACGACACTCAGCGCTTCTGCATGCGCGACTACTTCGTGGTGGCGCCGGGCAACAAGATTTGGTCGACCGTGGGTAACGGTACGTCCAACGCGACGGCTTCGTACGGCTACCTCTCGGGCACCTCGATGGCCACACCGTTTGTCAGCGGCGTCGCCGCCGTCATTAAGGGCCAGTGGTCCTTCCTGTCGTCGAGCGACATCGCCAACATCATCTTCTCCACCGCAATCGACCTCGGCGCACCCGGCGTCGACCCGGTCTATGGCCGTGGCGCGGTCAACATCACCGCGGCGGTGAGCTTCGAGGACTCAAGCATCACGACGACGTCGTCGTCCTTCCATACCAACGGCGCGACGGTTGCGAGCGGACCGCTCGCCTTTGCCGTGCAGAACAGCACGTTGCTGAAGAACGCGATCGTGATGGACAAGTGGGGCCGTGATTTCCACGTCGACTTCGGCAAGTCGACGCTGAACCAGGGCTTCGATGTCGCCGGCTACATGATGTCGGGACAGTTCACGACCATCACGCCGTTTGGTTTCCAGACCGCAAGCCCGATCGGCAATCTGGTCGCCAGCGGTTACGCGGTCGACACCAATACGCCCGCGTTGCTCTCGGGCGAATTCCGCACCCAGGACCATCACAAGTACGATGTCCGCAATCTCGACATTGCAGCGCAAGTCGCTCCCGACGTCGAATTGAACCTCGGCTTCAAGACGCAGATGGCCGGCCGCTTCAACGAGTACGATGCGGGAACCAGCGTTGCGTATGACGGGCTGTTCATGCAGGCCTCGGCGGTGAACTCGCCCTATGCGAGCTTTGCCGACGGCGGCAACTATGTCGGCGCGACGGTGTCGCTGGCCGACGATCTGCATCTGCGCGTAGCCGAAGCTTCATTGACCCCGTACAAGCAGGACTATGAAGTCCCGGTCTATTCTTATGTCCAGCAAACGTTGGGCAAGCCGCTGCAGTATGATCAGCGTACGGCTCAGGCGAGCGTGATCGCGTTGAACTGGGACTTCGCCTCTTGGGGCGGCCTCGGTCTGACGGCGACGCAGACGGACGAACAGAACGGTCTGCTCGGAGGCCTCACCTCCGGCGCCTTCTCGATGGCCAATGCCGCCAACACCACCGCCTTGGGCCTGTCGGCCCGCGTCGGCTTCGGCGATGGCTGGGTGACAACGGTTGCGTACAGCGAAGGCGTCACGCAGCTCGACCTCAAGCAGGGCACGTTGTTCACCGGCGCCGATACGCTGCACAGCCGCTCCTACGGCGTGGCGATTTCCAAGCGCGGTCTGTTCGACGACGCCGACTCGCTGGGCCTGGCGATCAGCCGCCCGGTGCAGATCTATGCCGGTAACCTCGATCTGACGGCGGCCACCAGCATCGACAAGAATCGCAATCTGACGTTTGGCCACGAGACCCTGTCGCTCGCAAGTTCGACGCCGGAGACCGATCTCGAACTGGGCTATGTGACGACGTTCCTCGACGGTGCCTTGGCGCTGCAGGCGAACGCCGGTTACCAGATGAACGTCAACGGCCAGAACGGTTCGAACTCGTTGGCCGTCCTCTCGCGCGCCAAGATCAACTTCTGATCGGCGTTCGAATATGAAATGCGAGAGGGCCGGATTTGCTCCGGCCCTCTTTGCTTTTGTGCCCTTTTGCTTTTGGCGGTGATTTCGCCATGCGCAGTGAAACCCGGATGAAACTTATTTTGCGGCTTGCACCGCTTGTGGCCTTGGCCGCGCTCGTTCCCGATTCCGCCCTTGCCTATGTCGGCCCCGGCGCGGGCCTTTCGGCCTTGGGTACGCTTGCAGCCTTTGCCTCTGCCCTGGTCCTCGCGGTCGTGGGTTTCGTCTGGTATCCGCTGAAGCGTCTCTTGGGCTTGTTCCGCAAGCGGGAAACATCCGAGACCGCGGAGGAATGACGTATCTGGCGGTTGCGTTGTCGCTGGTGGCGTTGGTCATCGGCCTCAAGCTGTCGCGCGCCGTCGAAGTCGCCAAGCGCGCGCTCGTCTCTTCGCGCGAAGGGTTGGCGGTGCTTTCCGACCGCTCGTTGTCGGATTCCGAGAAGGAACGCCTCGCGCGCCGGACGTCGCTTGCGCTTTTCGCGGCGGGCGGCCATGCGGCGCTGCGCCTGATCCTCGCTCTTGTCTTTCCCGCGGTGCTGCTTGGTCTGGCCGTCATCACCAAGCTCGTCGAGCCCGACGCACTTTTTGCCGTGCTGGGGTCCTGGCCGGTGATGCTCGCGGGCTTGTTGGCGTTCGCGCTGGCGGTCATTCTCGAGCGATGAACGTCGAGTTCAACTATTCGCGCGCCGAGCGCTGGTTGCATCAGCTCGCTTTTTCCGGCGTCGAAGTGCAGAAGGCTCTCGCCGACATCGAAGACCGGATTTACGCCGACGCGCTGAAGAAAATCCCGCTCGTGTCGCCGATTTTCATCGCCGGCCTGCCGCGCTCGGGTACCACCATGCTGCTCGATGCGCTCGCCACGGTGCCCGGGCTTGCCAGCAACACCTACCGCGACATGCCCTTCGTGCTGTGTCCGCTGCTGTGGGACCAGGTTTCGCGCCCCTTTCGCAAATCCGCGCAGAGCCGCGAGCGCATGCACGGTGATGGCGTCGCCGTCAGCGAGGACAGTCCCGAAGCCTTCGAGGAAGTTGTCTGGCAGGCCTTTTGGCCGAAGAAGTACAAGGGCGAGATCGGCATCTGGCGGGCGGGCGACAGGAGCCGCGAATTCGAGGATTTCCTGCGCAGCCATATGCGCAAGACGATCGCATTGCACAGTGATGCGCACGGGCCGCCGCGCCGCTACCTCTCCAAGAACAACGCCAATATCGCGCGGCTGACGCTGTTGCCCGCCTTGTTCGGCGATTGCAGAATCGTCGTGCCGTTCCGCAATCCGGCCGATCATTGCGCTTCGCTGCAGGCCCAGCACAAACGCTTTCTTGCCATCCAGCAGCAGCCCTTCGCCCGTGCCTATATGAAGTATCTGGGCCACTACGAATTCGGCCATCTGCTGAAGCCCATCGCGTTTCCCGATACGCCCGACGATATTTCGACCGCCGAAGATCCCGATTTCTGGCTTGCCTATTGGGCGGCGGCCTATCGCTCCATTCTTTCCGGCACGGGCGGCCAAGTGGTCCTTCTCGACTACGACGCGCTTTGCGCCAATCCGGCCGATCGTCTGAAACCCTTGCTCGCCGCGCTCGCGCTCGACCCGTCCGTTGCGCAATCTCTTTCCGCGCGTTTTCGCACGCCTTCCGAACATGCGGCATCGGCGGGCAGCAAGGCTCTGATCGAAGCAGCGAACGAGGTGCATCGCGCGCTCGTCGCCGCGGCCACACTTTCGGCGCCGCCTCAAGTCGCGAGCCGATAGCCTCTTATTTGCGAAGTGACGGCCGCTTCGCTAAAACCCGCCGCTTCCAACTCCAAACCTCAAGGCACGCCCATGGCCGGTCCGCAATTCGTCTTCGTCATGAAAGGTCTTTCCAAGACCTATCCCGGCGGCAAGCAGGTGCTCAAGGATATCTGGCTCAGTTTCTATCCCGGCGCGAAGATTGGCATTGTCGGCGTCAACGGCGCGGGCAAATCCACGCTGATGAAAATCATGGCCGGGCTCGACAAGGATTTCACCGGCGAAGCCTGGGCCGCCGACGGCGTGCGCATGGGCTATCTGCCGCAGGAACCGCAGCTCAACCCGGCCAAGGACGTGCGCGGCAATGTGACGGAGGGCGTCGCGGCGAAAAAAGCGCTGGTCGATCGCTACAATGAAATCGCCGCCAATTACACCGACGAAACCGCCGACGAAATGTCGAAGCTGCAGGACGAGATCGAGGCTAAGGGCCTGTGGGATCTCGATTCCCAGATCGATCAGGCCATGGATGCGCTGCGCTGTCCCGAAGGCGACGCGGAAGTGGCCAAGCTCTCCGGCGGCGAGCGTCGCCGGGTTGCGCTTTGCAAGCTGTTGCTGGATGCGCCCGACATTCTGCTGCTCGACGAACCCACCAACCATCTCGATGCGGAATCGGTAGGGTGGCTCGAGCACACGCTGCGCGAATACAAAGGCTGCGTCATCCTCGTCACCCACGATCGCTACTTTCTCGACAACGTGACGGTCTGGATTCTGGAATTGGACCGCGGCCGCGGCATTCCCCATGAGGGCAATTACTCCTCGTTCCTCGGCGTGCAGGAGAAACGCCTGAAGCAGGAAGGCTCCGAAGCGGCGGCGCGCGAACGCGAGCTTGCGCGCGAACGCGAATGGATTCAGCAGTCCCCGCGCGCGCGTCAGGCCAAATCCAAGGCGCGCATCAACGCCTACGAGGATCTGCTCGCCAGATCGCAGGAACAGCGCGGCGGCCCGGCGCAGATCGTCATTCCCGTCGCCGAACGCCTGGGCTCTGTGGTGGTGGAGACCGAGGGCGTTGCCAAGGCCTTCGGCGATCGTCTGCTGTTCGAGAAGGTGAATTTCACCTTGCCGCCGGGCGGCATCGTCGGCGTCATCGGGCCCAACGGCGCCGGCAAGACGACGTTGTTTAAGCTGATCACCGGCCAAGAAAAGCCGGACGCCGGCAGCTTGCGCATCGGCGAAACCGTGCAGATCGGCTATGTCGATCAGTCCCGCGACGCCCTCGATCCCAACAAGACGGTGTGGCAGGAGATTTCCGGCGGTCTGGACATATTGGAGCTGGGCAAGCGCACCATGCCGAGCCGGGCCTATGTCGGCGCCTTCAATTTCAAAAGCGGCGATCAGCAGAAGAAAGTGGGTCAACTTTCAGGCGGCGAGCGCAATCGCGTGCATCTCGCGAAAATGTTGAAATCCGGCGCCAATCTGCTGCTGCTCGACGAGCCGACCAACGATCTCGACGTCGAAACGCTGCGCGCGCTGGAAATGGCGCTCGAAGAATTCGCCGGTTGCGCCATGATCATCAGCCACGATCGCTGGTTCCTGGACCGCATCGCCACTCACATGCTCGCCTTCGAAGGCGAAAGCCATGTGGAATGGTTCGAAGGCAATTTCCAGGACTACGAGGCCGACAAGAAGCGCCGTCTCGGCATCGATGCCGATCAACCCCACCGCATCAAATACAAGCGCTTCGCAAGGGCGTAATCGACCCTCCCGAGGGAGGGTGGTAACCCGCACTCAATCTTTGCGCAGTTCGGTGGTCAACGTGTTGAGGTGCGCGATCAGCGCCTTCACGTCGTTGTTATGCTGGGCCAGGAAGGCGGTGAACTGGTCGCGCTCTTCGATGGCGAGCCACACGCCCACCACGCTGACATCGATAACGACCCATTTGCCGTTGTCCTGGACGACGCGGAAATCCACTTGCACCGGTTCGCCCTTGGCCGTCTTGTCGGGGTCGACCATGACGGTGCTGACGACGTAGTCGCCGGCGCTGCGCTCCACGGAACCGGTGATCTTCAGGGTCTGGCCGGAATATTTGGCCAGGCGCGATTCATAAACCGCGTCGGCATAATCGCGGAAGGCGACGACAAAGGCGTCGACGTCGCTGGACGGGGCCGTGCGCACCGTCGGACCGAGCGTGAAGACCGCAATGCGCCGGATGCTGGTAAGCGACTCCAGGAAGTTGCGGAACTTCTGCCGCATCTGTTCCTTGGACTGGTTCTTGTCGCTCAGGATCGTCAGACCTCTTTGCACATTGGCTTGCACATAGGCCTCGGCCGGATTTGCGGCCTTGGCGGGCGAACCGGAAAGGGAAAGCGCAAGCGCCGCTGTTAATGCGAGCGCTGTCGCGCCCAGTCGGCGCAGGAGGGACGTGTGCCCAAGCGCAAAACCGGTCTGCGTGGAAATCAGGCTCATGGATTACTCCCTGAAGGAATTCGCCCCACATTCGCTCGGGAATGCTGACGACAGCTTGTGGCAAGTTCGTGGCGTCTATCCGCGTTTCAGTCCATCAAAAGTTCGGGAGATCCTGGACGTTGGGCTTGCCATTGCGAATTTCATTGTCGCGCGCCTGCCGGTAGAGGCTGCGGACGGTGGCGTAGTAGTCCACAGACGTGCGCTCGATGCTCTCCATGGTGTCGATATTGCGGGAACGCAGATCCAGCACATTGGCACCTTGGCGCCCGACCGACCACCACAGATGCGAACGGATTGAGATGTAGGTGGTGGGATCCAGGAAGACATCGACGACCTGACCGGCGGCATCGCGCGGCGGATCGGGGCCCAGGAACGGCAGCACCATGTAAGGGCCTTCGCCCACGCCGTAGGTGCCCAGCGTCTGGCCGAAATCTTCGGAATGATAGGGCACGCCCCATTTGGTGGCGATGTCGAACAAGCCCGCGATGCCGATGGTGGAGTTCACGCCGAAGCGCGTCACCGTTTCGCCGGCGCGCGAGAATTCGCCCTGCAGCACGTCGTTGGCGAATGTGATCGGCAAGTCGAGATTGGTGAGCACATTGTGCACGCCGTCCCGCGCCGGCTTGGGCACCACTTCGACGTAGAACTTGGCGGTGGGCAGCAGCACCGCGCGGTCCACCTTCTGGTTCGAGTCGAAGATGGCCCGATTGGTCTGCTCGAACGGATCGTTCGTGCCCGTGCTGTCGGTGCTCGCGCAGCCCGAAAGAGCCAGCCCGGAGGCCAGCACCACAACGGCACTCAATTCCCTCATCATCAGAAGCTCTTATCCCACCCAATCAACGCACAAAAGCCTTAAGCGTTCGTGCGCCGCCTTCCCGGCGCGGATTCGCCGCGGAATCACACGAGTTCCCGCTCAGCTTACGGTTAGCATATAGGTATGCCCTCAGCATCTTACGCGTTGGCACCAAATTCGGTTTTCCCCGGGTCTGTGACCTTCCTACGATTGCATAATCATATAAAGATATGTTTATATGGTGTGGCAATTTGGGAAAATGCACGTGGACAGGCTTTTGACCATGCTCCGGGCGGCGGGCGACCCGACGCGGCTGAGGCTCCTCTTGCTGCTGCGAGAGGCCGAGCTGACCGTCAGCGAGCTGATCCAGATCGTCGGCCAGAGCCAGCCCCGGGTCTCCCGGCACCTCAAGCTCCTCACCGAAGCCAGCCTGATCCAGCGCTTCAAGGAAGGAAGCTGGGTCTTCTACCGGGCCGCCGACAAAGGCGAGGGTGCCGAGCTCGGCACGACCCTGGCCGCGCTGGCGGCGCAGGATGCGCCGGCGTTCGACTCCGATCTGCGCCGTCTCGCGCAGGTGCGCGAAGCGCGCGCCGCCGCGGCTGCCGCGTTCTTCAAAGCCAATGCCGCCGAATGGGAGCGCCTGCGCTCGCTGCATGCGCCGGAGAAAGACGTGGAAACCGCGATCGTGCGGCTGCTGCAGAACGGCGCGCTCGACTCCGTGCTCGATGCCGGCACCGGAACCGGACGCATGCTCGAGCTGCTCGCGCCGCATATCAAGCGCGGTATCGGGGTCGATACGAGTCCGGAAATGCTCGCCATCGCGCGCGACCGCCTGGAGCGCGCGCACGCCCAGCATTGCCAAGTGCGGCTGTCGGATGTCTATCGCCTGCCATTCGCAGACGGATCGGCGCAGCAGGGTTTCGACGCCGTGCTGTTTCATCAGGTGCTGCATTATCTGGACGATCCCGGCACCGCCGTCGCCGAAGCGGCTCGCGTGCTCAAGACCGGCGGGCGCATCCTGATTGCGGATTTCGCGCCGCACGAACTGGAATTCCTGCGCGCCGAACTTGCCCACCGCCGCCTGGGGTTCTCGGATCGTGAAGTGCAGGGCTGGTTCGAAGCGGCGCATCTGAAATCGCTCGCCGCCGAAGCCATCGCGCCCGCCGGCGGCAATGCTCACGCCAAACTCACCGTGCGCATCTGGCTCGCCCAGAACACCGCCACGCGCGCGCCCAAGCGAGTTAAGGAGGCGGCATGAGTTTGCGCCGGCTCGCCCGCGACACGCGTCCCCTCAAGGTCTCCTTCGAGTTTTCACCGCCGAAAACGCCGGAAGCCGAAGAGAATCTATGGCGTTGCATTCGCCGTCTTGAACCGCTGTCGCCGGCGTTTGTGTCCGTTACCTATGGCGCCGGCGGCTCGACCCGCGACCGCACCCACAACACCGTCAAACGCATCGTCGAGGAGACAACGCTTTCACCTGCCGCTCATCTCACATGTGTGGCCCATACACGCGAAGAGATCGGCGGAATCGTGAAAGGCTATTGGCAGGCCGGGATCCGCCACGTCGTGGCGCTGCGCGGCGACATGCCGAACATGAGCGGAGCTTATGTGCCGCATCCCGAGGGCTATGCCTCCACTCCCGATTTGATCGAAGGCATCCGCAAAATCGCGCCGTTCGAGATCAGCGTCTCGGCCTATCCCGAGCGCCATCCCGATTCCGCCTCCAGCGACAACGACCTGGAACTTTTGAAGGCGAAAATCGGCGCCGGTGCCAGCCGCGCGCTTACCCAATTCGGCTTCGACACAGAAGCCATCGCGCGCTTCCGCGATCGCGCGGTGCGCGCGGGTGTGAACGTACCGATCGTGCCGGGCCTTATTCCGACGACCAACATCAAAGGCGTCAAACGCATGGCGGCGCAGGCAGGCGCCAGCGTGCCCGATTGGCTGGCCTCGCTCTATGACGGGCTCGACAACGACGCCGACACGCGCAAATTGATCGCGGCCAGCGTGCTTGCCGAACAGGTCGAAGAATTGCGCGCCGAGGGCTTCGACGAGTTTCACTTCTACACCCTCAATCAGGCCGATCTGACTTTCGCGGCGTGCTGTCTGCTGGGAATGAAACCGAAGCGCGTGTCATCTGAGGCTCACTCATGAATATTCTTCCAAGTTTCTCCCTCTCCCCCGCAGGGGGAGAGGGCGGGGTGAGGGGGCCTCGACGAGCCACTAATTTTGAAGTCACAAGCGCTTTGTATTCGCATCTCTCGCGATCGACCGAATTCAGTGTTCTGACTTCAGGCACCCCCTCACCCCACCCTCTCCCCCGCTTCGCGGGGGCGAGTGAGATTCTCGCGAGCATGTCATGAGTTTCGACCGCGCGTCCCGCATCCGATGGCTGAAGGAAGAAGCGAAGAAACGCATTCTGCTGCTCGACGGTTCCTGGGGCGTGATGATCCAGGGCTACGGGCTTTCGGAAAAGGATTTTCGCGGGAGCCGCTTTGCCGATCACACCCATGAGCTCAAGGGCAACATCGATATCCTGACGCTGACGCGCCCCGATATCATCCGCGAAGTGGGGCATGCTTATCTCTCGGCGGGCGCCGACATCATCGAAACCAACACCTTCACCACGGCCGAATCTTCCCAGGCCGATTACGGTCTCTCTCACCTCGTGCGCGAGATGTGCGAGGCGAGCGCCGCTCTGGCGCGTAAAGTGTGCGACGAGGCCGCCACGGGGGATCGTCCGCGTCTGGTCGCGGGCGTGCTCAGTCCGACTAACCGTACGGCCTCGATTTCGCCGGACGTGAACGATCCCGCCTTCCGCAACATCACCTTCGATCAGTTGCGCACGACATACCGGGACGCAACGCATGGCTTGATCGAAGGCGGCGCCGACATCCTCATGATCGAAACGATCTTCGACACCTTGAACGCCAAGGCCGCGATCTTCGCCATCGAGGAAGTGTTCGAGGAGCTGGGCGAGCGCCTGCCGGTGTGGATTTCCGGCACCATCACCGATCTCTCGGGCCGCACGCTGACGGGCCAGACGCCGGAAGCCTTCTGGCATTCTATCCGCCACGCGAGGCCGTTTGCCGTCGGCCTCAACTGCGCCTTGGGCGCAAAGGAGCTGCGGCCCTATGTCGATGATCTCTCCCAGGTCGCCGGCACGCTGGTGAGCGCTCATCCCAACGCCGGACTTCCCAACGAATTCGGCGGCTACGACGACACGCCGGAGTCCATGGCGGCGCAGCTCGGGGAGTTCGCGCGCTCGGGACTGGTCAATATTATCGGCGGCTGCTGCGGCACGACGCCGGCGCATATCAAGGCCTTCAGCGAGGCCATCGCTGGCGTAAAGCCGCGCGCCATTCCCGAAAAACCGCGTTACCTGCGCCTTTCGGGTCTCGAACCGTTCACGCTCACGCCCGATACCAACTTCGTCAATGTCGGCGAACGCACGAATATCACGGGCTCCGCCAAGTTCCGCAAACTCATCGCCGCCAACGACTACGACGCCGCGCTCAGCGTGGCGCGCGATCAGGTCGCGAGCGGCGCGCAGATCATCGACGTGAACATGGACGAAGGCCTCATCGATTCCGAAGCCGCCATGCGCCGGTTCTTGAGCATGGTCGCCGGCGAACCCGATATCGCGCGCGTGCCGGTGATGATCGACAGCTCCAAATGGAGCGTCATCGAATCGGGCCTCAAATGCGTGCAAGGCAAACCCATCGTCAATTCCATCAGCATGAAGGAAGGCGAAGAGGCCTTCATCCATCACGCCAAGTTGGTGCAGCGCTATGGCGCGGCCGTAGTGGTGATGGCGTTCGATGAACAGGGCCAGGCCGACACGAAGGCACGCAAGGTGGAAATCTGCCGCCGCGCCTACCGCATCCTGGTTGACACGGTCGGTTTCGCGCCGGAAGACATCATCTTCGATCCCAATATCTTTGCCGTCGCCACCGGCATCGACGAACACAACGATTACGGCCGCGCTTTCATCGAGGCAGCTGAGGAGATCCGCAAGGAGCTTCCGCACGTCCATGTTTCAGGCGGCGTATCGAATTTCTCCTTCTCGTTCCGCGGCAACGACATGGTGCGCGAAGCGATGCACTCCATCTTCCTGTTCCACGCCATCAAGGCGGGCATGGACATGGGCATTGTCAATGCGGGCCAGCTTCCCGTCTATCAGGATGTTCCCACGCCCTTGCGCGAAGCCATCGAAGACGTGCTGTTCAACCGCCGCGCCGACGCGACCGAGCGTCTGCTGGAGATGGCCCAGCGCTACAAGGGCGGCGGCGCCACTGCGCAAACCGAAGACGCCGCCTGGCGCTCGCTTCCCGTCGAGGAGCGTCTCAGCCATGCGCTGGTGCACGGTATCGATGCGTTCGTCACCGAAGACACCGAAGAAGCCCGCGCCAAGGCTACGCGTCCCCTCGATGTGATCGAAGGGCCGTTGATGGCCGGCATGAATGTGGTCGGAGATCTCTTCGGCTCGGGCAAGATGTTCCTGCCGCAGGTGGTGAAGTCCGCCCGGGTGATGAAAAAGGCGGTGGCCTATCTGCTCCCCTACATGGAAGCAGACAAGGCGAAGTATCCGGCCAAGGAAGCGGCCGGCTGCATCGTCATGGCGACGGTGAAGGGTGACGTACACGACATCGGCAAGAACATCGTCGGCGTCGTGCTGCAGTGCAACGGCTACGAAGTGATTGATCTCGGCGTGATGACGCCGGCGCAGAAGATCCTCGACACCGCGCGCGATGCCAAAGCCAGCATGATCGGATTGTCCGGCCTCATCACGCCGTCGCTCGATGAAATGTGCCACGTCGCTTCCGAAATGGAGCGCCAAGGCTTCGACATTCCGCTGCTGATCGGCGGAGCAACGACCTCGCGCGTGCATACCGCCGTGAAGATCAATCCCAATTACCGCCGCGGTCAGACGGTCTATGTCACCGACGCGTCCCGCGCCGTCGGCGTCGCTTCCAATCTCTTGAGCCGCACCAGCGCGGAATTCGTCGCCGGCACGCGCAAGGAATACGAAGAGATCGCGACACGCCACGCCGCGCAGCGCGCACCGGGCCGCCGCCTCACTCTGGCGCAGGCTCGTGCCAACGCGCCGAAATTCGATTGGGCGAACTATGTCCCGCCCACGCCCACCTATTTCGGCACGCGGCAATACGGTCCTTACGATCTTGGCGAACTGGTCCCCTATATCGACTGGACGCCGTTCTTCCAGACCTGGGAATTGGTCGGCCGCTATCCCTCGATCCTCAAAGACGACAAGGTCGGCGAAGCCGCGCGCGGTCTGTTTAAAGACGCGCAAGCCATGCTCACGAAGATCGTCGATGAAAAATGGCTGACCGCCCGTGCGGTGGTCGGCTTCTGGCCGGCCAACAGCGAAGGCGACGACATCGTTCTGTTCGGCGACAAGGCGCGCAAATTTCCCGTGCACACACTGCGCACCATCCGCCAGCAGATGAACCGTGAAAGCGACAAACCGAACCTGGCGCTCGCCGATTTCATCGCGCCGCGCGGCGAGGGTGCCGACTTCATCGGCGGCTTTGTCGTCACCGCCGGCCTCGGCGAGGAAGCGCACGTCAAGCGCTTCGAAGCCGAGAAAGACGATTACAGCGCCATTCTCCTTCGCGCGCTGGCCGATCGCTTGGCCGAAGCTTTCGCCGAACGCCTGCATGAACGCGTGCGCAAAGAGTTCTGGGGCTACGCGGCCGACGAGAATTTCACCAGCGAACAGCTCATAGCCGAACCCTATCGCGGCATCCGCCCTGCCCCCGGCTATCCGGCCCAGCCGGATCACACCGAGAAGGGCACGCTGTTCAAATTTCTCGATGCCGAAACCCGTGCGGGCGTGACGCTGACCGAGAGCTTCGCGATGTGGCCGGGTTCGTCGGTCAGCGGGCTCTATTTTTCCCATCCCGAAAGCCGCTACTTCGGCACCGGCAAGATCGAACGCGATCAAGTCCAAGACTACGCCCGCCGCAAAGGCTGGGACCTCAAGACAGCCGAACGCTGGCTCTCGCCCATCCTCAACTACGATCCCAACGCGGTGGAAGCGGCATAGTTTTCTTTCTCGAGCTGTGAAGCTCTCACTTAGACATTCCCTCTCCCCTATCGGGGGAGAGGGCAGGGTGAGGGGGCCTCTCCGCGCCGCGAATTTCGAAAGCGCTCACTGCAACAGTTCACCTACAAAGAAGATTTCGGTAGCGACGTCGCCGCCCCCTCACCCCAACCCTCTCCCCCGCTGCGCGGGGGCGAGGGAGAAGAAAAAGAAAAAGGCCGATGCTGTTCGCACCGGCCTTCGTTTCTCTTTTTCTTTTCCCCAACGCCTCGGGCTTACAGGAATCCGAAGACGATCGCCCCCAGAAAGACGAAGACGAGACTGACGGTCAGAAGCTGGACTTCACGCGCCATGGACGTCCCTCCGTTCTGGACGAGAGTGCGAGTCTGCACCCGGCACAAAAGATTCGAAAGGCCGACTCGGTTCCTCGGACCGGAAGAAAATTTCCGATTGACAAGTAAAATCCAGGCAATCCGTGCCGTGCAGGTGGCGGCTGTGGACAACTTTATGGATCCGCTGCCTGCGCCCTACCAGGGCAGCGTCACCCCCGTATAGTCGAAGAACGTGCCGCTATCGGACGGTGTCAGCTTCCCGATCAATTTGCGCATGCTGGCGATGGCTTCGGAGGGTTCCAGAGGCGCGCCGCGCCCGCCCATATCGGTCCTTACCCAGCCCGGATGCATCGGCACGACGATAATGCCGTCGCCGGCCCAGGCGCGGGAAAGCCCGCGCATCGCGCTGTTGAGCGCGGCTTTCGACGAGCGATAGGCGAAATAGTCTCCCGGATGCCGCTCGATGCTGCCCATGCGGCTGGTGATGGCGATGAACTTCTTCCCGCCGCCTTTTTTGAGATGCGGATGAAAGGCCTGCGCCACACGCAGCGGCGCGATGGTGTTGACCGCGAAAGTTTCCGCCCAGCCGTCATAGTCCATGCGGTCGGCGTCCTGATGTTTCGGTCCATAGACGCCGGCATTGTTGATCAGGATGTCGATCGCCTCACCGCGCAGATCCGTAGCGAGTCGATCGATCTGCTCCAGCTTCAGGACGTCCAGCGCGTGAACGGTGATTTTGCCGCCAGAGGCGCGCGCGAGGTTTTCCAATTCATCCGCTTTCGCCGGCGTGCGGCAGCAGGCGAAAACGCGCGCGCCCGCTTGCGCATATTGCTTCGCGAATTCAAGGCCGAGGCCCCGGTTCGTGCCGGTGATGAGGACGTTCGTCATGAACCTTTGCCAAATCCGCCGCCGCCGGGGGTGGCGATGATGATCTCGTCGCCTTCGTTCACCGCAATCTCGTCGCGGCCTTTAAGCGAAACGGTCTCACCGTCGGCGCGAATGAGCAGGTTCGAACCCGGCTGACCGGCTTCGCCACCTTCCAATCCAAAGGGCTCGGTTTCCCGTCGCATGGAAAGGATCGACGCCGTCATCGCTTCGCGGAAACGAATGCGCCGCAGAGTGCCGTCGCCACCGCGATGTTTGCCGCGTCCGCCCGATCCCTTGCGAATGGAGAATTCCTCCAGCAGCACCGGAAAGCGGGTTTCCAGCACTTCGGGATCGGTCAGCCGCGAATTGGTCATGTGAGTGTGCACCGCGGAGCGTCCGTCGAAGTCGCGCCCGGCGCCCGCGCCGCCGCAGATCGTCTCGTAATATTGGTGCTGCGCATTGCCGAAGGTGAGATTGTTCATGGTGCCCTGGCTCGCCGCGAGCACGCCGAGCGCACCGAACAAGGCGTCCACCACCGCCTGGCTCGTCTCCACATTGCCGCCCGCAACCGCTGCCGGATAGTCGGGATTGAGCATCGAGCGTTCCGGCACAACGATCTCGATCGGCTTCAAACATCCGGCATTCATCGGGATATCGGAATTCACCAGGCAGCGGAACACGTACAGCACCGCCGCCTTGGTGACGGAGCGTGGAGCGTTGAGGTTGCTCTCCTGCTGCACCGAGGTGCCGGTGAAATCCACCCGTGCCGAACGCTGCGTGCGATCCACCGAAACCTTCACGCGAATCTCGGCGCCGCCATCCATCGGCATCGCAAAGGCGCCGTCTTTCAGCGCACCGATCACGCGGCGCACTTCTTCCTCGGCATTGTCTTGCACGTGGCGCATATAAGCGCCGACCGTCTCCGCGCCGTACTGCGCCACGGCGCGTTTCAATTCCTCGGCACCTTTGGTGCAGGCCGCGGCCTGGGCTTTGAGATCGGCCACGTTCTGGTCGGGGTTGCGCGCCGGCGTCGCATTGGCCGCCAGCACGGCGCGCACCGCGGTTTCGTCGAAGCGGCCGGCGCGGACCATCTGGATGCCGTCGAACAGCACGCCTTCTTCGTCGAGGTGGACTGAGAAGGGCGGCATCGAGCCCGGCGAGATGCCGCCGATATCGGCGTGATGGCCGCGGCTGGCGACGAAAAAGCGCCGCACGCCGTCGATGAAGACCGGTGCCACCACGGTGATGTCGGGCAGATGCGTGCCGCCGTCATAGGGCGCGTTGGTCACGAACATGTCGCCGTCGCGCATCTCAGGATGCTTGGCCATGACGGCGGTGACGCAGTCGCCCATCGATCCTAGATGCACCGGCATGTGCGGCGCGTTGGCGACGAGGCCACCTTCGGCATCGAAGATCGCGCAGGAGAAATCGAGCCGCTCCTTGATGTTCACGCTCGAGGCAGTGTTCTGCAGCGTCGCACCCATCTCCTCGGCGATCGCCATGAACAGATTGGCGAACACTTCCAGCAGAACCGGATCGCTGTCCGTCACGGTCTTCGCAGCGACATCGCGGACTTTCTCGCGTGTCAGAATTACCGCGCGCCGCTCGCTGACCTCCGCGCGCCAACCGGGTTCGACGACGATAGTCTGATGCGGTTCGATCAGCAGAGCAGGGCCTTCAATGTTTTCGCCTGCGGGCAGATCTTCGATGCGATGCACAGCGGCGTCATGCCAAGCGCCTTGAGAGAAGAACCGGACGGCTTCTCCCTCTCCCCCTCCGGGGGAGAGGGTCGGGGTGAGGGGGTCTCGACGAGTGAGCGCAACTTTCGACGCCCCCTCACCCAACCCTCTCCCCCGCTTCAGCGGGGGAGAGAGAGAAGTTGCCGCTTCAACCTCCACCGACTCCACAACCAGCGCTTTGCCTTCAAACCCAAACCCGAAGAGTTTGGCGTGCTGTTCACCGAAGGCGCGCGTCATCTCGCTCAGCGCCGCAAAACCAATCGGCAGCGTCGTATCGCTGCCTTCGTAGCGGATGTGCGCGCGCGCCGAGGTCTTCACATCGCGCCCGCCCTGCGCGGCGATCTCTGCCGAAGCTTCCCTCCCCAGCGTGTCTGCCAGTTTCTCAAGCTGGGGCATCAACGCCGCGTCGAGACGCGCGCCCACCGCGCGCTGGCGCACGCTGCGCAACGCCGCGAGTTTCATGCCGTAGGCCGAAAGCAGGCTCGAAAAGGGATGAATAAACACCCGCGTCATGCCGAGCGCATCGGCGACGAGGCACGCATGCTGCCCGCCCGCGCCGCCGAAAGAATTGAGCGTGTAGGAACGCGTGTCGTAGCCGCGCGCCACCGAAATGCGGCGAATGGCGTTGGCCATGTTCTCCACCGCAATGCGGATGAAACCGTCGGCGACCTCTTCGGCCGAGCGGCCGTCGCCGATGTCGCGCGCGACGTTGGCAAACGCTGCACGCACCGCGCCTTCATCCAACGGCTCGTCGGCACCGCTTCCAAAAATCCGCGGGAAGAATTCGCCGCGCAGCTTTCCCACCATCACATTGGCGTCGGTCACCGCCAGCGGTCCGCCGCGGCGGTAGCATTTGGGGCCGGGATCGGCGGCTGCCGAATCCGGTCCGACGCGGAAGCGCGCGCCGTCATAGTGCAGGATCGAACCGCCGCCCGCCGCCACCGTGTGGATCGCCATCATCGGCACGCGCAAGCGCACACCCGCCACTTCGGTTTCGTAGACGCGCTCGTAAGTGCCGTCGAACCGCGACACATCCGTCGAAGTGCCGCCCATGTCGAAACCGATGACGTGCTCGAAGCCGGCTTCGCGCGCCGTCTCGGCCTGGCCCACCACGCCGCCGGCCGGACCCGACAAGATCGCGTCCTTGCCGCGGAAAAATTCGGGCGCGGCCAACCCGCCGTTCGACGTCATGAACAGCAGCCGCGCATCGCCCAAGGATTTCGCGAGGCGACCCGCGTAGCGTGAGAGAACCGGCGAGAGATAGGCATCGGCGACCGTGGTGTCGCCGCGGCTCACATATTTCATCAATGGGACGGCGTCGTGGCTGGTGGAGATCTGCGTGAAGCCCAGTTCGCGCGCGATCTCGGCCGCGCGGCGTTCATGCGCGGGAGTGCGGTAGCCGTGCATGAAAAGAATGGCGCAGGAGGCAAAGCCGTCTTCGAGCGCCGCGCGCAACGCGTCGCGCAGCTTCTCTTCCTCCAGCGGATGCAGCACGGCGCCTTCGGCGCTCACCCGTTCCTTCGCCTCGATCACGCGCTCATAGAGCATGTCGGGCAACTCGATCTTCAATGCGAAAAGCTTCGGCCGGTGCTGATAGCCGATGCGCAGCTGGTCTTTGAAACCCCGTGTGGTGACCAGAACGACGCGCTCACCCTTGCGCTCCAGAAGCGCGTTGGTGGCGACCGTCGTTCCCATGCGCACTTCGCCGATGCGCCCCGGCGGGATCGACGCATTGCTCGCGACACCCAGGACGCGGCGAATGCCTTCCAGGGCCGCATCGTCATAGGCCGGATTCTCGGAAAGCAGCTTCAGCGTCGAAAGCGCGCCGTCGGGTGCCTGCGCCACCACGTCGGTGAACGTGCCGCCGCGGTCGATGTAGAAATTCCATTTGGATTTTGTCACGAAGCGCGTCTCGCATCACCTCTCCCTTGTGGAGAGGTCGAAATTTGCGGAACGCAAATTTCGGGTGAGGGGAAGCGATTGCCGTCGAGCACTTCCCCTCACCCGAAAAATCTTCGCTGCGCTCAGATTTTTCGACCCCACAAGGGGGAGGTAACAATACCTCGCTATTCGCTACTCGCCATTCGCCCGGCGGGGGAGGTGAATTTCCCCCGCGTTTGTCCTAATCCTTCGCCTTATGTCTATTTGGGGCAAATTGGGCGGCGCGGCCGCGGGGTTTTTCCTGGGCGGCGGGCCGATCGGCGCGCTGGTGGGCGCCTTTGCCGGCCACGTGCTGATCGACCGCAATGCGTCCGTCGGCGGCGCCGAAGCGCCGGGCCTTGTCTTCACCATCGCCATTATCGCGCTGGGCGCCAAGCTGGCGAAGGCGGACGGCGTGGTCACGCGCGACGAGGAAGAGGCATTCCAGCGCATCTTCCGCGTGCCGCCCCACGAAGAGGCCAATGTCCGTCGCATCTTCAATTTGGCGCGGCAGGATACCGCCGGCTACGAAGCCTATGCGCATCAGATCGCCGGCATCTTCCGCGGCAATCCCGCCGTGCTGTAAGACATCCTCGACGGGCTGTTCGAAATCGCCAAGGCCGACGGCGTGTACCATCCCGGCGAGGCCGTCTTCCTGGAGCGTGTGGCCGAGATCTTCGGTTTCGCGCCCAACGAATTCCGCCGCATCCGCGCCTCGCACTTCGGCCCGGACAGGGACGACCCCTATACCATCCTCGGTGTCGGCTATACTGCGAGCGAAGACGAGATCAAGCGCACCTACCGTTTGCTGGTGAAGCAAAACCATCCCGACAGCATGATGGCGCGCGGCGTGCCGGAGGAATTCGTCAAGCTCGCCAACGACAAACTCGCCGCCATCAACGGCGCCTTCGACGTGATCGAAAAAGAGCGCGGGTTCAAGAACTGAACCACCCTCCCTTGGGAGGGTCGAAGCGCCAAGCGCTTCGGGGAGGACGCGGACAAGGTATACTCCCTTCCACATCCTCCCCGAAAAATTTACTCGCTTCGCTCGCGAATTTTTAGACCCTCCCGAGGGAGGGTGAGTCAGTGCTTCGAAAATCGTGGATCTTGCTTCGTCTCTTTGATCCGCTCTTTCGCGTCTTTCTCGGCGGCGAGCCGGTCGAGAAAATCCGCAAAGCGCAGCCGCGAGTCGCGCTCGTGCGCGCTGCCCGTGGTGTCGGCATAGGCGCGATGCCAATCGGCCATCCGGCGCAATTGGTTCGCTTCCGTTTTTGGATTTGTGTCGATCACCGAAAACATCGCCGACTATCCGAACGCAGAATCGCAACAACGCGGTCGCGGAACATTGACTACGCTCAGAAATGCCCGCGATGTATCGCGGAGTAGTACCTATAGCGACGCGCATGAAAGATGCGCGCATATCGCCAACCTCTCCGGCCTCCAGCGAACGACGCTGTTGCAACCCGCCCATTTCTCCCCAAATCCACAGCAATGGGCCGGCCTCCCCCGTCGTGCGGAAAAACCCTTTGGAATCAAGCCTGAGCGGATATTGATTGACATTTGATGATTTTATGATTAGTTATCCCTCAGACCCTGGAGCAGCGGTATTTCGTGCCGGCTCAGGGGCCGGGCGCCGAGAAGCGCCAAAAGTGTTTCCAGGACGCGTCCGCCGCTCATGTGGACGCATCAGGCAGAGGAGAGGAACGCGATGAGCAAGATCGGCGTTGGCGTGGGCGAAGATTTTCCCGTCGATGATGGCCAGGGCGGAACCGGCAGCGGATCCGAACCCAGGTCCGAGAAATCCGAACAGGAAGAATTCGAAGAGTGGCGTCGCAGGCGCGCGCAGTGGCGCGCCCAGCGCGACGAATGGCGGCGCCAGCGAGAAGAGTGGCGCGCCCGCAAGCGCGCCTTCAAGGCGAAGGTCAAAGCCGCCGCCCGGGAATCCTTTGGCGAAGCCATGGGTGAAGATTGGGACGACTATCGCTATGGACGCCGCCGCCGGCACGGATTTGGATTCTGGCCGCTCGGAGCGCTGATTCCGATTTTGGCGATCCTGGTTATCGTCGCGCTGGTTTCGGCCGTGTTCAAGGCACCGCTCGTGTTCCTTGGCATTCTTGTGCTTGCGGTGGTCCTCATTTCGCATCGCCGACATCACTATTACGGGCGCTATCGCGACTACGATTTCGATCTGCGCCCGGCCTCCGGCCCGATCGTCACGCCGCCCCCGTCAACGTCATCCGCACAACCGCCGGCCGTTCCGCCGGCCGAAAAGTAAGTTCTAATGCACGATCCCGGACGCCGTCATCGCCGCTATAGCAACGTTGCCGCCGAAGCCATTCGCGCGGCGGCGGATGCGATGGAACGCGAAACCGGCGCGCGCACGACCACGCGCGTGCAGCTCGAAATGCCGCCGCAGGCCATGGAACGCTTGCAAAACCTGAAGGAGAAGACCGAAGCCGCGTCCTATGCGGAAGTCATCCGCAACGCGCTGCGCCTGCTGGAGGCGCTGGTGGAGGAGCACGAAAAGGGCTCCGAATTTTCCCTCAAGCGCGTCAATGGCGATGTCGTTGCTTACAAGATCTTCGTCTAATCTGGCGGCTGTCATGCCGCTTCGAATCGTCGACCGTTCTTCGCCCAATCACGACACGCGTCCTCAAGGCGCGGCCGTCGACATGTTGGTTGTGCACTACACCGGCATGAAGACGGCTGAGGAAGCGCTGACGCGGCTCTGCGATCCGCAAGCGAAAGTCTCGTCGCATTACACCATCGACCGCGACGGACAAGTTTACCGCCATGTCGACGAAGAGCGCCGCGCCTGGCACGCGGGAGTCTCCTGGTGGGCGGGCGAGCGCAATGTGAATGCGCGCTCCATCGGGATCGAACTGGTCAATCCCGGTCACGAATTCGGCTACATCCCCTTTGCGGAAGAGCAGATCGGCGCGTTGATCGATCTTTGCCACGGCATTCTTTCGCGCCATCCCATCCCCCCGGAACGCGTCGTCGCCCATTCCGACGTCGCGCCTGCGCGCAAGGAAGATCCCGGCGAACTCTTCCCTTGGAAACATCTCGCCGAATTCGGCATCGGCAAATGGCCCGCCAAAACCAACCCTCCCCTTGAGGGTGGAGGGCGATCAGCGGGCGCCGATCCAGGCGACCGCAGCCCGACATCGAAATCTGCGAAGCAGATTTCGGGGAGGGGGCATGCCGAATTCCTCGATAACCTCCGCCGCTACGGTTACGGCGTCCCGCCCGACGTCGACGTCCCGCCGGAAAAGATCATCGCCGCCTTCCAGCGCCATTTTCGCCCGTCATGCATCGACGGCGTGGCGGACGACCACGCTTGCGCTATTCTGGACGCGCTTTTGGGCCGCTAGGCTCGCACAAATTTTAAAGACGAATTCATGCGCAGACGACATGTTGCCGCGATTTCGCGGGTGATTGCATTCGGTGCAATATTAGCCGGCGCAATGTTCCGGACCCCGCAAGTCGAGGCCGAGGACCCGCCCGTACCGCCCCCTTACAGGATGCTTTCTTGCGAAGAACAATGCGGCACGAACTATGTGCCAGCGCAGGCAATCGACGAGACTCCGCCGCAATTCCCCATGTCAGAAGCTGGCTACACCGGCAGCGTCTACACCGAAGGTCTCGTAGTGGTCAGGTTTGTTATTGGGACCGACGGTCACACAAAGGACGTTGCCGTCGAAAAGCTCATCGGACCGGCTGACATGGGGGAGAAGTCGCGCCGATCAGTGAGCGGATGGCTTTACAAGCCAGCGACTCTCGAAGGCAAACCCGTGGAACAGCCCGGCGAGATCGCATTCAGTTTTCAAGTCAAAGATGCGGACAAGGGCGCGCGCGTGACGGTGACCCGCGAATATCGTCGGGCTCAAGAGCTGGCGGACAGCGGTAAAGTCGCCGAAGCCGTCGCTGCAATGCGCGATCTGCTCAAGAGGCCGGAGCTCAACTTCTACGAACGTTGCACCATCTCATACTCGCTGGCGGTTTTGTATGCACACGACCAGGATTACGTGCATGCCCGCGAATTTGCCCGCAATGCGACAATTCAAGATGGGGGGTTTCTTGAGCGAAAGACGCGGCTCGAAGCAATCCGAATGCGAATTCAACTGGAAGCGTTCACGGGCGAATTTGCCGAGACGATGGCTTGGTTCGACAAGCTGAAGAAGCTCACGTCGGTATCGTCGGACGATCATGAGCAACAGATCGTCAATAAGGTCCAAGCGGCGCTCGATGGCACGGCCGGCATCGCGGTGGATGGCATTGTTCCTCCATCGGACGTCCAGGACTCCTGGCGTCACACATTGGTTCGCCGTCGTTTCGATTTCTCGAAAATCAACGGCAAGCTCGATCATTTCAAGTTGCGCTGCAAACAATACGGTATTGAATCGCCGATCAACGATCAGGCGCAATGGACCGTTCCCAAGAGCTGGGGTGATTGCCAGCTCTACGTTTTCGGCACGCCGGACACGACGTTCCAGCTCGTGGAATCCCGCACTTAAGAACGACGGGGTGATCTGAATCTCGGCAATAGGATTGCGAGATCGCCCAGTCATGCGCCGACGGCGTGGCCGATGCCAGATACGCGGCCATTCTCAGCCGGGTGCTCGCCGCATAAGGTTGGCTTTCAAGAGCAATCAAAGAGCTGCGCACATGCCCACAGCTGTCCGGCTTAAGGAGAAACTCGATTCTTTCTCCGACCATTGGTCGCCGAAGATCGTTACCGGGTTCAACGGCCACGATGTGATGGTCGTCAAGGTGAAGGGCGAGTTCGTCTGGCATTCGCATGAAGAGACGGACGATTTCTTCCTTGTGCTGAAGGGCAATCTGGTCATCCAGCTGAGAAGCGGCGATGTCCGGCTCGGTCCGGGCGATCTCTATGTCGTGCCCAAGGGCGTCGAGCACAGACCGGTGGCGGAAGAGGAGGTGCATCTTCTGCTGATCGAACCTTGCGGAACGCCGAACACCGGAGACCCGGCGACGGCCGCCGTCAAACAGACGATTTAGGAGCATAGCGGATGAAAACCATCGGCATGATCGGCGGCATGAGCTGGGAATCCTCCGCCGTCTACTATCGGATCCTCAATCGCGAAGTGCAGCGCCGCGTCGGCGGCGTTCATTCGGCGAAGACGCTGATGTACTCGTTTGACTTCGGCGAGATGTCCGCCCTGCAATCTGCCGGCAAATGGGCCGAAGCCACCGACTGGATGGCGACGGTCGGTGCGACGCTCGCCAAAGGCGGCGCCGATTTCCTCATGATCTGCTGCAACACCATGCATCTTTGCGCCGACGACGTGGCGAAGGCCGCGCGCCTGCCGCTGCTGCACATCGCCGATCCGCTGGGCGAGCAGATCGTGAAAGACGGCGTCAAACGCATCGGCCTCATCGGCTCGCGTTTCACCATGGAAGACGGCCGCATCCTCGCCGATCGCCTGCGCGAAGAATTCGGTCTCGATGTCGTGGCGCCCGACGCCGTGGATCGCGCCGTCGTCGATCGCATCATCCAGAACGAGTTGGTGCGCGGCAAATTTCTCGAACCCTCGCGCGCGGCCTATCGCGAAATCATGGCGCGGCTGGCGGCGGACGGCTGCGAAGGCATCATCCTGGGCTGCACGGAAATTCCGCTGCTGGTGACCGCCGAAGACGCCAGCGTCCCCCTCTACGACACCACGACACTGCACGCGCTGGCTGCAGTGGATTTGGCACTATCCTGATTTGTCATCCCGGACGGCCGCAGGCCGATCCGGGACCCACCGAGACATGTCGCAATGGGTCCCGGGTCACGCGATGCTTGCGCATCGCTGCCCGGGATGACAGGTTTAAGGTGTCAGATGGCCGGATGGCCGCGGCGCCTTGCGCAAGCAAGGTGTCGAGGAAAGTCCGGGCTCCACGGAAACACGGTGACGGATAACATCCGCCGGGGGCGACCCCAGGGACAGCGCCACAGAAATGACACCGCCTACCGGCCTAAAGCCGCGGCAAGGTTGAAATGGTGCGGTAAGAGCGCACCGCATCTCTGGCAACAGAGATGGCATGGCAAGCCCCACCGGGAGCAAGACCAAATAGGGACGGCACGTCGTCCGTTTCCGGATAGCCGTCCGGGTAGGTCGCGCGAGGTGTGTGGCAACACACATCCCAGAGGAATGGCCATCTATCCGCGCAAGCGGTGGACAGAACCCGGCTTACAGGCCATCTGACACTTTCACTTTCAGGAGCGCGAAAGAACCTCAAGAATTAGGTTCTCTCCCTCTCCCCCTTCGGGGGCGAGGGAGTGAGTTTAAAATTTGAGAGGTCGAGGCAATACCACCGCTATACGACGACGCATAACTCCTTCAGCCCCCGGAAGAACGGCAAATTCCGCCACTCCGGTTTCCACGCCGGATCGGCCAGCCGCACGTCCGGATAGCGCTCGAAGAACGACAGAATCCCCACCTGCGCTTCCAGTCGCGCCAGCGGTGCGCCGATGCACAGATGCGCTCCCCCGCCGAAGGCGACATGCGGCGCATCCTTGCGCGTGATGTCGAATTTGTGCGGGTCCTTGAAAGTCTCCGGATCGCGGTTGGCGCCGCGCAGCGAGGTCAGCATCGACTGGCTCTGCTTGACCGGACAGCCGCGCACTTCCATGTCGCGCGAGGCGATGCGTCCGGTGATGTCGATCGGCGATTCGTAGCGCAGCACTTCCTCCACCGCGGCATTGATCAGCGTGGGGTCGGCCTTCAGTTTCGCCAGTTCGCCGGGATTGGAGAGGAACAGCCAGATGCCATTGCCGATGAGATCGGTGGTGGTGAGGTTGCCGCCGACCAGCAGCGATTGCAGGTTGACGCAAATCTCGTTGTCGGTGAGCGGCGCGCCGTCCTTCTGCAACGTCATCATGTCGCTGACAAGATCGTCTTCCGGCTTCGCCCGGCGCTTGGCCATCATGTCGAACATGTAGGTCGAGAGCGCCACGGCCGCCTTTCCGAGCAGCTCGGTCTGCTCCGGCGAGCGGAACGGATTGAGGCTGAGGATGACGCCTTCCGACCAGGCGCGGAATTCTGCGAGCCGCGAATGCTCGACACCCAGGATGCGCGCGATCACGTCGATGGGCACGATCAGCGCGAAGCGCGCCATCACATCGAATTGGTGCTCGTCTTTCAGGGTATCCAGATGCTCGTCGACCACCTGCTGCACCAGCGGCTTGCACTTGGCGACGCGCTTGTAGAGCGCCTGCGCCAGCGGCTTTCGGATGCGCGTATGATCGGGATCGTCGAGAAAGAGGATGCTGGTGGCGTCGTCTTCGGGCACGTCGAGCCCGTCGATGCGCTGGTTGACCAGCGCGCGCTGCAGCATGGCCGCTTCTTCGGCGCGCAGCGGACTGCGCCACAGCGAAAGATCGGACAGCACGCTACGCACGTCGGCATATTTGGTGAGGATGAAGTTGCCGGCCGTGTTATCGCGATGCACGGGACATTCTCTGCGCAGCCGGTCCAGCAGCGCGTGCGGATTGTCGTTGAAATTCGGATTCATCGGCGTGAGATCGAAGGTGCTGGGCAGCGGTTCATTCGTCATGGCAGCGATCCTCACGCGTCAGGGCCCAATCTAGCGGACAAATTACCCAACTGACAAATAATCAGTTCACCAATAATCCTCTAGAAGCTCCGTCGCCCAGGCTGGTTCGCGGATCTCCCCGCGCGGCAGAAATCCCTTCATCACTGGCTTGATGTCGAGCACCGGCGTGCCCTCGATCGCGTCGAGCCCTTGCACACGCAGCGTCAAGCCATCGACGCCGAGCAGTCGGCAGGCCGTCGAGCCGATGCGGTTGGGCCGTCCCTTGGCGCGCTGGGCGAAGATGCCGACCAACGGCCAGTCCTTGCGTCCGCGGGGATGGCGCCCGCCTGTCACGATTTCGTCGTCCGGCACGCGATCGAAGTGAAAGATCACCTCGATATGCGAGAACTGATCGAGGCTCGCCACCGCCGCCGGCGTGAACTGCTTGGGATCCAGCTCGATGCGGGTTTCGATCTTGTCCCAATCGTCGTCGATCGCTTCGTTGCGCGTGGAGCGCACCCATCCGATCGATTGCAGTATGACCCGTCCATTAGCGTTCATGGTTTTTCCGTTTCACTCATTTCGAACAGGGACGCGCCATCCAAGCAGGTCATTCGATCCTCGCTCAGGGCAAATTCAAGCCACCTTGCGTTTCTTTCGCGAGCCGACGGGAGCGAGTTTGTTCAGCCGCACCGGGGGACGATCGGGAAAGCGCGCGATCAGTTCCAACTCGCCCCCCATGGCCTTCACAAATCCGCGCAAGGTTGAAAGGTACATGTCGCTGCGGGTCTCGAGTTTCGATACAGCGTCCTGACCGACCTTGAGACGCTTCGCCATCGCGACCTGGGTCTTTCCGATCGCTCTGCGCAAATCCTGCAAAGACATCTCCTCCGCTACGAGCTGTTGCGCGCGTGTCTCGACTTGCTCGCGCTCCTCTCCCGGAAGCTCGGCAATCACGTCCTTCAAAGCCTTTGCCATCATGGTCTCCGTCTTGTTGCGGATTCATCCGCCTTTCAGCCAAGCAAGATGTGCGTCAAATCTCTTGTCCGCTACAGCGATCAACCTTCGATAGAAGGCCTTCTCGCTCTGCCCGCTCTTGTCGCCAGCGATCAACAGGACGGCCTTTCGCTCGGGGTCGAAAGCGAAGGCGACCCGCCAAACCCCGCCATCGGCCGAGAACCGCAGTTCCTTCATGTTCGCGTGCTTTGAGCCTTTGAGCGTATCTACACGCGGCCGGCTTGCCCTTGGGCCAAACATCTCGATCACGCGCGCTTGGGCCAAGAGTTCGACACGAACCGGCGCTGGCAAGGCCGCCAACTCCGCGACGAACTCTTCCGCGAGCGCCACGACCCACACGGCCACGATATGCCTCCTGTTTCATATGCCGTCAAGGGCATATCTTCATTTTGTCGCTTCAGTTCGGGCGATCCAGTAGCCGGTGACGTTCGCGGCCAGCAGAGCACATATTTTGCCCGAAAAGGAACAAATAAAGAACATTTTTGTTAGAGCTTTCTTTACCGCGATTACTTCAGAATTGCCGTGTTGCCCGTCCGTTCTAGTATTCGCCAAATGTAGACTCGGAGTCGCTACAGGTAGTTCTTGCAACCCTCTATTTTCACTGGGATTTTCCGTTGACCTCATGCCAAATCCCATGATATCCCATTCTGTCCCATAGCCCCGCTTGGTGGGCCCTAGGTTCCGTCGTTTTCGGCGGAGATCCAGCGGAGGCGCTGGGGCGCAAAGGGGCGGGATTCCATGTCCGCGGCACTGCCGTTCATCTCGACGATGACGGGATCACTCGACGCCAAAGGTCGTGTGTGCATCCCGGCGGCATTTCGCGACGTGCTCACCGCGCAGAACACCGCCGGCGTCTACATCCTTCCCTCCTTCTCGGAAAAAGCGCTCGAAGGTTTCGGCGACGAGCTGTTGCAATTCTTTCATCAGCAAACCGCCTCGCTCGATCCGTTCTTCACCCCGCTCCACGACGACAAGGTTTTCGCGGTGCTGTCGATGGCGCAGCTTTTGCCGCGCGACGAGAACGGCCGCGTGCGTTTGCCCGACGAGATGATCGCGCATGCCGGATTGACGGAGCGCGTCACCTTCGTCGGGATGGGCCGCAAATTTCAGATCTGGGATAGCGCGCGCTTTGCCGCCTATCAGACCGAACGTCTCAAATCCGCGCTCGCCACGCGCAACGCCGGAGAAAGGACATGAGCGCAGGGCACATGAGCCACGTCCCTGTTCTCCTCGCCGAAGTGCTGGAAGCGCTTTCGCCGCGCGCCGGCGCGCACTACATCGACGGCACCTTCGGCGGCGGCGGCTACGCACGCGCCATTCTGCAAGCCGCGAACTGCAAAGTGCTGGGCATCGATCGCGATCCCGACGCGGTGGCGCGCGGGGCAAAGCTCGCCGCGAATTACAACGGCCGGCTCTCCGTCCTCGAAGGCAACTTTTCCGAAATGGATCAGCTCTTTGCCCAAACCGGGGAGCGCAAAAGCGACGGCGTCGTGCTTGATCTGGGCGTTTCGTCGTTTCAATTCGACCAGGCCGAACGCGGCTTTTCTTTTCGCGAGGATGGCCCGCTCGACATGCGCATGAGCAAGTCGGGACCGTCGGCGGCCGATATCGTGAACACCGCGGACGAAAAGACGCTGACGAAGATCATCGGCGATTTGGGCGAGGAGCGGTTTGCCCGCCGCGTCGCGCGCGCCATCGTCGCGGCGCGCCCGCTCGCCCGCACCCGCGAATTGGCGGAGGTGGTGGAGAAGGCGCTTGGCCCCGCCGCAGCCCGCCAGCCGATCCATCCGGCGACGCGCACGTTCCAGGCGCTGCGCATCCATGTGAACGACGAACTGGGCGAACTCGAGCGCGGGCTCACCGCCGCCGAACGCGTGCTCAAGACCGGCGGGCGTCTTGCCGTCGTCGCCTTTCATTCGCTGGAAGATCGCATCGTGAAGCGTTTCCTCAGCGAACGTTCCAGCGCCGCGCCGCGCGCCTCGCGCCATGCGCCCGACAGCGCCCCCAAACACACTGCCACGTTCCACCTGCTGTCTTCGCGTCCGCGCATGCCCGGCGACGCTGAGATCCAACACAACCCGCGCGCGCGTTCCGCGCGCCTCAGAGCTGCCGAAAGAACGGCCGCCGCCGCCTAGGAGAAGACCATGATCAGGATCGCCAACTTCTTCAGCTTCGCGCTCTGCGCGCTGGCCTGTCTTGCGCTCTACCACGTCTCCGAGCAGACGCGGGTGGCCCGCGGAGAGCTGGCCGCGGTCAACCGCCAGATCGCGACCGAGCACAACACGATGAGCGTGCTGGAAGCCGAATGGGGCCGCGTCGCCGATCCCAATCGCATCCAGCGTCTGGCCGAATCGCGGCTCGGCATGAACGATGCGCCGACCGTGGAGCTCTCCTCCTTCGATCTTCTGCCGCGCCGCGGCGACAACGCGCCGCTGAACAACGAGCAGGTGCGCCAAGCCAGCGCGATACTTCCCGGCGCGACCGTACCCGCCGCACCTATAAATATGGCGCCCGCCAATCCGGACATCCATCTGGCGGCGCTCCACACGCAGAACTGATCGCATGAGGGCCAAATGCAGGCCCAAACACAGGCCCGAACAGGGGGAGCTGGCGTGGGCAATACCGTTCATCAAAGACGCATCCTCGTTGCGTCCGCGCTCTGCGTCATGGCCTTTTCGCTGGTCGGTCTGCGCCTGATCGACGTTTCGATCCTTCACGCGACGGGTGCCGGCAGCGGGACCATCGATCATCCGCTGACGGCCCGCGCCGATATCACCGACCGCAACGGCGAGTTGTTGGCGCGCGATCTTCCGGTCCACGATCTCTATGCCCGCCCGCATGCCTTTGAGGATAAGAACCAGGCTGCTCACGCGCTCGCACTCGCCGCGGGCGTGGACCAAGGGCGGCTCAGCCGCGTCTTCGCCGGCAAGCGCCAATATGTGCTGGTGGCGCGCAGGCTCTCGCCCGATGCTGAGGACCGCGTGATGAGCCTCGGCCTTCCGGGCCTGGATTTCATGGACGCGACCAAGCGTTTCTATCCCAAGGGCCGCGCCGCCGTGCAGGTGCTGGGCACCACCGATCCGGACGGCCATGGCGTTTCCGGTCTCGAGCTCGGGCTCGATCCCAAGCTTCGCGGTGCCGAACCGGGTTCCAAAGTCGCTCTCTCGCTCGATATGCGCATCCAGTATGTGCTCGCCCATGAAACGGAAGCCGCGCGCGAGAATTTCAAGGCGCGGGCAGCCGGCGGCATCGTCATGGATGTGCGTACCGGCGAAATCCTCGCCATGGCCTCGCTGCCGGATTCCGAATTCGGCCAAGTGCAGCCCGATGTCGATCCGCGCCGCAACCGCATGGCGCAGGACGTCTATGAACTGGGTTCCGTGTTCAAGATCTTCTCCTTCGCGCTGGCGATGGAGGACCACACCGTAAGGCTCGACGAAACCATTCCCGTCGGCACCGGCTTCAAGCTCGACCGCTACACGATCCGCGACGCCGAGCGGCTTCCCGCTTACATGACAGCGCGCGACATCCTCGCCCAATCCTCCAATATCGGCACCGCCCAGATTGCGCTGCGTTCCGGGCCGGACCGCCAGCGCCAGTTCCTTGCGAGCCTGGGATTGCTGTCGCCGGCTGAGGCCGAAATTCCGGAAACTGCGCGCCCGCTCATCCCGCGCCACTGGGGCCAGATCGAAACCGCCACCATCGGTTTCGGCCACGGCATTTCCGTCAGCCCGCTGTCCTTCGTGACGGCGGCGGCGATCATCGTTAACGGCGGGCGGCGCATCACCCCGACGTTCCTGAAACAAACAGGCGACCGGCGCGGCGAGCAGGTCATCAAGCCGGAAACCAGCGCTACCATGCGCGAGCTTCTGCGTTATGTCGTCACCAACGGCACCGGCAAAAAAGCCGACGTTGTGGGCTACGATGTCGGCGGCAAGACGGGCTCGGCCCAAAAGGCCGGCGCGCACGGCTATGTCGAGCACAAGCTCATGACATCGTTCTGCGCCGTCTTCCCGATTTCGAACCCGCGCTATCTCGTCTTCGTGATGCTGGACGAGCCGCATGGTACGAAGGAAACCTTCGGCTTTGCACTGGCGGGTTATACGGCGGCGCCGCTCGCGGGCCGCGTGATCGCGCGCATCGCGCCCATGCTCAGCATGCCGACTTCGGCACCGATCCTCGCGGATGCCAAAGAGAATACATAATGGGACCACAATCGGGGACGAACATAAGAACGGGTAATGTGGGCAAAGCAAAAGTGACAGCCCCCAAGAGATTTGCCGGACTCGCGAGCGACAGCCGCGACGTCAAGCCCGGCTATTTGTTTGCCGCGCTGCCGGGCACGCAGGCCAACGGCTCGGCCTATATCGACGACGCGGTGCGCCGCGGCGCCACAGCCGTGCTTGGCGTTCCCGCGGCGCGCGCGAAAGCGGAAAGCCTCGGCGTGCATTTCATCGCCGACGAAAATCCGCGTCTGCGTCTGGCGAAATTCGCGGCGGCTTTTTTCGGCACCCAGCCGAGCGTTGTCGCCGCCGTCACCGGCACCAACGGCAAGACCTCCATCACCGTATTCTTGCGCCAGATTTGGACACTGCTGGGCTATCGCGCCGCGAGCATGGGCACCATCGGCGTCGTCACGCCCAAAGGCGATATCAAGCTCAACCACACCACACCCGATCCTGTGGAAGTCCATGCCATCCTTGCCCAACTCAAGCGCGAGGGTGTCGAGTATCTGGCGCTGGAAGCTTCCAGCCATGGGCTCGATCAATATCGCCTCGATGGCGTCAATGTGGTCGCAGCCGGTTTCACCAATCTCACCCGCGATCATCTGGATTATCATCCGGACTTCGACGCTTACCTTGCCGCCAAGTTGCGCCTCTTCGGCGAAGTGGTTCGCGCCGGCGGCCTTGCCGTCGTCAACAGCGATGCCGCGCATGCCGAGGATTTTGTTTCTGCCGCGAAGAAACGCGATCTCAAGCTCATCACCGTCGGCAAAAGCGGCGAGGCGCTGAAGCTTGCCGGCCGCGCACCGCACGGCGACGGGCAGACCCTGCGGGTTGTTTACGCCGGCCGAAGCTATGAAATCGAGCTTCCTCTGGCCGGAAGCTTTCAGGCCTCCAATGCGTTGGTCGCCGCCGGTCTTGCTATCGGTCTGGGCGACGACGCCGGCAAAGTCTTTGCCGCGCTGGCGCATCTGAGGGGCGCGCCGGGGCGGCTGGAAAAGGTCGCCTATGCCAAGTCGGGCGCCGCGATTTATGTCGATTACGCGCACACCCCCGATGCGCTGGAAACCGTTCTCACCGCCATCCGCCCGCATGTGGTGAACAAGCTGCATGTGATCTTCGGTTGCGGCGGGGATCGCGACAAAGGCAAACGCCCGTTGATGGGCGCGGCGGCCGCCAAGTTCGCCGATTCCGTCATCGTCACCGACGACAATCCACGCAGCGAAGATCCCGCTGTCATTCGCAAAGAAGCTTTGGCAGGAGCGCGCGGCGCGATCGAGATCGGCGACCGCGCCGCAGCGATCCGCACGGCGATCGCTGCGCTCAAGAGCGGTGACATTCTCGTCATTGCCGGCAAAGGCCATGAATCGGGGCAGATCGTTGGCACGGAAACCCGTCCCTTCAACGATCGCGACGAGGCGATCAAGGCGGCGGCGGCGCTCGGCGGCCGCGCCGCGAAGGCCGCGCCATGACCGCCCCAATGTCTTCATTGTGGACCTCCGCCGAAATGGAAGCCGCCACCCTCGGCCGCGCCACGCGCGCTTTCGAGGCGACCGGTATTTCGATCGATACGCGTACGCTGAGGCCCGGCGATCTCTTCGTCGCGCTGAAAGGCGAGGCGCGCGACGGCCATGACTTCGTCAAAGCGGCGCTCGATGCCAAGGCCTGCGCGGCGCTGGTGGCACGCCAACCGGAAGGCGTGAACGACAATGCGCCGCTGCTGACGGTCGCCCATACCCAGCGCGGGCTGGAAGATCTGGGCCGCGCCTCGCGCACGCGCAGCAATGCCAAGATCATCGCCGTCACCGGCAGCGCCGGCAAAACCACCACCAAGGAAATGCTGCGCTACGCCTTCGGCGCGCTCGGCCGAACGCACGCGTCCAGCGCGTCCTACAACAATCATTGGGGCGTGCCGCTCAGCCTTTCGCTGCTGCCGCGCGACGCGCAGTATGGCGTGTTCGAAATCGGCATGAACCATTTCGGCGAGATCCGTTCGCTGGTCGGCTTCGTGCGCCCGCATGTGGCGCTGGTCACGGCGATCGCGCCCGCCCATCTGGAATTCTTCGGCACCTGCGAGGCGATCGCCGATGCCAAGTCGGAGATCTTCGAAGGCATCAAACCCGGCGGCGCCGCGCTGCTTCCGTCAGATAGTCCGTACACGGATCGATTGGCGGCGCGCGCCAGGCAAGCCGGTGTCGCGCGGATTCTCACGTTCGGCGAGAAAATGGGCAGCGATGCGCGTCTGGTTGCGATGGACGAAACCGACGGCGGCATGAAAATCGAAAGCGAAATTCTGGGCAGACCTGTTCACTTCCGCATCGGCGCGCCGGGCGCCCATATCGCGCGCAACGCTTTGGGCGCGCTGCTTGCCGTCGGCGAAGCTGAAGGCGACGTGCTGAACGCGGCGGCCGCGCTCTCGCAATTCTCGGCGCTGAAGGGCCGTGGCGCGCGTTTTACCGTCAAGCTTGCCAGGGAGATTGGGGGCGGCAGCGCCGAAGTGATCGACGAAAGTTACAACGCCAATCCCGCTTCGATGACGGCGGCGCTGGCGCTGCTCGGCAGCGCCAAAGCCAGGCGCCGCATCGCCGTTCTTGGCGACATGCTGGAGATGGGACCGCAGGGAACAGCGCACCACGCCGCGCTCGCAAGCGATATTGCAGCTGCGCGCGTCGATCTTGTGTTCGCCAATGGCGCGCAGATGCAAGCGCTGTGGGATGCGCTGCCTCAAGCGCGCCGCGGAGCCTATGGCGCGAAATCATCCGATATTGCTTCGAAAGTGACCGAGACTTTGCGCGATGGCGACGTCGTGCTCGTCAAAGGTTCACTGGGAAGCCGCATGGCCGTGATCGTCGACGCGCTTAAAGCGCGCGGCGGCTCGGCGTAGGGGGAATATCCGTGCTTCCATATCTTCTCGTTCCGCTGGCAGAACATTTCTCCGCGCTGAACGTCTTTCGCTACATCACCTTCCGCACCGGCGGCGCGATCATGACCGCGTTGCTGATTGCCTTCGTGATCGGCCCGCGGCTGATCCGCTGGCTCAAGGTCAAGCAGGGCAAAGGTCAGCCGATCCGCACCGACGGCCCGCAGCGTCACATCGTGGAAAAGCAGGGCACCCCGACGATGGGCGGCATCCTCATTCTCGTCTCTTGCGTCGCCGCGACGTTGCTGTGGGCGGATCTGACGAACCTCTATGTCTGGGTCGTTCTGTTCGTCACGCTCGCCTTCGGCCTGCTGGGCTTCTTCGACGACTACGTGAAAGTCTCCAAGCGCACCCATGCCGGTGTCAGCGGGAAGCTTCGCCTTCTCATAGAATTCACTGTCGCGATCGCCGCGAGCTATGTCATTTTTCATCTGGAAGATGTGTCGCTCGCGGGCGGCATCGCCATTCCGTTTTTCAAGACGGTGCTGGTCCCCTCCGATCTCGGATTCATTCCCTGGGGCATCGGGTTCTTCATATTCAGTTCGCTTGTGATCGTTGGCTCGTCGAACGCAGTGAACTTGACCGACGGTCTCGACGGTCTGGCCATCGTGCCGGTGATGATTGCCGCACTGACTTTCGCGCTGATCGCCTATCTCGTTGGCAACATAAAATTCGCCGACTATCTGCAACTGCACTATGTCGCGGGCACCGGCGAACTTGCCGTGTTTCTTGGTGCGCTCGCCGGCGCTGGGCTGGGCTTTCTGTGGTTCAACGCGCCGCCTGCCATGGTCTTCATGGGCGATACCGGCTCGCTTTCGCTTGGTGGCGCGCTCGGCGCCGTCGCGGTTGCGACCAAGCATGAAATCGTTCTCGCCATTGTCGGCGGCCTCTTCGTGATGGAAGCCGTCTCGGTGATCGTGCAGGTGATTTCGTTCAAGACGACGGGCAAGCGCGTCTTCAAGATGGCGCCGATCCATCATCACTACGAACAGCTCGGCTGGCGCGAATCCACCATCGTGATCCGCTTCTGGATCATCGCGGTCATTCTCGCCCTCGTCGGGCTTTCCACGCTGAAGTTGAGGTGAGCGCACGATGATCGCCGCCCGCTCCTTCGCGAATGCCGATGTCGGCGTCTTCGGGCTTGCGCGCTCGGGCGTCTCGTCGGTGCGCGCTCTGAAGGCCGGCGGCGCACGCATCTTCGGCTGGGACGACAACCAAGCCGGCCGTGACGCCGCCGCGCGCGAAGGGGCAAGTGTAAAGCCGTTTGCCGAATGGCCGTGGGCGAACATCAAGGCGCTGATCCTCAGTCCCGGCGTGCCGCTCACCCATCCCAGGCCCCACGACGTCGTGCTGATGGCGCAGAAGTTCGGCGCCGAAGTCGTCGGCGACATGGAATTGTTCGCGCGCGAAATCCGCAGCGACCGTGCGAAGCCGGGCAAGGCTCCCGTCGTGGCCATTACCGGCACCAATGGCAAATCCACCACCACGGCCCTGATCGGTCACGTCCTTTCCTCTTGCGGCTACGCCGCCGAGATCGGCGGCAATATCGGCAAGCCGGTGCTCGATCTTGCTTCGCCGAACGGCAAAACCGTCTACGTGCTGGAAGTCTCGTCCTACCAGGCCGATCTTTCTCCGGGGCTCACGCCGGATGTGGCGGTTCTCACCAACATCACGCCCGACCATATCGACCGCCACGGTTCGCTCGAAAATTATGCCGCCGTGAAAGCCAGGCTGCTCGCGCAAACGGCGAAAACCGGCCAGATCTGCATTGGCGTCGACGACATCCATGCCTCCTCGCTTTACACGCGCTTCTCTTCGAACGGCGGACCGGAAGCCATTCCGGTTTCCGTCGGCAAAGTGCTTGGCCGCGGTGTCTTCGCGGTCGACGGCACTCTGTACGACGCGGTCGCCGGTCGTGCCGCTCCCGTGATGAATCTCGGTGCGGCTGCGCATCTTCCCGGCGCGCACAACTGGCAGAACGCGGCGCTCGCTTACGCCGCGACAAAACCCTTCGTGAAGGATACGCGCGCGATCGCGTCGGCTATCGCCGATTTTCCCGGCCTGCCGCATCGCATGGAAGATGTCGGCCGCATCGGCAAAGTGCGCTTCATCAACGATTCCAAAGCGACCAACGCCGACGCCGCCGAGCGCGCGCTCGTCTGCTTTCCGGATGTTTTCTGGATCGCCGGCGTCAAAGCGAAAGAGGGCGGCATCGAAAGCCTCGCGCCACTGTTTTCGCGCATCCGCAAGGCCTATCTGATCGGTGAAGCTGCCAAAGAATTTGCGCGCACGCTGGAAGACCGCGTGCCTTACGCGATGTCCGGCACGCTCGAACACGCTGTCGCCGAAGCCGCCGCCGATGCGCGCAACGCATCCGTCGCTCCGCCCGTCGTGTTGCTGTCGCCAGCCTGCGCCTCGTTCGATCAGTTCCGCGATTTCGAACATCGCGGTGAAACCTTCCGCGCCCTCGTCGCCCAACTCTCATCGCTGGAGAGGGCCGCTTCGTGACGCGCAACGACAAGGGCGGACTTGCCTCCTGGTGGTGGACGGTGGACCGCGTCGCGCTCTTTGCCATGCTCGCCCTGCTGGCGATCGGCCTCATGCTCGCCTTTGCCGCAAGCCCTGCCGCGACCGGTGGTCCCTTGACCGAAGGCGACTTCCGCTACGCCGCCAAGCAGGTCGCCTTCGCGGCCCTGAGTCTGGCGATTATCCTCTTCACATCGTTGCTGAATTTGCGGTCGATCAAGATCGCGGCGGCGGCCGTTTTCACGCTCGCTTTGATCGGCTCTTTCATCGTGCTGTTCACCGGCAGCGAGGTGTTGGGCGCCAAGCGCTGGATCGATTTCGGCTGGATGACGTTGCAGCCGTCGGAATTCTTGAAGCCCGGCTTCGCCATTCTCGGCGCGTCGATCCTTGCCGACAAAGCCAGGATGGTTCTGCGCAAGGAGCTGATCACGCTGCTGCTGATCGTTCCCGCGCTGATCGTTCTGATGATGCAGCCCGATGTCGGCCAGACCGGATTGCTGCTCGCGCTGTGGGCGGCGCTGCTCTTCTTCTATGGCATCCCGTTGTTCTGGATCGGCGCGCTCGCCGGCGGCAGCGCGGTGCTGGGCATGCTCGCTTACGCATTGCTTCCGCATGTGCATCATCGCGTCGAGCAATTCCTCGATCCCGATCAGCAGGGTTATCAGACGAAGCTGGCGCTGCGTGCTTTCGAGCATGGCGGATTTGCCGGTGTCGGTCCGGGCGCGGGTACGGTGAAATATCAAATTCCTTACGCCCACTCCGATTTCATCTTTGCCGTCGCCGGCGAAGAATTCGGCCTGATTTTGTGCGTGGCGATCGCGGGGCTGTTCTGCCTCTTGAGTGTGAGGCTGTTGCTGCGCTCCTCGCGGATGAAAGATCCCTTTGCGCAGCTGGCGGGTTCTGCACTCGCGGTGGTGACGGCGCTGCAAGCCTTCATCAATATGGCCGTCGCCGTCAGCATGATGCCGGCCAAAGGCATGACGCTGCCGTTCATCTCTTACGGAGGCTCCTCGCTATTCGCCGTCGCCATGACGATGGGCTTTGCACTCTCGGTCACGCGCCAGCGTTCCAAGATCGGCCAGCGCGATCACCATGTCTTCACCTTCCTGCGCGAGGTGCCCCCCGCTGAGGTACACCCCACTGAGGTATTGGCGTGACGACGATCGTGCTCTCCACTGGCGGTACGGGCGGCCACCTCTTTCCGGCGCAGGCGCTGGCGGGCGAACTCGCGCGCCGCGGCAAGACCATCGTGGTGATGACCGACTCGCGCGGAAAGCACTATCCCGCGGCGTTTCCCGGCGCTTCCATCGAGATCGTGCCGTCAGCGGCCTTCTCGGACCGCTCGGTGTTGGGTCTGATGTCCGCGCCGTTCGAGATTTTCGCCGGCATCGTGATGTCGCTGATCAAACTCGCGCGCATCCGTCCCAAGGCTGTGATCGGCTTTGGCGGCTATCCCAGCCTGCCGGTGATGATCGCCGCCTGCCTCGGACGTTTCCCGACCGCCATTCTCGCACCCGATGCGGTGCTCGGCCGCGCCAACCGCATCGTCGTGAACTACGTGTGCGTGGTGGTCGGAGCACTGCCGCTGGTGCGCTTCGCGCCGAAAGACATCTCCAAGATCGTCTATGTCGGCAATCCCTTGCGCCCCGAGGTGATCGCGGTTGCCGGCACGCCGTACGACACGCCCACCAACGGTCCGATCCGCCTTTTGGTGTTCGGCGGCAGCCAGGGCGCGCGCGCTTTGAGCGATATCGTGCCGGCGGGGATCGCGCTGCTTTCCGCCGATCTCAAATCGCGTCTCGACGTCGTGCAGCAATGCCGGCCGGAGGATCTTGAGCAGGTGCGCGCGGCTTACGCGTCGTCCGGCGTGAAGGCGGAGCTGGCGAGTTTCTTCGACGATCTTCCCGCGCGCATGGCAAAAGCCCATCTGGTCATTGCACGCTCGGGCGTCGGCACCGTGAGCGAACTTGCGGCCATCGGCCGTCCCGCGATTCTCGTGCCGCTGCCGCACGCGCTCGACGACAACCAAACACCCAACGCCGATGCACTCGCCAATGCCGGCGGCGGCTGGCGGGTAGCACAGCGCGAGCTGACGCCGCAAAAACTTTGCCGGATGCTGACGGACGCCCTCGCGTCGCCGTCCGACCTCGCCAAACGCGCGGCAGCCGCGCACACGCTGGCCAGGCCCGACGCGACCCAGCGCTTCGCCGACATCGTTGAAAAACTCGCGGAGGCTGCATGAAGCTCACCGCCCGCATCCGCGTTCCTCTCGACGTCGGCACGATTCATTTCATCGGGATCGGCGGCATCGGCATGAGCGGCATTGCCGAGATCATGAACAATCTCGGCTACAAAGTTCAGGGCTCGGACGTGGCGGACAACGCCAACGTCAAACGCCTGCGCAAGCTCGGCATTCCCGTCACGGTCGGCCACTCCGCGGAAAATCTGAAAGACGTTTACGCCGTCGTCTATTCCTCGGCGGTCAAGCCCGGCAATCCGGAATTCGATGCCGCGCGGGCGCGCGGTATTCCCCTGGTACGCCGCGCCGAAATGCTGGCCGAGATCATGCGGCTGAAATGGTGCGTCGCGGTCGGCGGCACCAACGGCAAGACGACGACGACGACGATGGTCGCGGCATTGCTCGACGCCGGCGGTCTCGATCCCACCGTCGTCAACGGCGGCATCATCAATGCCTACGGCACCAATGCCCGCCTGGGCGCCGGCGAGTGGGTGGTGGTGGAAGCCGACGAAAGCGACGGCTCGTTCCTGCGCCTGCCCATGACGGTCGCGGTGCTGACCAACGCCGATCCCGATCATCTGGACTATTACGGCTCGTTCGACAACATGCGCGCCGCGTTCCAACGCTTCATTGAGAACGTGCCGTTCTACGGTTTTGCGGTGCTGTGCCTGGATCATCCCGAAGTGCAGGCGATGGTGGGACGCATCGAGGACCGCCGGCTTATTACCTATGGCTTCAGTCCGCAGGCCGACGTGCGCGCGGTCAATGTGCGGTTCTCCGAAGGCGCCTCGCACTACGACGTGATCATTGCTGACCGTTTGAAGGGCACCGAAAGGCGCATCGATGGCCTGCGTCTGCCGATGCCGGGCGAGCACAATGTGCAGAATTCGCTCGCGGCCATCGTCGTGGCGCGCGAACTCGGCGTTGCCGAAGACACAATCCGCAAGGCACTCAACGGTTTCGGCGGCGTCAACCGCCGCTTCACCCGCATCGGCGAATGGAACGGCGCCGCGATCATCGACGATTACGGCCACAATCCTTTCAAGATCGCGGCGGCCCTCAAGGCCGCGCGGCAAGCCTATTGCGGTCCCATTGTCGCGGTGGTGCAGCCGCACCGTTACACGCGCCTTCGCGACACCTTCGAGCAATTCTGCACCTGCCTCAACGATGCGGATGCGGCGATCATCGCGCCGGTCTATCCCGCCGGCGAGCAACCCATCGAAGGCATCGATCACCTCGCCTATGCCGACGCTGTGCGCGCCCACGGCCATCGCAATGTGATGACGATCAGCGCGCCGGAAGAATTGCCCGACCTCATCGCGCCGCTCGCCAAGCCCGGTGGCGCGATTGTTTGCCTTGGCGCTGGATCGATTTCCACGTGGGCGCATGGACTGGAAGCAGCCTTGAAAGCGCGGGAGGGCAAAGCGTGATGCACTCCCGCCCTTGCTACGCCCTGCCTCCCGTGCGCGGCACTTATACCGATCAAGCGCCGCTGAAGGATCTCGTGTGGTTCCGCGCCGGCGGACCGGCGGAGACTTTGTTCCGTCCCGCCGATGTCGACGATCTGGCAACCTTCATGGCGGCGCGACCCGAAGATATGCCCGTCACCGTGATCGGCGTCGGCTCGAATCTTTTGGTGCGCGACGGCGGCATTCCCGGAGTGGTGATCCGTCTGCCGGGAAATTTCGGACGCATCTCTGCCGAAGGCCCACGTGTGCGTGCCGGTGCGGCTGCGCTCGATGCGGCCGTGGCGCGCGCCGCTGCCGATGCCGGTATCGGCGGCCTCGAGTTTCTGCGCGGTGTTCCAGGCACCATCGGCGGCGCGCTGCGCATGAACGCGGGCTGCTATGGCCGCGAGATCAAGGACGTCTTTGTCGAAGCCGCCGCGATCGACGCCAAGGGCAACAAGATCGTGCTGAAGGCCGACGATATGGGTTTCGTTTACCGCAAATCGGCGGCGCCCGAAGATCTGATTTTCGTCGAAGCCGTGTTCGAGGGCGTGCGCGAAAGACCGGACGATATCCGAGCGCGCATGAACGCTTTGGTGGAACAGCGCGAATCCACGCAGCCGGTCAGATCGAAGACCGGCGGCTCGACCTTCAAGAATCCGCCTGGCCACAAAGCCTGGCAGCTGATCGACGACGCCGGTTGCCGCGGGCTGATGCGCGGGGCGGCGCAGGTCTCGGAAAAGCACTGCAACTTCCTCATCAACACGGCCAATGCGAGCGCGGCCGACATCGAAGGTCTGGGCGAAGACGTCCGCGCAAAAGTCAAAGAAAAATCGGGCGTCACGCTGGAATGGGAAATCAAACGGGTGGGTGTACCGTGACGGAATTCAAGAAAGTGGCGGTCCTGCTTGGTGGGCTGTCTGCGGAACGCGATGTCTCGCTTTCTTCCGGCAAAGGCTGCGCGAAAGCCTTGCGCGACGAAGGGTTCGACGTCGTCGAAATCGATCCCAAGACCTCCGATCTCGCCGCTCAGCTCAACGCCGCCAAACCCGATGCCGTGTTCAATGCGCTGCACGGCCGTTGGGGCGAAGACGGCTGTGTGCAGGGCCTGCTCGAATTGATGCACATCCCCTACACCCATTCCGGCGTGCTTTCGTCGGCGCTCGCGATGCACAAGGAGCGCACCAAGGACGTCTACCGCGCCGCCGGTCTCCCGGTGGTGAAATCCATCGTCGCCGATCGCCGCGAAGCGGGCGCCCGGCATTTGATGGAACCGCCTTACGTCATCAAGCCGGTGAACGAAGGTTCGTCGGTCGGCGTCTACATCATCCGCAAGGGCGACAACCGCCCGCCGTCGGAACTCACCAATCCCGAATGGCATCTCTCCGATGAGATGATGGTGGAAGAATTCGTGCCGGGCCGGGAGCTCACCGTCGCGGTGATGGGCGTCAAAGCGCTCGGCGTCACCGAAATCACCACCAATCTTACGTTCTACGACTACGAAGCGAAATATTCCGAAGGCGGTTCGATCCACGTCCTGCCGGCGAAAATTCCGGCCGACATCGCGCAGGAAGCGATGCGCCTCGCCGAACGCGCGCATGCCGCTCTGGGTTGCCGCGGCGTGAGCCGCACCGACATTCGCTACGACGACACCAAGGCGAAGCCGCGTCTCATTCTGCTCGAGACCAACACGCAGCCCGGCATGACGCCGACTTCCCTGGTGCCGGAGCAGGCCGCTTACAACGGCATGACTTACGGAAAGCTCTGCCGCTGGATCGTGGAGGATGCCTCGTGCGATCGGTGAATTCTCGCAAAGCACGGGCAAGCCGGCCCAAGCGCGGGCGCCGCGGTGCACCGGCCGCCGGCCGTGTGCCGCAGGAGCGCTTGAGTTCGGCCAAGCGCAAGACCGAGCGCGACGGATTCGTTGCGCGCCTTTGGAAAAGCGCGCGCGAGAAATTTGTCCTGCGCCGTCCCATGCTCATGCTCAGTCTCGCCTTGCTGGTGTTCGCGGCGCTGGCGGGACTATTCATCAGCGGCTTCTTCGGTCGCACCATCCGTTCCAGCGAACATGTGGTGACGGGCGCTGTCGCCGATGCCGGCTTCGGCATTGCGGCCGTGCATCTTTCGGGCAATCACCGCACGCCGCCGCGCATGATCCTGGCCGCGCTCGGCTTTGCACCCGGGCAATCCATTTTCGGGGCCGATCTGCACGCCGCCCGCGCCCGGCTGATGCAGCTCGATTGGGTGGCCGATGCCGAGGTGCGCCGGCGTTATCCGGACTCCATTTCCATCAGCCTGGTGGAGAAGCTGCCTTTCGCACTGTGGCGCAGTGACGACGGCGATGTCTTCGTGGTGGAACGTTCGGGCGCTCTCATCACCGACAAGGACGTGGGCCAGTTCGTCCATCTGCCGTTCCTCGTCGGCGATGGCGCGCCGAAAGCGGCAGCGGATTTGGTCGAAGCGATCGCCTTGCACCGCGCCGTCAGCGCCCGCGTCAAGGCGATGGAGCGGGTTTCCGACAGGCGCTGGAATCTCATTCTCGACAACGCGGTGATCGTGAAGTTGCCCGAAGAAGGCTGGCAGGCAGAACTCGACGCGCTCGAACATCTTATCGTCGACAAGGGCGTGCTGGAGCGCGATATCACGGAAATCGATTTGCGGTCGCGGCAAAATTACTTGTTCCTGTTGCGCAGCGGTGAGCAGCAGCAGGTCTCTCGGGGGAAAGATTTGTGATGGGTGAAACTGTTCGCATGCGCACGTCCGGCGCCACATCGGCGGCTTTTCGCCCCGGCCTTGTCGCCGTTCTCGATATCGGCACCTCCAAGGTGGTCTGCCTGATCGCCCGCGCGGAGGCCGGCAATCTGCGTGTGGTCGGGGCATCGCTGCGAGAATCGCAAGGGATCAAGTCGGGAACCATCACGAGCCTCGAACACGCCCAGGAATCCATTCTGGAAGCCGTCGCGGCGGCGGAAAACAACGCCGACATGCGCATTCAAAATGTGCTCCTCTCGGTCAATTGCGGCGCTCCCTTGAGTGTCACGGCTCGCGTGGCGATGGCGTTGAACGGCGAGTTGGTCTCGGACCAGCATCTTCTGGCGCTGCTCGCCGAGGGCCGCTCCAAGTGCACGCGCGAAGGCTATGAAATCATCCAGGCGCGCCCGACGTCCTACGTGGTCGACGAAGCGCGCGGCGTGCAGAATCCCAGCGGCATGTTCTGCCAGCGCCTCGGCGTTGCCATGCACGCGGTCGCGGTGAAACCGTCGCCGTTGCAGAATCTCAAGCTGGCGGTCGAGCGCTGTCATCTGAACGTGGCGGGATCGCTGTTTGCGTCCTATGCGAGCGGGCTCTCCACGCTGACCCAGGACGAGAAACAGCTCGGCGCCACGGTCATCGACATGGGCGGCGGCGTCACCTCGATCGCCGTCTTCATGGAAGGCGAGTTGGTCCACGCCGATGTCGTGCCCATGGGCGGCGTGCATGTGACCGCGGATATCGCCCGCATGCTGGCCGCACCCCTTTCGGCGGCTGAGCGGTTGAAGACGCTCTATGGCGCCGCGCTGGGCGACATCGAAAGCGGCACCGACATCGTGGCGGTGCCCCAGATGGGCGAGGACGGCGATGAGCACTCCATCCGGGTACCGCGCTCGATGCTCACGCGCATCATCCAGCCGCGTCTGGAGGAGATTTTCGGCGAAGTGCAGACGCGCCTGCGCGCCAGCGGCTACGACGTCGCCGCCGGTCGCCGCGCGGTGCTGACAGGCGGCGCCTGCCAGCTCGCGGGCACGCGCGAGCTGGCGCAGCGCATCTTGAACAAGCAAGTCCGGCTCGGCCGGCCGCAGACCTTTGCCGGTCTGCCGGCCGCCTCTGCGGGTCCGGATTATGCGACCGCGATGGGTCTTCTGATGGCCGGTGCCACCATGCCGCCCGAGGCTCTCAATCCCGAACTTGCGGTCGAACCGCAGGCCAAGCGGCGGGGCGGACTGTTGCGCCGTCTTGCAGGAGGACTCTTCGGATGATTCACATAGTGATTGGTGATTCGCCAAAGACCGAAAACAAAGCGACTGAAACAAGCGTGCTGAAAACAAAAGAAGAATTGGGTGTTTGTGGGTCTCAAGTGACGCGTACGGCTAGGAGAAAGTGGAATGACCATCAAACTTGGGGCGCCTGAAGTCAAAGAATTGCGGCCGCGGATCACCGTCCTTGGCGTCGGCGGAGCCGGCGGCAACGCCGTCAACAACATGATCAGTTCGAAGCTCGAAGGTGTCGAGTTCGTGGTGGCCAATACCGATGCGCAGGCGCTGGCGCATTCGAAGGCCAAGCATAAAATTCAAATTGGCGCGAAGATCACCGAAGGTCTCGGCGCCGGCGCGCGGCCGGACGTCGGACGCGCCGGGGCGGAAGAATCGCTCGACGAAGTGCTGGAGCATCTCGCCGGCTCGCACATGGTGTTCATCACCGCGGGCATGGGCGGCGGCACCGGCACCGGGGCTGCGCCCGTCATCGCACGCGCGGTGCGCGAGCAGGGCATTCTCACGGTCGGCGTCGTGACCAAGCCGTTCGCGTTCGAAGGCGACAAGCGCATGCGTATTGCCGAGCGCGGTATCGAAGAGCTGCAGGCCTATGTCGATACGCTGATCATCATCCCGAACCAGAACCTGTTCCGCATCGCCAACGAGCGCACCACCTTCAGCCAGGCCTTTGCCATGGCCGACGACGTGCTGCATTCCGGCGTGCGCGGCGTCACCGATCTCATCGTGATGCCGGGCCTCATCAATCTGGATTTCGCCGACATCAAGACGGTGATGGGCGAGATGGGCAAAGCCATGATGGGCACAGGCGAGGCCGAAGGCGAGGAACGCGCGCTCAAGGCCGCAGAAGCCGCCATCTCCAATCCGCTGCTCGACGATGTCTCGATGAAGGGCGCCCGCGGCGTGCTCATCAACATCACCGGCGGTCCGGACATGATGCTGTTCGAAGTCGACCAGGCTGCGAACCGCATCCGCGCCGAAGTCGATCCCGACGCCAACATCATCTTCGGCGGCACCATCCTGGAAGACATGGAAGGGCGCCTGCGCGTGTCCGTCGTCGCGACGGGCATCGAAGCCGAAGCACTGGCCCAGATGCCGCCTAACGTCCAGCCGCTGCGTCCCTATGCGAAGGGGGCTCCCCTGAAGGCGGAAACGCGGGCTCACGAGAAGATTGCGCCCGCGCCTTCCCTCAATCCCATCCGTCGTCAGGTCGAAGCCATCTCGCAAGAGATGAATGCGCCAATACAGGCGATCCAGCCGCAAGCCTCGGAAGCGATGATCCTGGCCGAGGACGAGCCGCTGGCCATGGAAGAGGGATTTGCGGAAGTCATTCCGGCCGCGATGCAGGCACCGCTGCGTCCCGTCATGCAGCCGCAGCCGGAACAACAGCCCAAGCGCCGGTTCGGTCTCTTCGGTCCGCGCAAGGAGAAGAAGCCCGAACCGCAGCGCGTGGAACCCGTGCTGGCCCCGCGCCAGAGCGCGTCGGCAGGCCGCGCGACGTCGCAGGTCATGTCCCGCACGCAAGCCGACAACCGCGTGGCGCCGCAGGCGACCAATTCGGCCGACGATCTGTTCCCCGATCACAAGAAGGACGACCAGTTCGAAATCCCGGCCTTCTTGCGGCGCCAGACGAACTAATCCAACGACCCTCCCCTGGGAGGGTCGAAATCGCAAAGCGATTTCGGGGAGGATGCGGACGGAGATTCTCCTTCCCCATCCTCGCCGCTTCGCGTCGGCCGAGCGCAGAATTCCCGATCCGTATCGAATGCGTTGTTCAACGCAAAGTAAGTTTGGGGGGTGTCGACCTATCTTCGTGAGTCATCTGTCCAGACATAGGGACGGTCCTGGTGACTTAGCTTCGCTCCAACAGCGACTCTGCGGGGGACCGTCCTCAAGTCACTGGCGCGCCAAACAAGGCGGCCAACGCCGGACGCTTATAATGTCAACAACTTTTCGTCCCGGAAACCTCGCCGCTCGTCCCAAATAGGTTTTCGGAAACGACAAGTAGTAAAAGCGATTTTGAGTGCAATCTTAAGATGTTTATTTTGTCTTGGGATCGCTTTTGGCAATTGACATTGCTCAAACTGTCGTTCCCGTATTGTTCCAACTAGCGAAGCCGGATCGCGCGCGCCTTGTCCGCCGTAGCGCGTAGCGCTCAGGCGGAAGCGCGCCGGGCCTGCACCGGAAGACGCGTTGCACTTCTCCTCACCCGGAAATTTACCGTCACGACAAAACCCTGGTCACGTCAACAAGCGAGCAGGCACGCTTTGGGCCTGAAGCCGCTTTACCGCCTTTTTGTCGAAGGAGACGAAGGTCTCCGCGCCGAGCCAGCTTCCTTCATAGGCGATGACGCCATCGGCAAAATCGCCGCCGGAATTCAGCGCGGCCAAGCCGGCTTCCGCTGCAGGCCGGTTCACAACCGTGTTGGCGCTGTTTAGCAGACGCCGAATCGCTTCGGTGATGTCGGTTGCGGGAATCCTGTAACCCTGTGCGAGTACCCAAACCAGTTCACAAAGCGCCGGCAGCGCCAGCGCCACCACATCCGCCTTGGCCAATTCCTGCTGAGCGGCTCTGCTTTGCCGCGCGTCGTCGCCCACAATCGCCCGGACGAGGACGTTGGTGTCGGCCGTGATCTTCACCGTTTTCCGGCCCAGCCCTTGGCGGCGATTTTGTTCATCTCTTCGATCGACAGCGATGGGCCATGCTTGCGCTTCAGGAAGTTGAAGACGTCGGTGATCTGGCCGGCAGGTTGCGCTGCTTTCACCTCGATCCGGCCGTCGGGCAGCTTGTCGACGCTGATCTGCTCGCCAGGCTGCACACCCAGATGCGTGAGGAGATCCTTGCGCAACGTGACTTGGCCCTTGGCGGTGACGGTAAGCGTGCTCATCACGGATCTCCTGCCTGCAATGTAAGGTAAAATTACCTTACTCGCAAGAGGCGGGCGTCCCACCCTCCCAAGTGAGGGTAGGAATCTTGCTCGCAGTGCTCAAGATTTTTCGACCCTCCCAAGGGAGGGTAGGAGTCTCGCTTACCAAAGTGAGGGTGGTAGGTTCCCCCCATGACCCGCCGCACCATCGCTCGTGAAATCGCCGCCGAGGGCACGGCTCTCCATGCCGGAACCACCGTCCGCATGAAGCTGCAGCCTGCCGATCCCGGCACCGGCATCGTCTTTCGCCGCAGCGATCTGGGCGGGCGTGAAATTCCCGCGCTCTACGATCGCGTCGGCGAAACGCGTCTTGGCACCGTCATCGACGACGGCGCGGGCGCTAGCGTCGGCGTGGTCGAGCATTTGATGGCAGCGGTGGCGGGTGCCGCCATCGACGATCTCATCGTCTGCGTCGACGGCCCCGAGCCGCCGATCTTGGACGGCGATGCGCTGGGCTATCTGGTGCTGCTGGAAGACGCCGGCTTTCGCGATCAGGCGGCGCCACGCCGCGCCGTGAAGGTGAAGAAGCGTGTCGAAGTAAAAAACGCAGAGGCCAGCGCGGCGCTCGAACCGGCGAGCGAACTCAGCTTCGATTTCGAAATCAGTTTTCCCACGCCCGCGATCGGCACCCAACACATGGTTTGGACATTTTCGCCGCAAGCCTTCCGCCGCGACATCGCACCGGCGCGCACCTTCGGTTTCGTCCACGAACTCGACGCGCTGCTCAAGATGGGCCGCGGCCGCGGGGCGTCGTTGCAGAACACGCTGGCGCTGGACGGGGACGGCTTGCGCAATCCCGAGCTTCAGCGTTTCAAGGACGAGTTTGTCCGTCACAAGATTTTGGACGCTTTGGGCGATCTGGCGCTGGCCGGTGCACCCATCGTGGGCCGCTTCGAGGGACGCAAATCGGGCCACGCCCAGAACAATGCGCTGCTCAGAGCGCTGTTTTCCGACCCCTCGAATTACGAGGAGATTGCCGTTTCCTGAGCGGCGCGGGGGTTCCTTTGCGGTGAAAATCAGCCAGTCCCGCCCGAGAGTTAGGTTACCGCGAGAGATAGGGAATGGCTCTGGACCGGGCTTGCCCTCAAATGGCATAAGGTCCGGCCTCGCGACGGCTGTGTCGGCTCGCCAGGCTTAAAACGGAACAACGAATGTCCTTGAGCGATTTTGCGTCGGCTGGGCTGCGCCCTGGCCTTGTTCGTGCGTTGCGCATTCCCGCCGCGCTTCTTCTGGTGGGCTTGCTGGCCGGCTGCTCCGATCTTCTCGGCAGCGTCACGGGCAACAAGGACGACGATGCCGACGCGCAATATGTCGAGCGTCCCGTCGAGCAGATTTACAACGATGCCTGGAAAAGAATTCGCGAGCGCGCCTGGGGCGAAGCCGCCAAGCAGTTCGACGAAGTGGAGCGCCAGCATCCCTATTCGATCTGGGCCCGCCGCGCGATTTTGATGAGCGCTTACTGCTACTATCAAGCCAACAAATATACCGACGCGATCTCGACCGCCGACCGCTACATCGCCCTTCACCCCGGCTCCAAGGAAGTCTCGTATGCCTTCTATCTGAAGGCGATTTCCTACTACGAACAGATCACCGACCCCGGCCGCGATCAGTCCAACACCGAAGAGGCGCTGACCGCGCTGCAGGACGTCGTGCAGCGCTTTCCGAACAGCGAATACGCCCGCGACGCCGGGCTGAAGATCGACCTGGCTTACGACCATCTGGCGGGCAAGGAGATGACGATCGGCCGCTATTACCTGCGCCAGGGCAACTACATCGGGGCCATCAACCGCTTCAAAACCGTGGTGGAGCAGTATCAGAAGACTGCTCAGATCGCCGAAGCTCTGGAGCGATTGACCGAGGCCTACTACGCTCTGGGCGTCTATAACGAAGCCAAGACCGCCGCTGCGGTTCTCGGCGCGAACTACCCGGGCAGCCAATGGTATCAGGACGCTTACGGTCTTCTGATGGCGCAGAACATGAAGCCCGAATTGGACAAGGGCTCGTGGATCAGCCGGGCTTTCGATCTCTGATGGACGCTGCGGAGGGCCCATGCTCTCCACACTGAAGGTCCGCGATCTTGTCTTGATCGCGGAAGTTTCACTCGATTTTGCGCCCGGCCTGAACGTGCTCACCGGCGAAACCGGTGCCGGAAAATCCATTCTTCTCGATGCCCTGGGCCTGGCTGCGGGAGCCCGCGCCGGCGCGCGCTCCAGCGTTCGCCCCGGCGCCCAGCAGGGCTCGGCGAGCGCCGTGTTCGATCTCGCCGCCAGCCATCCGGCGCGCGCGCTGATCTTCGAGAACGGTATCGCTTCCGAGGACGAGATCATTCTGCGCCGCGTCATCTCCTCGGACGGCCGCACGCGGGCCTTCGTGAACGACGATCCCGCCGGTGTGGGACTTCTGCGTGACGTGGGCGAGTTGCTGGTGGAAATTCACGGCCAAGCCGACGACCGCGGACTGTTCGACAGCGCCACGCATCGCCGCCTGCTGGACGCTTTCGGCGGCCATGAAGCCCTCGTGCGGGAGGTGGCGGATCGCTTCGCCGACTACGAACGTCAGCGCCAGGAAGCGGAGGCCTTTCGGCGCGCGACCGAGCAGGCGACCGCCGATGCCGACTATGTGCGCCATGCCGCACAAGAGCTCTCCGCGCTCGATCCTCAGGCGGGCGAAGAAGAAAGCCTCGCCGCCGAACGCAGCTTGCTGATGAATGCGAGCAAGATCGCCGAAGACGTCTCCACGGCTGTGGAATTGCTGTCGGGGGAAAAGGGCGCCGAAGCTTCGCTCGCCGCAGCCCTGAAACGCCTTGTGCGCATGAATGAGCAAGCGCGCAAGCTGGCTACGCCGGCAGAAGTCGCCCTGGAATCCGCCTTCGCGCAAGCTGAGGAAGCCCGGAGAGAATTGGAGTCCTTTCTTTCCAAGTTGGACGTGGATGCCGGCGAATTGGAGCGCAAGGAGGAACGTCTCTTTGCGCTGAAAGCTGCGGCCCGCAAATACGCGGTGCCGGTCGACGGGTTGCCGGCGAAGCTCACCGAATTCCAGGCCAAGCTCGATGCCATCGACGGCGGCGGCGGCAAGTTGAAAGCGGCGCAAGCGGCGGCCAAGGCGGCACAGGAGCGTTTTCTCGAAACCGGCCACCGGCTTTCCACCGCGCGCACCAAGGCGGCGCGCAGCTTGGACAGCGCCGTGGCGGGCGAACTTGTTCCCCTCAAGCTCGGCCACGCCAAATTCCGGGTCGCGCTGGAAGCTGTGCCGGACGGAAGTGCAAACGGCCTTGAACGCGTGGCCTTCGAAGTCGCGACGGTGGAAGGCGCGAGCTACGGGCCTCTGGCGCGCATCGCCTCGGGCGGCGAACTCGCACGCTTTTCATTGGCGCTGAAAGTCGCGCTCTCCGAAGCGAGCCCGCCGGCCGCGTTGGTCTTCGACGAAGTAGATCGCGGTGTCGGCGGCGCGGTTGCCGATGCGGTGGGGGAACGGCTGCAGCGGCTCGCCAAATCCACGCAAGTGCTTCTCGTCACCCATGCGCCGCAAGTGGCCGCGCGCGCCGAACGCCATTTTCGCATCACCCGCAAAGGCGATCGCACCGAGGTGCATCGGCTTTCCGAATCCGAGCGCGAGGAGGAGATCGCCCGCATGCTGTCCGGCGCCGCCGTGACCGACGAGGCCCGCGCCGCCGCAAGAAGACTGCTCGCGGAAGCGCAAACGACTCCCCGCAAAGTGAAGAAACGGGCTTGAACCCCACCCTCCCTCGGGAGGGTCGAAGCGCGAAGCGCTTCGGGGAGGATGCGGAAAG
>JACQDN010000005.1 GCA_016201105.1 Pseudomonadota bacterium
CACAATCGTTGTGTACGCTTCGCCATGGTCGTCGCCTTCCACAACGCAACACTCACTACCAGGCCGGCGCTACCCCTTACCTGGACCGGACTTTCACCGGTTGGATCGCGCCAGCTTCCCTGGCGCACCGGAGACGCGGAGTAGCAGCGGCGCCGTTTGTAGCTAGCGTTTTGGGTGTCGATGGATTGGCGCGCTTCGCGCGCCGAACGGCATTTCAGGGGAATGAGAAACAAGCTCATTCTCCGCGACTCCGCGTCTCCGCGTGGAAATACTTTTCCAGCCGGCCCAGCGCATCTTCCAGCACCGCGCGCTTTTTGCAGAAAGCGAAGCGGACGAGATGGTCGGGCTTGCCGCTTTCGAAGAAGACGCTGAGCGGAATGAGCGCCACGCCGGCTTCGCGCACGAGCCTCTCGCAGAAGGCTTTGTCGGGCTCATTGGTCAAGCCGCGGATGCCGGCGGTGAGGAAGTAGCTGCCCTCGCAAGGCAGGATCTCGAAACCGAGTTTGGCGAGGCCGGCGGCCAGCAGATCGCGATTGGCCTGCAGCGATTTCGTCAGCCCCAGCGTGAAATCCATCTCATGTTCCAGCGCATAGGCGATGCCGAGCTGCAGCGCGGGAGACGTCGTGAAGGTGATGAATTGATGGGCCTTGGCGACGACGTCGATCAGGGAGGCAGCGCCCGTCACCCAGCCGATCTTCCAGCCCGTCAGCGAGAACATTTTTCCGGCAGAACCGACGCGCACCACGCGCTCGGCCATGCCGGGCAGTGTGATCAGCGGCACATGCTTGCGGCCGTCGAAGATCAGATGCTCATAGACTTCGTCGGCGATGACGCAAGCATTGGAATTCGCAACGACCCGCGCCACGCCTTCCAGTTCTTCACGCGTGAAGGCGCGCCCGATGGGATTGAGCGGCGTGTTGAGCAGGATGGCCTTGGTCTTGTCGCTGACCACGGCGCGCAACGCCTCTTCGTTCAAGCGCCAGTCCGGCGGCGCGAGCTTCAGGGTTTTGATTTTGGCGCCGACCGCTTCGGCGATCGGGCCATAGGAATCATAAGCCGGCTCGATGAGAACGACTTCGCCGCCCTCGCCCGCCAATCCCATGATGGAAGCAGTGAGCGCTTCGGTGCCGCCCGAGGTCACCAACACATTGGTGTCGGGATTGAACTGCAATCCATAAAAGCGCTTGGCGTGATTGGCGATAGCGCGGCGCAGATCGATCAGCCCGCGCGTCGGTGGATATTGGTTCGGTCCGTCGCGCAACGCTTTGGCCGCCGCCTCGCGAATGGCGAGTGGGCCGTCTTCGTCGGGAAAGCCCTGTCCGAGATTGACGGCCTTGTGCTCCATCGCCAGCGCCGACATCACGGTGAAGATCGTGGTGGGCAGCTTGGAGAAGACGGGGTTGAAGTGTGGGGTGGACATGGCTTGCACCTTCGCAAGGTGCAAGTGCGTTGATCAAGGGTGCGCAAAGTCTCCCAGCGTAAACCTACCCTCCCTCGGGAGGGTCGAAGAATTCGCGAGCGGAGCGAGTGAATTTTCCCGCCTACGCTAAAAAGCTTCGGCGGGTCTGGAGTATCACTTGGTCCGCCGGAGCTTCAGCGAAGGCGGATCGGGGAGGATCAGGAAGGAGAATCTCCTCCCGCATCCTCCCCGAAATTTGCTTCGCAAATTTCGACCCTCCCAAGGGAGGGTGAAGATTTTCGCCCTTGACGGGCCGCTAACTCGGGAGTATTTAACCCACTAGTTACTTAACCTACTGGTTCAATACGAATGCATGCCGACCGCCTTTCCGCCACCTTTTCGGCCCTGGCCGACCCTACCAGGCGCGCCATCCTGGCCCGCCTGGCGCTGGGCGAGGCGACCGTTACGGAGCTGTCGGAACCGTTCGACATCAGCGGCCCGGCCATCTCCAAGCACCTGAAGGTCTTGGAGCGGGCCGAACTGATCGTGCGCGGACGCGACGCGCAGTACCGCCCCTGCCGGATCGAGGCCGCGACGCTGAAATCGATCGACGAATGGCTCGAGCAATATCGCCGCTTCTGGGAGGAGCGTTTCGACCGTCTGGAAGATTACCTGCGCGAACTGCAGGGCAAGAAAGAGAAGAAGGACAAGGGCCATGGCCGCAAGCGCAGCAAGTAGCTCAGTGAAAGAACCGCAAGAGCGTGTGCTCGTCATCGAGCGCCGTTTCTCCGCCCCGCGCGAATTGGTGTGGGACGCCTTCACCAGGCCGGAGCATCTCGTCCACTGGATGGGTCCGCGCCGTCATCCGGCCGCGAAATTCGAGGCCGATGTGCGCCCAGGCGGCAAATGGCGCGGCTGCCTGCGCGCCACCGACGGCAGCGGCGATTTGTGGCAAGGCGGCATGTTTCACGAAGTCGTGCGCCCCGAACGCCTCGTCTACACGTTTCAGTGGGATCGTCATCCCGAGCAAACGGAAACCATCATCACCATCACCTTCGAAGACGAAGGGGACAGGACATTGATGCGGTTTCATCAGGCTGTGTTCAGCACCGTGCCGAGCCGCGACGACCACAACCAAGGCTGGAACAGCTGCTTTGACCGCCTCGACGACTATCTGAAAACGCTATGACCGCTTCGAACAGGCAAAGACAAGAGAGAACGATGCCCGACAAGAATCCCACCACCCTCGCCGCCGACGATCGTTCGATGATCATCTCGCGCCTGATCGATGCGCCGCGCGAACTCGTGTTCGAGGCCTGGACCGATCCCAAGCATCTTTCGCAGTGGTGGGGCCCGAACGGCTTTTCCACCACGACCAGCGCGTTCGACATGCGCGTGGGCGGGGTGTGGCGCTTTGTGATGCATGGACCGGACGGACGGGACTACGAAAACCGCATCACTTTCGACGCCATCAAGCGGCCCCAGCGTCTCGAATATCATCACGACCGCGGCGATGACGCGGAGCCCGTGCTATTCCGCACCACCGTGACATTTGAAGAGGCCGGCGGCAAAACCAAACTCACGATGCATGCGGTCTTTCCCTCCAAGGAAGAACGCGATCGGGTCATCAGGGAATATGGCGCGGAGGAAGGCGGCCATCAGACGGTCGGCCGGCTCGCCGCGTATCTCGGCGCGTTATCCGCCGTCGGCGCCGAGAAGCCCGTGTTCACCATTACCCGTATCTTCGACGCGCCGCGCGCAGTGGTTTGGAAGGTTCACTCGGACGTCGCGTACCTTTCGAAATGGTGGGGGCCAAAGGGTTTCACTTGGCTCAAAGGCACGCTCGATTTCAAACCCGGCGGGACGTTCCACTACGGCATGCGTGGGCCCACCGGTCAGGAGATGTGGGGCAAGTTCAACTATCGCCAGATCGTCCCCCAGGAAAAAATCATCTTCATCAATTCCTTCTCCGACGCCGCGGGCAACACCACCCGCGCGCCGTTCGCCGAAGATTGGCCGCTGGAAGTGCTCAACACGGTGATCTTCACCGAGCGCAACGGCAAGACGATGCTGGCAATGAGCGGTACGCCGATCAACGCGACCAAGGCCGAACTGGCGCGCTTCGAAGCGATGAAGCCGTCGATGAACCAGGGCTTCTCCGGAACCTTCGAGCAACTCGACGCCTATCTGGCGGAAATGCGGGGGTAATGTCCGTGCACACTGCTCTATTTGTCATTCTGGCGAACGCACGATCTTCCTCCCCCGCCGTTGCGGGGGAGGTGGACGGCGATGCAAAGCATCGCCGGACGGAGGGGGTGGCGGCGGCGGGAATCATTTCGCGCGATCGTCGAAGATATTCTTTTGCCGCTACCGCCACCCCCTCCGCTTCGCTCGCGAAGTGCTCGCTCAGCACCTCCCCCGCAACGGCGGGGGAGGAAGCACAACAAATAGCTCAGGCGAACTTCCGCAGATCGGTGCGCAGCCGTTCCGCATTCGCTTTGCCAATCTTTCGCTCGGCAGCCGCATGCGCCTTTCTCCAGATGGGCACGGCAGCGGCGAGAAGTTCCTTCCCCGCCAGCGTGAGCACCATCAACCGGCTGCGGCGATCGGCTTTGTCGACCTGGACCTTCACAAGGCCGCGGCGTTCCAGCGGTTTGAGATTGGCAGTGAGCGTCGTGCGGTCCATCGCCAGGAGCGCCGAGGTGTATCCGATGGTCGGCGGCTTTGAACGGTTGAGAGACACCAGCAGGGAAAACTGTCCGTTGGTGAGTTCCAATGGCCGCAGCGCTTCGTCGAAATGGCGCGCTACCACCCGCGCGGCGCGTTGCACATGCAGGCACAAGCAATTGTCGCGAATGTGATGAACAACAGCGAGTGACGGAGAAGTTGATTTTGACATCGCGTCCGATAGTATGTTGATATCAACGTAACAGTCAAGGAAACGGTGGAAAGCCGTTCCACGGTGGAAGGCAAAACAAGGAGAAGACCATGAGATTTCTGGCGTTTTACACCCCCGCGCAAGCTCCCGCCGCGCCTCCGAGCGCGGAACACATGGCCGCGATGGGCCGCTTCGCGGAAGACAGAATGAAAGCCGGCGTGCTGATCTCGACTGGCGGGCTCGCCTCGGCGTCCGGCAGCGCGCGCGTGCGCTTCTCGAAGGGCGAGTTCGCCGCGGCAAAGTCGCTCGATGAGCGCAATGGTCCAAAGAGCGAAGGCTACGCGATGCTGGAATGCACCTCGCTGGAAGAAGCCATCGAGGAGGTGAAGCATTTCCTTCAACTCGCGGGCGATGGCGAATGCCTGATCCGTCCCGTGGGCATGCCGTCGAGCCGCTAAGCATTGGGAAAGACAAACCATGATCACCGTCACGGCGTTTCGTTGGGTCCCTCCGATGGTTCAGGGGCTGGTGCGAGATTTAAGAGTGCGTTGGGCTCTGGAAGAAGCCGGCCTTCCCTACAAGGAACATCTGATCGGGATGGAGGAAAAAACCGCGCCTAGCTATCGCCTGCTGCAACCCTTCGCGCAGGTTCCCGCCTATCGCGAAGACGATCTTGTTCTCTTCGAATCCGACGCCATCGTTCTTCACATTGCCGAGCGCAGTGAGGCGCTGCTACCCCGAGAGCCCAAAGCTCGAGCGCGTGCCATCGCGTGGATCTTTGCGGCCATAAACTCCATCGAACCCAGCGTGCAAAACCTCGGTGCGCTCGACTTGTTCTATGCCAGCGAGGAGTGGGCAAAATTGCGCCGCCCGGGTCAGGTCGAGCAAACGGCAGCGCGCCTGACGCAGTTGTCCGACCGACTCCAGGACCGCCTCTATCTGGAAGACCGTTTCACGGCGGGAGATCTCCTGATGACGACGGTCCTTCGCAATCTGCGCAGCAACGACCTGCTTTCGAAGCTTCCCGTGCTCGAGGCCTATCGCAAACGCTGCGAAGCGCGGCCCGCGTTTCAAAAAGCACTGGCGGACCATATGGCCGTGTTCGCGAAGCACGTGCCTGTCGCCGCCTAACACACCAACACGCCAGACAAGAATGGACATCGGATGTCCACCGTGAACAAGATCACCCCCTGCCTGTGGTTCGACAGCCAAGGCGAAGACGCGGCGAAGTTCTACGTGTCGATCTTCAAGAACTCCTCGATCGACAAAGTCTCGCGCTATGGCAAAGAGGGCTTCGAAATCCACCATCGTCCGGAAGGTTCGGCGATGACGATCGCCTTCACGCTGGAGGGCCAATCGTTCACCGCGCTCAATGGCGGGCCGAATTTCAAATTCAGCGAGGCCGTTTCCTTCATCGTCACTTGCGACAGCCAGAAAGAGATCGACACCTACTGGGACAAACTCAATGCCGATCCCCATGGCGGCCAATGCGGCTGGCTGAAGGACAAGTTCGGTCTCTCCTGGCAGATCGTGCCGGCCGACATGCCCAAATGGGCCGGCGATCCGGACGCAAAGAAGTCGGGCCGGGTCATGAACGCGCTTCTCAAGATGAAGAAGCTGGATATCGAGGCACTGCGGCGCGCTTACGAAGGCGCGTAGTTTAGCCATCTCGACGGAAGGAGTAAGCCATGCAATCGAACACCTATCTGAACTTCAACGGCAATTGCGAAGAGGCCTTTAAGTTCTACGAGAAGAGCTTCGGCGCGAAGGTCGAAGGGATGATGACCCATGAGGGCTCGCCAGCAGAAGCGAACACACCTCCCGAATGGCGCAAGAAGATCCTGCATGCGCGCCTGAAGATCGGCGACGCCATCGTGATGGCCTCGGATGCACCGCCTGGTTACTACCACAAGCCTCAAGGCTTCAGCGTTTCCTTGGGCGTCGACACGCCGGCCGACGCTGAGCGCGTTTTCAAGGAACTCTCCGAGCGCGGCGAAGTTCGCATGCCGATGGCGCAGAGCTTCTTCGCCGCCCGCTTCGGCATGGTGACGGACCGTTTTGGGATTCCGTGGATCGTGATTTGTGAGAAGGGGTGAGGCTCTAACTACCCTCCCCCCTGAGGGAGGGTCGAAGCGCGAAGCGCTTCGGGGAGGGGTCGTGCCGAGCTGTCAAAAGCACAGGCAAGATCAGTGAACCGATGTTCCAAGATGCAAAGAGAAGAGAGATTTCAAATGACACGGCATGACCCCTCCCCGAAAAATCCTTCGGATTTTTCGACCCTCCCTCAAGGGGAGGGTAAAACGGAGCTGAAACCCTTCCGCGAAATCATCCTCACGCGCGTGACATGAGAATGAAGAAACTTCTTCTGGCATGTGGGTTCGCAGTGCTGGCGCTCGGCAACATCGCCAGCGCGGCGGCGCAATCCATTGCGCCGGCGGCGACCGAGGCGCCCGCGGGCGCCTATACGCTGGATAAAGCCCATGCGAGTTTGACCTTTCGCGTCAATCACATCGGGTTTTCAAACTACACCTCCCGCTTCACCCGGTTTGACGCGAAGCTGCGGCTCGATCCGAAGAATCCTTCGGCCTCGAACGTCACGGCCACGGTAGATGTGCGCTCACTGGCGCCGAACACACCGCCGGCCGGGTTCCTCGCCCAGTTGCTCGGCAAGCAATTCTTCGAAGCCGCGAAATATCCCAAGATGATCTTTCACTCCACCAGAGTGGAAATGACAGCGCCCAACAAAGCCCGCATCACCAGCGATCTCACGCTGCACGGGATTACCCATCCCGTTGTGCTCGAGACCACGTTCAACGGCGGCTATGCCGGCTTTGCGCTCGATCCCTATGCCCGTGTCGGCTTCTCGGCGCATACGACGCTCAAGCGTTCGCAGTTCGGCATGGGTTATGGCGTGCCTGCGCCCGGCACGACGATGGGTGTCGGTGACGATATCGATATCGCCATCGAATGCGAATTCACCGGCCCGGCGTGGAAGAACCACCAAAATACAACCAAGAAATAGGATCGATCATGTCCCTCACCCTCCACTATCACCCGCTCTCGTCATACTGCTGGAAAGTTTTGATCCCGCTCTATGAGAACGGCACGCCGTTCATGCCGCATCTGGTCGATCTCCGCGACGAGAAAGAGCGTGCGGAATTTAACGCGCTCTGGCGCATCGGCAAATTTCCCGTGCTGCAGGACGGCGCGCGGGACTGGATGGTGCCGGAATCCAGCATCATCATCGAATATCTGGACCAGCACTTCCCCGGCAAGACACGCTTCATCCCCTCCGATCCCGATCTGGCGCGACAGACGCGCATGCGCGACCGCTTCTTCGATCTGCATATCCAAGATCACATGCAGAAGATTGTCGGCGATCGCTTGCGTCCCGCCGGTCAGAAGGATGCGCTCGGCGTGGAACAGGCGCGCGCCAAGATGAAGACGGCGCTCGAGATGGTGGACCAAGCCATGGAGTCGAACCCATGGGCGATGGGCGACACCTTCACCATGGCCGACTGCGCGGCGGCACCAGCGCTGTGGTACGCCAATGCCGTGACGCCGTTTGGCGACTCTTATAAGAATGCGAGCGCCTATCTTGCGCGTCTAAGCGCGCGGCCGTCGTTCGTACGCGTGCTGAAGGAAGCCGAGCCTTATTTCGCGATGTTTCCGAAAGGTTAGGACCTACCCTCCCTCGGGAGGGTCGAAAAATCCGCAGCGTAGCGAAGGATTTTTCGGGGAGGATATGCGACCGAGCAGCGCCTCGCTTTCCACATCCTCCCCGAAATTTGCTTCGCAAATTTCGACCCTCCCAAGGGAGGGTCGTTGCTCTCCACGGAAACAAGCTATGAGCGTTCTGCATGAAGTAACTGACACAACCGGGCTCAGACTCGATCTATCGTCCCGTCCACCTGCCGGCTATCTCACCGCTCAAACCTCCATTCGGGCTCCCATTCCGCACATGGCTGAACAACCCATCGTCTCGATCTCGAACCTGACCAAGACCTACGCGTCCGGTCATCAGGCACTGAAGAACATCAATCTGGCCATCCGCAAGGGCGAGATCTTCGCGCTCTTGGGGCCCAACGGCGCCGGCAAGACGACGCTGATCAACATTGTCTGCGGCATCGTCACTGCGACCAGCGGCACCATCCTTGCCGACGGCCACGACATAAGCCGTCAATACCGCGATGCGCGCATGAAAATCGGGCTGGTGCCGCAGGAACTGCACACCGATATGTTTGAGACGGTTGGGGCGACGACCAATCTCAGCCGCGGGCTGTTCGGCCGTCCGCCCAATGCGGCCTATGTCGAGAAGATCCTGCGCGATCTTTCGCTGTGGGACAAACGCAAGGACAAGATCAACACGCTCTCGGGCGGCATGAAGCGCCGCGTGATGATCGCCAAGGCTCTAAGCCATGAGCCGCGCATCCTGTTTCTCGATGAGCCCACCGCCGGCGTGGACGTCGAACTGCGCCGCGACATGTGGAATCTGGTGCGTTCGTTGCGCGCGAGTGGCGTCACCATCATCCTCACCACGCATTATATCGACGAAGCCGAGGAGATGGCCGACCGCATCGGCGTCATCAACCACGGCGAACTGATCCTGGTCGAGGAAAAGGCCGCGCTGATGAAGAAGCTTGGGCAGAAGCGCATGACGCTGCAACTGCAGCAGCCGCTGCAAGCCGTTCCCGCCGGGCTGGTGGAATGGAATCTGGCGCTGAAAGCCGACGGCTGCGAACTCGAATATACTTTCGACGCCAACGCCGAGCACGGCGCAATCGCCGCCCTGCTCCGCCGCCTGGATGAGACGGGTGTCGGCTACAAGGATCTGAACACGAGCCAGAGCTCGCTGGAGGACATCTTCGTGGGCCTCGTCAGCGAACGGTCAATCGATAAACAAATTGGCGGCCGCCAGGCCGGCAACAAACAGGAAGCCAAAGCATGAGCGCGTCCGAAAGAGCACCGGCCTTCAACGGCTATGCCGTCTGGGCGATCTACAAATTCGAAGTCGCGCGCGCCCTTCGCACGGTGTGGCAGAGCCTGGCGACGCCGGTCATCACCACGTCGCTCTATTTCGTCGTGTTCGGCGCGGCGATCGGCTCGCGCATCCACACCGTGGACGGCGTTTCCTACGGCGCCTTCATCGTGCCGGGGCTGATCATGCTGTCGCTCTTCACCGAGAGCATTTTCAACGCGTCGTTCGGAATCCATTTCCCCAAATTCACCGGCACGATCTACGAGTTGCTCTCAGCGCCGGTCTCGGCGATGGAAACCGTGCTCGCCTATGTCGGCGCGGCGGCGACCAAATCGGTGGTGCTCGGCACGGTGATCCTCGCAACCGCCTCGCTGTTCGTACCGCTGGAAATCCGCCACCCCTTCGCGATGCTCGCGTTCCTGGTGATGACGGCGGCCACCTTCAGCCTGTTCGGCTTCATCATCGGCATCTGGGCGGAGAATTTCGAACAGATCCAGATCATCCCGATGCTGATCGTGACGCCGCTCACTTTCTTGGGCGGCGCCTTCTATTCCATCACCATGCTGCCGCCGGCCTGGCGCACGATCACGCTGTTCAATCCGGTGGTGTATCTGATCAGCGGGTTTCGCTGGAGCTTCTATGGAAAGGCCGATGTCGACGTGGGGATCAGTCTCGCGGCCACGCTGGGGTTTTTCGGCGTGTGTCTTCTGATCGTTGGGTGGATTTTCAAGACGGGGTATCGGCTGAAGACCTAACACCGCATCGTCACTTGCGCCCAATTTGGGCGCGTGCTAGATTTCATATCATGCGGATCATTGCCCGGCGCACCTTGCGAGAATTCGTCGAGGAGCGCCGGGGGTACAAAGATCATGCGGCGCTGAAAGCCGCCTTGGACGCTTGGTTCGACGAAGTAAAAAAGGCACGGTGGACCGGCGCAGCGGCTGTAAAACGCAGCTATGCGACCGCCAGCATCGTTTCAGCCGACCGAGTCGTATTCAACATCAAGGGGAACGACTATCGGCTGGTGGTGGCCGTCGACTTCGAAAAGGGGATCGTGTGGATCAAGTGGATCGGCACGCACAAAGACTACGACAATATCGACGTGAAAAAGGTGCAACATGACGGTTGAAGTAAAGCCGATCCGGACAAAGCGCGATTACGACGTGGCGCTCAAGGAGGTCCAGCGCCTCTGGGGCGCGAAGACGGGGACACGCAACGGCGATCGGCTGGATGTGCTGGCGACGCTCATCGATGCTTATGAGACCGAACACTACCCGATGGATCCGCCCGATCCCATCGAAGCAATCAAATTCCGCATGGAGCAGCAGGGATTCACGCGGCGGGACCTCGAAGAGATCATCGGCACGCGCACGCGCATCGCCGAGGTTTTGAATCGGAAACGCGGACTGTCCATTGCAATGATCCGGCGTCTCAACGAACGCCTCGGCATCTCGGCGGATGTGCTGATCCGGCCGAGCCGGAAACGGGCGGCGTGAGCTAAAGAGGCGGGATTGGATAACCTGTCCCCAGAAAGCCCCTGTCCCCAGAAAGCCCCCAACAAAACTGCTCAACCTCATTGCCGAGCGTCTGGCGCACAAAGCGGCGCGCGGCGACATGGCCGCCATCCGCGAAGTCTTCGATCGTGTGGATGGCAAACCCGCAGCGTTGACCGGTCCGGCCGGCCTTGCGCTGGAGGATTTTCTTCAAAGCATCGACGACGAGCGCGTTGCCGCAGCGCCGGCGCCCGCCGAGGACGGCTTGGCGGAACCCCACGCAGATTGATCTCCACTTTCCTCTCCCCGATACTGATAAACAATCAGCTATTCGAGGAGCCACCCCGTGTCACATGCCGAGCCGGTTTCGGCCAATCAGAACAACGATCTGGGTTTCGACCCCGACGCGCTCAAGGCCAAATACCGCGCCGAGCGCGACAAGCGGCTGCGCCAGGACGGCAACGAGCAGTATCAGGAGATCAAGGGCAAGTTCGCCCACTATCTCGACGATCCCTATGTTGCGTCGATCACGCGCGCGCCGCTGAAGGACGACGTCGAAGTCGTCGTCATCGGCGGCGGCTTCGGCGGATTGCTGGCGGGCGCGCGGTTGCGCGAAGCCGGCGTCGAAGACATTCGCATCATCGAAAAAGGCGGCGACTTCGGCGGCACCTGGTACTGGAACCGTTATCCCGGTGCGGCGTGCGATATCGAGTCTTATGTCTATCTGCCGCTGCTGGAAGAGATCGGGTATATGCCGGTCGAGAAATATTCCCGCGCGCTGGAAATCCTGCGCCATTCCAGAGCCATCGGCGAGAAGTTCGATCTTTATCGAGGCGCCTGCTTCCAGACGGAAGTGACGGAGCTGCGCTGGGATGACCGAGCCGCGCGCTGGATCGTCTCCACCAATTGCAGCGATGCGATGCGCGCGCGCTTTGTGGTGATGGCGAACGGGCCGTTGCATCGCCCCAAATTGCCGGGCATTGCCGGCGTCGAAAGTTTCAAGGGCCATTCCTTCCACACCAGCCGCTGGGATTACGACTATACCGGCGGCGACGCGAGCGGCGGCCTCACCAAGTTGAAAGACAAGCGCATCGGCATCATCGGCACGGGCGCCACCGCCGTGCAGTGCGTGCCGCATCTGGGCGCCTGGGCGAAAGAGCTTTTCGTCTTCCAGCGCACGCCCTCTTCCATCGACGTGCGCGCCAACCGGCCGACCGATCCCGAATGGGTGAAGTCGCTGGCGCCTGGCTGGCAACAGCAGCGCATGAACAATTTCAACGCGCTGGTCTCCGGCATTCCGCAGAGCGAGGACCTCGTCAACGACGGCTGGACCGACATCATCGGCAACATCCTGCTGCTCGCGCGCAAGAAGCAGCTCGCCGGCGAAAAGGTGGACGATCCGGCGACGCTGATGCAGCTCGCGGATTTCAAGAAGATGGAGCAGATCCGGGCGCGGGTGGATTCCATCGTGAAGGATAGAACCAAGGCCGAAGCGCTGAAGCCCTACTACAACCAGTTCTGCAAGCGGCCCTGCTTCCACGACGAATATCTGGACGCGTTCAACCGTCCGAACGTCACGCTGGTGGATACCGACGGCCAAGGCGTGGAGTGCATCACCAAGCGCGGCATCGTTGCGAACGGCAGGGAATATGAGATCGACTGCCTGATTTATGCGACCGGCTTCGAGGTGGGCACCTCCTATACGCGCCGCGCGGGCTACGAAGTCTATGGCCGGGGCGGTCTGGCGCTTTCCGAGAAATGGAAAGCCGGCGTTGCCACTCTGCATGGGATGCACAGCAACGGCTTTCCCAACGTGTTCATCGTCTCCAACACGCAGGCCGGCTTCACCGCCAACTTCCCGCATATGATCAACGAGCAATCCAAACACCTTTCCTACGTCATCAAGCACGCGATCGACCGTCAGGTGCGGGTGGTGGAAGCTTCTGTTGAGGCGGAGCAGGAATGGGTCGAGACCATCGTCTCGCTCGCCATCCTGCGCCAGAGATTCTTCGAGGAATGCACGCCGGGTTATTACAACAACGAAGGCAAACCGAATGCGCTGGCATCGCGCAATGGATCGTACGGCGCGGGGCCGGTCGCGTTCGTGAAGGTGCTGGAGGATTGGCGCGCGGAAGGGACGTTGAAGGGGTTGGCGCTGGATTGATCATCTCCGGCGCACGTGTTTGATCCCGCAAACACGACAACTCGACGACACGTGTTGCGCGATAGAAATATTCGATCGCGAAATTATCTTTCGGCTGCTATCTGTGGATATTTGGGTCCCTAGCGTACGTTTCCTGTGGCATTCAAGGAGCGCCAATCTATGGTAGTAAGAAATGGGGCGCTCTATGAGCCGGGATTTATTTGTCAAAGTATTTTTCGGACTTGCAATCTCGCTAATGTTGTCCAGCCCGGCGGCGGCAAGGTTCCTCCAAACCGATCCGGTCGGTTACGGCCCCGATTCCGACTTGTACACGTATGTTGGCAACGACCCGACTGATAAGACCGACCCCACTGGAAACGATCCGCGGGATTATTTGCCGCCTGGATACTACCAGTACGGTCCCATGGTTGCGACACCAAGCGAGGTTGAGGGCGCGAAACAAGGCCTCCAGGCGCTCCCGGGTGTAGCAGCTACAGTAGCGTATGACATGTCGCCGGTCTCAAGCGCGGTCGACGTAGCGACCGGCGCTTATGAAGGAGACCTTTCCAAAGTTACATTGGGCGCAATTGGCCTAATCCCTGCCGGCAAAGCATTCAGTGCAGAGAAAAAAGCTCTTGTTGAAATGGCCAAGTTCGACAAGAAAGTCGGCATGGCCGAAGGGGATATGCAAGCTTACAAGGCTCTTAACGCACAGCTATCGGATCCATTTCCATCCGACCAAGTTCGCGGTCCGGAAGCTCACCCCGATCGCGGGCCCGCCGGCCGAATGCTTCACGGTCACGTAGGTCCCGTCAAGCACATTCCAATAAAGCAGCAATCATCTGCTTCCGCATCGACCACCAAGAACCAGACAACCACCGCGGCGCAGCCACAGTGTTTGTTCGTCACCAAGTGTCCTTAGAAAGTGGTAGCGCCTTTGTACGAACGGATATGCCGGTGACCGATAACCTCTCAGACACATGGAAGAAAGTGGCGAACGACTTGGGCCTCGAAATTGTCACACCGTATCGCCTAGTTCTTCCCGACCAGACAGAAATTCTCGTGGACGTTCTAGTGAAAAACTTCGGCGCGAAGCACGGTATGCTGCTTGTCGATAGTTTCTCGAAGATCAGAAATCATACCTCCGCAATAGAAGATCTCGGTTATGGTTTTTCGACGCTCTCGCCGCCTTCCGATCAAGACAAGTATGACATACGCATCTTTGAGGAAGTGCTTTCTGATTGGGGATGGGCAGGCTTACCGGATCGCAAACCAAGCTGGTTAAAAGTTTCTTCCGACGATACGGAGTAGCTCGCGTGTCGCGATACGTCTTTTTCGCCGGTATCGTCGCAGTAGCGTTAGTCAACCCGGCCAGTGCGAAACAACCTTCGTCACATCATGCGAGCCATCCCGCGGAAATTCTTGCAGAAGTTCTTCGCGAACCGGAAGCAACGATTGATCTCGCGAAAGCAAAACTCACAATCGACAAGCTCATCGATCCTAAAATCAGCATAGATTTGTCGTTGAAGCAGATCGATAGCATGGTAGGAATGGTCAATAGGATGGTCGGACCGGCCTCAAGCACGATTCACAAATTGGCTGCCGTGCGTAGTTTCATCTATGTGGCCGGCGATTGGAATGGGCACAAGCCTTTTCAATACGATTTGGTCGATCCGTTCGGCACAAAGCTCGAAGACAAGCTGCTTCCAAACTATATGAAGAGTAGACGCGGCAACTGCGTCTCGATGCCGGTTCTATACATCATTTTAGCGGATCGCATGGGCGTCCACGTGACTGCCTCCACCGCCCCGCACCACGTATTCGTAAAGTTCATCGATGACGCGTCCGGTCGCACCTACAATTTGGAAGCAACAAGCGGCGGTCTTCCTGCAAATGATGGATGGTACCGCAAGAAAATTCCCATGACCGACGAGGCAATTGCGAACGGCGTCTATATGAAAACGCTCTCGAAAAAAGAAACTGTTGCAGTCATGGCCGAAACGCTCATCGAATACTTCATGATCCGCAAGAGATATCGAGACGCAATCGCGATCGCGGACGTTATCCTAAATTACTACCCTAACTTTGCCGACGTTATAGCGGCGCAGGGTACCGCCTATGCGTTTCTCATCGATGCTGAGTTCAAGCAAAAATATCCAACCCCGGCCGATATACCCCTCGGGCTGAGGCCCACCTATCAAGAATGGGCACAAAAAAACGCGCTCGCTTTCGAAAGAGCGGAAGCCCTGGGTTGGCGAGCCAATTGACAGATTAAGCGCTCGCTGAGCGAAGGCGGATCGAGGAGGATGTGCGCCGCTTATCCTCCTCCGAAGCGCTTCGCGCTTCGACCCTCCCTCGCCCTCGGGAGGGTGGAGCGGGATGATTGCTCCGTGAGCAGTCTGCCTAATATTTGAGCAGACGTGCACGCATTCACTTCCTCTGCCCTCCCCTAACCCGTTGAATTCTCGTGTGGATATCGGGCCGGAAACTGGCATGACCCCTGCTAAATCGTTAATGGGGTGGAGCGCCGCCATGACCAATTGCGGGCGCCCGCGCAAGGAGCGCGTTCATGAAAAAAATCGAAGCCATCATCAAGCCGTTCAAGCTCGACGAAGTGAAAGAGGCGCTGCAGGAAGTCGGTGTGCAGGGCATTACCGTGACGGAGGCCAAAGGCTTCGGCCGGCAGAAGGGCCATACCGAACTCTACCGCGGCGCCGAATACGTCGTGGATTTTCTGCCCAAGGTGAAAATCGAAATCGTCGTGCCGACGGAGCGGCTTGAAGCCGCCGTCGAGGCCATTCAAAAGGCGGCGCGCACCGGGCGCATCGGCGACGGAAAGATTTTCGTGCTCGACGTGCAGGAAGCCATCCGCATCCGCACCGGTGAAACCGGCGCGGACGCCATCTGACACCGACCGTTCGCGGAAACAATTCGCCAAATCATTCGAAGGGAAGACAAACTGCCATGGCAAACGCAAGCACCATTCTCAAACTCATCAAGGACAAGGAGATCAAGTTCGTCGATCTCCGTTTCAGCGATCCGCGCGGCAAGTGGCAGCACGTCACCTTCGACCTGTCTCTGGTGGACGACGATTTCCTCACCAACGGCACGATGTTCGACGGCTCGTCGATCGCGGGCTGGAAAGCGATCAACGAATCCGACATGACGCTGGTGCCCGACTGCGACACCGCGTTCATCGATCCGTTCTTCGCGCAGCCGACGCTGGCGCTGTTCTGCGACGTGGTGGAGCCGACCACGGGCCAGCGCTATGCCCGCTGCCCGCGCTCCATCGCCAAGGCGGCCGAGAAATACATGGCGTCCGCCGGTGTGGGCGACACCGCCTATTTCGGGCCGGAAGCGGAGTTCTTCATCTTCGACGACGTGCGCTTCGACACCCAGATGAACAAGGCCTTCTACTACATCGACTCCCTGGAAGGCGCCTACAACAGCGGCACAGAATATGAGAGCGGCAATCTCGGTCACCGCCCCGCCGTCAAAGGCGGCTATTTCCCGGTGCCGCCGGTCGATTCCGCGCAGGACATTCGCAGCGAAATGCTCGCCATCATGGGCGATCTCGGCATTGCGCCGGAAAAACATCACCACGAAGTCGCCACCGCCCAGCACGAACTTGGCTTCAAGTTCAACACGCTGACCAAGTGCGGCGACAGCATGCAGATCTACAAATATGTGGTCCATCAGGTGGCCGCTGCTTACGGCAAGACGGCGACGTTCATGCCCAAGCCGGTCTATGGCGACAACGGCTCGGGCATGCATGTGCACCAGTCGATCTGGAAGGGCGGCAAGCCGCTGTTCGCCGGCTCGGGTTATGCCGATCTCTCGGACACGTGCCTTTACTACATCGGCGGCATCATCAAGCACGCCAAGGCGCTCAACGCCTTCACCAATCCGCTGACCAATTCCTACAAGCGGCTCATCCCGGGCTTCGAAGCGCCGGTGCTGCTGGCATACTCCTCGCGCAACCGTTCGGCGTCGTGCCGCATTCCATTCTCGGCCTCGCCCAAGGGCAAGCGCGTGGAAGTGCGCTTCCCCGATCCGGGCGCCAATCCCTATCTCGCCTACGCCGCCATGCTCATGGCGGGCCTCGACGGCATCGAGAACAAGATCCATCCCGGCGATCCGATGGACAAGGACCTCTATCACCTGCCGCCGGAAGAGCTGAAGGAAGTGCCGACGGTGTGCGGCTCGCTGCGCCAGGCGCTGGAGTGTCTCGACCGCGATCGCGCCTTCCTCAAGAAGGGCGGCGTGTTCAGCGACGACTTCATGGACGCCTATATCGAGCTCAAGATGAGCGAAGTGTACGCCTTCGAACACACCCCGCATCCGATCGAGTTCAAGATGTATTATTCGGTGTGAGGTCTCTCACGGCTTGAATGCAAAGGGGCGCGATGCAAATCGCGCCCTTTCGTTTGGGCCGGTGCGATATCACGAAGGAAAGTGAAGGGGTCGCGCGGAGCCGCGGAGGCGCGGAGCGGTTCGAGTTATCTGCGTTTCAATTCTTAGCCAGTCAGGTCGCCTGGCGCGCGCAGCGCGCCGACAACTTTCCGGGCAAATCACTCGAAATGAATACACCGAATGCACGGTCGGCTCCGCGTCTCCGCGGCTCCGCGCGAACCCTTCATTTTTCTTTTCTAAGCAGCTGCGATGGCGGCGGTGCGGGCGTCTCGGGTCTTGGATTTGGCCGGAGCGCTAGGCAGTGCCACGTAGGCGCGGCAGCCTTTGCCGTATTCGCTTTCGATCCAGGCGCGACCGCCATGCAGTTCGGAGAGGCCGCGGATGAGCGCGAGGCCGAGGCCGGTGCCGCCGCCCTGGCGGTCGTAGCGGTTGTTCACCTGGCTGAACGGCTTGAAGATCTTGTCGAGCTTGTCGTGCGGAATGCCGGGGCCGTTGTCCTTGACCATGATCTGGAAACCGCCGTCGCGCGCTTTGGAGCCGACGACGTCGATGCGCCCGCCTTCCGGCGTGAACTTGACCGCGTTGGAGACGAGATTGATGAGGATCTGCTTGAGGGCGCGCTCGTCGGCAAAGAGAGACGGTGCGTCCGGCGCCACTTCGATGACGAGTTCCTGGCGGCGTTCGCGCGCCTTGGCGCCCACCAGCTTGAGCGCGCTTTCCAGAGTCGGCAGCGCGTCCAGCGGTTCGGGATCGATCTCCATGCGGCCGGCTTCGATCTTGGCCACGTCGAGCAGATCGTTGATGAGGCTCAAGAGATGCGAGCCGGAGGAATGGATGTCGCCGGCATATTCCACATAGCGCGGCGAACCGACCGCGCCGAAGCATTCCTTGGCGATGATTTCGGAGAAGCCGAGAATGGCGTTCAGCGGCGTGCGCAGTTCGTGGCTCATATTGGCGAGGAACGCCGTCTTCGAAGCGTTGGCGGTTTCCGCCTCGAAACGTTTCTTGAGCGCCTCGTCGCGCGCTTCTTCCAGTTCGCGCGCCAAGTCTTCCACTTCGAAACGCAGGCGGGAGTCTTCATCGAGCCGGTGGGTCAGACGCTTTCCATCGGTGAAGAGCTGCAAGGCAAGAAACGGCATGCCCGCTGCAAGGACGACGTCGAGCCAGGTTCCGCCGATCAGGAATCGCAGCGTCGAAAAGACGACGATCGGCGCGAGGCTGGCGACGAACATCTCGATGTGGTTGGCGCGGCTGATGACGAGCCACGACAACACGCCGATCGTTGCCGCAGCGAGGAACATGTGATTGATGGGATTGCCGCTCTCCCACAAAAGCCATGGCATCACGCTCCATGCCGTGCTGATGGCGAGCTGGAAACCGACGAAACGGGCAAACCAGGGTTGCAGAGTTTCCTGGCTGGCTTTGACGCCGGCATCGCGGCGGTAGAGGCCTACGAGATAGACGCCGGCATAGGTCGCGATGCCGACGCAGAGCGGCAGGAAGAGACTGGCGACAAAATCCTGATGGCCGAAGATGCCAAAGCTCGCAGAACCCAGATAGGCAAGCGCAACGGCGCTCGCGGGCCCGGTGAAGCGCGCCGCGTAAACGACTTCAGCAATGAGATCGAGCTGGGCCTTCAGAACGCGCACATCGGCGCTTTTCTGCATGCGCAGCCTTTGACCGTACCCCACAGCACTCCCGCCTTTTCCCCGAAGGCAAACAAATGCTATGCGGTTTACTACTAAGAATTGATTAGAGTGCGCAGAAAGCGATGTTCCCAAACGCGCGGAAATGGAAACTGCTTGAAGAACTTGTCGTGCCTTCAAGATCATCCTTAACGTAGAGTTACCGGCGAATCGTCCTGTCCAGAGTCTGTGAGTAGATGGCCCCGTAGATGGCAAAGTCCGCCCCCGATCTGTTCGAAAGCGCGCCCGCCCCCGTGAAGGGCTATACGGCGAAAGACATCGAAGTCCTCGAAGGGCTCGAGCCCGTTCGCCGCCGGCCCGGCATGTATATCGGCGGCACCGACGAGCGCGCGCTGCATCACCTGGCGGCCGAGATCCTCGACAATTCCATGGACGAGGCCGTGGCGGGCTTTGCCACACGCATCGAAATCGAACTGGAAGAAGACGACGTTCTCACCATCCGCGACAACGGCCGCGGCGTGCCGATCGATCCGCATCCCAAGTTCAAGAACAAGTCGGCGCTGGAAGTGATCATGACGACGCTCCACGCCGGGGGTAAGTTCGGCGGCAAGGTCTACGACACCTCGGGCGGTTTGCACGGCGTCGGCGCGTCGGTGGTGAACGCGCTATCCGAATGGATGGAAGTGGATGTCGCCCGCGACAAGCGCTCGCACAAGATGCGTTTCGAGCGCGGCAAGGCGGCGAGCAAGCTCAAGGACATGGGCGCGGTCAACCGGCGCGGCACTATCGTCAGCTTCAAGCCGGACGTGCAGATCTTCGGCAAGGACACCCATTTCTCTCCCGCCACGCTGCATCGCATGGCGCGCTCCAAGGCCTATCTCTTCCGCGGCGTCGAAATCCGCTGGCACTGCGATCCCGCCCTGATCAAGGTCGATACGCCGGCGGAAGACGTGCTGCATTTCCCGGGCGGGCTGCTGGACTTCCTGAGCGGCGAAATCGGCAAGCACGCCACGGTGACGACGCGCGCGTTTTTCGGGCGTACCGAGAACCGCGACGGCTCCGACAAATCAAGAGGGGGTGCTGTGGAGTGGGCGGTTGCCTGGGTTCCGGAAATCGACCCGTTCCTTAATTCCTATTGCAATACGATCCCGACGACGGAAGGCGGCACGCACGAACAGGGCCTGCGCAATGCGCTGACGAGGGCACTGCGCAATCACGGCGAGCGCGTGAACAACCGCAAAACCGCGCTCGTCACCGCCGACGACGTGATGGCGTCCGCCAGCGCGATGCTCTCAGTGTTCATCCGCGAACCGGAATTCCAGGGACAAACGAAGGAAAAGCTCTCGACCGCGGATGCCCAGCGCCTAGTCGAGAACGTGGTGCGCGATCATTTCGACCATTGGCTGGCCGAGAGCCCGGCGGAAGCCGACAGACTGCTCGATTTCGTCATCGATCAGGCCGAGGATCGCCTCAAGCGCAAACAGGAAAAGGAAACCGCGCGCAAATCGGCGACGCGCAAGCTGCGCCTGCCGGGCAAGCTGGCCGATTGCTCGCGCGACGGGCGCGACGGCACCGAGATCTTCCTGGTCGAGGGCGACAGCGCCGGCGGCTCCGCCAAACAGGCGCGCGACCGGGCCACCCAAGCGGTGCTGCCGCTGCGCGGCAAGATCCTGAACGTCGCGAGCGCCGCGGCCGGCAAGCTGCAGCAGAACCAGGAACTCGCCGATCTGGTGCAGGCGCTGGGCTGCGGCACCGGCGCGAAATATCGCGAAGAAGATCTGCGCTATGACCGCGTCATCATCATGACCGACGCCGACGTCGACGGCGCGCATATCGCTTCGCTGCTTCTGACCTTCTTCTACCGCGAGATGCCGCGGCTCATTTCACAGAGACACCTGTTCCTGGCGATGCCGCCGCTCTATCGCCTCACCCAGGGCGCGAAATCGGAATATGCGCGCGACGAGAAACATCGCGAGCAGTTGATGAAGACGGTTTTCAAGGGCAGCGCCAAGGTGGATGTCTCCCGTTTCAAAGGCCTGGGCGAAATGCTGCCGTCGCAGCTGAAAGAGACGACGATGAAGCCCAGCGCGCGCATTCTGACCCGGGTGGACATCGCCGACGCCACGCGCAAAGGCACCGAAGACCTCGTCGAACGGCTGATGGGCAAGAAGCCGGAGTTGCGCTTCCAGTTCATCCAGGAAAATGCGCAATTCGCCAAGGACGTGGACGTTTAGCCGTCGCCGCCTGACGAACCATTACGAGAGCCAAGCCCAACCGCGAACAACCGACGCGCTCTTTCGGCGAAGATCTCAAACTCCGTCGATTTCGTCCTGCGGAATATGCGGCAGCGCGATCACCAAGCCATGTCCGGCGTGAACGCCGACCTCCCCGAGGGGGTCTATCACCAAGTGAGGCTGAGAGAACGATCCGGGGAGCCAATCAGGTTCACCGGGGTGATGATCCGCCAATGCGCTTGCAGGTATGGGCAGGCCCAGGCCGGGCAGTGGCGCCGGCCCGGCCACAGAACCGCGCGGCGCGAAATCAAACTTGTCGGCGTCGATGTTCACCGGCAGAGGGACTGGCGTCACTATGGCCGTGCGGAAATCTCCGGGCTCGAGAATTTCTACGTGCGGAACATGCGGAAGAACAACCCCACCTCGTCCAGGCTGAACGCCGATTTCTCCGATTGGGTCGATCACAGAGAACGATCCCGACGATGATTCAAGCTCGCCGGTGTGATTGTCCGCCACCCTGCCCGCAAGTGCGGGCAAGCCGGGCGCAGAAGACAACACGGCATCGACTCCGGATCCGTGCGCCGAAAAATCAAACTTGTCGCCGATAGACAGCGACCCTGAGGCCGCAATCATGGCGCGGAAATCGCCAAGTCCGCGGATCTCGTGGTGCAGGTGAGGGACTTGCGGGAGAGTGAATACAAAACCCTGTCCAGCATGAACGCCGACCTCTCCGATCGGGTTGGTTACGAAGCTTTGTCCGGTGAACGCCCCCAAAAACGAATCAACTTCACCGGAGTGATTGGCGGCCAATGCGCTTGTCGTTGTGAGCAGACTGTGTCCTGGCGCCAACATCACATCAACCTCGGACCCATGCGACGAAAAATCAAACTTGTCAGCGCCGGCGGTGATGGACAGCGAGCTTGGTGCCGCCGCTGCGGTGGTCGTGAAGTTGAAGGCCGTATTCGTAATTATTCCGGCGTAGTTGTTGCCGGCGACATCCTTGATCGCGCCAGAAATCATGGTGACGTAATAAGGCGTATTCGGAGAAAGATCGGCCGTCGGATTGATCGTCACCGTATTGCCGGAGATGGTCACCTGGCTCGTGTCTGTCACCGCAATCCTGATCAAGGCACCGGTGTTCACGTTGTGAATAACGATGTAGCCGGTGCCGGCCTTCACAGTTTCGCTGAACGTCAGGACGATGTTGGCGCCGACTGCAACGCCTGTGGCGTTGTCGGCAGGACTGGTGCTGGACAACGTTGGCGGCGTCGTGTCGGCTGCCGCGGCCGTCGTGAAGTTGAAGGCGGAGTTCGAACTGATGCCGGCATAGGCATTGCCGGCAGAGTCCAGGATCACGCCTGAGGCCAGCACGATGTAGTAACCGGTGTTGGCAGCGAGATCGCTGGTGGGATTGATGGTGACCGTGCTGCCGGAGATCGTCACCTGGCTGGTGTCGGTCACCGAGATGCTGGTGACCAGCGAGCCGTCCGACGAACGATGGATCTCGATCGCGCCGGAACCGGCCTTTACCGCTTCACTGAAGGTCAGGACGATGTTGGTGCCGACCGCTACGCCGGTGGCGTCGTCGGCCGGGCTGCTGCTCGTCAGCGTCGGCGCCGTGGTATCCGCCGCCGTCGTGAAGTTGAGCGCCGTGCTCGAAGAGATGCCGGCATAGGTGTTGCCGGCCAAATCCAGAATCGCGCCCGACGGTATTACGATGTAGTAGCCGGTGTTGCTTGCCAGATCGTTGGGCAGATCGATCGTGACAGTGTTGCCAGAGAAGGTCACTTGGGGATCGTTGACGAAGGGGCTCGCGACCAGGGCACCGTCCGACGAACGATGTATCTCGATCTGGCCTGAGCCGACCTTTACCGCTTCGCTGAACGTCAGCACGATGTTCGCGCCAACGGCCACACCGGTAGCGTCATCGGCCGGGCTGCTGCTCGACAGTGTCGGCGGCGTGGTGTCAGCTGCTCCGGTGGTGAAGTTCAGAGCTGTCGTCGATGAGACCCCGGCATAAGGATTGCCGCCGAGATCGAAGATCACACCTGAGGCCATCACAATGTAGTAGCCAGTGTTGGCCGCGAGATCACTGGTGGGATTGATGGTCACCGTACTGCCGGAGATCGTGACCTGCGAACTGTCGGTGATGGAGATGCTTGTCACTAACGAACCGTCAGATGAGCGATGAATCTCGATCGCGCCCGCACCCGCCTTCACCGCCTCACTGAAGGTCAGAACGATGTTCGCGCCTACCGCCACACCCGTGGCGTCGTCGGTCGGACTCGTCGAGGACAATGTCGGCGGTGTCGTGTCGCTTGAGGCCGTGGTGAAGTTGTACGTCGTATTCGACGAAATGCCGGCAAAGGCATTGTTAGACATGTCCAAGATCACGCCCGAGGCCATCACGATGTAGTAGCCCGTGTTGCCCGCCAGGTCGCTCGCGGGATTGATCGTGACTGTGTTGCCCGAGATGGCAATTTGCGAACTGTCGGTGATGGAAATACTCGTGACCAACGAGCCATCGGACGAGCGATGGATCTCGATCGCGCCATTTCCGGCCTTTATCGCCTCATTGAAGATCAGGACGATGTTGCTATCGACCGGCACTCCAATCGAATCGTCGAAGGGGGTGCCGCCAATCATCAGCGGCGGCGTGGAGTCGGTCCCTCCAGTCGTGAAATTGAACGCAGTGCTGGAGGAGATGCCGGCGTAGGGGTTGCCGGCCATATCCAGCAAAGCGCCTGCGTCTATCGTCACGTAGTAAGCGGCAGCAGGATCCATATCTACGGGAAGGTTGATCGTGACGGTATTGCCGGAAATCGACACCAGCCCGTCGCCGATAGAAATTTGCATCGCTACGCTGCCGTCATACGCGCGATGGATCTGAATAAATCCGTTTGCGGACCTCACCGCTTCGCTGAAGGTCAGGACGATATCCGCACCGACAGCCACGCCTGTCGCGTCGTCGGCGGGGCTGCTGCTGATCAGTGTCGGGGGAGTGACGTCCCCTCCAGTCGTGAAGTTCAAGGTTGTACTCGACGAAATGCCGGCATAGGCATTGCCCGAGAAATCCAAAATCGCGCCAGAAGGAATTATGAGATAGTAGCCAGTGCCGCTCGCCAAATCGAATGGGGGATTGATCGTGACCGTATTGCCTGAGAACGTCACACTGGGATCATTGACGAAGAGACTTGCCACCAACCCTCCGTCGGAAGATCGGTGAATCTCGATCTGACCCGAGCCGAAGGTAACCGGTTCGCTAAATGTCAACACGATGTTTGCATCGATTGCCACGGCAGCGGCGTCATCAGCTGGACTCGCGCTGATCAGCGTCGGAGAGGTAGTGTCCGACGGATCGCCGGTGAAGAAGTTGAGACCTGTAGCGTTGCGAATGCCAGCATAGTCGTTTCCGGCCAGGTCTTGAATCGCGGCCCCATCGATTTCGATATAGTACCCGGTCCCGGCCACCAAATCGCTCGTGGGGTTGATGGTGACCGTGTTGCCGGAAAACGTGACCTGCGAGCTGTCAGTGATAAAGATGCTTGTAACCAGCGACCCGTCGGACGACCGGTGTATCTCGATCGTGCCCGTGCCAATCTGCACGGCCTCGCTGAACGTGAGCACGATATTCGTCCCAATAGCGACGTCGACCGCGTTGTCCGCAGGACTCGAGCTCGTCAATGTCGGAGGCGTGACGTCGCCTCCAGCCGTCGTAAAATTCAGAGCTGTATTCGAGGAGATGCCGGCATAGGCATTTCCTGCCGTATCCAGAAACGCACCTGCATCTATGGTGATGTAGTAGCCGGTGCTCGAAGCCAAATTTGGAAAGCCGGTAATCGTAACAGCATTGCCGGAGATCGAAACAAAACCGCCGTCGGTGACAGGGACATCTCCCACTATCGTGCCATCCGACGCAAGATGGATCTGAACATGACCGATACCGACCTTCACCGCCTCGCTGAATGTCAGAACAATGGTATTGTTCTGCAGCACTACACCTGTCGCGTCATCGGCCGGATTACTGCTAATCAGCGTCGGCGGCGTCGCGTCTGCTGTTGTTGTGAAGTTGAACACCGAGTTCGAGCTGATACCGGCATAGGCATTGCCGGCGGAGTCCAGGATCACGCCCGAGGCCAGCACGATGTAGTAGTCGGTGTTGGCCGCCAGATCGCTGGTCGGATTGATGGTGACCGTACTGCCGGAGATCGTCACCTGGCTGGTGTCGGTCACCGAGATGCTGGCGACCAGCGAGCCGTCCGACGAGCGATGGATTTCGATCGCGCCAGATCCCGCCTTCACTGCTTCGCTGAAGGTCATGGTGATGTTGGCGCCAACAAGAACGCCAGTGGCGTTGTCACCCGGACTTGTAGAAGTCAGCGTCGGCGGCACTGAATCGACCGCCGTCGTGAAGTTGAATGCCGTTGAGGATGAGATGCCGGCAAAGGCGTTGCCGGCGACGTCCAGTATCACGCCGGAACCCAGCACGATGTAGTAACCAGTGCTGACAGCCAGGTCAGCTGTCGGGTTGATGCTGACGGTGCTGCCCGAGAAGGTGACCTGCGAGCTGTCGGTAACTGCGATGCTGGTGACCAACGAGCCGTCGGATGAGCGATGAATCTCGATGGAGCCGGTACCCGCTCTCACCGCTTCGTTGAAGGTCATCGTGATGTTGGTGCCGACAGCTACGCCAGTGGCGTTGTCGGCAGGACTCGAGCTCATCAGTGTCGGCGGCGTGGAGTCTGACGAAGTGCCGGTCGTAAAATTGAGCGCTGTGCTTGAAGTCAGGCCGGCAAAGGCATTGTCACCCAAGTCACTGATCGTGCCCGTCGGTATGATGACATAATACCCGGTGTTCGCGGCCAGATCGGATGACAAATTGATCGTGACGGTGTTGCCCGAAATCGTAACGACTGAAGTGTCGGCGACAGAAAAGCTCGCCACCAGCGCGCCGTCCGACGAGCGGTGAACCTCGATCGGACCGATTGCGCCGGTACCTGCCTTTACCGCCTCACTGAAGGTCAGCACAATGTTCGCACCGACTGGCACACTGACTGCGTCATCGGCGGGACTGCTCGACACCAAGGTCGGCGGCGTACCGTCGTGCGCCGTTGTGAAATCGAGAGCGGTAGGGGACGAGACGCCCGCATAGGGATTGCCGGCTGTGTCCAGAATTGCGCCTGGCGAAATCAGGACATAGTATTCAGTATTGTACGAAAGATCGTCGGTCGGATTGATGTTCACAAACGCTCCGACAAAGGATACCTGAGAGGTATCCGTAATCGATATACTCCTTACCAGCGCACCATCCGACGCCTGATGGATTTCGATCACGCCAGATCCGGCCTGAACAGGCTCATTGAATTTAAGTGTAAGGACGCCGTTGGGTTGAACGCCATTCGTATTGGCGAACGAACTCACTAAGACCGGCGGCGCCGAGTCATTTCCGGTTACGAAATTCAGCGCCGTCGTTGAGGTAATGCCGGCATAAGGATTGTTATACACATCCTCGATTGCGTCAGGCGTTATGACGACATAGTAGCTCGTGTTCAGATCGAGCGTTGCGCTCGGGTTGATCGTAACGACGTTGCCCGAAATCGTAACTTTGGAGGTATCGTTGCTGCCGATGGTTTCAACAGTCGAGCCATCGCTGGATCGATGAATCTCAATAGTGCCGATACCAGCAACCACCGCCTCGCTGAAGGTCAGCACGATGTTGGCGTCGACCGCCACGCCGCTGCCATTGTCGGCGGGGCTGGAGGAAAGCAGGACCGGTGGCGTAAATTCGGGTGCGGCAACAGTGGAGAAAGTGAATGCCGTAGTGTCGCTAAGGCCGGCGTAATAATTTTGCGCAGGATCGTAAACTGCGTTCACGCTTATGGTCACATAATAGTCGGTGCCATAGCGCAGATCGTTTGCAAGATTGATCGTGAAGGTGTTTCCGGATACCGACACCTGCGTGCTGTCATCTAAGGACACGGTCGCGACCACCGCGCCGTCCGACGCACGGTGGATCAATATCTGGCCGTCGGGTTGAATTGTAACAGGCTCACTAAAGGTCAACACGAGGTTGGTGTTGACGGCGACCCCAGTCGCGTTGTCCGCCGGACTGAAAGACAGCAAGGTTGGCGGGTAGATGTCCGGCTCGGGCATGGTCGTGAAACTGAAGGCCGTGGGAGAACTGATGCCGGCATAGGAATTTCCGCTAGTATCTAAGATGACCCCCGGCGCGATCAGAACGTAAAATTCCGTGCCGTAAGCCAGATCGATTGCAGGATTGACGATGACCGTACTGCCGTCGAATGCGACTTGCGACGTGTCGGTGATGGAGATTGAGTCGACCAGGGCACCATCAGATGCCCGGTGGATTTCGATCACGCCGGTCCCTGCCCGCACGATCGAGTCGAAGATCAGCGTAATGTTTCCGCCGATCATGATGTGGGTATCGTTATCAGCAGGCTGAGTCGCATTCAAAAGGGGCGGCGTTATATCCGCGAGTCCTGTCGTGAAATTCAGTGCCGTGGTCGACGAGATGCCGGCATAGGCGTTGCCGGCGCTATCCAAAATCACGCCTGAGGCCAGCACGATATAGTAGCCCGTGTTGGCCGAGAGGTTGGCGGCCGGATTGATCGTCACCGTGCTGCCCGAGATCGTGATCTGCGAGCTATCCGTGATGGCTATGCTCGTCACGAGCGCGTTGTTCGACGATTTGTGAATCTCGATGACGCCGGTGCCGGCTTTCACCGCCTCATTGAATGTCAGGACGAAATTCAAATCGGGGGCAACACCGGTGGAGTTGTCGCTCGGATTCGCCGATGTCAAAGTCGGTGGTGTCGTGTCGGCTGCTACCGCTGTCTGGAAGTTGAAACCAGAGTTGGAGCTGATGCCGGCATAGACATTGCCGGCGGTGTCCAAGATCACGCCGGAAGCCAGCACGATGTAGTAGCCGGTGTTGGCCGCAAGATCGCTGGTCGGATTGATCGTGACGGTACTGCCCGAGATGGTGACCTGGGAACTGTCGGTGATGGATATGCTCGTCACCAGCCCGCCATCAACCGTGCGGTGGATCTCAATGACGCCGCTGCCCGCCTTCACTGCTTCATTGAACGTCATGGTGATGTTAGCACCGACCGCCACACCGGCCGCGTTGTCGGCTGGGCTCGTGCCGGAGAGTGTCGGTGGCGTCGTGTCCGCACCGCTTGCCGTCGTGAAGTTGAGCGCCGTCGTCGAGCTGATGCCGGCATAAGCATTGCCGGCGGAGTCCAGGATCACGCCTGAGGCCAGCACGATGTAATAGTCGGTGCTGGCGGCCAGATCGCCGGTCGGATTGATCGTCACCGTGCTGCCGGAGAACGTCACTTGGCTGGGACGATGTTGGCGCCCACCGCAACACCGGTCGCGTTGTCGGCCGGGCTCGTGCTCGTCAGCGTCGGGGGTGTCGTGTCGGTCGCCGCGGCCGTGGTGAAGTTGAAGACGGAGTTCGAAGAGATACCGGCATAGGCATTGCCGGCGCTGTCCAGGATCACACCGGAAGCCAGCACAATGTAATAATCCGTGCTGGCGGCAAGATCACTGGTGGGATTGATGGTGACGGTGCCGCCTGAGAAGCTGACCTGAGAGCTGTCCGTGACCGAGATGCTTGCGACCAGCGAGCCGTCCGATGAGCGATGGATCTCGATCACGCCCGAGCCGGCTTTCACCGCCTCGCTGAAGGTCATGGTGATGTTCGCACCGACCGCCACGCCGGTCGCGTTGTCCGCCGGGCTCGTGCTTGTCAGCGTTGGCGGCGTGGTGTCCCCGCCCGCAGCACCAGTGGTGAAGTTCAGAGCGGTGGTCGAGGTAATGCCGGCGTAGTTGTTGCCGGCAATGTCCTTGATCACACCAGACCCGAGCGTGACGTAGTAGCCGGTGTTGGCAGCCAGATCAGCCGTCGGATTGATCGTCACCGTATTGCCGGAGATCGTCACCTGGCTGGTGTCGGTCACCAAGATTTTGGTCGTGGCGCCGGTAAT
>JACQDN010000058.1 GCA_016201105.1 Pseudomonadota bacterium
ATTCTGGTCGGCAAGGTGACGCCGAAAGGCGAAACCCCGATGACGCCGGAAGAAAAGCTTCTGCGCGCTATCTTCGGTGAAAAGGCCGCCGACGTGCGAGATACCTCGCTTCGCGTTCCGCCGGGCGTCACTGGCACGATCGTGGAAGTGCGCGTGTTCAACCGTCACGGCGTCGACAAGGACCAGCGTGCGCTGGCGATCGAGAAGGCGGAAGAAGAGCGTCTGGCCGAAGACCGCGACGACGAACTGGCGATCCTCGAGCGCAACATCTTCTCGCGCTTGTCAGAGATCCTGCTGCACAAGACCGCTTCGCATGGTCCCAAGGGCATGGCGGCGGACACCAAGATCACGCAGAGCGTGCTCGACACGCTGCCGCGTCATCAGTGGTGGCAGATCGGACTGCGCAACGAAAAGGCGCAGGGCGAAATCGAAGCTCTGAAGAAGCAATACGACGAGTCCAAGAACCGCCTCGACAAGCGTTTCGCCGACAAGGTCGAAAAGCTGCGCCGCGGCGACGAACTCGCCCCCGGCGTGATGAAGATGGTCAAGGTGTTCGTGGCGGTGAAGCGCAAGCTGCAGCCGGGCGACAAGATGGCCGGCCGTCACGGCAACAAGGGCGTGATCAGCCGCATCCTGCCGATCGAAGACATGCCGCATCTGGAAGACGGCACGCCGGTTGACGTCGTGCTCAATCCGCTGGGCGTGCCTTCGCGCATGAATGTCGGTCAGATTCTCGAAACGCACCTTGGCTGGGCGTGCTCGGGTCTCGGGCGCCAGATCGGCGATGTCGTCGACAAGGTAAAACGGGACGGCAAGTTCGACAGCCTGCGCAAGTCGCTCAAGCATGTCTATCGCGACGACGAACGCCTGAAAGAATTGGACGAGCAGGGCTTGATGGAACTTGGCGAGAACTTGCGCGCCGGCGTGCCGGTGGCGACGCCTGTGTTCGACGGCGCCAAAGAGGCCGACATCGTCGAAATGCTCGGCGAAGCGGGCCTCAATCATACGGGCCAAGTCACGCTCTATGACGGACGCACGGGCGAATCGTTCAAGCGTCAGGTGACGGTGGGCTACATCTATATGCTCAAGCTGCACCACCTAGTGGACGACAAGATCCACGCGCGTTCGATCGGTCCCTACTCGCTCGTCACGCAGCAGCCGCTCGGCGGCAAGGCTCAGTTCGGCGGCCAGCGTTTCGGCGAAATGGAAGTGTGGGCGCTCGAAGCCTACGGCGCGGCTTACACGTTGCAGGAAATTCTGACTGTGAAGTCCGACGACGTGGCGGGCCGCACCAAGGTCTACGAAGCGATTGTCCGCGGCGAAGACACGTTTGAGGCCGGTATTCCGGAGTCCTTCAACGTACTCGTCAAGGAAATGCGCTCGCTTGGCCTCAACGTCGAACTTGTACAGGGCGAGCCGGTCACATAGCCGGCGCGCTTAAGGAATGAAGCGGCCACGTGCGCGTGGCTCAATGACGGATTGAGAAAAGAGAGGTTCGCGTGAACCAGGAACTACTGAACGTCTTTCAGACCGGTAAAGAGATTCCGACTTTCGATCGGATCAAGATTTCGCTGGCCAGCCCGGATCAGATCCTGCGCTGGAGTCACGGCGAAGTTAAGAAGCCGGAGACGATCAACTATCGTACCTTCAAGCCCGAACGCGACGGATTGTTCTGTGCGCGCATCTTCGGGCCGGTGAAGGACTACGAGTGCTTGTGCGGCAAGTACAAGCGCATGAAGTACAAGGGCATCGTCTGCGAAAAGTGCGGCGTGGAAGTCACGGTGCAGAAGGTGCGCCGCGATCGCATGGCGCATATCGAGCTGGCATCGCCGGTCGCCCACATCTGGTTCCTGAAGTCGCTTCCCTCGCGCATCGGCTTGATGCTCGACATGAAGCTCAAGGAGCTGGAGCAGGTTCTCTACTTCGAGAAGTACGTCGTCATCGAGCCGGGCCTGACCCCGCTCAAGGACCGTCAGCTTCTGACCGAGGACGAGTTCTACAAGGCGCAAGACGAATACGGCGAAGACAGCTTCACCGCCAAGATCGGCGCCGAAGCCATCCGCGACCTCTTGATGGCGATCGATCTGGAGAAGTTGCGCGATCAGCTTCGTACGGACATCTCGGAGTCCAGCGGCGGCGAAAAGCCCAAGCAGATGGTCAAGCGCCTCAAAGTCGTCGAGGCCTTCATCGATTCCGGCAATCGCCCGGAATGGATGATCCTGACCCAAGTGCCGGTCATTCCGCCGGAACTGCGTCCGCTGGTACCGCTGGATGGCGGCCGCTTTGCGACGTCGGACCTGAACGATCTCTATCGCCGCGTCATCAACCGCAACAATCGACTGAAGCGCCTCATCGAACTGAAGGCGCCGGACATCATCGTGCGCAACGAAAAGCGCATGTTGCAGGAATCCGTCGACGCGTTGTTCGACAACGGCCGCCGCGGCCGCGTCATCACGGGCGCCAATAAGCGTCCGCTGAAGTCGCTTGCCGACATGCTGAAAGGCAAGCAGGGCCGCTTCCGCCAGAACCTGCTTGGCAAGCGCGTCGACTATTCGGGCCGTTCGGTGATCGTCGTCGGTCCCGAACTGAAGCTGCATCAGTGCGGCTTGCCCAAGAAGATGGCGCTCGAACTCTTCAAGCCGTTCATCTATGCGCGCCTTGAGGCCAAGGGCTTCAGCCAGACCGTCAAGCAGTCCAAGAAGCTGGTCGAAAAAGAGAAGCCGGAGGTGTGGGATATCCTCGAAGAGGTAATCCGCGAGCATCCGGTGCTGCTCAACCGCGCGCCCACGCTGCATCGCCTCGGCATTCAGGCGTTCGAGCCGGTGCTGATCGAAGGCAAGGCGATCCAGCTGCATCCGCTCGTCTGTACGGCATTCAACGCCGACTTCGACGGCGACCAGATGGCGGTGCACGTGCCGCTCTCGCTGGAAGCCCAGCTCGAAGCGCGCGTGCTGATGATGTCGACCAACAACATCCTCAGCCCCGCGAACGGCAAGCCGATCATCGTGCCGACGCAGGACATCGTGTTGGGTCTTTATTACTTGTCGCAAGAACGCGACAAGGAGCCGGGCGAAGGCATGGCATTCAACGACGCCGGCGAGATCGAGCATGCGCTCTTCTCCAACTCGGTGACGCTGCACGCCAAGATCAAGGCGCGTTACAAGACCGTCGATCAGGACGGCAAACCGATCACACGCCGCGTGGAATCGACGCCGGGCCGCATGATGATCGCGGAAATCCTTCCGCGCAGCCCGAAGATTCCGTTCGAGCTGGTGAACCGCCTGCTGCGCAAGCAGGAGATTTCGCAGCTCATCGACGAAGTCTATCGCCATTGCGGCCAGAAGGAGACCGTGCTGTTCGCCGACGCGCTGATGGCGCTTGGTTTCCGCGAGGCCTGCAAGGCCGGCATTTCGTTCGGCAAAGACGACATGGTCGTGCCCGATGCCAAGCACAAGCTGATCGACGAAACGCGCCATCGCGTGCGTGAATACGAACAGCAGTACTTGGACGGTCTGACAACCGACAAGGAAAAGTACAACCTCGTCGTCGACATCTGGTCGAAATGTACCGATCAGGTCGCTGCCGAAATGATGAAGGAAATCTCCGAGCCGAAGATCGACTCCGATACGGGTCGCGTCATGGAGATGAACTCCATCTACATGATGAGCCATTCGGGTGCGCGCGGTTCGCCGCAGCAGATGAAGCAGCTTGCCGGCATGCGCGGGTTGATGGCCAAGCCGTCGGGCGAAATCATCGAGACGCCGATCCTTTCCAACTTCAAGGAAGGGCTCACCGTGCTCGAGTACTTCAACTCGACACACGGCGCCCGCAAGGGCCTGGCCGACACCGCGCTCAAGACGGCGAACTCGGGTTATCTCACCCGCCGCCTCGTCGACGTGGCGAACGATTGCATCATCACCGCGGAAGATTGCGGCACGAAGCGGGGCATTTTTGTCCAGGCTGAAATCGACGGCGGCCAAGTGGTCTCCTCGTTGACGGAACGCATTCTCGGCCGTACCGCCGCCGAAGACGTCAAGCATCCGGACACTGGCGAGACGATCATCAAGCGCGGCAAGGAAATCGGTGAAGACGCCGCAGAGAGGATCGAAAACGCGCATGTCCAGAAAGTGCGCGTGCGTTCGGTTCTGTCCTGCGAATTGTCGGACGGCGTTTGCGGCAAGTGTTACGGGCGCGATCTCGCTCGCGGCACGCCGGTGAACATCGGCGAAGCGGTGGGCGTCATCGCGGCGCAGTCGATCGGCGAGCCGGGCACCCAGCTGACCATGCGCACCTTCCATATCGGCGGTGCGGCCCAGCTGGCTGGTCAGTCGAAGATCGAGGCGTCGTATGACGGCAAGATCAGGATCGTGAACCGCAATATCGTGAAGAACTCCGACGGCGAATTGATCGCGCTTGCCCGCAACATGCAGGTGGCGATCGTCGATCCGAAGGGTCAGGAACGCGCCTCCTATCGCATCACCTATGGCGCACGCCTGAAGGTGGACGAGGGCGCCACGGTGAAGCGCGGCGATCGTCTCGCCGAGTGGAACCCGAACAGTCTTCCGGTTCTCACCGAAACCGACGGCATCGTGAAGTACGAAGACCTGGTGTCGGGCATCTCGCTGAAGGATGTGGCGGACGAAAAGACCGGCGTGTCCAATAAGGTGGTGATGGATTCGCGTGGCACCGGTTCGAAGTCGCAGGAACTGCGTCCCACGCTCGTCATCGTCGACAAGAAGGGAAAGACGATTTCGCTGGCGACCGGTGAAGCGCGCTATGCGCTTTCGGTCGATGCCATTCTCTCGGTCGAGGACGGCTCGGACGTGAAGGCCGGTGACGTTCTTGCCCGTATTCCCACGGAAGGCGCCAAGACGCGTGACATCACGGGCGGTCTGCCGCGCGTGGCGGAGCTCTTCGAGGCGCGCAAACCGAAGGAAGCGGCGGTGCTCGCGGAGACCGACGGCTTCGTCGAGTTCGGCAAGGACTACAAGAACAAGCGCCGGGTGATTGTGAAGCCGAAAAGCGACAAAATCGATCCGACCGAATACCTGATTCCCAAGGGCAAGCACATCAGCGTGCGCGAGGGCGATTATGTGGAGAAGGGCGACTACATCGTCGAAGGCAATCCTTCGCCGCATGACATCTTGCGCATCAAGGGCGTCGAGGAACTCACGGTCTATCTCGTGAAGGAAATCCAGGACGTCTATCGTCTGCAGGGCGTGAAGATCAATGACAAGCACATCGAAGTGATCTGCCGTCAGATGATGCAGAAGCAGGAAATCACCGACGGCGGCGACACCACGTTGCTCGCGGGCGAGCAAGTCGATCTGCTGGAGATGGAAGAGTCGAACAAGAAGGCCACGGACAATGGCGGCAAGCCCGCCGAAGGCCGTCCGGTTCTTCTTGGCATCACCAAGGCGTCGCTGCAGACGCGTTCGGTGTTCTCGGCTGCCTCGTTCCAGGAGACCACGCGCGTGCTCACCGACGCCGCTGTCAACGGCAAGGTCGATACGCTCGAAGGCCTCAAGGAAAACGTCATCGTCGGACGTCTCATTCCGGCAGGCACCGGCGGCGCCATCGCGCGTCTGCGCCATGTCGCGACGGAACGCGACAAAGTCATTCAGGAAGAGCAGGCCAAGACCGTGCCTGCTCAGATCGAAGGCCCGCAGGTCGCGGCCGAGTAGTCAACTCCAAGATCAAACGGAAAGGGCCGCTCGTTCGAGCGGCCCTTTTGTTTGGCGGTCGTTCTATTCGGATTAACTAATGTCGACGATTGGCCCGGTTGCATAATCGAGCTAAATGCCGCACAAATATATCAACTTCTGTCGGGTGCAGCTTTATGACAGCCGCTGCAGCGGGATCTTCGAGAATTCGGCGCATGGGATTGGCGTCCCGCGTCGTTTTGTTCGTGACCGTGCTGGGTTTCGCGCTGCAGTCCTACATTACCCAGACTCACATTCACCCGGTGCCGCAAATCATTGGCGGCATTGAGAAGATTGCCGACACGAAGTCGCCCACGCCGGACAAATCACCACTCGACAACAGCTCCGACAACTGTCCGCTTTGCCAGGCCGTCACTCATTCAGGCTTTTTCGTCGTCTCCGCGACTCCGATTCTCTATGTGCCCTTCATGTGGGCAGAGACCGTCGCTGTGCTTTCCTCAGCGCGGGCGGATTCCGTCGCGGCCACGCATGACTGGCAAAGTCGCGCTCCGCCGCGCCTCTAAATCCACACTGCCCAGACGATGCGAACGCGTCGGGGCATGAGCGCGATTTAGTCTTCGCAATCACGGCATTGGGAGGTGGATGTCCACACCAAAGCCGCAAATGCGAATTGAGCGGACGGACCACATGATCATCACCTGCGTCGCGCGAATATATTCGCCCGACTTCAAACGGACCTTGTCACGTACCAACAAGAAAAGGGTTGAACCCACTGGAGGCGGTTCGTCGATTGGCGATCTGACGGCAATGCCGGCCTGGACTCTGCCGGCGGCCTTGAGCTGTTTGCTGATGGCCGGTTGCGCGGTGGGACCCGATTTCAAAAAACCCGCCGCGCCCGAAGTCAGCGACTATACCGCCCAACCTCTCTCAACCACCGTCGCCACCGACAATATTCCCGGCGGCGAGGCCCAACGTTTCGTCATGGGAGGCGACATCGCCGCGGACTGGTGGACGTTGTTTCATTCCGCGCCGCTCAATGAGCTGATCGTGCAATCGCTCAAAAACAATTCCGACCTCAAGGCGGCGCAAGCCGCATTGTCCGTGGCGCGGGAGAATGCGCTGGCGCAACGCGGCCCTTACTATCCCAACCTCTCTGCAAACTTTTCGGCGAGCCGTCAGCTGCAGCCCGGATCGCTCGCACCGGTGCCGAGCTCAAACGCCTTCCAATATAATCTCTTCACGCCGCAGGTCAGCGTTTCGTACGCGCCCGATATCTTCGGATTGAACCGCCGGACGGTCGAGGCTGCGGACGCGCAAGAGCAGGCCGTCCGCTTTCAAATGATCGCGGCGCATATCACGCTGAGCGCCAATGTTGTGGCCGCCGTTGTTCAGGATGCGGCGCTGCAAACGCAGGTCGATGCAACCCAGCAACTCGTAGACATCAACGCCAACATGGTTCAGATCCTGCGCTACCAACTCGTCAAAGGTTATGCCAGCCGCCTTGATCTTGCCGCGCAGGAATCGCAGCTCGCCCAGGCCACGGCGACGTTACCGCCCCTCGTCAAACAATTGGCACAGCAACGCGACCTTCTGGCGGTTCTGGTTGGCCGGTTTCCCAGTCAAGCGCCGACGGACAAATTCGAACTTTCCGGCCTGCAATTGCCGCAAGACTTGCCCGTGAGTCTGCCGTCGACGCTCGTCGCCCAGCGTCCGGACGTTCTTCAGGCCGAAGCCAATCTGCACGCGGCCAGTGCCCAAATCGGAATCGCCGTCGCCAACCGGCTGCCGAACATTCAATTGACGGCGAATGCCGGCAGCACGGCGCTGGCCATCGGCCAGGTGTTCGGGCCCGGCACCGGCTTTTGGAATTTGGCGGCGTCGCTGGCGGCTCCCATTTTCGACGGCGGGACGCTGCGCCATCAGGAACACGCCGCAAGAGCGGGATACGAGCAAGCGGCCCAGCAGTATCGCAGCACAGTACTGACCGCATTTCAGAATGTCGCCGACACGTTGGCTGCACTTGAACAGGACGCCGCGGGCTTGAAAGCGGCCGCCGACGCGGCGGATGCCGCCAAGGTGACGCTGGATTTGTCCCAACGGCAATTCAAAGACGGCTACGCCAGCTATCTCGCGCTGCTGAGCGCCGAACAAGCCTATCAGCAAGCCCGGATCAATCTTGTGCAAGCGCAAGCCAATCGTTTCGCCGATACGGCGGCATTGTTTCAAGCGCTGGGCGGCGGGTGGTGGCACCGCGCTGAATTGGCCGAGGATACAGATGACAAATAATTCGCCAGACTCAATTCCGCTCGACCAACGCCGGGGCACGCTGCCGCGCGCGCTTGCCGTTGCTGTGGTCGTCGTGGCGGCAGCCACGCTCTTTTCGTTGGTGAGTTGCTCGCCCAACTCCGATGAAAAGCCGGCCGGATCTGAGACCGCCAGCAACGTGACGCTGACGGCGGACCAGCGCCAGCATATCCGCCTCTACACGGTCGCCTCGTCCAAGTATCACAAGGCGATCGAGACCACCGGAGTGATCGACTTCGACAACGATCAGGCCACGAGCGTGCTGGCGCCCTTCTCCGGCCCGGTGTCGCGACTGCTCGTTTCGCCCGGCGATCAGGTCAAGCAAGGCGATGCCTTGGCGGTGATCGATTCGCCGGACTTCGCGGCAGCCATCAGTGCCTATCGCAAGGCGCGCGCAACCGCTGAAACCACGCGCAGGCTCGCCGCGATGGACAAGGATCTTCTTCAGCACAACGGCGTTGCCCGGCGTGAAGAGGAACAGGCCGAGACCGACGCCGTCAGCGCCGAAGCCGACCGCGAGGCCGCATTGCAAGCGCTGGTCTCGCTGAACGTCGATCCCCATACCATCAAAGAGATTCAGAGGGGCCGGCCGATCCCAAAGATCGAGGGCACGATCCGCGCGCCCATCGCGGGCACCGTCGTTGAAAAACTGATTACGCCGGGAGAACTCCTGCAGGCCGGCACTACGCCCTGCTTCATGGTTGCCGATCTTTCGCGCGTCTGGGTCATGGCGCAGATCTTCGATTCCGACCTGGGATCGGTCAGCTTGGGCGACAAGGCCGAAGTGCTGACGGGCGTTTCGTCAAGCGGTTTCCCGGGAGCCGTGACCAGCATCTCGGCTTTGGTGAACCCCGACACGCGTTCGGTCGTGGCGCGGGTGGCCGTCGACAATCCAAAGAACCTTCTGAAAAAGCAAATGTATGTGCGTGTGCGGATCGAGGCGCACCAGGAGAGCACCGGATTGCTGGTACCGGTTTCGGCGGTCCTGCGCGACGACGAGAACCTGCCGTTTGTCTATGTCGTTCAGCGTGACGGCAGCTTCGCGCGCCAGCATGTGACCTTGGGGTATCGAAGTGGAGACCGATACGATATTTCCGCCGGCCTGCGCGCCGGGCAGCGGATTGTGATCGACGGCGCGCTCTTCATTCAGTTCATGCAATCGCAATGAGCGATCAACCGCAACCTTTGCCGCCGCGTACCGCGTCGATCATGAACCAGATCGTCGCGTCTTCACTCGAGCAGCGCCTTCTCATCGTGTTGATGACGCTGTTGCTGGTGGGCGCCGGGTGGTGGGCGTTGAATCGTCTGCCGGTGGATGCCTATCCGGATCTTTCGCCGCCCATGGTGGAGATCGTCACGCAATGGCCCGGGCACGCTGCAGAGGAAGTGGAACGGCTGATCACGGTCCCCATCGAGCTCGACATGAACGGTGTCCCGGCGACGACCGCGGTACGCTCCATTTCGCTCTACGGATTGTCCCACGTGATCCTCACCTTTGACGAACACACGGACAACGAATTCGCACGTCAGCAAGTCTTCAACCGGCTGCCCGATCTCAGTCTGCCAAGCGGCGTGGCGCCTTCGGTGTCTCCGCTGAGTTCGCCTTCAGGCCTTGTCTATCGCTACGTGCTGCACAGCCCGGACCGGTCGCCGATGGAGCTCAAGACCTTCGAGGACTGGCTCGTCGAACCGCAATACCGAGCCGTTCCCGGCGTGGCGGACGATTCCGGGTTTGGCGGCGGCTCCATGCAATATCAGGTGCTGCTCGACCCGGCCAAAATTGCCGGAGCCGGTTTGTCGGTGACGCAGGTGGAGAGCGCGCTCGCGGCCAACAACAGCAATGCCGGTGGCGGGTTCTATTCGCAAGGCAGTCAGTTTTACTACGTGCGCGGTGTGGGGCGCCTCAACACGCTGGAAGATATCGGCAACGTAGTCCTGGCAATACACAACGGCACACCCGTGCTGCTGAAGGATGTCGGTCGCGTGGTCATCGGCATCGCCCCGCGCCTTGGCGAATTCGGTTTCGAGAAACAGGACGACGCGGTGGAAGGCGTCATCCTGATGCGCAAGGGGGAGAAAACCCAGGACGTCTTGAAAAAAGTCGAAGTCAAGACCGCTGAGCTCAACAACAGAATCCTGCCAAAAGATGTCAAAGTCGTTCCGTTCTACGACCGAAGCGATCTGATTGCGCTGACCACACAGGTCGTCGAGAACAATCTGCTGCGCGGCATGTTGCTGGTCATCGTCGTGCTGATATTTTTTCTTTACGACTTCCGCGCGGGTTTGATCGTCGCTCTCACCATCCCGCTGGCGCTATTGTTCGCGTTTGTCTGTCTCGACATTCAAGGCGCTTCGGCCAATCTGCTCTCGATCGGCGCGATCGATTTCGGCATTTTGGTCGATGGTGCCGTGTTCATGGTGGAAAATATCTTCCGCCAGATCGCGCTTCATGAAGACGCGCCGTTCAACGTCAAGGAAGTCATCAAAGACGCGGCGGCGGAAGTGGACCGCCCGCTGTTTTACGCTGTCGCGGTGATCGTGGTCGGGTTTTTGCCGATCTACGTCTTGTCCGGACCCTCAGGAACGCTCTTCAAACCCATGGCCGACACCATGATTTTCGCGCTGGTCGGTTCATTGATCGTCACACTGACCCTGCTGCCGGTGCTGTGTTCCTGGTTCATGCGCAACGGCGTGCACGAACGGCGCAATCCCGCCTTCGAAGCCATCAAGTCGGCTTACACCGAGTGGCTGGACTATTGCCTCGCCCGCCCCTGGGGAACAACGCTCGTTTCGGCTGGTCTGTTGGCGGCTTCGCTGCTCCTCATCCCCTTCATCGGCGCCGAGTTCATGCCGCATCTGGATGAAGGCGCGCTGTGGGTGCGCGCGACCATGCCCTCCACCATTTCGTTCGATGAATCGGCGAAGATCGCTCCTCAGGTGCGCGACATCCTGCGCTCATTTCCACAGGTCACCACGGTTTCTTCGGAACTGGGACGGCCCGACGACGGGACGGATGCGACAGGATTCTTCAACGTCGAGTTTTTTGTCGGTCTCAAGCCGTACTCGGATTGGACCGGTGCCTATCGCAGCAAAGCCGCGCTGATCGAAGCCATCAACCAGAAGCTCGAGGCCTTTCCAGGAATCATTTTCAACTACACCCAACCGGCCGAGGACGCGGTGGACGAAGCCGAGACAGGTCTGAAAAGCGCCCTGGCCGTCAAAGTGTTCGGCTCCGATCTGGACACGCTCGAACGCAAGGGCAAGACGATCAAGCAGGTGCTGGAGCGGGTGCGTGGAATCAAAGACGTGACCCTGGTGCGCGAGCTCGGTCAACCAAGTCTGACCATCGCGATCAACCGCGCCGCCATCGCCCGCTACGGCGTGAACGTCGCCGACATCAACGGTTTGATCCAGACCGCGATCGGGGGAGACGCCGCCACCCAAGTGGTACAAGGCGAAAAGCAGTTTGATCTCATTGTCCGTCTCGATCGCCAGTTCCGGGACAGCCCCGAAGAGATCGGAAATATCCCGGTGCCCACCCCGGCAGGTCAGCAGATCCCGCTGAAAGAATTTGCGGACATCCAGGTGACGAACGGCGCTTCGTTCATCTACCGCGAAGACAATTCGCGTTACATCGGGGTCCAATTTTCTGTCGAAGGACGAGATCTTGCTGACGCGGTGGAAGATGCCATTCACCAGGTCAATGCAAAAATCACTTTGCCGCAAGGCTACCGCCTGGATTGGGGCGGGGAATATACGGACTACACCGCGTCCAGCCAGCAAGTGATGGTGATTCTGCCGTTGACCTTGTTCCTCATTTTTCTCCTGCTGTTCGCGCTCTACAGCAATTTCAAATTCCCCTTCATCACCGTGCTCGGCGTGCTTCTGTCGGCGCCGGTGGGCGGCATTGTGGCGCTGTGGATCACAGGCACGTCGTTTTCGGTTTCTTCCGACGTCGGTTTTCTGGCCTTGTTCGGCGTCTCCGTGCTGACGGCTGTTGTCTACATTTCCTATGTCAACGAGCTTCGCCGCAGTGGCACACCCCTCGACGAAGCCATTCGACAAGGCGCCATCCTGCGGCTGCGTCCGATCATGATGACCGCACTGGTGGCGGCCTTAGGACTGCTGCCGGCAGCGCTGGCCTCAGGCGTCGGCACGGATTCACAAAAGCCGTTTGCATTGGTCATCGTCAGCGGTCTTCTCACGCGGCTCTTGATCAGCGTTTTCCTCATGCCGGTGCTCTACGCCCTCGTGGCGCGTCCGGGCGACCGGCTGGAAGTGTGATTCCGCCTAGATTTGAACTGGCTGGCAGTGTGGGCGGTCTGGATCCTAGTCCAAATCGCAAGGGGCGTAACCGGCGATGACGGGATGGTGAATGCGCCGCCGGCACATCAAACGCGCAAATCAGGAGGCGCCTTGGCGGTCCGGCGCTATGATGACGCCATGCTGCCAAAACCATTCAGTTGGGACCGCGCCGAAGCCCGCGCCGGAAAGCTCAACGGCAAGTTCATCATCGGCGTGCTGACGACAGGCATTTACTGTCTGCCGTCCTGTGCGGCGCGACCGCCCAAGCCCGAGAATGTGCGCCTCTTCAAGACGGAGGAAGAGGCACTGAAGGCGGGCCTGCGCGCCTGCAAACGCTGCCGCCCCGATCTCTATTATCGCGGCGAAGACGGCGATCTGCAGCTGTTCGACGGATTGCTCGCCCGCGTCCGCGCCGAGCCGTCGTCGTTTGCCGATACGCCCGCACTGGCGCGCGCCTGCGGCGTGAGTCAGACGAAACTCGGCGATCTCTTTCGCGATCACGCTCATATGACGCCGGCGGTGTGGCTGCGCCGCGAGCGGGTGCGCGCCGCCTCAAGATTGCTGCTGGACGGCACGGTGCGCGTCGTCGAAATCGGCTATGCAGTGGGCTTCGAAAGCGAATCCGTTTTTCATCGCCAGTTTCTTGGTATCGCTCATATGACGCCAGGCGCCTATCGCGCCATGCAGGGCGCATCGGTTTTTTTGATCCAGCTTCCGCATCTCTACCGGCAGCAGGAGATTCTCGGCTATCACGCGCGCGATCCGCAGAGCCCGTGTGAACGTGTCGAAGGCGCCAAAATCTTCAAGGCGTTGGATACGCCGCAAGGCGCGGTCGTGCTGGAAGCCTCCTTCGAAGGCGCGGGCGCCTGGTGCCGCGCGCACGGCGCGGAACGCATGACCGCTCAGACGGCAGCCATGCTGCATTCCTCTGCGCTGAGGATGCTGGGCCTCAACGGCGAAGTCGCTTCGTTCGAAACGCGCATGTCGCGTGAGCCCCGGACGGCGGCTTTGATCGGCAAACGCCGCGGCCTGCGCGTGCCGCTGATCCCCACGGTCTTTGACGGTCTTTGCTGGGCCATCATCGGTCAGCAGATCAACGTGCCCTTCGCGGCCTCGCTGCGGCGTGAAATTCTTCACCTCGCCGGCGAGCGCGTCGGCGAGATGCGGACCCATCCCAGTGCCGAGCGCGTCGCCAATCTGAGTGTGGCGGAACTCGCAAAGCGGCGCTATTCGCGCTCCAAAGCCGATTATCTCATCGGCGCGGCGCGCGCAGTGGCGGAAAGAAAGCTCGACATTGAAGGCCTGCCGGAGGGATCAGCCCGCGCCGCCGAGAAGAAACTCACCGCCGTGCGCGGCATCGGCATCTGGACCGCGCGCTACGCCATGCTGCGCGGCGGCTTTGCCGACAGCGCGCCTGTGGGCGACAGCGCGCTCGCAACCGCGCTGCAGAAACTGCACGGCCGGGACGAACGTCCCGCCCACGAAGAGGTGCACGAACTGATGATGCCGTTCGCGCCAAACCGTAGTTTGGCCACCGTACATCTGTGGGCGAGCTTGAAAGACAAGGAAGCGGCATGAGTTCCAAAGAGATCTATTGGGCTCCTATCGCATCCAAGTTTGGGAAGTTCGCGGCCTGGGTGGACGGCGAAGGCAGGTTGCTGCGCTTTCATTTGCGATCAAGCGGCGCGGCCCACGTCGATCGCGACGCGGAGCGCAACGAAAAGAAACTCGCGAACGTGCAGAAGCAGATGGCGGAATACGACGCCGGCAAGCGGCGCGATTTCGAATTCGAGTTGGCGGCGGAAGGCTCTTCGTTTCAGCACGAGGTGTGGAATGCGCTGGTGGAGATTCCGTTCGGCGAAACGACCAGTTATGGCGCGCTTGCCAAAAGGCTCGGCTATCCCAATGGTGCCCGCGCGGTGGGTTTGGCGAACGGGCAAAACCCCATTGGGCTGATCGTGCCGTGTCATCGGGTGATCGGATCGGATGGCAGCCTTATCGGTTATGGCGGCGGGCTGCCGCTCAAACGCGCTTTGCTGGAACACGAAGCGCGCGTCGCCGGTCACCCGCTCGATTTATTTTCAGTTTGATACGGCATCACGCCGCCTCTCCCAGAAAGGGGCCCAGAAGGGGAGGCAATTGAGAAAATCTAAACCAGCCCTTCGGTTACGCCTTCATCCTCGTCGCGTTGTGGCGTGCGCTTTCTCACGATGAGCGGTGCGATACGGTGGGCGAAGAAGGGCAGCGGCAATGTCAGGCCGACGGCCCAGTGCGCGAGCGCAACCGCGCTGATCGCTGCATCGTTGCCGAGATAGTAAAGCAGATAGCCGCTCGCGATCAGCCAGACGAGCAATCCCAAAAGCATGGTCCCCGAAATGCGGTGACGCCTTGTGCCCCAGGCGCCGACGATATGTGCGCCCCATAGCAAGCCGAACGTCCATAACGCCGCGAAACCGAAAAGCCCGTGGGCGGCGCGTGACCAATATTCGAGCGGGTGTGGTGCGGGGCCGAATTCGCCCTGTTGCTGGAGAAAATAGTGAAGGACGAGCCACGCAACGCCGGTGAGCCACAATCCCAGCCCGATGCCATAGGTGACCCACCGTCTTGCACGCGAAAGGCGCACGGGCGAGATCGGGCGGATCCACATTTGCATCAGGCATGCCCTCCCAATTCTCTCCAGCCGTACCGAATATCGTGGACGACGGCTTGGGCATTGAAAGCGGTGAGTGCGGGAAGGCTGCAGGCGCCTCGCGTCATGACCACTTTTGTCAGAGCGTCGGCATCGATACAACGCGGTGCGGCAACGGACACAAATTGCCGGACAGAAATGGTGCGGCCGCAGCGCGTGTCGATATGAACGCCGGGAGTTTTTGCGCTGCCGCGATTGCCGGTGGCGCGGCCGCAAGAGCTTGCCAAACTGCCGTTCGAGAGTTCGATCAGAGGCACCACGCTATTGTCGACGTCGGGCGCCGCCAGACGAACTTTCTCGCTCGCCTGTCCAAGAACGCGAAGATCGCCGCCGGCGTTCACGCACGCTTGCGATGGCGAGAAAGCCGCGATGATCTCCATGGCGCGATCGACCGCATAACCCTTGGCGATGCCGCCTAGATCTATCCAGAGCGGCCGGCGGAATTTCACGCGGCACTCCTCAAGAAGCTCGATGTCTCGCCACATCGCCGAGATTTCGGGGACAGCTACGCCGCGCGGTGCGGGAAGGATACCGCTGGCGACAAGGTCGGCCGCCACGGTGACGTCAAAGGCACCATCGCAGAGCGCGGAAACCTGCCGAGCGTGGCGTAGTACCTCGTAAGTACGGCGATCGACCGCAACGGGGCGAATGTGCGCTTCCCGGTTCAAACGTGAAACATCGCTTGTTTCTTCATGAAAGCTCATCAGCGCATGGACCTGCGCAATTTCGGAAAATGCACTGTCGATCGCGAGGTGAGCGCTGTCGTGGACGAGACCGTGCACGCGCACGCTCACATAGGTGCCTAACAGGGGCTTTGCCCGTTCAGTGACTGGAGAGCACGATCGCATATGTCGCCATCAAACGCCGCACGCCGTCTGTGATGTGCTTGGAAGACAGGGTTGCCCCCGAAATATTCTGGATATCGTCGGTCAAACGAAGTTTAGCGACACTCGTTTTGCCGTTGAATTGCGCGCGCCATTTCGGGTTCATCACTTCGCCGCCATAGGTTTCGCGATATTCGAGGATCTCGATGTCCTTGATTGCGCCGTTCGCGTCGATTCCGACGGCAAAGGGAATGAACTCGTGTTTGCCCACCACTTCATCGGCGATGAACCAGCCGCCGTTGGATGTGCGCCAAGCTTTCAAATCCTTGCTGAGGACGGTTGCGTCGCTCGCTTTTTCAATGACGGACACCTGCGCGTCGGTCAATTTGCGAAAGTCCGGCGCCAAGCGCGCGCCGGGGAACATGATGGCCTGCGCCTGTTCCACGCTGAGATAGACGGTGGCGTATGCCGGCGTGACCAGGGCAACTGCCGCGGCAGAAAGAAGAAGAAAACGTACGTTCATGGTGCCCTCAAAGAGCGATCCCGACGCGCAAGCGGACGCGGTAGCGTTCTTCTTCGTGCGCAAAGTGATTGACCGTTTCCCCGGCGGTACCGCTCAGATTCATCGCCCAGGGCAGTTGAGCCTGGGCGCCCAATGTTACCCAATAATTCTGCGCCGCGTAGTGAAGTACTGGTCCGAAGAAGAATGAGTTGGCGGCGCCGCTGCTGTGCTGAAACAGCAACAGCCCGTCATATTCACGTTGGCTTGCAAATTCGACGCCACCGAACCAGCTGGGCGCAAACCGGTACGAAACGCCGGCGAGAACATTCAGCTCGGTGTTCTTGGCCCAGTGATGGGTGAAGTCTTTGCTGCCCGGAGGCGCGGTTGGATCGGGGGGAGCGAGATTCCATTCGTCTTCGAGAACCAGGTTCGCCGCGAGAACGAGCCGGTCGTCCAGGAAATTCTTTTGTAGAAGCACTTTGGTTTCGAACTCTCGCGAACCGGGACCTATTCTTGGTTCGACATACAATGCGAGCCCAATGGGATCGGTGAAAGGATTGAGCACTTGATAGATCGCTTCTGCGGAGATGCCCGTAAAGTGTGTTCCGCTGTCGGCCGGTCCTGTGATGGGATGCGTGCGTTCAAGTGTCCAGTCGTAGTTGGCGTAAGCCGAGATCTGGAAATTGCCGGTCAGGCCGTATTCGATTTCCGTCCTGCCTTCGATGGCATTGAAGGCCTCATGGGATTTGCCGTTCTTCCAGGTCAGCCATTGTTCGGTCTCCGAACCGCCCTTCGGCAAAATCTCGGTGGTGTAAATGGTGGCGAAGGGAGACTCGTCCGCCGTAGCGGGCATCGCCCCCAGGACCAGGACGATGGCTGCCAGCTTCAAGGCTCTGGAACTACGCACGAATCCGCCCTCACATTTATGATTGATAATCGTTCTCAAGAGAAATTGTGGCGGAGTTCCCCAACAACGTCAATGAGACTTAGTCGCAAATAATGTCGCATAGTTCTCTGCAGCCCGGCGGCCACTGCGGCGGTAGGGCCGCGCGCGAGACTCGGTCTAGGGTCGACGCCGGTCACATCCGGGGAACCCCATGAATTCACTTCTTACGCCCGTTCTCGCGCTCGTCACGCTGTCGCTGCTGGTTTGGATCTGGATGTATGTGACCCGCATCCCCGCGATGCAAAAGGCCAAGATCGATCCGCAGAAGGCGCGCTTTCCGGTTCGCTCGACGTGCTGCCCGACAACGTCCGCGGCGTTGCCGACAACTACAACCACCTGATGGAACAGCCGACGATCTTCTATGCGCTGGTGTTTTACATCGTGCTCTCAAACCACTCCGACCAAATTCACATCTATTCGGCCTGGGCCTATGTGATCCTGCGCGTGTTGCACTCGCTCATTCAGGGCACGGCCAATGTCGTGAATCTGCGCTTCCTTGTCTTCGCACTCTCTACGCTGGCGTTGATGGTGATGGCTGCGCGGGAACTGATGATGCTGACTTTTTAGCGCCTGGCTCTGGTACAATGCGTCTTAAAGGCTCAGTTCGCTGTGAGAGCCCAAGCGAACAAGTTCAAGTGTCTCGGTGTCCGGTTTTCGATAAATCAACACGAGATCCGGTTTGATATGGCAATCTCGGTGATCTTTCCAGCTGCCCGAAAGAGAATGATCTCTGAGCTTAACTGGTAAGGTTTCGTCGACGATCAGCAAGGCAAGGGCCGCTCTCAAATCGTTTTCGAGGGTTGCTCGATGCAGGCCCTTCGCCTCACGCTTGTAGTCGCGCTTGAACTTGGTGGTGCGCTTAATCGTCCGCATTCAGATCGGTCATCAATTCATCGATGCTGCCGACTGTCACCAAATCGCCTTCGCGAGCCGCTGTCATTGCCTTGATCGTATCTGCGTTCGGAACAAGCGGATCAAAAGGGAGGGCCTTTTCCGCTACTGTCCTCATCAGCATCATGCGCAATGCGTCAGACACGGTAAGACCAACGGCCGCCAAGATGGCTGTTGCTTCCTTTTTTACGCGTTCATCAATCCGGGCACGCACCACAGCATTTGCCGTCATCGCTGCTCCAAAGAAAATTGGGCTACAATGTAGCCCAAGCGGAGAAAATTTCAAGAGCATAGCTACCTGGTCGTTTGTCCGCGCCGGGTACCGACCAAGGGCGGAAAAATCGACCAAAGAGTTAAGTTCGAACCACCGCGAAATATCCTTTCGCAGGGGTTGATTCACCCAGAACCCGCCGATATATAGCGCCACCTTCCAGGGATGGGCCGTCTCGCAAGTGCGCGAGAAACGCTGTCGGGAAGCCAGTTTTAGAGCGTTGAGTGCGCGACTCGCAAAACGAGTCCTCCGCATGAACGGGGCAGGCCGCAAGGCCCCGCGCCCCGAATTTCGTTTGCCGCGCGAGCGGCTGAGACAAAGAGAGTTTGAACGGGAAGACGAATGCCGACGATCAATCAGTTGATCCGCAAGGGACGCAAGTCCAAGCCGGGCCGTAACAAGGTGCCGGCGCTTCAGAATTCTCCGCAACGCCGCGGCGTGTGCACGCGCGTCTATACGACGACGCCGAAGAAGCCGAACTCCGCGCTGCGCAAAGTCGCGAAGGTGCGCTTGACCGGCAAGGGCGGCTACGAAGTGGTGAGCTACATCCCGGGCGAGGGCCACAATTTGCAGGAACACTCTGTGGTGCTCATTCGCGGCGGCCGCGTGAAGGATCTTCCGGGCGTTCGCTACCACATCATCCGCGGCGTGCTCGACACGCAAGGCGTGAAGGACCGCAAGCAACGCCGTTCGCTCTACGGCGCGAAGCGTCCGAAGTAATCGACAGCGACGAGAAGAAGGAAACAGAGCCATGTCCCGCCGCCGCCGCGCCGATAAGCGAGAAATCACCCCGGACGCCAAATATGGCGACCTCGTGCTCGCCAAGTTCATGAACAGCCTGATGTATGACGGCAAGAAATCCGCTGCCGAAGGCATCATCTACGGCGCCTTCGACACCATCCAGCAGAAGACAAAGCAGGATCCAATCGTGGTGTTCCACGAAGCGCTGCGCAATGTGTCACCGGCTATCGAAGTGAAGTCACGCCGCGTCGGTGGCGCGACCTATCAGGTGCCGGTTGAAGTGCGCACGGACCGTGCGCGTGCACTTGCGATCCGCTGGCTCATTACAGCCGCGCGCGCCCGCAATGAAACGACGATGACGGGAAGGCTTTCGGGGGAAATTCTTGACGCCGCGAACAACCGCGGTTCGGCGGTCAAGAAGCGTGAAGACACTCATAAGATGGCAGAGGCGAACCGCGCCTTCTCCCATTACCGCTGGTAAGCGTACCCAAGGAATAGCGTTATGGCCCGCACAACCCCGCTCGAGAGATACCGCAATATCGGCATTGCCGCGCATATCGACGCCGGCAAGACGACGACGACCGAGCGCATTCTCTATTATACGGGCAAGAGCCATAAGATCGGTGAAGTGCACGACGGCGCCGCCACCATGGACTTCATGGAGCAAGAACAGGAGCGCGGCATCACCATCACGTCCGCCGCCACGACGTGCTTCTGGAAAGACCACCGCATCAACATCATCGACACGCCGGGCCACGTGGACTTCACCATCGAAGTCGAGCGTTCCATGCGCGTGCTCGACGGTGCAGTCGCTGTGTTCGACGCTGTCGCCGGCGTGGAACCGCAGTCCGAAACCGTGTGGCGCCAGGCCGACAAGTACAAGGTTCCACGCATCTGCTTCGTCAACAAGATGGACCGCATGGGCGCGAACTTTCAGCGCTGCATCGACATGATGATCGACCGTCTCGGCACCAAGCCGATGGTGATCGCATGGCCGATCGGTTCGGAAGCCGAATTCAAGGGCATTGTCGACATCGTCAAGATGAAGGCGCTGATCTGGAAGGAAGAGCAGCTCGGCGCGGAATTCGACGAAATCGAAATCCCGGCCGATCTGAAAGCCAAGTGCGATGAGTTGCACATCCAGCTCGTGGAGATGGCCGTCGATGAAGACGAAAAGCTTCTCGAAGCTTATCTCGACGGCAAGATGCCCAGTGTCGATGACATCAAGAAGTGCATCCGCAAGGGCACCACAGCGTTCCATTTCGTGCCCGTGATGTGCGGCTCTGCGTTCAAGAACAAGGGCGTGCAGCCGCTTCTCGATGCCGTCGTTGACTACCTGCCGTCGCCGCTCGACGTTCCGCCGGTGAAGGGCGTTGTTCCGGGCAAAGAAATCGAAGTTGAACGTCCCGCCGACGACAAGGCCCCGTTCGCCGGCCTGGCGTTCAAGATCATGGACGATCCGTTTGTCGGCTCCATCACGTTCGTGCGCGTCTATTCCGGCACCATCACGTCGGGCTCGGGCGTGCTGAACTCGGTGAAGGACAAGACCGAGCGCGTCGGGCGCATGCTTTTGATGCACGCGAACAGCCGCGAGGACATCAAGGAAGCCCACGCCGGCGATATCGTCGCGCTCGCAAGTCTCAAGATTTCCACCACGGGCGAAACGCTCTGCGATCCCAACCATCCGGTGATCCTGGAACGCATGGAATTCCCCGATCCGGTCATCGAGGTGGCGATCGAACCCAAGACCAAGGCCGATCAGGAAAAGATGGGCCTCGCGCTCAACCGCCTGGCGCAGGAAGATCCCTCGTTCCGCGTTTCCACCGATCAGGAATCCGGTCAGACGATCCTCAAGGGCATGGGCGAACTTCACCTTGAGATTAAAGTCGACATTCTCAAGCGCACCTACAAAGTCGACGCGACCGTCGGTGCGCCGCAAGTGGCTTATCGTGAGACGCTATCGCGGCCGGTCTCGATCAAATACACGCATAAGAAGCAGACCGGCGGATCCGGCCAGTTCGCCGAAGTGTCGATCGATTTCGAACCGCTACCGCCGGGCTCTGGTTTCGTGTTCGAGAACGACGTCGTGGGCGGCTCGATCCCGAAGGAATTCATCCCCTCGGTGGAAAAAGGCCTGAAGGCGCAAAAGGAATCGGGACTGCTCGCGGGCTTCCCGGTGATCGACTTCAAGGCGACGCTGACCGACGGAAAGTATCACGAAGTGGACTCCAACGCGCTCACCTTCGATATTGCGGCACGCGCCGCGTTCCGCGAGCTGGCGTCGAAAGGCGCGGTGAAGCTTTTGGAACCGATCATGAAGGTCGAGGTGGTGACACCGGAGGATTTCACCGGTGGCGTCATCGGAGACCTCCTGGGTCGGCGCGGTCACGTTCAAGGACAGGATACGCGCGGCAACGCGGTAGTCGTCGAGGCGATGGTGCCGCTTGCCAATATGTTCGGGTACATCAACCAGCTGCGTTCGATGTCTCAGGGCCGCGCGCAGTATTCGATGGAATTCCATCACTACGCGCAGGTTCCGCAAGCGATCGCGGACGAAGTCAAAGCAAAGTACGCCTAAGGAGATACGACAATGGGCAAAGCAAAATTTGAACGCAACAAGCCGCACTGCAACATCGGCACCATCGGTCACGTCGACCATGGCAAGACCTCGCTGACGGCCGCCATCACCAAGGTGCTGGCTGAAACGGGCGGCGCCACGTTCACGGCGTACGACCAGATCGACAAGGCCCCGGAAGAAAAGGCGCGCGGCATCACCATCTCGACGGCACACGTCGAGTATGAGACCAAGAATCGCCACTACGCGCATGTCGACTGCCCCGGCCACGCCGACTACGTGAAGAACATGATCACCGGCGCCGCTCAGATGGACGGCGCGATCCTGGTGGTGTCCGCCGCCGACGGCCCGATGCCGCAAACGCGTGAGCACATCCTGCTCGCCCGTCAGGTCGGCGTGCCCGCGCTGGTGGTGTTCCTCAACAAGGTCGACATGGTCGACGATCCGGAACTGCTCGACCTCGTCGAGTTGGAAGTCCGCGAACTGCTGACCTCCTACGAATTCCCCGGCGACAAGATTCCGATGATCCGCGGTTCGGCGTTGATGGCGCTTGAAGGCAAAAATCCGGAACAGGGCCACGATGCGATCCTCAAGCTGATGGAGGCCGTTGACGCGAGCATCCCGCAACCGGAGCGCGCCATCGACAAGCCATTCATGATGGCGATCGAAGACGTGTTCTCGATCTCCGGCCGCGGCACCGTCGTCACCGGCCGTATCGACCGCGGCGTCGTGAAGGTCGGCGAAGAAGTCGAAATCGTGGGCATCAAGCCGACGACGAAGACCGTCGTCACTGGCGTTGAAATGTTCCGCAAGCTGCTCGACCAGGGCCAAGCCGGCGACAACGTCGGTTGCCTCTTGCGCGGCATCGAGCGTGAAGGCGTGGAGCGCGGCCAAGTGCTGGCCAAGCCCGGCTCGATCACCCCGCATACCAACTTCAAGGCGGAAGTGTACGTGTTGACGAAGGAAGAGGGTGGCCGTCACACGCCGTTCTTCTCCAACTATCGTCCACAATTCTATTTCCGCACGACCGACGTGACAGGCATCGTTCAGCTTCCGGAAGGCACCGAAATGGTGATGCCGGGCGACAACGTGTCGGTCGATGTCGAACTGATCGTGCCGATCGCGATGGAAGAGAAGCTGCGCTTCGCCATCCGCGAAGGTGGCCGCACGGTGGGTTCGGGCGTCGTCGCGAAGATCATCAAGTAACCAGTCGAGACCGGTTCGAAGGATTTAAGACAGATGCAAGGTCAGAATATCCGGATCAGGCTCAAGGCCTTCGATCACCGCATTCTCGATAACTCGACGCGGGAAATCGTGAACACAGCGAAGCGCACGGGCGCTCAGGTACGCGGACCCATTCCGCTGCCGACGGGCATCGAGCGCTTCACCGTGAACCGGTCCCCGCACGTAGACAAGAAGAGCCGCGAACAGTTCGAAATCCGGACTCATAAGCGTCTTCTCGACATCATCGATCCCACCCCGCAAACGGTCGACGCTTTGATGAAGCTCGACCTTGCGGCGGGCGTCGACGTCGAAATCAAGCTTTAAGGAGTGATCGCGGCGATGCGCACAGGCGTCATCACGCAGAAAGTCGGCATGACTCGCCTCTTTTTGGAGGACGGCCGTCATGTGCCCGTTACGGTCCTGAAGCTGGATGGCTGTCAGGTCGTGGCGAAGCGCACCGAGGAAAAGGACGGCTATACGGCCGTTCAGCTCGGTTCCGGTTTTGCGAAAACAAAGCGTCTCACCAAGGCCGATCGCGGCAATTTTGCGAAGGCTGAAGTCGAGCCCAAAAAGAAACTGGCGGAATTCCGCGTCGATGCGGCGAACCTCCTGGATGTCGGCGACACGATCCTGGCGGATCATTTCGTGGCCGGCCAAAAGGTGGACGTCACCGGCATCTCGATCGGCCGCGGTTTCACCGGCGCGATGAAGCGCTGGAATTTCCGCGGGCTAGAAGCCTCGCACGGCGTGTCGATCTCCCACCGCTCTCTCGGCGGTACGGGTGGCCGTCAGGATCCGGGCAAGACCTTCAAGAACAAGAAGATGCACGGCCATTACGGCGACGAGCGCGTGACGACGCAGAATCTCGAAGTGGCGAAAGTCGACGTCGAGCGCGGTCTCATCATGATCCGCGGCGCCGTTCCCGGCTCCAAGGGCGGCTGGGTCATGGTGCGCGATGCCGCGAAGCGTCCGCTGCCGAAGGAAGCCAAGATGCCAGCTTCCGTCCGCAAGGCCGAGAAGACCAACGGGGCCACCGCTTCCGAACAGAAAGCGCCTGAAAATCAGGTGGGGGGCTGAACGTGAAAACCAAAGTTCTCAGCCTCGACAACAAGGCCAGCGGCGAAGTCGATCTCAAGGACGATATCTTCGGTCTTGAGCCGCGCGCCGATCTCATCCAGCGCGTCGTCGTCTGGCAGCTCGCCAAGCGCCGCGCCGGCACGCATAAAATCCTGACGCGCGCGGAAGTGAATCGCACGAAGCACAGGCACGGCAAGCAGAAGGGCGGTGGTACCGCCCGCCACGGCGCGCGTTCCGCTCCGTTGTTCGTCGGCGGTGCCAAGGCCATGGGCCCGGTCAATCATAGTCACGAATTCGATCTGCCCAAGAAAGTCCGCGCGCTTGGGCTCAAGCATGCGCTTTCCTCCAAGGCGAAAAGCGGCTCGATCGTCGTTCTGGAGAATGCTGTCTCCAAGTCCGTGAAGACGAAAGAGTTAGCGGCGCAGTTCGGAAAACTCGGCTGCGACAACGCGCTGGTGGTGGACGGCGAGTTCGACAAGAACTTCGAGCTCAGCGCCCGCAACCTCTCGCACGTCTCGATTCTGCCGGCGGCCGGCCTCAACGTCTACGACATCATGAAGCGCGACAAGCTCGTGATCACCAAAAGCGCCCTCAAGGCGATCGAGGAGCGTCTGTCATGAGCACGCATCACGACATCATCCTCTCGCCGGTCATCACCGAAAAGTCGACCAAGCTCACCGAAGCCAATCAGGTCGTCTTCCGCGTGACGCTGGACGCGACCAAGCCCGCGATCGCGAAGGCTGTCGAGGCGCTGTTCAAGGTCAAGGTGAGGGCGGTCAACACCATTCGCATCAAAGGCAAGCCCAAACAGTTCCGCGGGCGCCCCTTCGATCGCAGCGATTACAAGAAAGCGGTCGTGACCCTCGAAGAGGGCCACCAGATCGACATCACGACGGGACTGTAAGTCATGGCGCTTAAACAATACCGGCCAACGACCGCGGGACAGCGCCAGCTGGTGCTGATCGACCGCACGGGTCTGCACAAGGGCAGGCCGGTCAAGGCGTTGACCGAAGGTCAAACGAAGAATGGCGGCCGCAACAATACCGGTCGTGTGACCGTGCGTTGGCAAGGCGGCGGCCACAAGCAGCGCTATCGCATCGTCGATTTCAAGCGCCGCAAGTTCGACATGCCGGCGAAGGTTGAGCGCCTGGAATACGATCCCAACCGCACTTCGTTCATCGCACTCATAAAATACAAAGACGGCGAACTCTCCTACATCCTAGCGCCGCAGCGCCTCGCAGCAGGCGACACCGTCATCTCCGGAGACCGAGTCGACGTGAAGCCGGGCAACGCGATGCCGCTTTCGGCCATGCCCATCGGCACCATCGTGCACAACATCGAGATGAAGCCGGGCAAGGGCGGCCAGATTGCGCGCTCGGCCGGAACCTACGCGCAGTACCTCGGCCGCGACGCGGGCTACGCCATTCTTCGTCTCAACTCGACCGAAGTGCGCCGCGTGCCGCTCAACTGCATGGCTTCGGTCGGCGCGGTATCGAACCCCGATCACATGAATGAAATCATCAGCAAAGCCGGCCGCAACGTGTGGAAGGGCAAACGCCCCGCCGTACGCGGCACCGCGATGAACCCGATCGACCATCCCCATGGCGGCGGCGAAGGCCGCACCAAGGGTGGACGTCATCCGGTTACGCCTTGGGGCAAGGGCACCAAGGGCAGCAAGACCCGCAAGAACAAGCGCACCGCGAAATTCATCGTGCGTTCGCGCCACGGCAAGACGCAAGGGTAACTAGATGACTCGTTCTGTTTGGAAAGGCCCGTTTGTCGACGGTTATCTGCTGAAGAAAGCGGATGCCGCGCGCGGCAGCGGACGCAAAGACGTGATCAAGACCTGGTCGCGCCGCTCGACGATCCTGCCGCAATTCGTGGGCCTCACCTTCGGCGTCTACAACGGCAAGAAACACATTCCCGTGCTCGTCACCGAAGACATGGTGGGTCACAAGCTCGGCGAGTTCTCGCCGACGCGCACCTTCCACGGCCATTCCGCCGCCGGCGGCGGCGACAAGAAGGCGAAGAGGGCGGACTAATGGGCAAGCAGTCACGCGCCCGCGTTCTCGCGGACAATCAGGCCAAAGCGGTGGGGGTGATGCTGCGCACATCCCCGCGCAAGCTGAACCTCGTCGCGCAATCGATCCGCGGCAAGAAGGTGGAGTACGCGCTGGCCGAGCTTTCGTTCTCGCCCAAGCGCATAGCGAAGGCGGTCAAGAAGGTTCTGCAATCGGCCATCGCGAATGCGGAAAATAACCACGATCTGGATGTCGACGATCTGGTCGTAACCGAGGCCAGTGTCGGCAAGAACCTGGTGATGAAGCGTTTCCACGCCCGTGCACGCGGCCGCGGCGTGCGTGTCGAGCGCCCCTTCTCGCAGGTGACCATCGTGGTGGAAGAGCGTCGCGAGGAGAAGCGGGCAAAAGTCACGAAATCGAAATCCAAAGCGGCGAAATCTGGCGGCAAGAAGCCGGCAGCGAAGAAAGTACCCGCAAAGAAGGCGCCCGAAAGCGCAGAGGAGACGGCCTAATGGGTCAGAAGGTCAACCCGACCGGCTTGCGCCTGGGCATCAACCGTACGTGGGACTCACGTTGGTTTGCCGGCAAGAGAGAGTACGGAAAGCTCCTGCAGGAAGACATCAAGATTCGCACGCATCTCAGCGAACGGCTGAAGCAGGCGGGTGTTTCGAAGATCATCATCGAACGTCCCCACAAAAAGTGCCGCATCACGATCCATTCCGCGCGTCCCGGCGTCGTCATCGGCAAGAAGGGCGCCGATATCGAAAAGCTGAAGAACGAAGTGCAGCGCTATACGGCCGACGAAGTGCATCTGAACATCATCGAGATCCGCAAGCCTGAAATCGACGCCAAGCTAGTGGCGGAAAACATCGCCCAGCAGCTCGAGCGCCGCGTCGCGTTCCGCCGCGTGATGAAGCGCGCGGTACAATCGGCGATGCGTCTGGGTGCGCAGGGCATTCGTATCACGTGCGGCGGGCGCTTGGGCGGCGCGGAAATCGCACGCGTGGAATGGTACCGCGAGGGCCGCGTACCGCTGCACACGCTGCGCGCCGACATCGATTACGGCATCGCTACCGCGAAGACGACCTACGGCACCTGCGGCGTGAAGGTCTGGATCTTCAAAGGTGAAATCATGGAGCACGATCCGATGGCGGTGGATAAGCGCCTTTCGGAAGCGAGCGATCAGCGTCCCGGTCAAAAACGCGAACAGCAACCGGCCGCGCAGTAACGGACAACAGTCATGCTTCAACCCAAGCGCACGAAATTCCGCAAACAGCACAAGGGCCGCATTCACGGTCCGGCCAAGCGCGGCACCAGCCTCAACTTCGGCGAATACGGCCTGAAGGCGCTGGAGCCCGAGCGCCTGAACGCGCGCGAGATCGAAGCGGCGCGCCGTGCCATCACGCGCGAAATGAAACGCGCAGGGCGCGTGTGGATTCGCATCTTCCCCGATGTGCCGGTGTCGAAGAAGCCGGCCGAAGTCCGCATGGGCTCGGGCAAGGGCGCTCCGGAATTCTGGGTGGCCAAGGTGAAGCCCGGCCGCATCCTGTTCGAAATCGACGGCGTCGATTTGGCGACGGCGAAAGAAGCGATGCGCCTGGGCGCGCGCAAGCTTTCGATCGCGACCAAGTTCATCGCGCGCGCGCATCTGTAAGAGGCGGTCATGGCGAAGAAGAAATCCACGGCTGAAGATTTCCGCGTCAAGTCCGCGGACGAGCTTTCCGATCAGCTGAACAAGCTGAAGAAGGAGCAGTTCAATCTTCGATTCCAGCGCGCCAACGGCCAGCTGGAGAACACAGGTCGCGTGCGTATCGTCCGTAAGGAGATCGCGCGCATCGAAACGGTTTTGAGCGAGCAGCGCCGCAAGGCCGGATAAGGAATAGAGGAAGAAGATTATGCCTAAGCGCGTGCTCCAAGGTGTCGTGGTCAGCGACAAGAACGCCAAGACGGTGGTGGTGAAGGTGGAACGCCGCTTCACCCACCCGATGCTCGGCAAGACCGTGCGCCGTTCGAAGAAGTATCACGCCCATGACGAGAACAGGCAGTTCAAAGTGGGCGATGTCGTGCGTATCCGCGAAACCAGGCCGATTTCCAAGCTCAAATCTTGGGAAGTGATCGGCCGCGCGGGCAAGGAATAGAGCTCGGGCGAGGCGGAGTAGCGATCATGATTCAATCAACGACCGAGCTAGAGGTGGCCGACAATTCCGGCGCACGTCGCGTGATGTGCATCAAGGTAATTGGCGGGTCCAAGCGCCGCTATGCAGATGTGGGAGACACCATCGTCGTGTCGGTGAAGGAAGCTATTCCGCGCGGCCGCGTGAAGAAGGGCGAAGTGCTCAAGGCAGTCGTCGTGCGCACCGCGCATGGCGTGCGCCGTCCGGACGGCAGCCTGATCCGCTTCGACACCAACGCGGCCGTGCTGGTCAACAATCAGAATGAACCGATCGGCACGCGTATCTTCGGGCCGGTCACTCGCGAGCTTCGTGCGAAAAACCACATGAAAATCATCTCGCTCGCGCCGGAGGTGCTGTGATGGCTGCTGCGAAGTCCGCTGCTAAATCCGGGGCGAAAGCCGCCGAGAAGGTCAAAGGCGTCGGCGCGCGCATCAAGAAGGGCGATCGGGTGATCGTCACGACGGGCCGCGACAAGGGCAAGAAGGGCGAAGTGATGAAGCTCTTCCTTAAGGAAGAGCGCGCGCTCGTCTCCGGCGTGAATGTCGTCAAGCGCCACCAGCGCCAGACGCAGAAGCTGCAGGGCGGCATCGTGAACAAGGAATCCCCGGTTCACCTGTCAAACCTCGCCCATGTCGATCCCAAGACGGGCGGTGCCACGCGGATCGGGTTCAAGTTGCTGGCGGACGGCCGCAAGGTGCGTTTCGCGAAGAAGTCCGGTGAGGTTATCGATGTCTGAAGCGGGAACGGAAAAGCCAAAAAAGGCTGATGGCAAGGCGCCAAAGGCCGACAAGAAGCCCAAGAAGGAAAAAAACGCCGGCACGCAGGTGGCGGTGGGCGAAGAAGCACGCGATCCCAACTACGTCCCGCGTTTCAAGCAACGCTACAACGACGTCATCAAGCCCGACTTGATGAAGAAGTTCGGCTACAAGAACGTGCTTCAAGTGCCGCGTATCGAAAAGATCGTGCTGAACATCGGCGCGGGCGAAGGATCGCAGGATACCAAGAAGATCCAGCAGGCGCAGAACGATCTGACCGCGATCGCGGGCCAGAAGGCGGTCGTGACCAAGGCCAAGAAATCGATCGCGACCTTCAAGATTACGGTGGGACGTCCGGTGGGCGTGAAGGTCACGTTGCGCAAAGAGCGCATGTACGAGTTCCTGGACCGCCTGGTGACGATGGCACTGCCGCGCGTGCGCGACTTCCGCGGATTGAACGCCAAGAGCTTCGACGGCCGGGGCAACTTCGCCATGGGCCTGAAGGAACACCTCGTGTTCGTCGAAATCGACTACGACAAGACGGAAACGACCTGGGGCATGGACATCATCATCAACACGTCTGCGAAGACCGACGCCGAAGCCAAGGCGCTTCTGCAGGGCTTCCAGTTCCCCTTCACGAATTGAGGAAGTAGATGGCGAAGAAGAGTCAGATCAATCGCAACACGAAGCGCGAAAAGATGGTGGCGCAATACGCCGCCAAGCGCGCTGCGCTCAAGGCGAAGACGCAGGACATGTCGGTCGCGCCCGAAGACCGGTTCGCGGCGCACCTGAAGCTTGCGAAGCTGCCGCGAAATTCGTCGAAGACACGCATTCATCATCGCTGCGAATTGTCGGGCCGCTCCAAGGGTTACTATCGCAAGGTCAGGCTGTCGCGCATCGCGCTTCGTGATCTCGGAAATTTCGGCCAGATCCCTGGCATGACCAAGGCGAGCTGGTAAGGAAAGGAATTAGGATATGGCGATCACGGATCCCATCGGCGATCTCTTGGCGCGCATCCGCAACGGACAGCTTCGTGGCCTGGCGAAAATCAAATCGCCAAACTCGAAGCTGCGCATCAGATTGCTGGACGTGCTGCAGACCGAAGGCTTCATTCGCGGCTATGCCGAAGTGGAGTTCAAAGGTGGGCGGCGCGAGCTTGAGATCGAATTGAAGTATCATGAAGGCCGTCCCGTCATTCGCGAATTGAAACGCGTTTCGACGCCCGGCCGCCGTGTTTATACATCCGTCAAAGACCTGAAACCGCATCGCAACGGTCTCGGCCTGTCGATCGTCTCCACGCCCCAGGGCGTGATGACCGATTCGTCGGCGCGCGAGAAGAATGTCGGCGGCGAAGTTCTCTGTCAGGTGTTTTAAGGACGGGGAGGAGAGAAGAGATGTCGCGTATCGGCAAAAAGCCGGTGACCCTTCCCCAAGGCGTTACCGCCACGGTCGAAGGCAAGACCGTGAAAGTGAAAGGCCCCAAGGGCGAGTTGAAAGTCAGCCTCGTCAGCGAGATCGACGCGTCCGTCGGTCCCGACGGTGTTACCCTCACCCCGCGCGAAGGCGCCGAACGCGGTCGCCAGATGTGGGGCATGCAGCGCACGCTGGTGAACAATCTCGTCGTCGGCGTCACGCAAGGCTTCACGGAGCGTTTGGAAATCAACGGCGTCGGCTATCGCGCGGCAGTGCAGGGCAAGAACCTCAACCTGCAGCTCGGCTTCAGCCACGACGTCGCCTATCCCATTCCCGCGGGCATCTCGATCGTGACGGAAAAACCGACGTCAATCGCGATTTCCGGTATCGACAAGCAGCTCGTAGGCCAGGTCGCCGCGGAAATCCGCGGCTATCGCCCGCCGGAGCCCTATAAAGGCAAGGGCGTGAAATACGCAAACGAGTACATCCTGCGTAAGGAAGGCAAGAAGAAGTAAGCGCCATGGCTGGAACGACACCCCTTTTCGCCCGTCGCAAGTCGCGTACGCGCTATCGCATCGCGCAGAATGCGCTCGGCCGCCCGCGGCTCTCGGTTTTCCGTTCGGGCCGTCACATCTATGCGCAGGTCATCGATGACGGCACGCGCACGACCGTGGCGGTTGCCTCTTCCAACGAGAAGGAAGGCAAGCCCGCGAAGTCCTGGAATATCGACGCCGCCAAGAGCGTCGGTCAGAAGATCGCCGAACGTGCGCTCGCCAAAGGCGTGAAGCAGGTGGTGTTCGATCGCGGCGGTTACATTTATCACGGGCGCGTGAAAGCGCTCGCAGACGCGGCCCGCGAAGGCGGCCTCGAGTTTTGAACAAGATTTGAGAAAAGAGCTGAGATATGGCGCGTGAAGAAGGCAGCGGCGGAAGACGCCGGGATCGTCGCGAAGATCGCGAGGACAGCGAATTCGTCGATAAGCTGGTTCACATCAATCGCGTGGCGAAGGTTGTGAAGGGCGGCCGGCGTTTCGGTTTTGCGGCGCTCGTCGTGGTGGGCGATCAGCGCGGCCGCGTGGGCTTTGGCCACGGCAAGGCGCGCGAAGTGCCTGAAGCGATCCGCAAGGCCACCGAAGCGGCCAAGCGCGCGATGATCCGCGTGCCGCTGAAAGACGGCCGTACGCTGCATCACGAGACCCGCGGCCATCACGGCGCGGGCAAAGTCGTGGTGCGTCCGGCGCCCGCCGGTACCGGCATCATCGCCGGCGGTCCGATGCGTGCGGTGTTCGAAGCCCTGGGTGTGGGCGATGTCGTGGCGAAATCGCTCGGCACCTCCAATCCCTACAATATGGTACGCGCCACCTTCGATGCGCTGAAGAACGAGCAGAGCCCGCGCATGGTCGCCCAGCGCCGCGGCCGCAGCGTCACCGAAATCATCGCCCGCCGCGAAGGCGGCAAGGGCGAGCAGGCGTCTGCCTCCTAATCCGCGCGTCATTTGAAAGCAAATCGTCATGGCCGAGAAGAAGACCACCGCCAAGAAAGCAGCATCCGGCAAAAAGACGCTGAGAGTGCGGCAGATCAAGAGCGCGAACCGTAAGCCCGAGATACAGGCGGCGACGTTGCGTGGCCTCGGCCTTGGCAAGATCCGCCGCGAACGCACGCTGGAAGATACGCCGTCCGTGCGCGGTATGATTTACGCAGTGCGGCACCTCGTCGAGGTTGTCGGAGAGTAGCAAGCCCTGAAGGACCACAGAGAGCAGAGTGCGATGAAACTGAACGAAATCCGCAACAACCCCGGCGCCCATAAGCGCAAGCTGAAGGTCGGCCGCGGCTCTTCGTCGGGCCTGGGCAAGACCTCGGGCCGCGGCGTGAAGGGTGCGAAGGCGCGTACCGGCACGAAGGTGTACGGCTTCGAAGGCGGCCAGATGCCGCTCCACATGCGCATGCCAAAGCGCGGCTTCAACAACGTCTTTGCCACCGATTTCGCCGAAGTGAATCTCGGCCGTGTTCAAAAAGCGATCGATCAGAAGAAGCTCGACGCCAGCGCCAAGATCACGGAGGAAACGCTCAGGAAGGCCGGCCTCGCGCACAAGAGCCGCGACGGCATCAGGCTTCTGGGTGACGGCGAACTCAAGGCGAAGCTCGACATCGTCGTCGCCGGCGCCAGCAAGAGCGCCGCGGAAGCGGTGAAGAAGGCCGGTGGAACGCTCACCACGACGTTCGAGAAGAAAGTTTGGAAGAACAAGAAGGGTGAACCGGGCAAACGCCAGCAGCGCCGTGCGAAATCCTCCGAAAAGCGGGCCGCGCGCAACGGCTGAGTCAAGCAAGGAATTATCCTTCCCGAGCTTGTCGCACGGGATGGCTGACCAGATATAGAGTCGGCTCATTCCGGGAAATTTAGGGCCGGACGTAAGCGGAGTAGCGAATGCCATCAGCCGCCGAACAGCTCGCCGCCAATTTCAATTTCGGTGCCTTGTCCAAGGCGACGGAGCTGAAACAGCGCATCTTCTTCACGCTCGCCGCCCTGGTCGTCGCGCGCCTCGGGACCTATGTCCCGATGCCGGGCATCGATCCTGGAGCGCTGGCTAACATGCTTTCGCGCCAGGCTGGCGGCGTGCTCGATGTCTTCAATGTGCTGGCGGGCGGTGCGATCGGCCGTATGGCGATCTTCGCATTGGGCATCATGCCCTACATTTCCGCCTCCATTATCATCCAGCTGATGACGACGGTGTTTCCCGAACTCGAAGCCTTGAAAAAGGAAGGCGAGTCGGGACGCAAGACCCTCAACCAATACACCCGCTACGGAACGGTGGGGCTTGCCGCCGTTCAGGCGCTGGGCATTGCCATCGGTCTTGAGAACATGAGCCACGTGGTCCTCGATCCCGGCATGTTCTTCCGCTTCACCACCGTCATCACCTTGACGGGTGGCACCATCCTTTTGATGTGGATCGGCGAACAAATCACCAGCCGCGGCGTCGGCAACGGCATTTCGCTCATCATCTTCGCAGGTATCATCGCGCGCTTTCCTACCTATATCGGTCAGATTTTCGAATCCGGCCGCACCGGCGCCATGTCCCCGCTCGAGATCATCGCCATCATTCTCGGCGCCGTCGGGCTCATCACGTTCATCGTCTTCATGGAGCGCGCGCAGCGCAGGCTGCTGGTGCAGTACCCGAAACGGCAGGTAGGCAACCGCATGTTCGGCGGCGAGGCCTCGCATCTACCGCTCAAACTCAATGTCTCGGGCGTGATCCCCCCGATCTTCGCATCGTCGATCCTGCTGTTCCCGACCACCATTGCCAGTTTCTACGCGCAGAATATCTCCGGTTGGATGCAGACGCTGGTGACCTATCTCAGTCCGGGCCGCCTGCTTTATGAATCGCTTTACGTCGCGATGATCGTCTTCTTTGCGTTCTTCTACACCTCGATCGTCTTCAATCCGGAAGAGACGGCGGAGAATCTGAGAAAATACGGCGGCTTCATTCCCGGCATTCGTCCCGGCAAGAAGACGGCGGAATACATCGATTTTGTGCTGACGCGCATCACGGTGATCGGTGCGGCCTATCTCGCGGTGGTGTGTCTGGTGCCCGATCTGGCGCGCTCGGAGATCGCCATCGCACTTGGCGGCACCTCGATCCTGATCATGGTCAGCGTCACGATGGATACGGTCGCGCAGATTCAGAGCCATCTGATCGCGCAGCAATACGAAGGCCTCATCAAGAAGGCGAAGCTTCGGGGAGCTAGACGTTGAACATCGTCATGTTCGGGCCTCCGGGCGCGGGCAAGGGGACGCAGGCGAAGATCCTTCAGGAGACGCGCGACTTTCCCCAGCTCTCGACCGGGGACATGCTGCGTGCGGCGATCGCGGCGGGAACGCCGTTGGGCCGGCAGGTCGAAGCCATTCTGGCCAAGGGCGATCTGGTTTCCGACGAAATCGTCATCGGCATCATCGCCGAACGCATCGACAAACCCGACTGCGCCAAAGGGGCGGTGTTCGACGGCTTTCCGCGCACCATCCCCCAGGCCGAAGCGCTCGATAAGCTCCTTGCCAGCCGTGGCCGTAAGATCGACCTAGTCCTGGAACTGAAGGTCGACGAGACCATCCTGCTTCAGCGCGTCGAGCAGCGGATCAAACAGGGCACCTCGAGGCCCGACGACAATCCCACGACCCTGAAGAACCGGCTCGAGGTCTACCGGCGCAACACAGCGCCTCTGCTGGCCTTCTACGACAAGCAGGGCAAGGTGGTGACCATCGACGGCATGGCCCCGATCGGCGAAGTCACCAAGGCGATTGCGGGGGCCATTGACGGCCGGTCCCCGGGGTTGAAAAGCCACGAGAAATAAGGTGTTAGGCGGTGTTGACTAGGGAGCGCGCATTAATATAATCCGCGCCCTCGCGGCAGATTTCCGTTCAATTCCGGCCGTTTTGAGCCCCCGATGAGGCGGGCGCGCCGGACTTTGAGCCAATCTTCCGAGTGGTGGTGAAGTAGAAGAATATCAAAGATTTAGAGCTCGGAGACACTCGTGGCCCGTATCGCCGGCGTCAATATCCCGACCCAGAAACGCGTGCTTGTGGCACTGCGCTATATCCATGGAATCGGCCCGCATCATGCGCGCGAGATTCTGAAGAAGGTCGGCATCACTGAGGACCGCCGCGTCAGCGACCTGTCGGATTCCGAAGTCATCCAGATCCGCGAAGCAATCGATCGCGATTATCTCGTGGAAGGCGATCTGCGCCGCGAAGTGGCGATGAACATCAAGCGTTTGATGGATCTGGGCACCTATCGGGGCTTGCGTCACCGCAAAGGTTTGCCGGTCCGCGGTCAGCGTACACACACCAACGCGCGCACGCGCAAAGGCCCGGCCAAAGCAATCGCCGGCAAAAAGAAAGTGACCAAGTAATATGGCCGGCGAGAAAAAGGCGGGCGCAGGGCGCGCGCGCAAGAAGGAAAAGAAGAACGTCGTCGTGGGCGTGGCTCACGTGGCGGCGACCTTCAACAACACGATCATCACCATCACCGACGGAGCCGGAAACGCGGTTTCTTGGTCGAGCGCCGGCATGATGGGCTTCAAGGGGTCGCGCAAATCGACACCCTATGCGGCGCAGGTTGCCGCCGAAGACGCCGCCAAGAAGGCGATGGAGCACGGCATGCGCACGCTGGAAGTGGAAGTGAGCGGCCCGGGATCGGGTCGCGAGTCCGCGCTGCGTGCTTTGCAGGCCGTGGGGCTTACGGTGACGTCCATCCGCGATGTGACGCCGATCCCGCACAATGGCTGCCGTCCGCCCAAGCGCCGCAGGGTTTAGAAATTTCGGGAGCATCGGCCAGGAAAAGTGGCCTTCCGGTTTTCCGTCCGGCCGTGCGACCCAACGAGAAAGTAGTTCGGAAATAGCTACCCGTCGAACGCAATGGGCGTGGTCCGACACGTCCGGGAAACGATGAGGACAAAATGTTTCAGAAGAATTGGCAGGAACTGATCAAACCGCAAAAGTTGAAGATCGACGGCGGCCACGATGCCGGCCGCTCGGCAACGATCGTCGCCGAGCCGCTGGAGCGCGGCTTCGGCCTGACGTTGGGCAATTCGCTGCGTCGCGTGCTGCTGTCGTCGCTGCAGGGCGCCGCCATCACCTCGATTCAGATCGAAGGCGTGTTGCACGAATTTTCGTCCATTCCCGGCGTGCGTGAAGACGTGACGGACATCGTCCTGAACGTAAAGCAGATCGCGCTGCGCATGCATGCCGAAGGGCCGAAGCGCCTTTCGCTGCGCGGTACCGGCCCCGGAGAAATCACGGCCGGCCAGATCGGCGCCAGCGCGGATATCGAAATCCTCAATCCGGATCTCGTCATCTGCACGCTCGACGAAAAGGTCGACTTCCGCATGGAACTGACGGTTGCCACCGGCAAGGGTTATGTGCCTGCTGACCGCAACCGTCCCGAGGATGCTCCCATCGGTTTGATCCCGGTGGATTCGCTGTTCTCGCCGGTGAAGAAGGTCTCCTACAAGGTCGAGAATACCCGCGAAGGTCAAATCCTCGACTACGACAAGCTCACGCTGACGGTGGAAACCAACGGTGCGATCTCGCCGGACAATTCGGTGGCGTATGCCGCGCGCATCCTGCAGGACCAGCTTCAGGTCTTCATCAACTTTGAAGAGCCGCGCGAGCGCGTCGCCGAAGAGGCCAAGCCCGATCTCGCCTTCAATCCGGTTCTGCTCAAGAAGGTCGACGAGCTCGAGCTTTCGGTGCGTTCGGCCAACTGTCTGAAGAACGACAACATCGTCTATATCGGCGATCTCATTCAGAAGACCGAAGGTGAAATGCTGCGCACGCCGAACTTCGGCCGCAAGTCGCTCAACGAAATCAAGGCGGTGCTTGCCGAAATGGGCCTGCATCTGGGCATGGAAGTGCCGGGCTGGCCGCCGGAGAATATCGAAGACCTCGCGAAGCGTTACGAGGACCAGTACTGACTGTTCGCCCTTCGGGGGCGCTCCTAACGGAGCGCACCTCAGGGTGACGAGATAGAGAAGGCGTCATGCTGAGGTGCTCGCGAAGCGAGCCCCGAAGCATGAAGGGGCAAGAGAGAAGATACATGCGTCATCGTAATCAGGGCCGCAAGCTCGGCGTGAAGTCGCAACACCGCGTCGCCATGTTCGCGAACATGACGGCAGCGCTCATCAAGCACGAGCAGATCAAGACGACGCTGCCCAAAGCGAAGGAGCTTCGTCCGGTCATCGAGAAGCTCGTCACACTGTCGCGCCGCGGCGGCAAGGATCTCCACGCCCGCCGGCAGGCGCTCTCCACCATTCGCGACGAGGCGCAGGTGAAGAAGCTGTTCGACGTGATCGGCCCGCGCTATGCGGACCGTCCGGGCGGCTATACGCGCGTGCTGAAGGCGGGCTTCCGCTTCGGCGACAACGCGCCGATGGCCTTTATCGAGTTCGTCGATCGCGACGAAAGCGCCAGGGGACAGGATTCCGGTCCGGTTGGTGGTGACGAAGAGGCAACCGAGCAGTAATCCCCGCGCCATCTGTCGAGTATATTGAAAGGGCGGCCGCAAGGCCGCCCTTTTGCGTTGGAATAGAGGACAGAATGAAACCGTCGATTTTCAGTGGCGTGCTTGGCGGCTTTTTTGTCGTGGCCGCGAGCGTGACCGCGCCGATGGCCGCGCCGGCGCAGCAGACGTCGGTGCCGCAGTCCATGACCCAGGTGCAGCTGACGTTTGCACCCCTGGTCAAGCGTGTCGCCCCGGCCGTGGTCAACGTCTACACGCGCACCGTCGTGCAGCAGCCCACCAATCCCTTCTTCAACGATCCCTTTCTTCAGCGCTTCTTCGGCGTCAATCCGCAGATGCGCCAGCGCGTACAGCAATCGCTCGGCTCCGGCGTCATCGTGCGCAGCGACGGGCTCATCCTCACCAACAATCACGTCATCGCGGGCGGGCAGGACATCATCGTCGCGCTGTCCGACAAGCGCGAATTCAAGGCGAGAGTGATACAGGCCGATAGCCGCATCGATCTCGCGCTGCTGAAAATCGAGACCAGGGGCGAAAAGCTGCCGGTCGTGCCCTTCGGCAACAGCGATGCCGCCCAGGTCGGCGATCTCGTCCTGGCCATCGGCGATCCCTTCGGCGTCGGACAGACGGTGACGATGGGCATCATCTCGGCGCTGGCGCGCACGCAAGTCTCGGCGTCCGATTACCAGTTCTTCATTCAGACGGACGCGGCGATCAATCCGGGCAATTCCGGCGGCGCGCTGGTGACGACCGACGGCAAGCTCGTCGGCATCAATTCGTCGATCGTTTCGAATACGGGAAGTTCGGTCGGCGTCGGTTTCGCCATTCCTGCCAACCTCGCCAAGCGCTTCGTGGACGGCACGATCAGCGGTTCGGCCATGAAATTCGCCTGGTTCGGCGCCGACGGCCAGCCGGTGACAAGCGAGATCGCCCGCAGCCTCGGCCTTCCAAAGCCCGGCGGCGTTCTCTTGAAGAGTGTCTTTCCGAAGGGACCGGCAGCCAATGCCGGCTTGAAAGTGGGCGACGTCGTGCTGGCGATCGACGGTTTTTCCGTTGACGACATGCAGTCGCTCAACTACCGCATCGCCACGCACAAGGCTGGCGATGCGCCCAGCGTCAAAGTCGCGTCGGGCGGGCAGGTACGCGAGGTGACGGTGAAACTGGAGCTGCCGCCGGAATCGACCCCGCGCCAAGCGACAACCATCACGGGACGCAATCCGCTCACCGGTGCCAAAGTCGAGAACCTTTCGCCCGCCGTAGCGCTCGATCTGCAAATGAACGCGAACGCGAAGGGCGTCGTCGTCGTGTCCCCCGGAAATTCCATCGCAGCCCAGCAGGGCTTTCAGGAAGGCGATATCGTCCGCAGCATCAACGGTGTAACCATCACAAATGTCAGCAACCTCACCGCCGCGCTTGAGCAGGCCAACGGCCAATGGGACATGGTCATCGAACGTGACGGCCACATGCTGACGCTGAGCGTAGGTGGGTGAGAGATATTGTGTTGGTCGCTTCGCGCCGTTTGCCGTGGCAATATGGGCGAATGATGCAAGGCAAACCTTTACAGCGAAAGGCCCTTTGGCGCTGGCTCGCGCTTGCGGCTATGGCGCTAATCGGAATTCTCGCAAGCGCTTGTCTAGTTGCGCAAGAGTACATCAGTCAGACCATGGCCGACCCCGCACATGCAGCGAACGAGTGCCGCACAGTGGTGGAGATAGCCGCCGAACTCAACTCCTCGAATGCACTCGATTTCGGTCTTTCAGAAGCATCGCACAAGAAGTATTTCTCTCCGACATTGGATGGGTTGCCGGTTCCAAAGACCGTGGTCGAGCGTGTAGCATATTTGGGCGAGGTGAGCCGCTTCCTCTCAACAATTCGTCCGCTCGATTGTCAGGAAGAGTTGGCGAAGCGTCACTTGAGCGTTGCGAAAGAACCGCAGTTTTTCAGATATTCGACGGGTACTGAATTTTATTCGTTCTCGCGGCTCACCTTTTCGGTCGATGACAAGGATGTGCATCTATGGGTGAGAGTGAGCTATGGAAATTTGGGCGCTGAGAGTTGGATGACAACTTGGCGTCGGAATGGAGGGCGTTGGCATCTGACCACAAAACTCTTGGGGGTCGTATCCTAGATGTCCGATCTTTTCGAGGCCGGAGGGCTGGAAGATAACGCGCCGCGGCCGCTGGCCGATCGGCTGCGCCCCAAGACGCTCGCCGAAATCGTCGGCCAGGATCATCTGGTCGGTTCCGAAGGTCCGATCGGGCGGATGGTGGCGCAGAAGCGGCCGCATTCGATCATTCTGTGGGGACCACCCGGAACGGGAAAGACCACTATCGCGCGGCTGTTGTCGCACGCGTTCGACCTGCATTTTGTCCAGCTTTCCGCCGTCTTTTCCGGCGTCGCGGACCTCAAGAAAACCTTCGACACCGCGCGCCATATGCGCCGCACGGGCAAGGGCACGCTGCTCTTTGTCGACGAGATCCACCGCTTCAACCGCAGCCAGCAGGATTCTTTCCTGCCGGTGATGGAAGACGGGACGATCGTTCTCGTCGGAGCGACGACGGAAAATCCGTCGTTCGAATTGAATGGTGCCGTGCTGTCGCGCGCACAAGTCCTTGTGCTGCGGCGTCTCGACGATGCGGCGCTCGAAACGCTCCTCCGGCGCGCGGAAACGCACCACGGCGAAAGGCTCCCTCTCACCGACGATGCGCGCGCCAGCTTGCGTGCGATGGCCGATGGCGACGGGCGGTACATCTTGAATCTGGCGGAAGACATCGCGGCGCTGAAGGTGGTCAAGCCGATGGATTCAGCCGCGCTTGTTGCCGCGATTCAGAAGCGCGCGCCGCTCTACGACAAGTCGCGCGAAGAGCACTACAACATCATTTCAGCGCTGCATAAGTCGATCCGCGGCAGCGATCCCGATGCCGCGCTCTATTGGTTGGCACGGATGCTGGCTGGCGGCGAACAGCCGCTCTACATCGCCCGGCGCCTGGTACGGGCCAGCGTGGAAGACATCGGCCTCGCCGATCCGCAGGCGCTGGTTCAGGCGTTGGCCGCGAAAGAGATGTACGATTTTCTCGGTAGTCCGGAAGGCGAGATCGCGCTGGCGCAGTGCGTGCTCTATCTCGCCAGCGCGCCGAAATCGAACGCGGTCTATACGGCGCTAGGCGCCGCCAAGCGCGCGGCGGAGGAGTATGGCTCGCTTATGCCTCCCGCCCATATCCTCAATGCACCCACCAAGCTGATGAAGAATCTCGGCTACGGCAAAGGCTACGAATACGACCACGAGGCGGAGGAGGGCTTTTCGGGCCAAAACTATTTTCCCGACAAGATGGAGCGCCGGAAGCTCTACGAGCCCAAGGAAACCGGCTTTGAACGCGAAATCGTCAAGCGGCTGGAATATTGGGAGAAGCTGCGGGAGAAGAAATTGAAAGCGGAAAAGTAAGTTCACTCATCGAGTTCTTCCTGGCGTTCTCGAAACCATTTCAGAACATCGTTGCGTGATCCGTTCTCCAAATGCGTCCAGTATGCATTGCGAATCGCCTTCCTCCGATCCCTTTTCCACCAAATTTCATGCACCGAAAGTATTGTCCATTTCGGGCGCGCTGTGTGCGTCAATTGGTGAATCTCGATCTGAAACGAAATGGGAGCCCATTGAACGCTGCGCTGCCTGCGCCACTCCACGCCAGCTACCCGCCATTCGTCGCAGTCGCGGTCTTTGTTGGTTGCTGAAACAAGCAGCGCAAACAGGTTTTGGAATTTGCTGTCGCCGAGCCGCATGGCCTTATCCGGCCAAACCCGTATCAGCCCCGTAGCGGAGCACCTTGACCTTCTCCATGGTCACGAGACCGCTTCCCATCATGCTGTCGAGCGTGGGCAGGAAGGCGTCGATCTTTTCTTCGCTGTCCACAATCTCGATGACGAGGGGCAAATCTTCGGAGAGCCGGAGAATCTTCGCGGTATGCAGGCGGCTCGAATGACCGAAACCCATCGGTCCGCGCAGCACGGTGGCGCCGGCGAGGTGCATCTCGCGCGCCTTGAGGACGACGGCTTCGTACAGAGGCTTTCCGTGAAACTTGTCCCCTTCACCGAGAAAGACGCGCAAAAGGACGGCGTCTGTGGGTACTTGCATGGTCAGGCCCCCTTAAGTTGGTTCAGCGCGGCGGCCGAAATTGCCCCGAGCCAGACAAAGAACAGGCAGAGGATTACAGAGCCCGCGACATTCCACCCGACGTAAAGCCACTCGCCGTCGCGCATCAGATTCAAGGTCTGCAAGCTGAAGGAGGAAAAGGTCGTATAGCCGCCGCAAATGCCGACCATGACGAATTGCCGGACCGTACCGCTGACGAGAAAGCGGCCATCGGGGCCCGTCAGTACGCCGAAAAAGCCGATCACAAAAGAACCCGTGACATTCACGATCAGCGTGCCCCACGGGAACGTCTCGCCGAAGCCCGTAGCCACAAGGCCCGAGACAAAATAGCGTCCAACGCTGCCAAGCGCGCCACCGAGGGCGACGGCCAGATAAAGCTGCAAGGGCATGAGGCGGTCCCGGATTCTGTTCGATAGGAATTGGTATGCGGCGCCGGGCGCTGTGCCAAGGGCCGAGCGGAGAGCATCACGGTTCTTCACCGGCGACCGCTTCCGCCTCGACAGTCTCCGGTTCGGCGGCGATGGCTTTGAAATCCGGCTGAAACCAGGTCTGCGCGATTAGTGTCGGAATCACCGCGCTGCCGATCACGGCGGTCACGAGAATTGTATATTGCGCCTGATCGATGATGTGATTGGTCAGCCCGAACAACGCCGAGATTGTGCCGAAGGTCAGCCCCGTAGACATCACCGATCGACATGCTGGACCAGAAATGCTTCTTCACGATGCGCGGGTCGATCTCCGTTCCCGCCAGAAACGTCAAAAGAATTGCACCGAACCCGGCGAGGAAGTTGACCCAATCGGTGATATGTAGGCCGATGAAATTGCCGGCAACGGCGCCGACCACGATCGCGATGAGCGCTACCGAGATCGCCACGCGGATGGATATGATGGATGCCAGAAGTGCGAGGCCCAGCCACAACGCCGATCCAAGCTAGACATTTGCCACAGTCGTCATCCCGTTCCCGCCTGTCGACAGATGGAGAAGCGGCTGGAAACGGCTCGCGGCAAAGCAGTCCGAAGACGGATTCCCACCGCAACATCGTCAAGCGGTAGGAGTCATCAGCCGTCTGGCTTATTGAGCTGTCGGGCGGTTAAAGGGGAACCCCATCCCCTGTTCTGTAAGAACGCTAAGCGACTCGTTTGAATGCGTCAACGCGCGAGGAAATATTGAGTGTCTAAGGTCGTAACCGAACAGATCGCCGACGACGAAAACGGCATTCGCCTGGATCGCTGGTTCAAACGCCACTATCCGGCGTTGACGCATGGCCGTCTCGAAAAACTTCTGCGCACGGGACAGGTGCGTGTGGAGGGAAAGCGCGCCAAGGCGGGCAACCGGGTCGAAGCCGGCCAGAACATCCGTATTCCGCCGCAGCTGGCGAATGCGCCAGCCGAAGAAACGCCGCGGTCCAGAGAGGCAACGCACAAACCGGACGACGCGCAGCTTCTGCAAGATGCCATTCTCTATATGGACGAGAGTGTCATCGTGCTGAACAAGCCGCCCGGCCTCGCCACCCAAGGCGGCACGGGGCAAACTCGCCATGTCGACGGCATGCTCGACACGCTGATGTACGGCAAGAAACAGCGTCCGCGCCTGGTGCATCGTCTCGACCGCGATACGAGCGGCGTTCTGGTGGTCGGGCGCACGGTTCCCGCCACCGCAGCGCTGGGAGAATCTCTGCGCCGCCGCGACGCCTCGAAAGTCTATTGGGCGCTGACCCGCGGCGTACCGAAAAAGAAAAGCGGCACCATCAAGCTCGCATTGACCAAGGAGGGCGGTCATGGCCCGCACGGCCGCGACGAGCGTGTGATCGGCGCCGAGCGCGACGACGAAGACGCGAAATATGCGCTCACCGACTATGTCGTCATGGGGCAGGCGGGCGAGGAATTCGCCTGGGTCGCGGCGAAACCGTTGACGGGCCGTACCCATCAGATCCGCGTCCATCTGGCGTCGCTCGGAACGCCGATCGTGGGCGACTTCAAATACGGCGGCGCGGCGTCGCGTGGAAAGGGCGCTATTGCAGACAAGCTTCATCTGCATGCCCGTTCCATCGATATCGACAATCCCGGCGCCGGCCGGTTGCACGTGACCGCGCCGTTGCCGGCGCATATGATGAAGACGTGGAGGCTGCTCGGTTTCGATCCGGACGCTCCTGATCCCTTCGAAACCAGACGCCGCGTTAAGAACAAGGCGAGACGCAAAAAATGAAAATACCGCCCCGTCCAGACTTCATCGTGCATTGGCGCGATCTCGAGCCATCGGCGCCCGCCATCTCTTCCACCGGCGAGGAGATGGGCACCATGGCGTCGTTTTCCGATGCCGCTGGTCTTTCCCGGCTTAAGATCGCGCATTTGCGGCTGCATCCCGGCGCGCGCTCGAACGTTCCGGGTGCCTATCGCGACGAGGAGGAATTTTTCTTTGTTGTCGAAGGCCGCCCCGAACTCTGGGTGGACGGCCATCTGCACCAGCTGCACGAAGGCGACGGCGTTGTGTTCAACGACAAGACCGGAATCGCACACACCATCATCAATAATACCGAGCGCGACGTGCGGCTCTTCGTATTTGGCGAGGCAACACGCATGCGTTCGCAATTCTTCGCGGCCCTGCCTCAGGACGCCAAGAGCAACGAATTCCTCAAAGGGCTGGGAAAGCTTTGGGAGAATCCGCCCAAGCGCAAATTGGGGCCGCACGACGCCATCTCCGACAAGCGCCGCGGCAGTCCATCGCCCGCCGGCGCACGCAAGCGTGGGCAGCCGGATTACGTGGCGAATTGGCAGGATATTCTTGCGCCCAAGGCCGCCACCTATCCGCGTAGCAACGAGCTTCAGGGTCTCGATGCCCTCTTCGGTCGCCGCGCGCGTTTCTCGCGCATCGGCATCCATCTGGAAGTGCTGAAGCCGGGCCGGCGCACGTCCTGGCCGCACGCCGAGCGCGACGAGGAGGAATTCGTGTTTGTTGTGAAGGGCCGCGTCGATGCCTGGAACGACGGTTGGGTCACGCCGCTTCAGGAAGGCGATTTCATCGGCTGGGAAGCGGGCACCGGCATTACCCATGTCGTCATGAACAACAGCAGCACGGACGCCTTGCTCCTGATCGGCGGCGAGGCCAGCCGCGCGCGCAACCAGTTCTGGTATCCCTACCATCCCAAGCGCAACAAGGAAGTGGGCGCGCTTTACTGGGACGATCACCCCAAGCCGAAACTGGGACCGCATGACGGTTTGCCCGATGCGTTGCGCGCCGCTTTGCCGCCGAGAGTGCGCAAGAATGCGATGACGGCGAACGCGGCGGCGGTGGTGCTGAAGCCGAAAAAGAAGAAATGAAACGCTTCTACAAGGAGGTGGCGGTTGTTTCTTCCGCCTCTCCCGTGCACGGAGAGGCGCACGCCGTCACGCTGGACGGTAAACCCGTCAAAACACCGGGCAGATCCACGCTCGCCGTTCCGAGCCGCGCCTTGGCCGAGGCCATCGCCGACGAATGGCGCAGGCAGGGCGAGACAGTTTTGCTTGAATCCATGCCGCTCACCAAGCTCGCCAACACCGCGCTCGATCGCGCGCCGGCACATCGTCAGGCGCTCGTCGAACAAGTCATCTGCTACGGCCGCAGCGATCTGCTTTGCTATCGTGCCGACCAACCGGAAAAACTGGCGGCCCGTCAAGAAGCCGTGTGGAATCAGCTGCTTGAATGGCTTTCCGAAACATATCGCGCACGTCTTTCCACCTGCCACGGCATCGGGTTTGTCGAACAGCCGCCGGAATCGTTGATCGCGCTGGAGCAGGCGGTGTGGAAATACGATGCGTTCGCTCTCACGGCACTTCACACCATGGCGTCCATTCTAGGCTCGTTGACGCTCGCGCTCGCCCTGATCGAGCAGCGCCTCTGCGCTTCGGAGGCCTTCGCGGCGTCTCAACTCGACGAAGATTTCCAAGCCGAGAAATGGGGCCGCGATGCGGAGGCGGAGAAGCGGCGCAAACTGCTGCTGTCCGAACTCGAAGCGGCGGAGCGGTTTGTGCGGTTACTCGAATGAATCTCCCTCTACCCCGCGCAGCGGGGGAGAGGGCCGGGGTGAGGGGGTGTTTAAGTCGCCACCGAAACCGATCATCGAGCTAAGTCTCGCGGGTGATTTCTAACTTCGTGGCGCGGAGAGGCCCCCTCACCCTAGCCCTCTCCCCCGAAGGGGGAGAGGGAAGTCCTTTCGTGCTTGACCCCTTTCGCTGCGCCGCACACTCTCGCCGCCGATTTGGATTCAGTTGAGCGGACCCATGAAGAACATCCTCCACGAGCTTGAAGAACGCCGGAATCGCGCCCGCCAGGGCGGCGGCGAAGCCCGCATCAAGGCCCAGCACGACAAGGGCAAGCTCACCGCGCGCGAGCGCCTCGAACTCCTCCTCGATCCCAATTCGTTCGAGGAATTCGACATGTTCGTGGAGCATCGCAATACCGATTTCGGGGCCGACAAGAACCGCATCCCGGGCGACGGGGTGGTCACCGGCTGGGGCACCATCAACGGGCGCATGGTTTATGTCTTCGCCAAGGACTTCACCGTCTTCGGCGGCTCGCTCTCCGAAACCCACGCCCAGAAGATCTGCAAGGTGCAGGACATGGCCATGCAGAACGGCGCGCCGATCATCGGCGTGTTCGATGCGGGCGGCGCGCGCATCCAGGAAGGCGTCGCCTCGCTGGCCGGTTACGGCGAAGTTTTCAAGCGCAACGTACTCTCCTCCGGGGTCGTGCCGCAGATCTCCGTGATCATGGGGCCGTGCGCGGGCGGCGACGTCTATTCGCCGGCCATGACCGATTTCATCTTCATGGTGCGCGATACCTCCTACATGTTCATCACCGGACCCGACGTGGTGAAGACGGTAACGCATGAAGACGTGACGCCCGAAGAACTCGGCGGCGCCAAGGTGCATACGTCCAAATCCTCGGTCGCCGATGGTGCCTATGAGAACGACGTCATCTGCATCGAGGAGATGCGGCGGCTCTACGATTTTCTTCCCCTCAACAATCGCGAGAAGCCGCCGAGCTGGCCGACGACGGACGATCCGCGCCGCGAAGAGCTCTCGCTCGACACGCTGGTGCCGGAAAATCCCAACAAGCCCTACGACATGAAGGAGCTGATCCTGAAGATCGCGGACGAGGGCGATTTCTTCGAGATCCAGGAAAACTACGCCAAGAATATCATCACCGGTTTCGGTCGCATGGAGGGGCGCACGGTCGGTTTTGTCGCCAACCAGCCGATGGTGCTGGCCGGCGTGCTCGACAACGACGCTTCGCGCAAGGCCGCGCGCTTCGTGCGCTTCTGCGACTGCTTCAACATTCCCATCGTCACCTTCGTCGACGTGCCCGGCTTTCTTCCCGGCGTCGCACAGGAGCACAACGGCATCATCAAGCACGGCGCCAAGCTGCTCTTTGCCTATACCGAAGCGACGTGCCCGAAAGTCACCGTCATTACCCGCAAGGCCTATGGCGGGGCGTACGACGTGATGGCCTCCAAGCATATGCGCGCCGATTTCAACTATGCCTGGCCGACGGCGCAGATCGCCGTGATGGGCGCCAAGGGCGCGGTGGAGATCATCTTTCGCACTGACATGAAGACGCCCGAGGCTATCGCCGAGCGCACCAAGGAATACGAAGACAGGTTCCTGAACCCGTTCATCGCCGCATCGCGCGGCTATATCGACGACGTCATCCGCCCGCATTCCACCCGCTGGCGCATCGCCCGCGCGTTGCGCGCGCTGCAGAACAAGCAGGTGGCGCAGATTTGGAAGAAGCACGACAATATTCCGTTGTAGTCTGTTCGCGCTATGCCGATAAAGATTATCAATCTTCTCCTGATATCCGGCATAGCGCTCCTCAGTTTCCGCGACTGGCTCAAATACCGCCGTCTGAAGTTCGAAGATCCTTTCGACGCGAAGATCAATTCGCAATTGAAAAAGCTGGGTTACGTCACGCTCGCACTGCTCGGTCTGAGTATAACCACGATGTTCGTGACACTCTTAGCAATAGGTCGAATCATCGTATCCTCCGCAAAATTGGGAATTCATGTCTGAACCATCCGGCCCACAATGGTGTTCGAGATTTCCGGGGAGCGCGGCCACCGCCGATCTCACGCCGGATTTTCGTGATCGGGTTGAGGCGTTTCTTTCCCAGCTGAAACATGCAGGCGCGAGCGTCTCCATCAGCGCCACCTACCGTCCGCCCGAGCGCGCCTATCTCATGCACTGGTGCTGGATGATCGCGCGGGAAGGCGTCGATCCCGCCGGCGTACCGCCGATGCAGGGTGTGGCTATCGCGTGGTTGCACAAGTCGTCTTCGAGTGCGCCGGATATCGCCGCATCGCGCAGCGCCGCCGCGCAGATGGTATCCACTTACGATCTTCGCTTTGAGCCCTCCCTCACCAGCCGTCACACCCAGCGCCGCGCCATCGATATGACCATCGGCTGGAGCGGCACGCTTACGATTCGCGATTTCAATGCGGAACTGCGCAAAATCGCCTCGTTGCCTCGTGACGGCAGCAATGCCGAACTCATCGATGTCGGCGCAAGTTTCGGCGTCATCAAGCTCGTGAGCGATCCGCCGCACTGGTCGGACGACGGGCATTGATCGCGCGGAACTTTGCGGAACCCCTCTCGGCTACGGACGTTTTCGACGGACACCCCTTCGATGGGAGGACCACATGCGTACGAAAACGTGGGCGAAATCTGCGGCGCTGCCCCTTGCGCTCGCGACTGGGCTTGCTTTGTCAGGCTGCGGCACGGACCGCGGTGACCGCACGGTATCCGGCGGACTTATCGGTGCCGGAACGGGCGCAGTGATCGGCTCGCTCTATGGCCATGCCGGCACGGGCGCCATCATCGGCGGTCTTGGCGGTGCGCTGATTGGCGCGGCGACGAACCCGAACATGATCAACCTCGGCGACCCGCCGTGGCGGCATTCTTCCCGCACGGCATATTATCGTCACCGCCACAACAGTCGCGTCGCCGAGAACAGCGGATGCACGACGCACGAGACAAACTCGGAGCGCATCACGGCCTGCCCGAAGAAATAGTTGTTCCATCAGACGACGGTAACCTCGCTGCTGAAATATCAGTGTTCGAGAAACGGACCGACAATTTTCAGCAAGTTCTCTAGCGAGATGCCGTCGCTCTGATCGGCGGCCAGCCGATGATCCATTGTCTTGACCGTCAACAAAGGGCGGTCGCCTTTTCGTTGGGTCTGCACCGACACGTGTAAACCGACGGTATCGAGGTAATCCGGCAATCGATTGGAAAGGTAACCGAACATCGGGTCCCAGTGAGACATATCCTCGCTGTAGGAAGTTCGGTAACGCAGAAAGTTTTGACGGCTCAGAGAGCTCCAAACACCCCAGCAAAACGTGTCGTCCGTGCCTCGCACGGGAAGGGGCAATAGACAACGGATAAAGAAATGTTCGTCGTCGACAATGCATAAATCGGATGTGAGGAAAACGCGCCCACTTCTCTCAGATTCTGGTACTTGCGATGCAGAGAGTGGTCGATCAAATCCGACGTCTGGAAATCCTTCGTGCCATTTGTCGCAAGTCGAGCACTTGAAGCGATGCGGCACGCCTACTTCTTCCCCGCATACGCCCAGCATTCCACTTCCACCTGCGCGCCGAGCGCCAGGCCGTTGGCGCCGAAGGCCGAACGCGTGGGCAGGCGATCAGACTTGAAGTAGGTGATGTAAACTTTGTTGAAGTCGCCCCATTTCTTCATGTCGGCGAGCATCACGGTGCACTTGATCACGTCATCGAAGGAGAGGCCGTTCGCTTTCAGCACCGCGCCGATGTTTTCCATCGTCTGCCTGGCTTCGGCTTCCATGCCGCCAGGCACCAGCTCCATTTTGCCGGGCAGATTGCCGAGCGCGCCGGAGAGATAAAGCACGTCGCCCACGCGCACCGCCTGGCTGAAGGGCAGCTTCGCGGCCTTCGCTTCGGGCGAGGTGTAAAAGTGAGGCATCGTGTCGTCCCCCAGAGCGAGTGCGGGCGCCAGCAGCAACGCGGCGACCACCGCCGTGCCAAGGCGCTTGGCAAATATTCCCATACGAAAGGCCCCCGTTGCACGCGGTTCGGGGCGCGCACGGCCCAAGGCGATGTTAGAGCAGAGCCGGCCCGAAAGGGAGCGGGGAAGCGATGAAACTTTCCTTATTGTTCAAGGAGATGTGCTGGGACGTCACGGCTGTCCTGAGCGGTTTGCAGCGCCGTTCCGGTTGCGGATGCACCGGCGCTGCTTAGGATGCCCGCCAACAATACGGGCGCCGATCTCGCGGTGTCGAGAAGGGGAGAATTCCACGACATGCATTCTTTGACATCGCGTTCGCTCGCCTTTGCCTTTGGCATGGCGGCGTTCGCAGCACCGGCTTTCGCCCAATATCCCGGCCATCCCACTACCTCCGCCGACATCACCGCCGCCGACGTTTCCGCGCGCGACAAGGCGCTCGCCGACGATGCCTTCGAGGGGCGCGGCCCCGGCACCAAGAACGGCGAAGCCGCCGCGCAATGGATCGCCGATGAGATGAAGCGCATCGGGCTCAAGCCGGGCAATCACGGCAGCTATTTCCAGAATGTGCCGACGGTGAACATCGCGCTGGAGGCTTCGAAGTCGTCGTTCGCTTTCAATACGCCCCAGGGCGCAATCACGCCGAAATTTCCCGACGACACTGCGTATTGGACGCCGCAGTACAAGAGCGATGAGGTGAAAGTCACCGATTCACCGCTTGTGTTCGTCGGTTACGGCGTCGTGGCGCCGGAATATGGTTGGAACGACTATGCCGGCGTGGACGTGAAGGGAAAGACGGTCATCATTCTCATCAACGATCCCGGCAATGAAGACGCCAATCCCGATCCGAATTTCTTCAAGGGAAAGGCGATGACCTATTATGGCCGCTGGACCTACAAATATGAAGAAGCGGCGCGCCAGGGCGCAGCCGCGGCAATCATCGTGCACGAGACTTATCCGGCAGCCTATGGCTGGCAGGTGGTGCGCAATTCAAATTCCGGCAACAAGTCATGGCTGGCCGCCAAGGACATGAACGCAAGCCGCGTTCCAGTTCAGGGTTGGATCCAGCTCGATGTCGCGAAGGATCTCTTCAAGCGTGCGGGCCTCGACTATCTCCAGCTCAAGGCCGCCGCCAATCAGCACGGTTTCAAGGCCGTGGCGATGACGGGCGAGACGCTCACGGTCGATGCGATTTCAAAACATTCGGCATTCAACACCCGCAACGTCGTCGGTGTCGTGCCGGGCGCCAAGCATCCGGGCGATTATTTTCTCTACACCGCGCATTGGGACCATCTCGGCATCAAGCCGGACGTCGCGGGGGATGACAAGATCTACAATGGCGCCGTGGACAACGGAATGGGATCCTCCAGTATTCTGGAAATCGCCGAAGCCTTCGCGAAAGACAAGCACCGCCCGGATCGCTCCATCATGTTCATCAACTGGACGCTGGAAGAACAGGGCCTCCTAGGATCGGAATATTTTTCCAGGAACCCTCTCGTTCCGCTCAACCACATCGTGGGCGGCGTCAATCTGGACGCCAATCTCTCTGGCGGACGCGCACATGATCTGGTGCTTGTGGGCAACGGCGCGTCGGAATTGGAAGACATGCTGGCGAAGGTGCTGAAGACCCAGGACCGCGTGATCTCGCCCGATCCGCAGCCGGAGAAAGGCGCCTTCTACCGTTCCGATCACATCAGCCTCGCCAAGGTCGGCGTACCGATGCTCGACCCGGGCGGCGGCTACGATCTCATCGTGGGCGGCAAGGATGCCGGCAAGGCGCATGCGGAGGACTATCTGCTGCATCACTATCACCAGCCGTCGGATGAATTTAATCCGAACTGGGACCTGTCGGGCGTGATCCAGGATCTGGATGCGCTCTATACGGTAGGTGATGAACTCGCGAACGACGGCACGTGGCCCAACTGGTACGACGGCAATGAATTCCGCGCCATCCGCGACAAGTCGATGGCGGGGAGGAAGAAGTAGCGAACAGGTGTCACCTCCCCCTCGTGGGGAGGTCGAAAAATCCGAAGCGCAGCGAAGGGTTTTTCGGGTGAGGGGAAGTGGTGAGACTTCCCCTCACCCGAAATTTGCTTCGCAAATTTCGACCTCTCCACGAGGGAGAGGTAATTGCTCCTCAATACGGCCGATCGCCGACGATGGTCACGCGTTCCATCTGCGCACCGCGGGCCAATCATCCGACACCGCATAGTGTTGATTGGCGCGATTGTCCCAGAACGCGATGGAATTCTTCTCCCAGCGGAATCGGTGTCAGCGGCGCGAGCGAAATAGGAGCTGCATCGAATTTGCGGGCGGCTCTGGCCACGGCGTCCCACCCGGGTCGTCGTTCAGGGCCGTACTGTATCCGTCTGAAACGTCCGAGCGAAATCGGTTCAAGAACGCCGCGGTCCGCCTGCTTCGGCGCCGGTACCCAATAGTGCCGCGGTGACGCTGCGGGGTGCTGCTAACCGCTCTCGCGCAAAACCGTTTACGGCCGGCGGCTTACCCCCTAAAACCCTTGTCCATCAAGCGGCTAGGCCCCATCAGGGCGCTGGCCGCCCCAGGGGGTCCAAGGTTGTTCAAGAAGATCCTGATCGCGAATCGCGGTGAAATCGCCTGCCGCGTGGTCAAGACGGCTCGCAAGATGGGCATCAAGACGGTCGCGGTCTATTCCGATGCGGACAAAGACGCGCTCCATGTCGAGATGGCGGACGAAGCCGTCCACCTCGGGCCACCGCCTTCGGTGCAGTCTTATCTGCTGATCGACAAGATCGTGCAGGCCTGCCGCGACACCGGCGCCGAGGCCGTACATCCCGGTTACGGCTTTCTCTCCGAGCGCCAAGCCTTCGCCGAAGCTCTTGCCAAGGCGGGCGTTGCCTTCATCGGGCCGAACATCAAAGCCATCGCGGCGATGGGCGACAAAATCGAATCCAAAAAGCTCGCACTCGCGGCCAAAGTGAACACCGTTCCCGGGTACGTCGGCGAAATCAAGGACGCGACCCACGCGCGCGAGATCGCCAAGGGTATCGGCTATCCGGTGATGGTGAAGGCATCCGCCGGCGGCGGCGGCAAGGGCCTTCGCATCGTCCACAAGGAATCCGAACTCGTTCAGGCCATTCAGTCTTCGCAGAACGAAGCCAAAGCCAGCTTCGGCGACGACCGCTTGTTCGTGGAAAAATTCGTTACCGAACCGCGCCACATCGAAATCCAGGTGATGGGCGACAAGCACGGCAACGTCCTCTATTTCGGCGAACGCGAATGCTCCATTCAGCGCCGCCATCAAAAGGTGATCGAGGAAGCGCCATCGCCGTTCCTCGACGAAAAGACGCGCAAGGCGATGGGCGAACAGGCGGTCTCGCTGGCCAAGGCCGTCGGCTACGACAGTGCCGGCACCGTTGAGTTCATCGTCGACAAGGACCGCAATTTCTATTTCCTCGAGATGAATACGCGCCTGCAGGTCGAACACCCTGTTACCGAACTGGTCACTGGCGCCGATCTTGTCGAGCTGATGATCCGCTCGGCGGCAGGCGAGAAGCTTGCGCTCAAGCAATCGGACGTTAAGCTGAGCGGCTGGGCCGTGGAAGCGCGAATCTACGCTGAAGATCCTTATCGCGGCTTTCTTCCTTCGACGGGGCGTCTGGTGCGTTATCGACCGCCGGCGGAAGGCAAGCGCGGCGATATCACCATCCGCAACGATACCGGCGTGTATGAAGGCGCCGATATCTCCGTCTACTACGATCCGATGATCGCCAAGCTCTGCACGCACGCACCGACGCGCGAAAAGGCAATCGATGCGATGGCGAGCACACTCGACGAGTTCCGCATCGAAGGCATCAATCACAATATCGCGTTCTTGACCGCGATCATGCACAACAAGCGCTTTCGCGAGGGCTGCCTCACGACGGGATTCATCGCGGAGGAATTTCCCGATGGCTTCCACGGCCTCGCGCTCGATGCCGCCGCCGAGCACCGCTTCATCGCCGCCGCCGTTGCCGCCAAATTGATGCGCACGATGCGCGCGGGCGCGATTTCCGGCACGCTGAATGGCGCCCATGCGCCGGGCCGCGATTTCGTCGCCGCGATCGACAACAAGACCTATTCCGTCACCGATGCCCATGTGAACGCCGGCAAGATTTTCGCCCGCATCGATGGCGAGCCGTTCTCTGCCATCACCGACTGGGAACCGGGCAAGCCGACGTTCTATCTGCGCGAAAAGTCCGCGGAGCATGCCATTCAGATCGCACGCGTGGCGGGCGGCTATCGCCTGAGCCAGGCGGGCGTGCGCGCCCTCGTTACCGTCCGCCGTCCGGATGCTGCCCGGCTTGCCTCTCTGATGCCGAAGAAGCTGCCGCCGGATACCTCAAAGATGCTGCTCTGTCCGATGCCCGGTCTCGTTGTCTCGGTGAACGTCGCCGAAGGACAGGACGTCAAAACGGGCGAGACGCTCGCTGTCGTCGAGGCGATGAAGATGGAGAATGTGCTGACCGCGGAACGCGACGGCACGGTCAAAAAGGTCAACGCAAAAAAGGGCGACAGCCTCGCCCTCGACGAAGTGATCCTGGAGTTCGCTTAGCTATTTCCTTCCCGCTAGCGCTACTGCGCGATCGAAGACCGGATCGTGCCCTGCCTTCCAGTCCGCGAAGCTCGTGGTGATGGTTTCGTCGGGATCGAGAGATTTTACCCGGACGGGGAAGAGGTAATTGACCCAGTAGCAGACATCGAGATCCCGGCAGGGATGTTCATAGTCGTGCTTGCCGGTCTGATAGTTCATGCACAGAGGATAGTTCGGCAGGCAACCGCGATTGCCTTCGGCGAAGAACGGCATGCGATCGCCGACCGGCTCGCCGAGAATGACCGCGTTGTTGCCGCCGGCTTCTTTGACGAAAGCCGTCGTCGTGATGGCCGCCGAAAACGTCGATGGCCCGGTCAGCAGAAAGACTTTGCCGCCCGGCGCAACCTGCCCTGGCAGCCGCCGCGCGAAGGCCGCGGTGTTGGTGTAGTCGCCACCACCGTTGTAGCGCATGTCCATGATGATGGCGCACGGCGGATGCGCCTTCAGATCGGCTTCCGTGGTATCGAGAAACGGCGCGATGCGTTGCCCGTCGACATCCTCGTTCGACTTGAGTTGGACGAGCGCGGCACAGGAATGCGGCAAGTGTCTCTCGCGAAAGGCCGTGTCGAACTCTTGCAGCGTGACCGGCATCCCCGTGTCCGGCTTTGCCGATAGCCAACCTTTGGTGAGATGCTTGAGCGGATCGGCCGAAAGCCAGCGCTCGGAGAAACCGAAACCCTCGTCGTTCTTCGGCGCGTAGGCCTCGAACTTGCGCACGATGGTCTGTCCCGACGGTGTGATAAGTGTCCACACTGAATGTTCGGCGTCAGGCGCGATGCCGGCGCCATAAAGGACTTCGGGAAGCTCGATATAAAGCGCAGCGTAGTAGTTGCGCCACGACGGGATTCCGCCGCGCAACAACCGCAAGCGGGCCATTACTGCGTCGATCGGCTTGCCGTCCACCGCCACGACCCGGGCCCCCAACAAATCGGCCTGCGCGGTTTGCGCGCGCATCACATGAAGCCCGTCGGAGAACAGCGACACGCGAATGGGCAATTCAGTGGGATAGGCTCCCGGATTGGAGCCGAGGCGCGTGTGCCCGTTGTCCGCGAGCGCAACGATCTCCATCAGAGCCACGCGGAATTTCGGCTTTTCCACTACGCCGGGCTGCGCCTCCATCGCGCGGATGCGCCGCTCGGCCTCTGCGCGCGCAGCCGGCGAGAAGGACCGGTCGAGCGCAATCAGCTCGCGGAAATAGGCAAGATCCTGGCGTTGCGCTTCAAGCGCGGTCGCGGGTTTTGGAAAGGTGTTGGCCGGCGGATCGGGATTGAAGTGATGAAGAAAAAACCAGAACAGCCCGCCGGCTGCCAGCAGCAGCACCGCAACCCCGGCCAAAGGCCAGCGCACCCACCGCCAAACATGCTTCATCGTTTCGCCCCGTTGCCGCGCTTTGCTTCATTTCATATGGCGCTGATAGGGGCTTGCGGAAGGGCCGCACAAGAGCGTTGCGCGGCGCAAAGACCTTCAGAATAGTGCTATTCAGGCCGCCGTTGCCCGGGAGACACGCCAGAATGACCGCCCCCAAATGACCGGCCCAAAATGACCGGCCCAAAATGACCGGCGAAGAAGAGATCGTCTCCTTGCGCTTTCGCATCGAAGGATTCGTGCAGGCCGTTGGCTATCGCAACTATCTGATCGAAGAGGCACGCAAACTCGGGCTGAGCGGCTGGGTGCGCAATCGTTCGGACGGCACTGTAGAGGCTTTGGCTTCGGGGCCGACCAAGGCGATCGAATCCTTCTTCACGGTTTGCGCGCGCGGGCCTGAAGGTTCGCGCGTGGCGAACGTGCAGATGGAAAAGGCCGAGCCGCCGCAAGAAAAAGGCTTCAACCGGCGGCCATCGCTTTAGTGCTCAGGCGCGTTTGCGCATCAGTTCACGCAACACGGAAACCAGAAACACCAGCAAGCCGAGAATAGCGACGCCACCGGCGGCGCCGGCCATCGGGCCGTATTTCGCTCCACCCTCCGGAGTGGACAACAGAAAATACAGAATCGGAATCATCGCGAAAATGCCGGCGGTGGAAAGAACGAAATTCAACCACGCCAGCCGCGGCGAATAGGTGTCCTTGGTCAGCGTGTAGAACGTTCCGAACAGTGCCAAAGTCACCCAGCCCAGCAGGTTGATGTGGGCGTGCAGAGGCGCGAGCGCAAAGTCTTCGTGCGAGCCCATGAAGTTCCTCCCAGCTTTGGACGAAAAGACGAAAGCGAAACGATTGCAGAATCAGGTGGAAACCGGTCCGAAAACTTCCACGAAGGCGTTTTTCAACGCAACATCCGCATCCTGCATCGTCACCGGCAACCCCAGATCGGCAAGACTGGTGACGCCGTGCTGGCGCACGCCGCAGGGAACTATGCCTGTGAAGTGGGAGAGATCGGGTTCCACGTTGAACGAGACGCCGTGAAATGTCACCCAGCGGCGCACCCGCACGCCGATTGCGGCGATCTTGTCTTCGCGCCCGCCGCCGCGGTCCACCCAGATGCCCACGCGTCCCTCGCGCCGTTCGCCTTTGACGTTGAACGCCGCCAGCGCGCGAATCAGCCATTCCTCGAGATCGCGGACATAGGCGCGGACGTCGGCTTTGCGCCGCTTCAGATCGAGCATGACATAGCCGACGCGTTGTCCGGGCCCGTGATAGGTGAACTGTCCGCCGCGCCCGGTTTTGAAAACGGGAAAGCGCGCGTCGAGCAGATCGCTCTCTTTCGCGCTGGTGCCGGCGGTGTAGATCGGCGGATGCTCCACCAGCCATGTCATTTCAGCTTCGCGATGTTCGGCGATGGCAGCGGCACGCCGTTCCATGAAATCGACGGCTTCGGGGTACGGCAACAGTCCCTCGCGGACCGTCCATTCGACGGAAGGCGAGGTCTCAAGGGCTGCCAGATTTGGGTTTGCCGCCATTAACCGGACCGAAAGCATAACCGGCCGAGGATCAGACCTCACCGATAGGGCTGCACATGGCTTCCAACATTGACGGCGTCAAGGTCGAGCTTTCCGTGGTACTAGGCCGCTCGGTTATTCCCATGCACCAACTGCTCCGGATGGGCCGAGGAGCCGTCATTGAGCTCGATTCTCGCCAGGACGGCCCGGTGATGATCCTTGCCAATGACCGCCCGGTTGCCAGGGGCGAAATCGTGCTCAGCGGCGACAAAATCGGGGTTTCGATCAGCGAGCTGCTTAAGGGGTATCAGTGATATAACACTATATTTAACGTATAAAATTGAATTTACCACCTCATTATTGCACTTTAGGACCATAGCGCATACTTCTGTGTGAAACCGCTGCGGTAGCGGCTCGCAGGAGTGCATCGTGCTTCCGGTCGTCCTTGATCAGTCGGCTCTCAAAGTCGGCCTCTGCGGAGCAGGGGACGGGCTGGCCCGCCGCCGGGCTCTGCTGCAGGACGCGGGTGTTGTGCCGCTGATGGTCGCTGCTGACGCCTCCAGCGTGGATCTTCAAGCGATCAACGTTTTGTTCGTCGCCGGGCTGGATCGTTCGACTTCGAAAGCGTTGGCCGAACGCGCCAGGACACGCGGCGTTCTGGTGAACGTCGAAGATGTGCCGTCGTATTGCGACTTCTATGTCCCCGCCATCGTGCGGCGCGGCGATCTGCTGGTATCGGTATCGACCAGCGGCAAGGCGCCGGGCCTCGCCAAACTGATCCGGGAGTGGCTGGAACGCCGTCTTGGGCTCGACTGGGATTCGCATGTCGAAACCGTGAGCCGGGCGCGTGCCGAATGGCGCGCCAAAGGGTTTGCTCCGTCCGAAGTGTCCCGCCGCACGCGCGATCTCGTCGCCGAGCGCGAGTTGTTGCCATGAACAGCACGGCGCCTGTCACCACGGTCATCGATCGCTCGCGTGGGCTTGCTCCCCGCGTGTTCGACCGGCCGGCGCAGCATGTCAGCGATCCCGCGATCGTCGCGCGACTTTCCGAGTTGCAGGCGGCGGCACGCAATCGCGACGCAGAGGGCATACTGCGCCTCGCGCTTATTGAAGCCTTTCCGGGACAAACGGCCGTCGTTTCCTCGTTCGGCTCGGAATCCGCGGTACTTCTGCATTTGATCGCACAGGTCGATCCCACCACGCCGGTCATCTTCCTCAATACGGGAAAATTGTTCGGCGAGACGCTCCGCTATCGCGACCGTCTGCAAGACGAACTCGGGCTTGCCGATATCCGTTCGATCGCGCCGCACCCCATCGACCGCGCCACACGCGACGCGGACGGCACGCTGTGGTCGCGCAACACCGATGCCTGCTGCAATTTCCGCAAAGTGGTTCCGCTCAAACGCGCGTTGGGGCCGTTCGTCGCGCAGATCACCGGCCGCAAGCGCTTCCAGACGGTGGCGCGCGCCGGCATGCAACCGGTCGAATATTTCGAAGGCCGCTTCCGCTTCAATCCGCTGACCGAATGGACGCTCGCCGAACTCGACGCCTATACCGAGAAGCACAAACTGCCGCGTCATCCGCTGGTGGAGGACGGCTATCCCTCCATCGGCTGCATGCCATGCACGCGGCGGGTCGAGAGCGGTGAGGCCTATCGTGACGGGCGCTGGGCCGGCCTCGACAAGGACGAATGCGGCATCCACACCGGCATCGACGGCGAAGGCATCTAAAGCCGGCTTCCGGCCGCTTCCCAAGCCATCCCGCCTTTGCTACACCCCGCCGCCTACCAGTGATTTCTCGATTGTGCGGTCGTGGCGGAACGGTAGACGCGCTAGCTTGAGGTGCTAGTGGGGCAACCCGTGGAAGTTCGAGTCTTCTCGACCGCACCAGCCATCGCTCGCGAAGCGAGGCAAGGCTGCCGCGCCGTAGCACGAAGGCGGGCCGGTTGCAGCGAGCTACGGCTCAGCAAGCCACCCTTCGCTTTTCCGAAATTTCCTTGGTCGACGACCGCCTCACGCGCAATTGCCTGTCGGTCCCCCGTTGTGTGTGACGGAGCGCTTTCGCTACCGGGCCGTTTTCATTAAATGACTGCGGCGAACAAGGCGCGGCGATGATCCCCAACTCCTATCCCACACTCGATTTCAATCTCGGCGACACCGCCGACATGCTGCGCGATACGGTGCGCAGCTTTGCTTCCGACAAGATCGCCCCGCGGGCCGAAGAGATCGACCGCTCCAACACCTTTCCGCGCGATCTATGGCCACTGATGGGCGAGCTTGGGCTTCTCGGCATCACCGTGGAAGAGGAATTCGGCGGCGCCGGTCTGGGCTATCTCGAACATGTCGTGTCGATGGAAGAGGTGAGCCGCGGCTCGGGCGCGGTGGGGCTCTCCTATGGCGCGCATTCCAATCTTTGCGTCAACCAGATCCATCGCAATGCCAGCGCCGAGCAGAAGCGCCGCTATCTGCCCAAGCTCGTCTCGGGCCAACATCTGGGCGCGCTGGCGATGAGCGAAGCGGGCTCCGGATCCGACGTCATTTCGATGAAGCTGCGCGCCGACATGCGCGGCGACCGCTATATACTCAACGGCACCAAGATGTGGATCACCAACGGTCCGCAGGCCGACACCGTCGTTGTTTACGCGAAGACCGATCCGCAAGCCGGCCCGCGCGGCATCACCGCCTTTATCGTCGAAAAAGGCTTCAAGGGTTATCGCACCGCGCAGAAGCTCGACAAGCTCGGCATGCGCGGCAGCGATACGGGCGAACTGGTGTTCGAGGATTGTGAAGTGCCGGCCGAGAATGTAATGGGCCGCGAAGGCGACGGCGCGCGCATCCTGATGAGCGGGCTCGACTACGAGCGCGTCGTCCTCTCCGCGGGTTCGCTCGGCATCATGCAGAGCTGCATGGATCTCGTGTTGCCTTACCTGCACGACCGCAAGCAGTTCGGCGAACCGATCGGCTCGTTTCAACTCATGCAGGGCAAGCTCGCCGACATGTATGTGACGCTTTCGGCCTGCCGCGCCTACGTCTATGCGGTGGCGAAAGCCTGCGACCGCGGCGAGACCGCGCGCAAGGACGCGGCCGGCGCCATCCTCTATGCGGCGGAAAAAGGCGTATGGATGGCGCTCGAAACCATCCAGTGCCTCGGCGGCAACGGTTACGTCAACGATTATCCGGCGGGGCGCTTGCTGCGCGACGCCAAGCTCTACGATATCGGCGCGGGAACGTCGGAAATCCGCCGCTGGCTGATCGGCCGCGAATTGTTCAGTGAGACGGCCTGAGATCGGAGAGCATGCCGCCGCCTGACGCGGGCTGAACGGCATCGGAAAATGAACCGCCCGTCAGCTTCGAGAAATCGACGACACCCATGGGCCTTCTGTGATTGCCGCGCTCCAGCACGACAAGACAGCGGAAACCGCCGAGGATCTTGGCGGTTACGTCCAAGACTTTCGCTTCGCTGGAGATGGTGTCGAGGCTGCCCGCGCCGCCAAGCTGGCGCAGGTTCACGCTGTTTTCGTATTTTTCTTCGCTGTCTGTGAGAAAGACGTTGTCGACATAGGATGCGATCTGGATTTCGGCGTGCGAGCCGGTGAATTCGCGCTTGGCGCTGAAGCCGGGAATGTAGCCGACGAATTCGTCATGCTTGTCGATCAGCAGCAGGTGCACGAAGTTGGGTTGCTGCAGCAGCGACAGAAAAATCTGCTTCAGCACGACGGGATTGAATTTCTCGTTCGAATTGCCCGAGCGCAGCGTCACCATCACATCCTTGGACGTGTAGGAGCCGGGATTCTTCACGACCTCCAAACTTTCGGGCTTGGTCTCGGGGCGAATAGAAAGCGAAACCGCGCCGCCGCCTTTGGGGAACGGAATGATGAGGCCTTTGACGGATTTGATCTGGCTGGAGAGCAGGATGTCGCCGGAGGTTTTCCCCGAAGGCTTGCTCATCGCCATGCTGGTGAGCACGGCCATCGCCGCGCCCAGCGAAATCGCCGCTGCGGCGGCCATCAGCGTGGGCAAGGGAACCGGATAGCCGAAAGCGGGTGCGGCCATGGCCGCCGCAGCAACGGCAATTCCGATCAGGGCCGATATGACGACCTTGTTCATTCCCCACACATTCCCCTTCGGCCTATCGTGAATGTTGGCCGCAACTTGGGATAATGCTAACCCAGATCAAGGTTACGGTCATCGGGCACAAAGCCTCATAAAGCGCGCGTTTTCGTGAGGCGCGGCACAAAATCAACAGGTTAAGGAGACCGGTCATGGCGGCAGCGGAAACGGTAATTCTGGGCGCGGCCCGCACGCCTTTAGGCGGCTTTCAAGGCGAATTGGCTTCGCGTTCGGCGCCAGAACTGGGCGCCTCAGCGATTGCGGCCGCGCTTGCGCGCTCCGGCGTGACGGCCGGCGATGTGAACGAGACGCTGATGGGGAACGTCTTGTCCGCCGGCCTTGGCCAGGCGCCGGCGCGTCAGGCATCGCGCTTTGCCGGCATTCCCGATTCGGTTCCCTGCACCACAATCAGCAAAGTCTGCGGCTCCGGCATGAAGGCGGTGATGATCGCGGCCGACCAGCTCGGCATCGGCCGTGCGGAAATCATTGTCGCGGGCGGCATGGAGTCGATGACGAACTCGCCCTATCTGCTGCCCAAGGCGCGAGGCGGCTATCGTCTCGGCCACGGCGAAGTGAAAGATCACATGTTCCTCGACGGGCTCGAGGACGCCTATGAGCACCGCTTGATGGGCACTTACGCGGAAGACGCCGCGCGGCACTATCAATTCACGCGTGAGCAGCAGGATGCGTTTGCAACCGAGTCGCTCAACCGCGCCAAGCGCGCGACGAGCGACGGTTCCTTCGCCGATGAGATCGTCGCAGTGAAAATCGCGGGCAAAGGCGGCGAGATCGAGATCGCGCAGGACGAACAGCCGCGCAAAGCGGACCCCGCGAAAATTCCCACGCTGAAACCGGCTTTCGCCAAGGACGGCACGGTCACCGCGGCCAATTCGTCCTCGATTTCCGACGGTGCCGCCGCGCTGGTTCTTGCGCGCACCGACATTGCCGAAAAGCGAGGGCTGAAACCGCTGGCGCGGATCGTGGCGCAGGCAAGCCACGCCGCTGAGCCGCGCTGGTTCACCACCGCCCCGGTCGGCGCGATCGAGAAGGTCTTGAAGCAGGCCGGCTGGAAGGTGGACGACGTCGATCTCTTCGAGATCAACGAAGCCTTCGCCAATGTCGCCATGATCGCCATGCGCGATCTGCGCCTGCCACACGAGAAGGTCAACGTGAACGGTGGCGCCTGCGCGCTCGGACATCCGATCGGCGCCTCCGGCGCGCGCATCATCGTAACGCTGCTGAACGCTCTAAAGCGCCGCAACTTGAAGCGCGGAGTGGCCTCGCTCTGCATCGGCGGCGGCGAGGCGACGGCCGTGGCGGTGGAGTTGGTATGAGCGAGGCGATAAATTCTCTAGTCACCTCCCCCTCGTGGGGAGGTCGAAATTTGCGAAGCAAATTTCGGGTGAGGGAAAGCGTTGACACTTCCCCTCACCCGAAAAATCCTTCGCTGCGCTACGGATTTTTCGACCTCCCCGCGAGGGGGAGGTGACAATGACCGCCATCAAATCGGCAATCTCATCCACCGCTGCCGCGTTCAAAGCCAACGCGGCGGCGATGGGAAAACTTGTCGACGAGCTGAAATCGCGCATGGCTGTTGCCGCGCTGGGCGGCGACGAGCGCTCGCGCAAGCGGCACACCGAACGCGGTAAGCTTTTGCCGCGCGAGCGGGTCGAACGTCTGGTCGATCCCGGCTCGCCGTTTCTGGAGCTTTCTCCGCTCGCCGCGTTCGGCATGTATGAAGGCGACATTCACGCCGCCGGCATCATCACCGGAATCGGCCGCGTCTCGGGCCGCGAATGCGCGATCGTGTGCAACGACGCCACCATCAAAGGCGGCACCTATTATCCCATCACCGTGAAAAAGCATCTGCGGGCACAGGAGATCGCGCGCGAGAACCGGCTGCCTTGCATCTATCTGGTGGACTCGGGCGGCGCGAACCTGCCGAATCAGGCCGAGATCTTTCCCGACCGCGATCATTTCGGGCGCATCTTCTTCAATCAGGCGACGCTGTCGGCGGCCGGCATTCCGCAGATCGCCAGCGTGATGGGCTCCTGCACCGCGGGCGGCGCCTATGTCCCCGCCATGAGCGACGAAACCATCATCGTCAAAGGGCAGGGCACGATCTTTCTCGCTGGTCCGCCGCTGGTGAAGGCGGCGACCGGGGAAGTCGTCACGGCCGAGGATCTCGGCGGCGCAGACGTGCACGCCAAGATTTCCGGCGTTGCCGATCACTATGCCAATGACGACAGCCACGCGCTCGCCATTGCCCGGCGCATCGTCGCCAATCTCAACACCGAGAAGAGGCCGAATATTCCAATCGCTCCGCCGCGCCCCCCGCTTTACGATCCCTCCGAACTCGACGGCATCGTGCCGCCGTCGCTGTCCGTCCAATATGACGCGCGCGAGGTGATTGCGCGGCTGGTGGACGCATCGGAACTCGACGAGTTCAAGAAACTCTACGGCACCACCATCGTCACCGGTTTTGCGCGCATCGAAGGCATGCCGGTTGGCATCGTCGCCAACAACGGCATTCTGTTCTCGGAATCGGCTCTCAAAGCGGCGCACTTCATCGAGCTGTGCTGCCAGCGGCGCATTCCGCTCTTGTTCCTCCAGAACATCGCGGGCTTCATGGTGGGACGCAAATACGAGTCCGGCGGTATCGCCAAGGACGGCGCCAAGATGGTGACGGCGGTGGCTTGCGCGCAGGTGCCCAAGATCACGCTCATCGTCGGTGGTTCGTACGGCGCAGGCAACTACGGCATGTGCGGGCGCGCCTATTCTCCGCGTTTCCTTTTCTCCTGGCCCAACAGCCGCATCTCGGTGATGGGTGGCGAGCAGGCGGCCAGCGTTCTTGCCGCTGTCAATCGCGACGCCGAGAAATGGACGCCGGAGGAAGCGGAAGCCTTCAAGGCGCCGATCCGCCAGAAATACGAAGACGAAGGCAATCCCTATTTTGCGACTGCGCGTTTGTGGGACGACGGCATCATCGCGCCGTCCGACACGCGCCGCGTTCTAGCACTCGCCTTGTCTGCGTGTCTCAACGCGCCGATACCGGACACCAAGTTCGGTGTGTTCAGGATGTGAAAAGAATCATCTCAGTGCCGGGATGTTTTTCTGCTCGCAGACGACTTGCGATTCAATCGCACGTTGTGATTGTCCGTTTTGAAGAGTCATTTTGTTGTTTTGAATCGCGCGGCACGTCATCTCCTGTGCACGAATCGGGTCGTGTGTGGATAACTCGATCCCATCGAATTGACGCTGAAAACATGTCTCCAGACGCTTCCCGACGGTTGTCGAAAGAGGAGAGTGTTTATGGTTGTTGTAAAGAGTAAAGCTGGGTGCCTGTTCCTCAAAGATACGTCTGAGACAGATCAAACGATCGCCAAGCCGGACATCAAAGCGGCTTGTATTTTCTTGAAGGACGCAAACGGCGACGTCAGGCTAAAGACGCGCGAAGAAGCGAAAGCCGGATGCCTGTTCCTGAAGGCGCCCGAGGACAAGCCTCGGCCGACGAATGCCGGCTGTCTCTTTCTGAAAGGCGGCGAGGAGAAATCCGAACAGGCCGGCTGTCTATTTCTCAAGGCTGAGAAACAGCCGGAAGCAGGCAAAGCCGGATGCCTGTTTCTGAAGGGCGAAGCAAAGCCCGAAGGAAGCAAGGCAGGTTGCCTATTCCTCAAGGGCGAGTCGGAAAGCGCGGAGACATTACAGCCGCGGCTTGCCGACGTGGCGTTCTATTTCGGCCGCATGGTCGCGTGGGACATGAGCAAGATCAAAGCGCACGCTGTGCGCAAGGGGCTCTTTCGCGCCGACGAAATCGACGCCGTGGAACTGGAATACAAGCGCTTCATGGCGCTCGGCTGCGTCTACGGTTCGAACGCCGCTCCGCTTTCGCAGCGGATCGACGATTTCTGGCATGCGCATATCCTCTTCACCGAGGACTATGCCGCCATGTGCCAGGCCGTGGCGGGAGAGTTCCTGCATCACCGTCCCACGTTGGACGAGGGTGACGAAGTGCAGGTCGGTAGATTCGATTTGTACGAAGCAAGCTTTGGAACGCCCGACAAGGTAGTTTAGGGCGCGTTCGCCGAGAACCTGACATGAGCGCGAGTGTGGCGACACCACGCCTGCGCCCCATCGGACGCTTGACGGAGCATCGGCCTTGATCATCGTTACCGGTGATGTGATCGCACGCGCTGACACCATCGAAGAGATGAAGCGCGTCTCGGTGGAGCACGTGCATCGGTCGCGCGCGGAAGAGGGCTGTATTTCGCACGACGTCGCCGTCGATGCGGAAAAGCCTTTGCGCCTCATCTTCTTCGAGCGCTGGGCCGACGAGGCAGTGCTGAAGAAGCACTTCGCGGTACCGGAGTCGCGCGCTTTCTGGCGCAAGCTTCAGGAACTTGCCTCCGATCCCGGCAAGATGACGATCTACCGCGCCGACAAGATCAAGTTCGGCTAGTGCGCCTAAGCCCGCAGCAGCGCTACGCCGGCAACGAAGGCCCAGAGCGCCAGCCCTACTATTGCGGTCATCAGAAGCAGTGGCCCAACAGTGAAGCTCGCGACTACTGCCGCGAAGCTGGCGCCGCCCAGCAACAGGCCTGCCATCCCAAGCGGGCGCGATGATTTGCGCAGCAACGCCAGCCCCCAGCCAACCGCGCCAGCAGACTGGAACATCAATCCGATGGCTCTGTAGATCCCGGCGAGCGTTTGGAGGTCGTCCACCTATCGTGACATCCCGTCATGAAACCGACATGGGATACCGGGAACCTCTTCTGCGTTATGGTTGACGTCCATTCACCGCGTTTTAGGGGGAGACCATGAACACGGTCATGCATTATCTCAATGAAATCTGGGACTTGCTCAAACACGGCTTTGTCGAGATCAACGCCATTTTGGGCCTGTTGGTAGCGCTGTACTTCGTCTACCGCATGTCGAAATGGAAGGATCTGTGGAAAGTCGCGCTGGGAGCGACGCTGATCTACGTCATCGCCCAAGTGATGGTTCCCATGATTGATCACAACGCGCCGTTCCACCTGCCGCCGTTGGTCGAGGCGGCATTCTTCTGGAATCTCGTGGCGCTCTTCCTGGGCTTCACACTAGTGCTGGCTGCGCTGTTCTTCGTGAAGAAGAATGTGATGAAGGGTGGCGGAGGCGGGCACTAACCCCCAATCTTCTATAGAGTTTCGGCAACCGGCCTGTGCAAAACGCATGGGCTGGCTTGTCGCGTTCCATCCTCGCGCTGCTATAAGCGCGAGGTATGGGCCTCACCTTCTCGACACTTCTTATCGCCAATAGAGGCGAGATCGCCTGCCGCATCATGCGCACCGCGCGGCGCATGGGCTTGCGCACGGTTGCCGTCTATTCCGACGCGGATGCCCATGCGGCTCATGTCGAGATGGCGGACGAGGCCATTCACATTGGGCCCGCGACCGCGCGCGAAAGCTATTTGAGGACCGATGCCATTCTCGCCGCCGCTAAGGCGAGCGGCGCTGAGGCCATCCACCCCGGCTATGGCTTTCTTTCGGAGAATGCCGCATTCGCCGAAGACTGCGCCAAAGCCGACATCGTCTTTGTCGGTCCTCCGCCCGGCGCTATTCGCGCCATGGGGCTGAAGGATCGCGCCAAGGCCCTGATGGAGAAGGCCGGCGTTGCCGTCGTCCCCGGCTATATGGGAGACGATCAATCTGCCGAGCGTCTCGCTGCCGAAGCGAAAGCGATCGGTTTTCCCGTGATCATCAAGGCAGTGGCCGGCGGCGGCGGCAAAGGCATGCGCCGCGTCGACACGGCCAAGGATTTTGGGAGTGCCCTGGAAGGCGCCAAGCGCGAAGCGAAATCGGCATTCGGGGATGATCGCGTGCTGATCGAAAAATACATCACGCGCCCGCGCCACATCGAGGTGCAGGTTTTTGCCGATACGCATGGTAACGCAGTGTATCTGTTCGAGCGCGACTGTTCGCTGCAGCGCCGCCATCAAAAGGTGATCGAAGAAGCCACGGCGCCCGGCATGACAGACGTCATGCGCAAGAAGATGGGCGAGGCGGCGGTAAAAGCTGCGAAAGCCGTCGGCTATACGGGCGCCGGCACGGTGGAATTCATCGCCGATGCTTCGGAAGGACTTAAAGCCGACCGTTTCTGGTTCATGGAAATGAACACGCGCCTTCAGGTCGAGCATCCGGTCACCGAAGCCATCACCGGCCTTGATCTGGTCGAGTGGCAGTTGCGCGTGGCGTCCGGTGAAGCGCTGCCCAAAGCGCAGAAGGACTTGCGGCCGCACGGCCACGCGATTGAAGCGCGTCTCTACGCCGAGGATCCGCGCAACGGATTTTTGCCATCGATCGGCAAGCTCGAGCGTCTGCAGTTTCCCCAGGCCAATGACATCCGCGTGGATTCGGGCGTGCGCGAAGGCGACGACGTCACCATGTTTTACGACCCCATGATCGCCAAGGTGATTGCATGGGACGAAACGCGCGAGGGTGCCGCGAGCAAGCTGGCAAGCGCGTTGGCAGCCTGCGAAATCGCCGGCGTGCGCAGCAATGCGGGGTTTCTGGTGCGCGCGCTGCGCCATGCGGACTTCATCAAGGGCGACATCGACACCGGATTTATCGAGAGGCACCGCGACGCGCTCATTCCGCTGGCTTCCGCGCGCCCCCAAATTCTGGCCCGTGCTGCGCAATTCTTGTTCGAAGATCGCTCCAAAAACTCGCAGACGCCCGATCCGTGGAGCGCGCAGGACGGTTTTCGCCTTTCGGGCGAAGCCCGCGAAATCGTTGAATTCGTTGCCGAAGGAAAACGTGTCCCGGTCGAAATCCTCCATCATCGTGGAGGGGCATGGAACGTCCGCATCGGCGGGAAAGATGTTTCGCCAGTTCACGCGAGCGCCTTGCGTCTGGCATCCGGCGATATCGCGGTGATGGAAGGCGGGGAAACCTGGACTCTTGTGCTGCACGATCCCTTCGCCGCCGCCGAAGCTGCCGGGATCGCTGCCGACCGCATCGTCTCGCCGATGCCGGGAAGAGTCGTGCAGATTCTCGTCCGCCCCGGCGAGACTGTGAAGCGCGGCCAGCCGCTCGCGGTTCTCGAAGCCATGAAAATGGAGCACACGCTTTCCGCCCCGGCCGACGCGCTGGTATCGACCGTCGATGCCGCCGCCGGCGATCAAGTCGGCGAAGGGGCCGTCGTTGTCCGATTTGCCAAGGAAAAGAAGAGCGCAGCATGACGCTTCATATTCTCAAGTTGAGCGTGGGTTCGGAATCGCTGGAGACCTTCATCTCTTGGCACAAAAAGCGTCTTGCCGAGAAAAAGAAGAAGGGCCAGAAGCTGGAATTGGTACACGTCACGCGCATGACACCAAAGCGCGCCGATGAGGTGCTGAACGGCGGCTCGCTCTATTGGGTGATCAAGGGTTACATCGCGGTGCGAACTCCACTGCTCGAATTGCGCCCGCTGACTCGCAACGGCACGTCGTATTGCGGCTTGGTCTACGACGCGAAGTTCATTCCCACGCTGCGCCGCGCCCATCGCCCTTTTCAGGGCTGGCGCTATTTCGATCCCAAGGACGCGCCTGCCGACGCCCGCACCGCCAAGGGTGGCAAAGGTCTGCCGGAGAAATTGAAGATCGAACTATCGGAATTGGGGCTGCTTTAGGTCAGACTGATCACCTCTCCCTCGTGGAAAGGTGACGCGGAGGCAACGGTTCGCCGGAGTTCAAACCGCCATATTATCGATCAACCGGGTGCCGCCGATTTTTGCGGCGGCGAGAATGCGCGCCGGCCGCGAAAGATCGTTGATTTTTTCGAGCGTTGCCGCATCGCGCACCGCGACATAATCCACAGGATCGAAGCCTGCATCCCTCAAGGCTTTTGTGCCGAAGGTTTCAGACTCCACCACCGCCATTCCGCCACGGAGCTTCGCAATCGCCTCTTTCAAAATCAGATTGAGTTGCCCCGCGATCTTGCGCTCTTGCGGCGTCAGGTACGCGTTGCGCGACGACAGCGCCAAGCCATCGGCTTCCCGCACGATGACGCCCCCCAGGATTTCGATGGGCAATCCCAGGTCCGCCGTGAGCCTGCGGATCACCAGCAGCTGCTGGTAGTCCTTCTCGCCGAACATCGCGAAGTCGGGCATGGCAGCGATCAGAAGTTTCGCTACTACCGTCGCCACGCCCCCGAAGAAGTGCGGACGGAAATCGGTCTCGAGGCCGGCGCTTGGCCCGCCCACGTCGATCTGGGTCGCAAACCCCCGCGGATACATCTCTTCGACCGATGGCGCGAAGACGAGATCGGCCGCATCGGTCAGCTTTTTGCAGTCGCTCTGCAGGGCGCGCGGATAGCGATCGAAATCTTCGTGCGGCGCGAACTGCGCCGGGTTCACGAAAATGCTCACAATCACCTTGTCGGCGCGGTTTCCTGTCTCGCGCACGAGCGCAAGATGGCCTTCGTGCAAGGCACCCATGGTGGGGACGAGCCCGAGGCGTGCGCCGTTCGCCCGCCAGGCGGCGATCCGGCTGCGCAACGCGACAATTGTGGTGACGATTTCCGGTGAATTCATCGCTTTCGACCTTAGCTCATGGCCTGGTAAGAGCGCTAGAATTGTCCTTGTGATTCCGATATTTCTCGCCGCGGCATGAATTCTTCTCCGCTCCGCCAAGCCATCGCCGACGCCTATCTGGCGGACGAAGAATCCGTCATCGAAGGTCTCATCGCAAAGGCGCGTCTGTCGCCCGCCGAGCGTTCCGCGACCGCCGCGCTGGCGCGCGAACTGGTCACCCGCATCCGCTCATCGCGTGGCACGCGCAGCGGCGTCGACGCCTTCACCCAGGAATATTCGCTGACCAGCGAAGAGGGCGTGGTGCTGATGTGCCTGGCCGAGGCCTTGCTGCGCGTTCCCGATGCCGTTACGGCCGATAAACTCATCAAGGACAAGATCGGAAGCGGCGATTGGGACAAGCACCTGGGTCAATCGGAATCGCTGTTCGTCAATGCTTCGACGTTCGGGCTGATGCTCACGGGCCGCGTGGTCCGTTTGGACGAAGCGGCGAAATGGGACCTCACCGGGACGTGGCGCAAGCTGGTGGCGCGTTCGGGCGAGCCGTTCATTCGCCAGGGCGTAACCTACGCCATGCGTATTCTCGGCAAGCAGTTCGTCCTGGGACGCACCGTCGAGGAAGCGCTGAAAGAGGCAAGCTCCTGGATGGAGGACGGCTATCGCTTCTCCTTCGATATGCTCGGCGAGGCTGCGTATACCAAAAATGACGCCGCGCGCTATTACGCCTCCTATCGCGACGCGCTGCATACGATCGCCAAACGCGTGCCCGATCCCGCGCAATCGATATTCGAGCGGCCCAGCATTTCGGTGAAGCTTTCGGCGTTGCATCCTCGCTATGAATGGGTCAATCGCGAGCGCGTGATGAACGAGCTGGTGCCGTCGCTCGTTTTGCTCGCAAACGAAGCGCGTGGCGCCAATCTCGGCTTTAGCATCGATGCGGAGGAAGCCGAACGGCTCGACCTCATGCTTGATGTTTTCGAAGCCATGGGCGAAGCCGAAGGGCTGCGCGACTGGGACGGGCTCGGCCTCGCCGTGCAGGCTTATTCCAAGCGCGGCTTGCCCGTCATCGCATGGCTCGCCGATCTGGCGCGGCGACAGGACCGGCGCATTCCCGTGCGTCTCGTCAAAGGCGCTTATTGGGATACGGAGATCAAGCGCGGGCAAGAGCTCGGTCTGCCCGATTATCCCACGTTCACGCGCAAAGCCGGTACTGATACGTCCTATCTCGCTTGCGCGCGAGGACTGCTGGCAGCTCGACAATCGATCTACCCACAATTCGCCACACACAACGCTCACACGCTTTCCGCGATTCAAGTGTTTGCAGGCGGTCGGACCGATTTTGAATATCAGCGCCTGCACGGAATGGGTGAAGCGCTCTACGAACTCTATCGCGATGTGAAGAAGCCTGCTCCGGGGGCGCGCACACGCATTTATGCGCCTGTCGGCACCCACGAAGATCTGCTTGCCTATCTCGTTCGCCGACTGCTGGAGAACGGTGCCAATACCTCTTTCGTCAACCGCCTCGCCGACGAAGAAGCTCCCATCGACGACATCATCGCCGACCCGGTGGAGCAGCTTGCCACCAAGCAGCCGCGCCGCAGTCCTTCCATCCCCAGACCCATCGATCTTCTGCCGGGCCGCAAGAATTCGTCCGGCTTTCACTGGAGCAATCCTTACGTGACCGATCCGCTGATCGCGCAGATGGATGCTGCGCTCAAATCGACGCAACGTGCGGCCCCGCTGATCGGCGGCAGTGCGCGTTCTGGCCAATCCATGCCGGTGCACGATCCGGCAGATCGCCGCCGTATCGTGGGGCAGGCGATCGAAGCGACGGCGCAAGACGCAACCGAGGCGTTGGGCCTCGCCAGCGGGGCACAGGAAGGTTGGAATGCTTTGGGCGGCAATGCGCGCGCCGCCATTCTGGAGAAAGCCTCCGATCTGTTCGAAGCCGACCAGGCGCATCTTATGGCGCTGGCGGTTCGCGAAGCGGGAAAGACAATTCCGAACGCCTTGGGCGAAGTGCGCGAAGCAGTCGATTTCCTGCGCTACTACGCCACCCAATCGCGCAAACTGTTCGAAGGCGCAGTGAAATTGCCGGGGCCGACGGGTGAAGACAACGAGCTGACGCTGCACGGCCGCGGCGTCTTTGCCTGCATCAGCCCGTGGAATTTTCCGCTGGCGATTTTCACCGGCCAGGTCGCTGGCGCGCTGGCGGCGGGAAATACCGTGCTGGCCAAGCCGGCGGAACAGACGCCGCTGATTGCCGCCGCGGCCGTGACGCTGCTGCAGGAGGCTGGCGTGCCCGTCAATGTGCTTCATCTTCTGCCGGGCGACGGTCCGCGCATCGGCAACGCACTGATGGGCGATGCGCGGCTGGCCGGCGTTGCCTTCACCGGTTCGACGGAGGCTGCCCAAGCCATCAATCGCGCGCTGGCGGGGCGCAATGGCTCCCTCGGAACGCTGATCGCCGAAACCGGCGGGCAGAACGCGATGATCGTGGATTCCACGGCGCTTCCCGAACAGGTGACGCGTGACGTGCTGGCTTCGGCCTTCGATAGCGCCGGTCAGCGCTGCTCGGCGCTGCGGGTACTGTTCCTTCAGGAAGACGTCGCCGATAAAATGCTCGATCTTATTTTGGGCGCGATGGACGAACTGAAGCTCGGCGATCCGATGTTGTTGGAAACCGATATCGGCCCGGTCATCGACGAGGCGGCGCGCGATGGGTTGCAGGCCCATGCAGACAAGATGACGAAGGAAGCCAAGCTTCTGCGCAAGCTTGCCCTCGGTCCGGAACACGCGAACGGTGTGTTCTTTCCGCCGCACGTGTTCGAGATCGATTCCATCGCGGAGCTGAAGCACGAAGTGTTCGGCCCCGTGCTGCATGTCGTGCGCTACCAGGCGGGCAAGCTCGACCAAGTCTGCGAGTCCATCAACGCGACGGGCTACGGCCTTACGCTCGGCGTGCACAGTCGCATCGAAGACACCGCCGCCTTCGTGCGCAGCCGCGTCCATGTCGGCAATATGTACGTGAACCGCAACCAGATTGGCGCTGTAGTGGGTGTGCAGCCCTTCGGAGGCGAGGGGCTTTCCGGCACCGGACCCAAGGCCGGCGGCCCGAACTATCTGCTGCGCTTTGCCCATGAGCGCACCTACACCGTGAATACGACGGCGGCCGGCGGCAACGCGGCACTTCTTTCCGGCGTGCGCGACGGGACATAAACGATGGCGGCGGGCGGGGCACACATCGTTGTCTTCGGCAATGAAAAGGGTGGATCGGGCAAGACGACTGCCGCGATGCACGTCGCCGTCGCACTGGCGCGTTTGGGAAAGCGCGTCGCGGCTATCGACGTCGACAGCCGCCAGAAGAGCTTCTCGCGCGATCTGGAAAACCGGGCCGGCTGGGCCGAGCGGGCCGGCGCGGAACTGCCGATGCCGGAGAGTTTTCATGTCGCGCGCTCCGCGGCCAAATCGCTCGATGCCGCCGCAGAGGAAGAGAGCACGCGCCTGGACGAGTTGCTCGCGGAAACCCAAGGCTACGATTTCGTCGTCATCGACACCCCCGGCTCGGACACGCTGCTCTCCCGTCGCGCCCATGCTGCCGCCGATACCCTGGTCACGCCGCTGAACGACAGTTTCGTGGATTTTGACCTTCTGGCGCGCGTCGATCCCGTCAGCTTCGAGATCAAAGGACCGAGCCTCTACGCCGATTTCGTCTGGGATTGCCGCAAGAAGCGCCTGCTGGCGCGCAAACCGCCCATCGACTGGGTGGTGATGCGCAACCGCATTGCCTCCACCGAAGCGCGCAACAAGCGGCGTCTCGCTATCGCGCTCGATACGCTCGCCGAGCGCATCGGCTTTCGCGTGGCGCCGGGCTTTGGCGAGCGCGTGATCTTCCGTGAGCTCTTTCCCATGGGGTTGACGATGCTCGATCTGCCGCAGTCCAAGCTCGAAATCTCGCTCTCCATGTCGCATGTCGCGGCGCGCCAGGAAGTGCGCGAGCTGATGCTCACGCTGAAGCTGCCGAATGTCGGCAACAAGGCCGGATCGGTTTAGATCGGCTCGGTCTAGAAAATTTTATCGTGCGGTGGCGGCGAAACAGGTCTGTCCGCGCTCGGTCAGCCGGGCACAGACTTCACGCGCTTCACGTTCCACGAACGGGCCGAAGCGCGCGCGATAAAGCGTATGCCCGTCGACACCTTGGAATGGCACGACGATTCGCTCGGCTTGTCCCAGCACATCCAGGGATTTCTCGGCATAGGCCGCAAGTTGCTGACGGGCCGATACCATGTCGGCAAACGCGCCGATCTGGATTGTCCAGTCGCGCACACCGAGCGCCGTCGCTGCCTTGCGCGTGACGCTGCCCAGCATATCCACGTTGCTGGACTTGGTGAGATCGACCATGCGCGGCTTGGGCGTCACGGCGGGCGTCACAGCGGGAATCTGCGGACTGTACGCGGCGACCACAGTCTGCGGTTTCGGTGGTGCTTGCGCGGCAATTACGTTGGCGCTTGTGCTGTTGTCTTCGGTGTCGGCACGGGATTCTGCGGAATCCTCATCCTCGGGATCGCTGGATTTCGCGTTTGGCGTGAATGTCGCCGTCTGACGCTGCGGCACGGCGGCATTCATGTTGCCGAGCTGGAAACCGGCCATGATCGGATTGGGCTTGGGTCCCTGCGCGATCGTCTGCCACGGCAGTTCGGCGCGTGCGACCAATTTCGGATTGTCGTTGATTTGCGCGAAGGTCGCGTCGAGCAGACGGATCATTTCGCGATCGCGCTTGTGCGCGGTACGTCCGCCCATCACAACGCCGATGATGTGCGCGCCGTTGCGTACGACGGAAGAAACGAGATTGAAGCCCGAGGCTTCCGTGTAACCCGTCTTGATGCCGTCGGCGCCGTCATAGTTGCCGATCAGATTGTCGTGGGTCGTGTAGTAGCGGCCGCGATAGGAAAACGAGGGCGTCGCGAAGTAGTGGAAATATTGCGGAAAGTCGTACGCCAGATGGCGCGCGAGGATCGCAAGATCGGCCGCGGTGGAGATCTGGCTCGAATCGGGAAGACCCGAAGCATTGCGATAGAAGGTATTGCGCATGCCGAGCTGGCGCGCCTTTTCGGTCATCATCTCGGCAAAGTGGGTTTCGGTGCCGCCCAGCGATTCCGCGATCGTCACCGCCACGTCGTTTGCCGAACGAATGACAATCGCCTTGATGGCGTTGTCGACGTCGATGCTGTCGCCGGGCTGCAGGCTGAGCTTGGTCGGGCGCTGCAACGATGCGTGATAGGACACGGGCATTGGCGTGGATAGCGTCATCTGCCCCTTCTGCAATGCTTCGAAAAGCATGTAGAGGGTCATCATCTTGGTCAGCGATGCGGGATGCCGCAGCTCATAAGCGTTGCGCGAATAAAGAACTTTGCCCGTTTCGCCGTCGAGGATGAGCGCCGCGTCTTTGCTGGGATCGGTCAGGCCGACGGCCTCGCTTCTCGTTCCGTGATGATGGCGGGACCTGGCAGAAGCAGGCTGCGTGGCGGAGAGGATCAATCCCAAGGTCAGAAAAAGGCACGCCAAAGGGAGTGCTAACGCAAATCCGCCGGGTCCGGCGTGCGGCCATCTCCACATGCTACTGCTACCCCTGATTAAGCTGACCGACACCCGAAGCCTGCGACGATGAGACCAAATTGCTCTACAGGCCGCAAGGCCTTGAGATCAAAGAACTTTAGGCTAGGGCCATTTACGTTTGGTTAACAGTTCGGGAATGCCCTCGCGCACGAGAGTTCCCAACTTGCTCCTTTCATTCGGATTGTGACGCTTTTGTGCAGTGCAACATAGGCCCTTGACATCGGTTATGCTGCACTGCATATAAGCCATGTTGCGTTGCGGTAGAACCTGACCCCCGGGATCGGCGACGCGAACACGAATTATCGAAAGGCAACCCCAATGGCGAAAGCAAAAACGGCCGGCAAAGCGACCAATGGCGCTGCCGAAGGCATCGAGACGGCCATGAAGAACGGCACGGAAGCCCTCAAGAACGGCTTTGAAAAAGCCGCCAAGAGCTACGACCAGTTCCTCGGCTTCGGCAAGGATACCGTCGAGGCGTACCTCAAGTCGGCCAACGCGGCCGGCAAGGGCGCTGAGACCCTGCACAACGAAATCTATTCATACTCCAAGCAGTCGATCGAAGATTCGCTCGCGGCCGTGAAGGCAGTGGCGGCTTCGAAGTCGGTTCATGAAGCGTTCGAGCTGCAGACCGATTTCGCCAAGACGGCATTCGATGCCTATGTCGGTCAGATGACGAAGCTCGGCGAAATCTTCCAGACGAGCGCGAAGGAAACCTTCGCTCCGCTGCAGAGCCGCGTTCAGGCCTGGGTGGAAGTCGTCCAGAACGCTCGCGCGGCCTGATCGGCTTAGGCGCAGCGCTTAACGGAAACGTCGTCCCGCGGTTTCCTCCCCCCCAATTGCGGACGGCACAGAAAAGGCCCGAGGTATCCTCGGGCCTTTTCGCATTTTTGAGCGCGCGCAATTAATTTCCGCAGATCTCCGTCACAATCCGCTTTACCCAAACCGCCCGGCTTTCCGTTAAGCTGGGGGTTGGCGTTAAGCTAGGCTCGGTTAAGCATTGGCGCGCACGTTGAAGGCCGGATACCGATTCGAAGATGAGTGACAAAAAAGACAGCAACGGCTCAAACGGAGGCCAGGGCGGGCAGGGCACCGGCGTGGGAACGGGCGTCGTCACCAAGACGCGGCCGAAAACCAAGAAGCCGAGCCTCTACAAGGTTCTCATCCTGAACGACGACTACACGCCGATGGAATTCGTCGTTCATGTGCTGGAGCGGTTCTTCAACAAGAATCGCGACGATGCCGTGCAAATCATGCTCCATGTCCACCGTCATGGTGTGGGTATCTGCGGCGTGTTCACGTTTGAGGTGGCGGAAACTAAAGTGGCCCAGGTCATTGAATTCGCCCGCCGCCATCAACATCCTTTACAATGCACCATGGAGAAGGAGTAGCGTACGGCAATGCCATCGCTCTCGCGTAGTCTCGAACAGGCCCTGCATCGCGCGATCAAACTCGCCAGCGACCGCCATCACGAATACGCGACTCTCGAACACCTTCTCCTGGCGCTGATCGAGGATCCCGACGCGCAACAGGTGATGAAGGCGTGCAACGTCGAGATCGATGCCTTGCGCCAATCGCTGCTCAAATATGTCGACGAAGAGCTGATCACGCTTGTGATCGAAGACGGTGACGACGCCAAGCCGACCACCGGCTTTCAGCGCGTGGTGCAGCGCGCCGTCCTCCACGTCCAGAATTCCGGCCGCGATGAAGTGACGGGCGCCAATGTGCTGGTGGCGTTGTTCACCGAGCGCGAGAGCCATGCCGTCTATTTCCTGCAAGAACAGAACATGACGCGCCTCGATGCGGTCTCCTATATCAGCCACGGCATCGCCAAGCGTCCGGGCATGAGCCAGCAGAAGACCGTGCGCGGCGCCGATGAAGAAGAAGAGGCCGCCGAAAAGCAGAACAAGCAGGGCACCGAAGCACTCGAAGCCTATTGCGTGAACCTGAACGAAAAGGCCAAGGGCGGCCGCATCGACCCGCTGATCGGGCGCGAACCCGAGGTCGAGCGCACCATCCAGATCCTCTGCCGCCGACAAAAGAACAACCCGCTGTTCGTAGGCGATCCGGGCGTGGGCAAGACGGCCATCGCCGAGGGTCTGGCGCGCAAGATCGTCAAGCACGAAGTGCCAGAAGTCCTCAAGAAGTCGGTGATCTATGCCCTCGATATGGGTTCGCTGATCGCCGGCACACGCTACCGCGGCGACTTCGAAGAGCGTCTGAAGGCGGTGGTGAAGGAATTGGAAGCCATCGACGGCGCCATCCTTTTCATCGACGAAATCCACACTGTGATCGGCGCCGGCGCCACAAGTGGCGGCGCGATGGACGCGTCCAATCTGCTCAAGCCCGCGCTGCAGGCCGGTACGCTGCGTTGCATCGGCTCGACGACCTACAAGGAATACCGCCAGTATTTCGAAAAGGATCGCGCGCTCGTCCGCCGTTTCCAGAAGATCGATGTCACCGAACCGTCGGTGCCCGACACGATCAAGATTCTCAAAGGCCTCAAGCCCTACTACGAGGAATTCCACAAGCTTCGCTACACTGCGGACGCCATCAAGGCCGCCGTGGAGCTGGCCGCGAAATACATCAACGACCGCAAGCTGCCGGATAAAGCGATCGACGTAATCGACGAAGTCGGCGCCTCGCAAATGCTGGTGCCGGAATCGCGGCGCAAGAAGGTCATTGGCGTGAAAGAGGTGGAAGACGTTGTCGCCAAGATGGCGCGCATTCCTCCTAAATCCGTGTCGAAGAACGATGTGGAATTGCTGCGCAATCTGGAAGGCGATCTGAAGCGCGTCGTGTTCGGTCAGGACGCCGCCATCCATGCGCTGTCCTCGGCGATCAAGCTGGCGCGCGCGGGTTTGCGACAGCCGGAAAAGCCGATCGGCTGCTATCTCTTCTCAGGCCCCACCGGCGTCGGCAAAACCGAGGTCGCCAAGCAACTTGCCTCCGTCATGGGCGTGGAGCTGCTGCGCTTCGACATGTCGGAATACATGGAGCGTCACACTGTCTCGCGCCTGATCGGCGCGCCGCCCGGTTATGTCGGCTTCGATCAGGGCGGCTTGCTCACCGACGGCGTGGACCAGCATCCCCATTGCGTGCTGCTGCTCGATGAAATCGAGAAGGCGCATCTCGACCTGTTCAACATCCTGTTGCAGGTCATGGATCACGGAAAGCTGACCGACCATAACGGCAAGAAGATCGATTTCCGCAACGTGGTGCTGATCATGACCACCAATGCGGGCGCTTCCGACGCCGCCAAGGAGTCCATTGGCTTCGGACGTGGCAAGCGCGAAGGCGAGGATGAAGAAGCCATCAAAAAGCTTTTCACGCCGGAATTCCGCAATCGCCTCGACGCGACGATCTCGTTCGCCGCACTCGGCCGCGATACCATCGACCGCGTGGTCGAGAAATTCGTGCTCGAACTGGAAGCCCAGCTTACCGACCGCGACGTCACCTTCGACCTCACGCCGGAAGCGACGCGCTGGCTGGGCGACAAAGGCTATGACGACGCCTTCGGCGCCCGTCCGCTGGCGCGCGTCATCCAGGATCACATCAAGAAGCCGCTGGCCGACGAAATCCTATTTGGTAAGTTGAAGAACGGCGGCACCGTGCGCGTGCTGCTCGACCGCGAAAACGACAAGCTCGTCTTCGAATTCATCACTGACGACGATGTAAGACCGAAAGCCCTGCCACCGCCGAAAAAGCCCAAGGCCGAAGAGAGCGTTTAGGTCTCGACGCTTCGGCCCATGACCGGTCACCAATCCTCCAACATCGCCGCCGCCAATAAAGTCCTCGACGACTTCATGGCCGCGTTCAACGCGCGCGATCTGGCGGCATGGGAGAAGACTTTCAATTTCCCGTCTGTGCGCCTGGCGTCCAATACGCTCACGATCATCGAGCCCGGTTATCACAAGCCGGAGATGTTCTTGCGCGGCGCGCTGAAGGATTGGCATCACTCCGCCTGGGAGCGGCGCGACGTCGTTCATGCCGGTCCCGACAAAGTGCATTTCGATACGCGCTTCACGCGCTATCGCGCCGACGGCAGCGTCATCGGTGGTTTCGACTCCATCTACGTCGTGACCTGCGAGAACGGCCACTGGGGCGTGAAATGCCGCTCCAGTTTTGCGCCCTAGAAACACCGCGGAAAACGAAGATCAGAGCGGTGCGCCGTGGTGCTCTACGGTGGGAAACGGCTCGTAGAATTGGTGCAGGAGGGCGCGCCATTCCTGGTAGGCGGCCGACTGACGAAAGCCTACGGTGTGCGCTTCCAGGCTCGACCACCGCACCAGCAGTAGATAGCGGTCTTTCGTCTCTACACAGGGCCTGATTTCCATGCCTTGAAAGCCGGCTGCGGACTCGATGAAAGCGCGCGCCTTGCGCATGGCAATTTCGAATTCCCGCGACTGACCCGCTTTGACGTTCAGGACGGCGTGCTCGAGGATCACAGCGCCGCCCGAATTTTTGCGGCGATCGGCTCCAGCGTCTTCGCATCTACCATGCCGCGTCCGTGCAGCTTCAAATCGATGCCGCCCGCCCGCGGCAGGATGTGGAAGTGGATATGCGGGATGCTTTGGCCGGCAGCCGCGCCGTTCAGCTGCACCAGCATGATGCCGGGACAATCGAGCCCCTTCTTGACCGCTTTGGTGACTTTTTGCGCCGTCTTGATCAGGGCTGCTGCGCCTTCCGGCGACAAATCGAGAATGCCCTCAGCCGCTTCCTTGGTGATGACGAGCGTGTGACCTTCGATGGACGGCATGATGTCCAGGAAGGCGAGGGTGAGATCGTCCTCGTAGAGTTTCACGCACGGCAGCTCGCGGCGCAGGATTTTCGCGAAGACGTTGTTGGGATCGTATGACATCTCCGATAACCTTCATCAGGGCGCAATACAATCGGGGGCAATCGTGGCCAATGCAACACGGCAATTCGTCGACCCTGAACGGTTGGCTCGATTCGCGCGCTGGTGCCTCATCGCGCTGATAGTGATCGATGTCGCAAAAATGGTATCGACCGGAATTGAGTATTCGCTCCTGTCGGCCATTCTGAACGGTTCGTCCAATCGGGCAACCCTGCTGACAGATGCGGAGGCTATCGATGGCCCCAGACGTCTCGTTTCGATTGTCAGACTGCTGGCGTTGATCACCACCGGCGTATCCGTGTTGCGCTGGATTTATCGCAGCAACAGCAATTTGCACGCGACGGCATCGGTTCCGATCGAATTCTCGCCGGGTTGGGCTGTTGGTTGGTTCTTTGTTCCTATCGCTTATCTATGGAAGCCGTACCAGGCCATGAAAGAGATTTGGCGCGCCAGCTTCGATCCCGTAGGCAAACAAGTCAAAGTCTCGGCTCTGCTGCCGTGGTGGTGGTTTTTCTGGTTGGCATCGAATTTCTTCGGAGTCGTAACCTTCCGTCTTTCGCTCTCCAAGGACTTATCGGCATTAGTAGCGAGCATCGGCGCTTCATTCGCTTCGGCTGCGGCGGATGTGCCGGCTGCGCTGTTGCTCGCGATTATCATCGCGCGGGTGACACAGGCGCAAACACGGCTGCCGAATGCCACAAGTGTCTTCTAGCAGTTTTTTTTGAACGGTCCGTGTTCCGTCAGCGCCTCGATCTGTTCGGTGACGGATTCGCGTTCGCGTTGCAGATAGTCCGAGACGGCCCGTCTCAGGCCCGCATGGGCGATGAAATGCGCACTGTAGGTCGGCACTGGCATGTAGCCGCGCAGAAGCTTGTGCTCGCCTTGCGCGCCGGCCTCCACTCGTTTCAGGCCTCGCGCAATGGCAAAATCGATGGCCTGGTAATAACAGGTCTCGAAATGCAGAAAGGGAACGAATTCGGTGCAACCCCAATTGCGGCCGAAGAGGACGCCTTCGCCGGAGAAGTTGAGTGCGCCTGCAATATAGTGTCCGTCGCGCTTGGCCATCACCAGCAAGATCTGATCGGCCATGCTCGCGCCGACGCGGCTGAAGAATTCCCGTGTCAGATAAGGCCGGCCCCATTTGCGCCCGCCCGTGTCCATGTAGAATGCGAAGAACGTGTCCCAATGCGCTTCGGTGATGTCGCTGCCCGTCAGCCAGTCGAACGTGACGCCCGCTTCGCGTACCGCCGTGCGCTCGCGCCGCAAGTTCTTGCGCTTTGAAGAGGACAGCGCGTTCAGGAACTGCTCGAAATTTTCGTAACCCTGATTTTCCCAATGAAATTGCTGATCGTTGCGCTGAAGATATCCCAACGCGCCGGCGGCTTTCCATTCCTCTTCGGTGAGAAAAGTGATGTGCAACGATGAGGCGTCGAATTCCTTGATCGCGGCCGCGCCCGCTGCGAGCAAGGCGTTGCGGGTTTTCTCGAGATCGGCGTTCGCCGAGACCAACAACCGCAGTCCCGTCACGGGTGTAAACGGCACTGAGGCCTGCAATTTGGGATAGTAGCTGCCGCCCGCGCGCTCGAAGGCATCGGCCCAGCCATGATCGAAGACATATTCGCCCTGGCTGTGGCTCTTGAGGTAACAGGGCATCAGCCCGTCGATCGCACCGTTGTTTTCGATGATGAGATGGCAGGGCTGCCAACCCGTGCGCGCCGTCGCCGAACGGGATTGCTCTACCGCCTCGAAGAACTCATAGCGCAAGAACGGATGCGGATCGTCGCTGGCTTGCGGATTGGCGCAAGCGTTCCAGGCCGCAGCGCCGATTTCTGCAGCCGATCCCGCAACACGCGCGATGATGTCTTTCTTCACGCGAGCTCGAACACCGCCTCGACTTCCACTGCGACATTGCGGGGCAGCGATCCTGCGCCCACAGCCGCGCGCGCATGCCGCCCGGCGTCGCCGAACACCTCCACGATCAGATCGGACGCCCCATTGGCCACTTCGGGGTGCTGTGTAAAGCCGGGTACGGCATTCACGAACACCCCAAGTTTCACGCAGCGTTTCACGCGGTCGAGATCGCCGGCCGCCGCCTTCAATTGTGCCAGCACATTGACGGCGCAGAGCCGGGCCGCCGCCCTGCCGTCGTCCAGCGTCAGATCCTTGCCTACGATGCCCAGATATTTGAGACCGTCGGGTGCCACCGTCACCTGGCCAGATATGAAAACCTGTTTTCCGCTCACCACATAAGGCACGTAGCTCGCCACCGGCGCGGGCGGCGTGGGCAATGTGATGGCAAGTTCCGCAAGACGTGAATCGATCTTTCCGGGCATTGATGTCTCCTTGAAGGATACAAACTAGTCGGTTGCCGTCCCCGGTGCGAGGGGTTCCCGCGCGCGTGCGCGAAAGGCTATAGAGAAGCATGACCAGAATGCTCGACGCCGACGATCCATGCCCCGCGCGTGACGGTTATGCGATGCCCGCCGAGTGGGCGCCGCATACGCGCACATGGATGTGCTGGCCCTGCCGCGTCGAAGCCTGGGGCGGCCCCGACGGTTTGCTTCGCGCCAAACAGGCCTATGCGCGCGTCGCACGCGCCATCTCGTCGTTCGAGAAGGTTGTGATGTGCGCGCGTCCCGGCGACGTCGCGGAAGCCAAGCTTGCCACGGCGGGCAAGGCGGAGGTGCTGGAAATGCCATTGGACGATTCCTGGGCGCGCGACATCGGCCCGACCTTTCTGCTCGGCCCCAAGGGCGCGCGCGCCGGCGTGCAGTGGCAATTCAATGCCTGGGGCAACAAATACAGTCCGTACACGGAAGACATGACGTTCGCCGCACGCGCGCTGCGCCATTCCGATGTGCCAGTCTACGAGGCGCCTCTGGTGTGCGAAGGCGGCGCCATTCACACGGACGGCCAAGGCACTCTGATCACCACCGAACAGTGCCTCTTGAATGCCAATCGCAATCCGCATCTCACGCAGCAGCAGGTCGAAGAACGCCTCGCCCTTTTTACCGGCGTGCGCCGCATCCTCTGGCTGGGCGACGGTTTCTCGGATGACGAAACCGACGGCCATATCGACAACATTGCCTGCTTCGTGGCCCCCGGTCGGGTTCTGGTCGGCGTTCCGGCGGCCAAATCGCATCCCGACTTTCAGCCGACGATGGAAGCGATCCGCCGGCTCAGCGAAGCGCGCGACGCCGAAGGCCGCCGCATCGAGATCGTGGAAGTGGCGCAGCCGGAGAAACTCGGCGAGGATTGGCGCGGCAAGCTCCTTGCTGTCAGCTACATCAATTTCTATCTGCCGAACGGCGGCGTGGTGATGCCCGCCTTCGACGACGTAAACGACGAAAAGGCCCGTGCCGTCATCGCCGAGTGTTTTCCCGGGCGGGACATCCTGCAGATCGACGCGCTGGATATCGTGCAGGGCGGCGGCGGCATTCACTGCATCACGCAACAGGAGCCGAAATAAATGGTGCGGGTAATAGCTGTATTTCTGGTGATCGCACTGTTCACGGCCATTTGGGCGGTTTCCGCTATAATTTTTGGCATCTATTTTTTGAGCTTTTCCGAGCTTTCGGCGATCGAATATTTTGGCCTACCGGCTACGATCCTCGGTCCCGTTCTGCTCATTCGTCGACGGCAACGGATTGCGCAATCATTGGGGTTCGACAATGTAGCGCATGAGTACTGGAAAGATCATTTGCAATGAGAAGCGTCACGCTCGCGGCTTCGCAATTCGCCTGTTCGTGGGATCGCAAAGCCAACATTGCCAAGGCGAAGGACTTGGTGCGCGCCGCCGCGGCCAAGGGTGCCAATGTCGTGCTGGTGCAGGAATTGTTCGAGACGCCCTATTTCTGCCAGGACCAGCTCGCCGATCACTTCGCGCTCGCAGCCCCCTTCGAGGGCAATCCGCTGATTGCGGAAATGGCCGAACTTGCGAAATCGCTGAACGTGGTCCTTCCGGTGAGCTTCTTCGAACAAGCGGGGCGCGCGCATTTCAATTCGCTGGCGATGGTCGATGCCGACGGCAAAGTGCTCGGCCTCTATCGCAAGTCGCACATTCCCGACGGACCGGGCTATCAAGAGAAGTTCTATTTCACGCCCGGCGATACCGGCTTCAAGGTGTGGAAGACGCGCTTCGGCACGTTCGGTGTCGGCATCTGCTGGGACCAGTGGTTTCCCGAAGGCGCGCGCGCCATGGCGTTGATGGGCGCCGAGGCCTTGTTCTATCCCACCGCCATCGGCACCGAACCGCCGCCGTCGCCCCCTGTCGACAGCCGCGATCATTGGCGCCGCGTGATGCAGGGCCATGCCGGCGCAAACTACGTGCCGCTGGTCGCCTCCAATCGCATTGGCAAGGAAAAAGGGCAGGCGGGTGAGATCACGTTCTACGGCTCGTCTTTCGTGGCTGGTCCGACCGGTGAAATCGTCGCCGAACTCGACCGCACAAACGAAGGCGTCGTCACGGCGACGTTCGATCTCGACGAGGTCGCCAAGATGCGCGCTTCATGGGGACTGTTCCGGGATCGGCGCCCCGAGCTCTACGGAAGTCTGCGGGGACACGACGGTTCGCCGCGATGAGTTTTGTTTTGCGTTCGATATTGGCGGCGTTTGCCTTCATCGTTTTTACCGCCGCGGCGCGCGGACCGGTCCCAGTCCAGCTTCTTTCCCACCGCGCCACCTATGAAGTCTCCCTGGACCGCACCTCACCCGGCGCCGTTGTCTCGGTGCGCGGCCGCACCGTCACTGAATTCCGCGATGTCTGCACGGGCTGGTCGACGACGCAGCGCTTCGTGGCCGATATGGTGGATACGGACGCCGACATCACGCGCTCCGACTTCTCGATTCAATTGTGGGAAAGCAAAGACGGCCGCGCGATGACGTTCGACGCCACCAACGTCATCAACAACAAGGTGGACGAAAGAGAGAAGGGCAAGGCGACGTTGTCGGCCGCGGGCGGCGAGGTCGTCATCGCCGCCGGCAAACGCAAGCGCTTCGTTTTGCCGGCGGAAACGCTGTTTCCGACGCCGCAAGCCGTGGACATGATCAAAGCCGCGCAAGCGGGCGCATCGACGGCACGGCGCACGGTGTTTCAGGGCGGGTCGGAAGATCAGCTTTATCTCGCGCTCGCCACCATCGGGCATCCCGCCTCGCCGGCGCAGACGGCCGACGAGAGACGTGCCGACACGCAGGGCTTGCTCAAGAACGTCCCGGCCTATCCGGTTTTGGTGAGTTTCTTTCCCCAAAGCGGCGACATGGATACGCCGGATTACGAAGTCGCATCGCACCTCTATGCCAACGGCGTCATCGGCACCATGAGCTTGATCTACCCGAAATTCACGATGAAGGCGCGGCTGGTGAAACTCGAAAAGCTACCGTCTTGCCGGTAGCGGCTTGGCCGGTGAAGGTTTGAGAGATCTTCCCTTGCCGACTGCGGCGCCGCCGAATTTCGAACGCACGCGGTCGATGGCGCGCTCGGCGGCAGCGCGTTTGCCGCCGTGAGGATCGAGAAGATCGCCTTTGTCGCATTCATGCGCAGGGCAAAGATTGGTGATGCCTACGCCGAGCAGCCGATAAGCCGTGCCGTCCGCCTCGCGCACCAGCGCGGTACGGGCGGTGCGGAATATCCTGTCGGCCAGCTGCGTCGCTTCTTCCAGCGAAGTGCTGCGCGTCTTGAGCCGGAAATTCGCCGATTTGAGCTTAAGAACGATGGTGCGCCCGCCGACGTCGCTGGACTTGGCGCGCTCAGATACCCGCTCGGCCTGCTGCCACAGGATACGCTCGAGATCTTCGGGCTTGGCGATATCGCGCTCGAAGGTCGTCTCGGACGAAACGCTTTTCAACTCGCCCTCGGGATTGACGCGGCGGGAATCTTCGGCATGCGCCAAGCGGTGCAACCACAGTCCGGTGCTGCCGTAACGTTTGGCGAGTTCTTTGGCATCGGCGTCCTGCAGATGCGCGATCTTGGTGATGCCATCGCGCGCCAGCTTTGCCTGAAGCGCCACGCCCGCGCCGCGAATGAAGGCCACGGGCTTGTCCCGCAGGAAAGTCCTGGCTTCCGCGCGCCCGATCACGGCGAATCCGCGCGGCTTGTCGAGTTCGGAAGCGAGTTTGGCAAGGAATTTGTTGAAGCTGAGCCCGATCGACACGGTGATGCGCAGCTCGTCGTCGATGCGCTTGGCCAGCCGCGCCATGCTCTTGGCCGGCGTCAAATGGTGCAGCCGCTCGGTGCCGGACAGATCGAGATAGGCTTCGTCCAGCGAGAGCGGTTCGACCAGCGGTGTCAGCTCGCGCATGAGCGCGCGCACCGAGCGGGCGACCTCGGCATATTTCGCCATGTTCGGCTTGATGACCGTCGCCTGCGGGCAAAGCCGGAGTGCCTGGAACATCGGCATGGCCGAACGCACGCCGAACGTGCGCGCGACATAGCAGCAGGTCGACACCACGCCCCGCTTGGCGCCGCCCACAATCACCGGTTTGTTGACGAGCGAGGGATTGTCGCGCTTTTCAATCGCCGCGTAGAACGCGTCGCAGTCCAGATGGGCGATGCAGAGCGTGTCCAATTCCTTGTGGTTTGCGATGTGCCGTCCGCCGCAAACTTTGCAGCGCGCAGAACTCTCTGCAGCGTCGCTGAAGCAGTCGCGGCAGAACGCGCTCAAGGCGGCAAGCCCTTGGATTTCTCGCCCAGCTGCCACAACCAGGCAGCCCCTCGCACGCCGCTGGAATCGCCATGCTTGTTCTTCAAAATCGGTGTCTGTCCTTCCGGCGTGAAGGAATAACGTTCCACGCGCGCAGGCACCTCGCGATAGAGCACGTCGATATTGGAAAGTCCGCCGCCCACGACAATGGCGTGAGGATCGAGAACGTTGACGATGGAGGCGATCGCGCGCGAGAACCGATCCAGCCACGCGTCGATCGTCACGATGGCGTCGGCGTCGCCTTTGACGGCAGCTTCTGAGATGTCCGATGCGTTAAGTTTGCGGCGAGACCTTTTCCCGAACTCTCTTTCCAAAGCCGGTCCGCTGCACCAGGATTCGATGCAGCCATTCTTGCCGCAGTAGCATGGCGGTCCGGGAATTTCATCGAGCCGGGGCCCCGGCAGAGGATTGTGACCCCATTCGCCGGTGATCGCGTGCGCCCCGGTCAGCGCATGTCCATCGATGCAGATCCCACCGCCCACGCCGGTGCCGGCGATGATTCCGAACACGATCTCTTTTCCGGCGGCAGCGCCGTCCGCGGCTTCGGAAAGCGTGAAACAGTTGGCGTCGTTTGCCACGCGCACGGGCCGGTTGATGGCTTTCGCGAGATCTTTGTCGAGCGGATGTCCGATCAGCCGTGTCGAATTCGCATTCTTCACAAGGCCGGTTTTCAGACTGAGTGCGCCGGGGATGGCAACGCCCACCGTGCCGCGCTGCGAGAGTTTCGCTTCGGATTGCAGAATGAGATCGGCGATGGCGCGAATGGTTTCGTCATACCCCGAATGCGGCGTGGGCACGCGATGGCGCAAAGCTATGGTTCCATCGTCAGCCAGGGCCGCGATTTCGATTTTCGAGCCGCCGAGATCGATTCCAAAGCGCATGTCAGCTCTCCACGAGCGGCGAACCCGCCAACGTCCGGCGAATGAACGCGTCGGCATCATGCCAGGTTTCGGCGCGAAGATGGACATGGGGCGACAGCGGCAACAGCGGTTTTAGCCGCTCGTCGCCGATGAGATGAATGCGGAATACTTCAGGCGCCATTTCCGCGACGGAGGCGTGATGTTGGGGAATGTCGTCCACGAAGAACGCGGGCCGTCCCGCGCGTTGCGCCAACGCCTTGACCGCCAGGCCTTTGGCTCCACTGTTGACGACGAGCGGATAGTGCATTCCCAGCGCCGTCAGATTGCGCAACCGGGCAGGCGCCTGCGACGCGTTGACGTTGGACAGCACCACGATGTCGAGCAGCGTCGTCAGCGCCGCAATCGTCTCGCGCGCGTCTTCGACCGCTTCCAGCCAATCCAGTTCGCTGCGAAAATCTTCCAGCAGCGCGGTCACCTCGATGTCGAGTACCGGGGTCTGGTCGGAAAGCCGCTTCACATTGCCGTGGAGGCGATAGGAGGTGAGGTCGAGGAAGAGTTCCCGTTGCCGCAGGAAACGGTCGAAGCCGTCGGCGAATCGCAACAGCACCTCATCGGCGTCCACAATGAGCAGCGGACGCCCGCTCCTGAGCGGCACGGTCGCCGCGTCGGTGTGGAAAGTTCCGCTCATGCGCCGGGCAACGCGCGCCGCAAGGTTTGCAGCGACTTCGGATCGAGCGATTCGCTCTGGCAGAAAGCGGTCAGAAGCGGTTCATCGGCCAGCAAAAAGTCGAATATGGCCGCCAGGAATTCGGGTTCCTGAGCGCTTTGCCGCAGCGTGGCAACGTTTGCCCCCGAGAGGTCCAGAAACCGCGACAGCCTTTCCGGCGATTCGGCAAGAAATCCCAAGGCCTTGAGAGCCAGAGTTTCAGCTGAGACCGGGGGTGAAGACGGACGCATCGTTGTTGATGTGATACCTTGTTGCTGCCTCGGGAAAGTACCCGAGATTCATCCGAATCTCCTCCTTTCCCACTGTTATCCGCTCGCAGACCGCCTCCACGAACTGCCGCTTGGCTTCCGTGGTGCATTCGTCCCACCTCACGGCCAAATCCGCCCCCTCGGTCGCGACGACGCCCTCGGAGAGCCTTTGCATGCGGATAACATCTAAGGACGCCTGAAGCCTCGGCAGTTCGTCCTCTAGCTGTGTGCGCCTCTCTGACAGGGGGTTTGTGCCTCCTCCCGAAGTCCTCCTTAGGCACCTGTCCTTGGTGGTACAGGTCGAAGAGTTCGTCCTCTGCGGCCCCGATCTTCTTGAGTTCGGCTTCGGCCGCTTCGATAAGGCGCTCCTTCTCCCTGAGGGCTTCGTCGCCAGCTCCTTGGTGCGCGGCCACCTCTTGGGGAGAGACGATGAACTCCTGCAAGCGGTCGCGGAAGGCCGCCTCAAGATCGGCTGAGGGAATCTTGTTTCTGCATACCTTGCACACGTACTTCGGGTTCGCGCTCCAGACGTACATCTTCCCGCCGCAGGAGCAGTATGCGTATCCAGCAAAGAGGTGCCTCGATTGGCGCGAGGGGCGATTGAACGTCGTCCGCCTGTTCTCAAGGATGGCGTTGACCTTCTCCCACATCTCGACCGACACGATGGGCTCAACAGGAGTCTCGACCCAATCCTCTTTCGGCTTCAACTCCCAATTCTTCCCGTGCGAGCGGGCGCGGGTATAGTTCTGGCGGTGGAGGCCCTTGGCGGTGGGGTCTAAAAGAAGCCGCTTCACTGTCATGTTGTTGAAGGGCGTACCCTTGCGGGTCCGGTATCCGCGCTCATTCATGAGCCGCGCAACGGTTCTCGCTCTCCGATGCTCTAAGAAGAGTTCATACATGAGCGCGCGAACCGGTGCTTCCTTGGGGTCGGGAATGAGCTTCTTGTCTTTCCATTGATACCCAAACTGCGCCACGCCGCCGATGGGACGGCCCATGCGGGCGCGAATGGGAACCGAGGCAGCGATGCGCTCCGCGATTTCCTCGCGCTCCCACTGCGCCATTGCCGAGAGAAGCGTGAAGAAGAAGCGCCCTGCCGGCGAGCCGGTGTCGATGGCTTCGTTTAGGGAAATCATGTCTGCATGAGCGTCGCGGAAGTGATCGGCGAACTCCAATAGCTCCTTTGTGTTTCTTGCGAGACGGGCGAGTTTTGAAAACACAAGGCCAGAGATTGTTCCCGACCTGATGTCTGCAAGCATCCGCTGGGCTTCCGGATGTCCCATGACGGACTTTCCGCTGACGGCTTCTAACCGATACACTGTCCGCACATCCCACTCACGCGCTTCCGCGTACATGCGCGCACGCTTCTCGTGAACTTCAGGGCTTTCGCCGCGCACTTGGTCCTCGGTTGAGACTCGTACCCAAACGCCGACCGTCTTGGCCTGCGGCTCCGGTTCGCGCTGAGGTTTCATGAATGCTCCCAGTCCTTCGTGCACCTGCGGAGTCTAGGCGTTGGGGGATTCCGTGTTCAAGGCGTATTTGATGTACCGTACGGAATGTTGTCTGCGCCGAACGCGGATGCACCGAGAGCCTTGTAACGCTTCAACGCACGCAAACATCCCTACGGAGGGACCACTCGCAACCGGACGCATGATATTCCCCTGCGGTAGAACAGAACCGCGGCGGCAGACACATCCTGCATTGGGCGGCGCTACTTCTTGAAGAGGTGACCGACAGCCTTACCGAGCAATTTCAGATCGACGCTAATTGGTCCGAATGACGGTCGAACATTGAATGCTTTCAAAATTCTACCGGAATGAGTAGTCGGCTCGTCGGAGCGGGGGCCTTCGACAGCCTTGAGGCTTGCAAATGCGCTCACATCCGCGAACCAAACGTCAATGCCTCGTTTCGCCTCTGGAAGCGCTTGCAACAGTGATCGGATGCGAGCCGCCCACTCCTTCGGAGAATCCGAGCGCACCGCGAGAACGACATACGGCGAGGGCAGATTCGATGCGAGCGTCGATTTCTCTATTGGATCGGTCGTCCATGAGAAAACATGATAGTCGCCAGCATCTGTTTCGACATTGGCATCTGGTTTCTCTAAGGCCTCAATGTTGAGTAGCGCAGAGAGCGCCTCTTCTACGCTAGGATTCAAACCGAGGGGCACCCACCGGCGCACAGCATAAAATTCCCTTATCTGATCATACACACACAACAGAAACTCGTTTTCACTACTCATAGTCGCCCCTCAAATGGACCCAGATATTGTCTAAAAGTAGACGCGGCTTTTAGGAATGCGATAACGTCGGCTCAATGATGTTGACTGGTGCCGGACTAGGGTCCGGACTCAATTAAAGCCAGTATGCGACGAGGGCTGCGAGGTGGACAGCGGCGAGAAAATTGCTGGCGAGTTTGTCGTAGCGAGTGGCGATCCGGCGGAAATCCTTAAGCCTGCAGAAGCAGCGCTCGATGA
>JACQDN010000059.1 GCA_016201105.1 Pseudomonadota bacterium
AAATCCTGGGAATAGGCTCGCGCCATCCGCGCCTCCCGAATCAGCTTCGATCCGAGACTCGCTTATCAAGCCAACTTTGGGAATCCATCCCGAGTCAGCTCATTCCAAAATTGCTCTAGTCGTTGTAAAGAGAGCGCGGGAGAGACATCTTCCGCGCTCTTTTTTTTCGACGGAAAATAAAAAAAGGAAATGATTCACGCGGAGCCGCGGAGACGCGGAGCGGGCCGTGTCTTCGGTGGATGAGTTTTTTGAGGTTTGCCAAGAAGGTTTTCTGGCGCGCTTCGCGCGCCAAGTGATTCACTCCATCCAGAATGCCAAAGCGCGGATTGCTCGAACCGCTCCGCGTCTCCGCGGCTCCGCGTGAATCATTCCTTTTCTGCTAAACCTTGCCGGCGACCGGAATGAGTGCGCCGGTGATGGCGCGGGACCTGTCGGAGAGAAGAAACACGATCACGTCGGCGAGCGCGTCCGGCGAAACCCATTTCGAAAAATCGGCATCGGGCATGTCTTTGCGGTTTTGCGGCGTGTCGATGATGGTGGGAAGCACCGCGTTCACCCGCACGCCTTTGGCCTTCATTTCCTCGGCGAGGCTTTCGGTCAAGCGCGAGACGCCGGATTTCGACGCCGTATAGGCGCCCATGCCGGCTGCGGCCTTCGCCGTGGCGGCGGCGCTGACATTCACGATCGCGCCTTTGTTCTTCACCAAAGAGGCGAGCGCCGCTTGCGAGGCGACGACGGCGGTCTTGAGATTGACGTTGTAGAGAAAGTCCCAAGTTTCGGGCTTGCCTTCCGCCAGCGTTTCCCAGCGAAAGGTGCCCGCGACATTCACCAGCCCATCGAGCCCGTCCATCTGTTTTTCCGCGTCGGCCAACACACGCGCAGCGGAAGGGGCATCGGCGATGTCGATACCGCCGAACGCGATGCCCGAAATTCCTGCCGGCTTCGGCGCGCGATCGACAGCTGCAACTTTGGCGCCCTCGCGCTCGAGCGCCCTCACCACGGCGGCGCCCAGAACGCCAAACGCTCCGGTGACGACGATATGTCTGCCTTTCATGGAAGCCTCGCGCGCATTTGCGCCTTCAATCATAAGCAAGCGAGCGCGCAAACGCGAACGGCCCGGCACCTTTCGATGCGGGACCGTTCTCGTAGACTGGCGACTGAGATCAGTGCTGGTTGCCCTTGCGGCCAAAATCCTTGTCGTCGCGCTGACCCTGTTGGCCGTGCTGGCCATGCTGATCATGCTGGTCTTTCTGACCGTCACGCGGGCGCGTGGACTGATCCTTGTCGCCCATCTGTCTGCCGGCGTCTTTCTTGCGCTGATCGTCGGTGTCGTAACGGTTTGGATTGTTCTGATTGCTCGGATTGTTCGGATTGTTCGGCATCAAGCTCTCCTGGTTGGCCCTTGTGTCGGCCATTGTCGGGGGGTGCCTAAGAAACGTGGCATGGCGGCACGCCGTTCCGGTTCCATGCACAATTTTCTCTTTTCCTTTAGGAACTTAGGGGTGTTTTCAGGGAACTGCGCCGCGCTTAGACTGCGGCGCAAGACACACAACAACGAGATTCGAAATGGATGGCGGGAAAATCACGAAATTCATCGACCAGTGCTGGGAAGATTCCATTGTTCCCACCCTGAGCGAATATATCCGCATCCCCAACAAATCTCCGGCCTTCGATCCGGAGTGGGAAGCGCACGGCTATATGCGCGACGCCGTCAAGCTTCTGGAAAAGTGGGCACGCGATCACGTTACCGCTTTTCCTGGCGCGACGGTTGAAGTTGTCCAGCTTCCCAAACGCACGCCGGTGATCCTGATCGAGATTCCCGGAGGGGCGCGCGAAACCGTTCTGCTCTATGGCCATCTCGACAAACAACCGGAATTCACCGGTTGGGGTGAAGGCCTGGGACCATGGACGCCTGTGCGCCGCGGAAACCGTCTCTACGGCCGCGGCGGCGCCGACGACGGCTATGCGATGTTCGGTTCGCTCACCGCGCTCCTGTCGCTGAAAGACCAGAACATTCCCCATGCGCGCTGCGTTATCATCATCGAGGCGTGCGAAGAATCCGGCAGCTACGACCTGCCGTTCTACGTCGATCACCTGGCCTCGCGGATCGGCAAGCCGTCGCTGGTGGTGTGTCTGGATTCCGGTTGCGGCAATTACGATCAGCTGTGGCTGACGACGTCGCTGCGCGGGCTGACCTCCGGCGATCTGACCGTGCGCGTGCTGACCGAGGGTGTGCATTCGGGCGATGCGTCGGGCATTGTGCCTTCGAGTTTCCGCATCCTGCAGCAATTGCTGGCGCGCATCGAAGATTCCGCGACGGGAAAAGTACTGCTGAAGGAATTGTACGGTGACATCCCCGCAGAGCGCGCAGCGCAGGCGCAAGCCACCGCGGACGTCCTCGCCAAGGATGTCTACAGCAAGTTTCCCTGGGCAGGCGGAACCAAACCGATCATCGACGATCTCAAGGAGCTGATCCTCAACCGGACTTGGCGGCCGCAGCTTGCCACCATCGGGATCGACGGCCTGCCGCTACCCAAGGATGCCGGCAATGTGATGCTGCCATTTACGATGGCGAAACTGAGCATGCGTTTGCCGCCGAATGTAAGCGGTGCTGTGGCGACTACCGCTATGAAAACCGCGCTGGAAGCCTCGCCGCCTTACAATGCGCAGGTGAGCTTCAAAGGCGAAGACGGCATGGCGGGATGGAACGCACCCGCGCTTTCATCCTGGCTGGAGGAATCGGTCGCCGCCGCGTCCAAGGCGGCGTTCGGAAAGCCGCCGGCCTATATGGGCGAAGGCGGCAGCATCCCCTTCATGGGCATGCTGGGCGCGAAATTTCCCAAAACGCAATTCGTCATCACCGGCGTTCTGGGACCGCATTCCAATGCACACGGCCCCAACGAATTCCTCGACATCCCCACGGGCAAACGCGTGACGATGTGCATCGCGAGCGTCGTCGCCGACCACTACGCGCAAGCCACCGGCGCACGAAAGGCAGCGTAGCGCCGGACATCACACGCAAACGTGCATCGCGCGGATCGGCGAAATCTGGTTTGCGCTCCACAAACATGAGTCGGCAACGGCGCAAGGATTTCCTTATGGCCAGAAAACTAAGCAACACAGCTTTCCTCGGTCATCCCTCCGGCCTCGGCTGGCTCGCATTCTCTGAATTCTGGGAGCGCTTTTCCTACTACGGCATGCAGGCGCTGCTAATGCTCTACATGACCAAATATCTTCTGCTGCCCGGTCATGTCGACAAGGTCTTCGCCTTCGCGCCGTTTCGCGCGTTCATCGAAGGCATGTACGGGCCACTGTCGCCGCAGGCGCTCGCTTCAGCAATTTTCGGACTCTATGCGGGCCTGGTTTATCTGACGCCCATCGCCGGCGGGTTGCTGGCGGATCGCATCATCGGGCGGACCAACGCGGTGGCGACCGGCGCTCTTCTGATGGCGATCGGCCACTTCCTGATGGCGTTCGAGGTGAGCTTTCTGCTCGCGTTGCTGTGCCTGCTGATCGGCGTCGGTTGCTTCAAAGGCAACATCGCCTCGCAGGTCGGCGAACTCTACGGCCCCGACGATCCGCGCCGCGCCGATGCGTTCCAGGTCTTTCTCATGTCGGTGCAGATCGCCGTTATCATCTCCCCATTTGTGTGCGGCACGCTGGGCGAGAAGGTGGGCTGGCATTGGGGCTTCGGCGCGGCCGGTGTCGGCATGCTGATCGGGCTCGCGACCTATCTTTCAGGACGCTATGCCCTGCCGCCTGAACCGAAGCGTGACGCGGCAGGCGCGACCGTGGCACGCCCGCCACTCCAACGCAGCGACAAAGTCCGGATCGCGGTGTTGGTGGCGCTGTTGCCGGTACTGGCAGTCTCCCTCGTGGGCAATCAAGAGATCTTCAACGCCTATATCGTGTGGGCGGATTCGCATTATCAGCTCGTCTTCTACGGCGAGACGATGCCGCTCACCTGGCTTTTGTCGTTCGATGCCGCTTTCAGCGCCGCCACCATTTTCGCATCCGTCGCCTTCTGGCGCTGGTGGTCCAGGAAATGGACCGAACCCGACGAGATCACCAAGATCACCATCGGCGTGGTGATTTCCGCGTTTGCGCCGCTCATGCTGGCGGGCGCCTCAGCCATCGTCGCCTCGAGCCATCAGAAAGTGGGCCTCGGCTGGGCAGTAGGTTTTCACCTCATCAACGATCTGGGCTTCGCCAACGTGCTGCCTGTCGGCATTGCGCTCTATTCGCGCGCCGCGCCGAAGGGATGGGCGGGCATCATCATCGGCATCTACTACACACATCTTTTCATGGGCAACATGTTCGTGGGTTGGCTCGGCGGCTTTCTGGAGAAGATACCGGCGACCACGTTCTGGTTGTTGCACGTCGGGCTGATGCTGGGATCCGCAGCGATCCTGCTCGTCGTGCGTTTTTCGGTGGGAAAAATTCTGGCACCGGGCTACGAGCACCACGCGCCGGACGTCGCGGAGGCGGAGGTGGCGGCGTAAGCCTTCAGAGGCTTCACGCCGGCCGATCGGGAGAGCAAAAGCCGGCTCGCCAGGGAAATCGGCAGACCGAAGGCGAAGAGGTGTATGCCAAAACTCGCCAGAAAGAGTGGCAAAGATTTGGGTAGTCTGAACCCGATGGCAGAAAGCGGAACGACGACAAACGTCATGACGATATAGGCCATCACGCCAAAAATTATTCCGCTCATGACCGGTTTGCGGATCAGGACATCCCACCGCGATGCCGCAAAAACAAAGATCGCAGCAGCCACTAGAGAGACGAACAGATGAACCGCTACGCCCAGGGACGCGGCGTATAGACCTCCCGTGAAGGCGGCTCGGCCCAACGCACCGCTGGCGATGGATTGAAACACGATCAGCGGAGATGCTCCCAACATAGCCTGGATGGGAAGCACGAAGATCATTTCGACGATCGCTGCGGTGAGTCCTGCTGCCACAGATGTTGTGGCCAATTGGGCCAAAGTTGTTTGTCGAGCCGGCATGAAAGAAATCTTCCCCAGTCCTAGGCTTGCACGACGCTTGCGCCATGCGTCACCCTTGCGAACTGTGACACAGACATCGATTGCGCGCATTCACACGGACTTGATGCGATTTGTCCGGCCAAATTTTATGCTCGCATGCGACCACTCGAATGAAGGGGCGCCGGGATATGAGCACGCCGCACCGAACATGGTTGGGGCAGAATTGGCGGCGTAGGCAGAAGGACTTCAACAGATCCGACCAATCGTGCCAAGTGGTTCAGTTGTGTGGGTTGCCGGATTCATTAGGACATGCCGACCCAGGCGAAGAGCAGAGCATATTCGACGACATCGCTGACATTGTGACCGATGATCGGAGCAAGGACGCTGCCGGACTTCTCCAGCCAATACGCATAGAGGACACCGAGCGCGAAGGCATACACTTGCTGCCCCAGCGCCAGAGGCCAAGGTTCGGCCCAGAAACTGGTTGCATGGAGCAGCGCAAACAGCAGCGCCACGAGTACGCCCGCTCCGTTCATCTCGAACCGGCCCAGGCGCAACCGTCCCGGCATCGTTGCAGCCAGATAGGTCACCAGCAAAGCGCGAAACGGAATTTCCTCGGTCGGCCCGACATAGACGCCCTCGAAAAACAGCCAGCCCGAGACATTTGCCGGCGTGAGCGGATAGTCGAGTATCGGAACGGTGTGTGCGAGAAGCTGAGGTGCGTAGTCGACGACCGTCATCAACACGCCAAAGAATGCTCCCCACAAGACGGCCGGGCGGACATAGGTTTTCGCCCGCGGCCGGTGCAGGCCGTAGTCGGCCGGCACGATGCGCTTGAACACCGCGATGGCGAGCAACGCGAAAGCGAGCTGAAACGCGTGGTGGCTATAGAGCCACGGCAATGTCGGACCCGTCGGAGATGGCATCCCGAACCGCCTGCTCGCAAAATATGCGGCATAGGCTGCCAGATATGGCAGGCCAAATCCGACCGCCGCCACGACAAGGAGCGGAACCGGCTTCAGCCGAAAGCTCGGCGAATGAGTCGATGGAACGGCCATAAAGGGATACAGCCAGATCAGTCCCCGGCCGTCTTGAACGGATTTGACGTCGAGATCCACGCGGCAGGCGTTTTGCCCGTGAGCTTCTTGATCGCCCGCGTCATGTGCGGCTGATCGGCAAAGCCGGCTTGGGCCGCCACGCTCGCAAGCGGGATATTTCCGCCCGAAATCAGATCGAGGGCGCGCCCCGCACGCGCTTCCGCGCGGAACCGAGCAGGTGCGACGCCGTAGAGTTTTCTGAAGCCTCGCGACAGTGTCTCCCCAGCAAGTCCCATCCGCCGCGCCCAGGCCCCAAGGCTTCGCTCGGGATGCTTCCTCAGATCCGAAGCCAGCAGGTCCGGCCAATCGTTCTCGCTCTGCCCGGTCTCGACGAACGCCTCCAAAAGGAGGGCGCTTGCAGCGGTCGGGTCGCGCTCGGCCGCTCGCGCGATGGCATCGGCGTCGGCGACGCGACCGGCGCATGGCGACAGGCGGAGCGGCTTGGAAACGCACAAATTCAAAATCTCGGTACTGCGCGAAAAAAAGCGATCGAGATGCGCTTCAAACGGAGCATGCCAAAGAACATCGCCCGGGCCGACGCGGAAACGGCCGCGCATGCCGCTCTCCTCGTAGCCGCCTCGCAGCACTATTGCGGCATAGGACTGAACATGGCGATGCCGCGGCATCGCGGCATTCGCGCCCCAACGCTCTCTTCCCACCGCTGTGTGAGTGACATCTGTCAACTTGCCCGGCACTGCACGAACTTTGGCGACAGTATACAATTTCCCGAGGCACTGGTCGGCGACCAATCGTGAATGGTGTGGCCAAATCGGTAGTCGCCGATCCCCGCACGCGCATGGCAGAGGAACGAAAGGCTCTCGAACTTCGGGTGACGAACGCTAGAAACCGTCCAGGAAATCCACTGATTTTCCGCGCATGGACTCGCCCAAGTCCCCCTGCTATTAGCCCGGCCTTCGAGCGATCCGCCGATTCCGGCAGGCCTCTCGGGCGCATAGCTCAGCGGTAGAGCAGCTGACTCTTAATCAGCGGGTCCAAGGTTCGATCCCTTGTGCGCCCACCAATCAATTCAATGACTTAGGTAGTTCTCGCGCCATTTGGCGCGAGAACACGCCTATCCGAACAGCCCCGCCGCATGGCGCGGGATTTCGACCTGGCGGTGGACGTGCACGCTCATCAGCAGGCCGAAGCCGAACATCACCGTCAGCATCGCCGTGCCGCCATAGGAAATCAGCGGCAGGGGAATGCCCACCACCGGAATGAGGCCCATCACCATCGCGGTGTTGATCAGGATGTAGAAGAAGAAGTTGAGCGTAAGGCCCATCGCGAGCAGGCGGCCGAACTGGCTGCGCGAGGCCATGGCGATGCGGATGCCGTAACCGATGATGAGCGCGAAGAGCAGCAGCAGCGCCAGCGATCCGACGAAGCCGAATTCCTCGCCCAGCGTGGTGAAGATGAAATCGGTTTCCTTTTCGGGGAGGAAGTTGAGCTGGCTCTGGGTGCCTTGCACGAAGCCCTTGCCCGCGACGCCGCCGGAGCCGAGCGCGATTTCCGCCTGGCTGATGTTCCACCCTGCCCCGAGCGCGTCGGTCGAGGGATTGAGGAACGTCATCACGCGCGCCTTTTGATAGTCGTGCAGGAAGAATTCCCAGCCGATGGGAACCGCCGCGGCGATGGCCGTGACGGTTGGCGCGATCCACCACCAGGAAAGACCGGAGAGGAACAACAACACGCAACCGTCTGCCATCAGGATGGACGCGGTACCGAGATTGGGCTGATGCAACACCAGTGCTGCTGGCGCCACGATCATCGCCAGCGGAATGGCAAGTTTGAGCGGCTTGGAAACGTCTTCCACCGACAGCCCGTGCAGATAGCGCGCCAGCGCCAGCACCAGCGAGATCTTCATCAGCTCGGAAGGCTGCAGCTCGATCGGGCCAAGCTCGATCCAGCGCTGAGCGCCAAGCCCGGCGCTGCCGGCCACCTCCACGCCCACCAGCAATAGAAACGCGAGCGCATAGGCGGGATACGCCAAACTCATCCACACGCGCAGATCGACAACCGCGGCCAGGATCAGAAATGCGAGACCGATGGCAAAGCGCACCATCTGCTTGCCGGCCCAGGGCGAGAAACTTCCGCCCGCCACCGAATAGAGCATGGCGAAGCCGATGCTGGCGACGACGGCGATGAGCAGGACCAGGCCCCAATTGATGTCGAGCAGCTTCTCGCGGGTGGAGAGCGTGCCACGGCCGGCCGCATAAGCGCGCGTGTTCATGCCGGCCTCCGGTTGGCAACGCCGTCGATACCCGCCGCATTGACGGGATAGGCGGTCGGCAGCTGAGCGCTGTTGCGCTGCTGCGCGAAGAGAAGAACGTCGCGCGCGATCTGTACCTGGGGATGGGCGCCCACCGCGCCGTGCTCGATCATGCAGACGCAAGCGTAACGCGGCTGCTGCACGGGGGCGAACGCAATGAAGAGCGCGTGATCGCGCAGTTTCCACGGCAAGGATTGATTGCTCTTCACGCCCGTGGCGCGCTCTTCCTTGGTGATGCGGCGCACCTGCGCGGTGCCCGTCTTGCCTGCCATTTCGAAGCCCGCGTCCGGGATGCGCCAGGCGTAGGCGGTGCCCCCCGGTTCGTTGCAGACGGCGTTCATGCCCGATTGCACGGCGAGGATCGCCTTGTCGGAGAACGGCAACGCCTTGATCTGCGGGCGCGGCTGTACGCTCTGGCCGACGACGCGGGTGATGCGCGGGCTCACCTGATTGCCGCTGGCGATGCGGGCGGCGAGCGTGCAGAGCTGCAGCGGCGTGACGAGCACATAACCCTGGCCGATGCCGGTGACGAGCGTTTCGCCCTGCTGCCAGGGTACGCCGTAATGCTGCTCTTTCCAGGCGCGGCCGGGAATGACGCCAGAGCGCTCGCCGGGGATTTCGATTCCGGTACGCTCACCGAGGCCGAGCTTGTGGGCCGCGTCTTCCATCTTGTCGATGCCGAGACGCTTGGCGACTTCATAGAAGAAAACGTCGCAAGACTGCTGAATGCCGCGATGCAGATCGACATGGCCGTGGCCGCCACGCTTCCAGCAGTGGAAGACGTTGTTGCCGAGCGTAATCGAACCGGTGCAGACCACCTGAAGATCGTCGAGCCCCGCCTCAACCGCCGCCATGGCCATGGCGGGTTTGAAGGTCGAGCCCGGCGGATAGGCGCCGGAAAGCGCCTTGTTCATCAGCGGGGTGTGATCGTCGGAGGTCAGCGCGTTCCATTGTCCGTGGTTGATTCCGACGTTGAACAGATTGGGATCGAAGCCGGGGGTGGAACACAGCGCCAGCACATCGCCGTTGGTGACATCCATCACCACACAGGCCGCGCTCTCGCCAGCCATGCGCTCGGCGGTAAAGCGCTGCACGTCGCGGTCGATGGTGAGGTAGATATCCGAACCCGGCGTGCCAGGCTCATGGCCAAGTTCGCGGATCACGCGGCCATAGACATTGACTTCCACGCGGCTGGCGCCCGCGGTGCCGCGGATCTCTGCATCGAATTGCTTTTCAATGCCGCGCTTGCCGATGCGAAACCCGGGAAGGTCGAGCAGCGGGTCTTGGTCGTCCTTCTTGTCGTCCGGCGAAACCGACGCGACATATCCCAGGATGTGGGACATCTCGTCGTTGAAGGGATAAGCGCGCGTCTCGCCCACGTCCGGCTGAATGCCGGAGAGATAGGGCAGATGAAGATTGACGCGGGCGAATTCTTCCCAAGTCAAGTTCTCGGCCACGGTGACAGGCACAAATTTCTTGTTCTGCGCGATGTCGCGCTTGATGCGTTCGCGCTGCGTGGGCGTGATGAGGATGATCTGGCCGATGGTATCGAGCGCGGCGTCGATGCCGTCTGAAGCCTGCTCCGGGATCAGCAGAACGCGATAATTGCGCCGGTTGTTGGCCAGTTCCTGGGCGAAACGATCGAGGATGCGCCCCCGCAACGGCGCCACCAGACGCTGGCTGACGCGGTTTTCTTCCGCGCGCGTCATGAACTGATCGCCTTCGAGGATCTGGAGCTGATAGAGACGGCCCGCCAAGGTCGCGAACACGGCCGTCATGCCGCCCGTCACCATGAGGGTGCGGCGCGAGAAAGTCGCGTAACGGCTTTTGTCCTTGGCATCGAACAGCGACATCAGAAATCGCTCCGCAACGGACCGACGATACGGCGATGCACGCGGTTCAGGATGGCGGCGGCCGGAATGTAGAAGAGGATCGTGACGGCAATCTGCACGATCAGCGGCGCCAGCGGCGGCAGATGGCTGTAGTAGATGGCAACGACGACATAGGCCGTGCTCGAAGCGATGAGCATGGCGGCGGCAAAGCCGAGAATGGCGCCCAGCCCCGAAAGGCCGGCGAAGGTGTCGCGCTGGCGGTCGACGACGGCGTAAGCGGCGACGAAAGACAGCGTCCACACGCCCGCAGGCCCGCCGGAGAAAATGTCTTCCATCAGGCCGAGCGCGAAAGCCGCCGCCGGCGGCATCAGATCGGGGCGCACCAGGCACCAGAAATAGACCGGCATCAAAGCGAGCAACGGCGCGGGGATGTGACCGCCCGAAAGCGAGATCGGAATATTGGCGAGGAACACGCCCAGAACGCCGAAGGTGAAGGGCACCAGCGCCGCGAAGAAACCGCTCATGGGGAGTTGTCCAAGCCGTTCCATGACCGCGCTATCACTCAACCTCGCCAGGCGTTTGATCGGAGGGTTTGTCTTTTGGATTCAGCGTCGGCTTCGGGCCCGTATTGGTCTTTGCCGTGTTGGGCTGCGGGCCGGTGACCAGCTTCTGGCCGGCAGGCGGATTTTGCTGCGCGGGCTTGGTGCCGGGGGAGGCGGTGTTCACCGCGTTGGTATTGTTCAACGCAGGCTTGTTCAACATTGGATTGTTCAAAATTGGCGGCGGCAGAGTCTGTGTCGAAGGCACATCGCTCGGCGGTGCCAAAGGTTCGAGGCCGGCGGCGGTAGCCGGCAGGTCTTTCTTGGTCACGGCCGGCGGCTGGTTCGGCGGAGTTTTGAAATCGACGATCTGCACGTCGTCGGCCGTGCTTGCATCGGCGAGCAGCGCGACGCGGAAGCGGTCACCGTCGGCGGCAAGCGATCCGATCGGCAGGCCCGGCGGAATGAGGCCGCCGTCGCCGGAGGTGAGAACCTGCATGCCCGGCTTCAGCGTCGCCCATTGCGCAAGCGTTTCCACGGTCGGCGCCCCGGAATTGTCGCCCGCGATCATCGCCTGGATGTTGCCCGGTTGAATGACGACGGGAATGCGGCTGTTCAAATCGGTGAGTAGGATGACCCAGGAGGTGCGATCGCCGGCGAGGAAAATCCGCCCGATCATGCCGCGGGCATCGAGCACGGCCTGGCCCGGCTTCACGCTCTGCTTTTTGCCCGCATCCAGGATCATCGTTTCCAGGAACGGTTTGCTGGAGCGGCCTATGACGCGCGCCGTCACCGTGGTGAGCGTCGGATCGGGAACGGCATTGAGCAGGAGCTGGTAGCGCTTGACGCGGTCGTCCAGCACCAGCGCCGCGCTCTGCCATTGGCGAAGGCGGGCGTTTTCTTCCTTGAGCTTCAGGTTCTCGTTGTAGACCGAGAAGATCTCGCCAATGCTGCCGACCCAGCGTGAAACCCCTTCGACGGGAGCGTTTACCGCCTTGAGCAGCGGCGACGTCCAATCTGAGAGTTTGGTGCGCGCGTCGTCGAACAGCGACGACTGCGCCTTGCCGATGAGAACCACGACGATCGCCAGAACGGCAAAGACCGCAAGCGGAAGCTGAGCGGAGCTTCTATTGCGCGCGATCTTCCACGTGCCGTTGGCCATATTCTACTCGCTCACCCCTACGCGCACATCATCCCTTGGGATGGCCTATCAGAATGCTGTGCTGAGTACGTGACGCATGCCTTTCGTGTTCTCGAGCACGCGGCCTGTGCCCAAGGCGACGCAAGAAAGCGGATCGTCGGCGATGGAAACCGGCAGGCCGGTTTCCTCGCGCAGCACCTGATCGAGGTTGGCGAGCAGCGATCCGCCGCCCGTCAGCACGATGCCCTTGTCCACGATATCGGCTGCCAGTTCCGGCGGCGTCGCTTCGAGGGCGACCTTGACCGCTTCGACAATGGCGCTGGTGGGTTCGGCAAGCGCTTCGGCGATGTGGCGCTGGGTGATGGTGATTTCCTTCGGCACGCCGTTCAGAAGATCGCGGCCCTTGATTTCGATGGTGGTGCCATTGCCTTCGGTGGGCGCGGCCGCCGAGCCGATTTCCTTCTTGATGCGCTCGGCGCTGGCTTCGCCGATAAGCAGGTTCTGGTGGCGTCGGATATAGGCGATGATGGCTTCATCCATCTTGTCGCCGCCGACGCGCACCGAACGCGAATAGACGATGCCGCCGAGCGAGAGCACGGCCACTTCGGTGGTGCCGCCGCCGATATCGACGACCATCGAACCGGTCGGCTCGGAAACCGGAAGCCCGGCTCCGATCGCGGCCGCCATCGGTTCTTCGATGAGAAAGACGCGGCGGGCGCCAGCGGAGAGCGCGGATTCCTGAATGGCGCGGCGTTCCACGGCGGTCGAGCCGGACGGCACGCACACGATGATCATCGGATTGGCGAACGAACGGCGGTTGTGCACCTTGCGAATGAAGTGCTTGATCATTTCCTCCGCGACTTCGAAATCCGCGATAACTCCGTCGCGCATGGGACGGATCGCCTCGATGTTTCCGGGCGTGCGGCCCAGCATCATCTTGGCGTCGTTGCCGACGGCGCGAACCGATTTTTTGCCACCGCGAGTCGTGATCGTGGCCACCACCGATGGTTCGTTGAGGACGATGCCGCGCCCCTTCACGTAAACCAGGGTGTTTGCCGTACCCAGATCGATGGCCATATCGCTCGACAGTATGCCGAGAAGACTGCCGAACATGCTATTCCTGCCCGTTCCCTTTCAAGAAGGCTACCGTCCTGCAATCGCCATACCCGCGATGAAGGGGCTTGCGGTGGTTAATCCGCAAGCCCGTTGTCTCATCGTGCGACAGTCAATGCCTCAGGCACCTGCTTTTCGCGTTTCACCAAAAGCTTGTTGAGCGCCGTCACGTAAGCGTGGGCGGCGGCCACAAGCGTGTCCGTATCCGCGCCGCGCCCCGTCACCGTGCGCCCGTTTTCCTCGAGCCGCACACTCACGGTCGCCTGCGCATCGGTTCCTTCGGTCACGGCCTGGACCTGGAACTGCTGCAGCGATGCAGTGTGCGGATAGAGTTCTCGAATGGCCTTGAAGATGGCGTCGACCGGGCCGTCGCCAGTCGTCTTGATGCTGCGCTCTTCGTTTTCGACGACGAGCGTCATCTCCGCCGACGGCTCGATGCCGACGCCGGTTTCCACCTTCAATGCCTTGATGACGACGACGTCGGCGCCGCGGACGATCTCGTCGTCCACCAAGGCAACGATGTCTTCGTCGAACACATGTTTTTTCTTGTCGGCGAGATCCTTGAAGCGCTTGAAGGCTTCCTGCAGCGCCTCGTCGGAAAGATCGTAGCCGAGGCTTTCCAGCTTATCGCGGAAGGCGTGGCGGCCCGACAGTTTGCCGAGCACCAGCGAGGTCTCCTTCACACCCACTTCCTCGGGACGCATGATCTCGTAGGTTTCGACGTTCTTGAGCATGCCGTCCTGATGAATGCCGGATTCATGTGCGAACGCATTCTTGCCGACGATCGCCTTGTTGAACTGCACGGGGAAACCCGTGACGTTCGAGACGAGCTTGGAGGCGCGCGCCAGCATCGTGGTGTCGATGTTGGTGGTGAACGGCATGGCGTCGCGGCGCACCTTGAGCGCCATGACGATTTCTTCCAGCGCCGCATTGCCCGCGCGCTCGCCGATACCGTTGATGGTGCATTCGACCTGGCGGGCGCCGGCAATGACGCCGGCCAGCGAATTGGCGACGGCGAGGCCCAGATCGTTGTGGCAATGCGTTGAAAACACGACCTTTTCCGCGCCCGGCACGCTTTCCATCAGCATGCGGACAAGCTCGACATATTCCTGCGGCGTCGTATAGCCGACGGTGTCGGGAATGTTGATGGTCATGGCGCCGGAACGGATCGCCAATTCCACACAGCGGCAGAGAAAATCGCGTTCGGTGCGGGTGGCGTCTTCCGCGCTCCATTGCACGTCATCGGTCAAATTGCGCGCGCGCGTTACTGAAGCGCCAACCGCATCCAGCACCGCGTTCGGTCCCATCTGGAGCTTGTGCTTCATATGTACCGGACTGGTGGAGATGAAAGTGTGGATGCGTGCGCGCTTGGCGGAGCGCAGCGCTTCGCCGGCGCGATCGATATCCTTGATGCCGGCGCGCGACAGTCCGCAGATGACGGCGTTCTTCGTGCGGCTCGCGATTTCGCTCACCGCGTCGAAATCGCCCTGCGAGGAAATCGGAAAACCCGCTTCGATGATGTCGACGCCCATCGCATCGAGCAGTTCGGCGACTTCGATTTTCTGGTCGAGAGTCATGGCCGCGCCGGGCGACTGTTCGCCGTCGCGCAACGTCGTATCGAATATTCGAACCTGTTGAGGTTTTTGGGAATTTGCACTCATTGCCACGTGTTCCTTCGTTTGCCTTTCGGCCGCTTCGATCTCTCCTTTTGCTGTCGTCCCCTAAACATCCGCTCCGCCATACGCGAAACAGCCGATGCCTAGGGGCAGCTAAGGAGGAGAAGCGTTGCCTGAAGCAAACCGAGGGAGTGACGCGGTGAAAGCGCAAGGCGTGCAAAAGCGCGAGCGGACAAGCCACTCTTCACGCTCCGATTGCACACACATCGCTTCATGCCGGTTCGCCAGTTCCGCCCGCCGTGTTTACGGATCGCTAACTTATCGAATTGACCTTAAGCCAGCGTAAACGCTCGACTTTTGCCCTTCGTGACAGGGGTTTTACGCCACAAGCGATGTATGGCGCAAGTGCAACACCCTGTGTCCGCGCAGTATTTTCGCCGGCTTCGCTCAGGGTCGCGCTGAAACGGGACGGACGCGTGCGGCCGCAGTCTTGGCGCGCTCGCGAGCGTCTTTCGTGTCGTTCCCGCACGCCAACGCGACACCCATCCGGCGTTTCTTGAAGGACTCCGGTTTGCCGAAAAGCCGAAGTTCCGTCTGCGGATCGGCCAATGCTTCGGGCACGCCTTCGAAGGCGATGCCCTTCTCTTCCAGTCCGCCATAGATCACGGCCGACGCGCCGGGCGACTTGAGCGCGGTGGAGACGGGCAGGCCCAGAATGGCGCGGGCGTGAAGTGCGAACTCGCTTTGATATTGCGACACAAGCGTGACGAGGCCGGTGTCGTGTGGCCTGGGGCTGATTTCCGAGAACCAGACCTCGTCGCCTTTGACGAACAGTTCGACACCGAAGATGCCGAGGCCGCCCAATCTGGCAGTGACCGCGTGGGCGATGTGATGCGCTTTCGCCAGCGCAGCTCTGCTCATGACTTGCGGCTGCCAGGATTCCACATAGTCGCCGTCGATCTGCACATGGCCGACGGGCTCGCAGAAGTGCGTGCCGTCCTTCGCCCGCACCGTGAGCAAGGTGATCTCGAAATCGAACTGAATTTCGCCTTCGACGATGACGCGCGGTTGCTTCACGCGGCCGGCGGTGAGCGCCTTGTCCCAGGCCTTGGCAACGTCGGCTTGCGATTTCAATTTAGTCTGACCTTTGCCAGATGACGACATCACCGGTTTCACGAATGAGGGAAACCCGATGCCGCTATCGATCGCCGCCTGCAGTTCCTCTAGCGACGACGCGAAGGCGTAAGGCGATGTCGGCAATTTCAAATCTTCGGCTGCGAGCCGGCGAATGCGCTCGCGATTCATTGTCGTGTGCACGGCGAAGGCTGTGGGAATGATGGTCGCGAGCTTGTCGTCTTCGATACGCACCAACTCATCGGTGGCGATGGCTTCGATCTCCGGCACGACGATGTGCGGGCGTTCCTTCTCGATCAGCGCGCGCAACGCTTTGGCATCGGTCATATCGATGACATGGAAGCGATGCGCCACCTGCTGCGCCGGCGCGTTTTCATAGCGGTCGACGGCAATGGTCTCGACGCCCAGCCGCTGCAGCTCGATGACGACTTCCTTGCCCAGTTCGCCCGAGCCCAAAAGCATGACTTTTATTGCATTTGGTGAGAGCGGGGTTCCGACTTTCATGGTCGAATGAACCGTAAAGCTGTCGAAATAGTTGCACCCGTAAAAGAATAAATGAAACTCGCTCTCCCCCGCCACTTGGGCGGGGGAGAGGGTTGGGGTGAGGGGGTCTTAACCAGCGAGCGCAACTTTCGACGCCCCCTCACCCTGCCCTCTCCCCCGCTGCGCGAGGGAGAGGGAATGACTGAAGATAGTTCTGTCTTAAATTTCAAACCGCTCCCCCAGCATCTTTTCACTCAACGCCCACAACCGTTTCGTCGCGTCCGGATCAATCGCCCAGGGGCGCACGCCGTTGAAACCTTTGTCGTCGGCGGGAACGGCGGCGGCGATGTTGCAGTTCTCGCAATAGACCCCGCCGCCGTCGTAAAGAAGTTTCGACGTCGCGCACCACACCGCGGTCGAGGCGCCGCCAGCCGGTGTCTTGAAACCGTCGCGGAGCTTGCCATTGTCGTCGACCCAGCCCATTGCCTTGATTTCCTGGGCGGACATTTCGCGCTGAAGCTCGGTCATGATGCCGCCGGGATGCACGGCATAGGCGAACACGTTTTTGGGTTCGAGACGACGATTGAGTTCGATCGCGAACAGCGAATTCGCCGTCTTGGACTGACCGTAGGCCGTCCATTTGTCATAAGGACGCCGCTCGAAATTCGGATCGTCGAAATCGACCGGGCTTCTGCGATGACCGACTGAAGACAATGCCACCACGCGGGCGCGGCCGGCCTTCAACAGCGCGGGCGCCAGCCGGCAAGCGAGCAGCATATGGCCAAGATGATTGGTGCCGAACTGCGATTCCACATTGCCCATAATGCGCCGTTCGGGCGTCGCCATGATGCCGGCATTGGCGATGAGGATGTGGAGCGGCGAGCCGCTCTTCAGGAACGCATCGGTAAAAGCGCACACGCTGGGCCAATCGGCGAGATCCATTGTTGCGGTTTCGACTTGGCTGTTGCCGGTGGCGGCGCGGATATCGACGGCAGCCTTCTCGCCTTTTTCCCGCGAGCGCACCGGCAGGATCACGCGCGCGCCGGCGCTTGCCAGCGCGCGGGCGGTTTCCACGCCGAGGCCGGACGAGGCGCCGGTGACGATGGCGGTCTTGCCGGAAAGATCGATGCCCTTCACGACCTCGCCAGCCTGCGACTTGGCGTTGAACGGCGATGCAATAGGTCTTTGCGCGAGCGGCATGAAATCTCCGAACGAGGCGGTTACTGGCCGGGACTTATATCACCCTGCTGATGCAGCACCGCGCCGGTGTCGAAGAATCCTTCGTAGGTCAGCACTTTGTGGCCGCGAAACGTCACCCGAAACGCGATGCGTCCTTCAACTTTGCGCTTGGTCGGCAAGTGAAAAGCCTCGACGTTGCAAATAGCCCATACCTGATTGTCGATCTCGGCAATTTCATCGACGTCGTAGCGGCTGAAGCTGTACTCGGAGGATACCTTGGCCAGAAGGTCGACGGCGCCTTCGCGTTTGAGGTGCTCGCCGCCGAAGCGGAAGTAAGGCGGCAAGGAATTCGATTTCCAGACCACGTTCTCGTCAAGCGCGTCGACAAGCGGGCGCATGTCGTTGTGGCCGAGCGCGGTCATCATTCTTCGAACCAATGGAATATTCGACTGAGTAATGACTTGAACCATCAAGAGCCACCAGTCTCGAATCTTGCGAGAAGTATCAGGTCTGCGCCCTATCAGCCAGCCTTGCCCGATCTTATCGCTACGTGGTGGCGGATGACTTCGGTGACGATGAAGGTCAGGAATTTCTCGGCGAAATCGGGATCGAGCTTGGCGTTGCGCGCGAGCGCGCGCAGCCGGGCAATTTGCTGAGCTTCGCGCGCCGGATCGGCCGGCGGCAGATCGTGCGTGGCTTTATATTCGCCCACGGCTTGCGTGCATTTGAAGCGCTCGGCCAGCAGATGCACCAGGGCGGCATCGATATTGTCGATGGAATCGCGAAGCCGCAGCAGCTCCGGATGGGTTTTGGTATCGGCACTCATCGTCTGCCCCTTAAATCACTCACTCTTTCTTGTCCGGCTGCTGCAGCTTCCCGGCAAGGCCGGCAAAAAGCAATGAGACATCGAAGTAGACGCCGATCTTCACGCCCGTCTTGTCCGTGCCTTCGATGAGATCGAACTGCTTGCCGTTTTCGTTGACGAGCGCCTGGCGTTCCTTGGAGAGGCCGTAATGCACCAGCACGAAGCTCTCTTCGTTCAGCGTCACGACCTTGAAGGCGGTTGCTGTGCTCTTGCCGTCGCCGCTGGCCAGCAATGACAGAGCGAGTCCCTTGGCCACGCCAAGTTCGCGTTCGGCTTCGGCCTCGTCGCCCTGCTGCTTGAGACAGCTCTCGCGCATCACGTGGATGGGAATGCGGGTGTAGTCGAGCTTCAGCAGCTCGGCGGATTTGGCGAGCACGGTCGCGCAATCCTTGGCCTGCAACGCGTCCCAGCTTTGTTTGAAGAGCGCTTCATTGTTGGCGCTGTAGGGGTCGTATTGCTTGGTCTGCGCGTAAGCCAGGCGCAGCTCGGTGTAGTCGACGTCGCTGTCGCCCTGCTGGGCCCTGGCGACAAGATCGTCATAACGGGATGAAGACGCGGTGTCGTCCGCGAACGCGGCACGCGCGAAAAGCAAGGCCAAGCCGAAGCAGCAAAGGCGCAAAAACAAGCTCATGCGCTCACCGTGACGCACAACCCGCGCCACGGCAAGTTGTTCGATCTACCAGCCCTACTTTGGCTGCGGCACGATGCGCAGATAAGGCCGCGGCGCCTTCCAGCCGGCCGGATAAATCTTCTTGGCGTCGTCATCGGACACCGAGCCGGCGATGATCACGTCCTCGCCATGCCTCCAGTTCACCGGCGTCGCGACCTTGTGCTTGGCGGTGAGCTGCATGGAATCGATCACCCGCAGCACTTCGTCGAAGTTGCGCCCCGTGGTCATGGGATAAACGAGGATCAGCTTGATCTTCTTGTCCGGCCCGATGACGAAGACGTTGCGCACCGTCTGATTGTCGGCCGCCGTGCGCTTGGCCGGATCGCCGGAGGCTTCCGCGGGCAGCATGCCGTAGAGCTTGGAAACGTTGTAATCGTCGTCGCCGATCATGGGATAGTTCGGCGCGGTGCCTTGGGTTTCGCGGATGTCCTCGGCCCACTTGGCGTGCTTGTCGACCGGATCGACGGAAAGCCCGATGATCTTCACATTGCGCTTGTCGAATTCCGGCTTGAGCTTGGCCATGTAGCCGAGCTCGGTGGTGCACACCGGCGTGAAATCCTTGGGGTGCGAGAAAAGCACTGCCCAGCTGTCGCCGATCCAGTTGTGGAAATTGATTTTTCCTTGGGTCGTCTGGGCCTCGAAATTGGGCGCGGTTTCACCAAGACGCAGGGTCACTAGAGCCTCCTAAGACAAGAGCCGGAGACTATGTAGTCCCCGGCTCTTCAATGTCCAAGAGAGGAATGATGCGTGAAAGACTGTTATGCGCGTGGAACAAATTTGAGCGCCGCCGAATTCATGCAATAGCGCAGGCCCGTGGGCTTGGGGCCGTCGTCGAACACGTGGCCCAGATGGGCGTCGCAGCGGGTGCAGGACACCGCCGTGCGCGTCATGAAGAAGCTCGTATCGGTGATTTCCACAGCATTGAGCTTGGAAATCGGCTGCCAGAAGCTCGGCCAGCCCGTGCCGGATTCAAATTTCGTTTTGGAATCGTACAGCGCCGTGTCGCAGCAGATGCAGCGGAAGAGACCGCTCCCGTGCTCGTTCAACAGACTGCCGGAGAACGAGGCCTCGGTGGCCGCGTGACGGGTGACCTCAAAAGACTCCGGCGCGAGCTGTTTCTTCCAGTCCGCTTCGCTCTTCACCACTTTGGCGACGCTGACTTTGCCGAGGCTTTTGCCGGCCGCGTTGAAATTTTCGATCGTCACCATTTTTGCGGAGGTGACGGCATGGGCCGGTCTGGCGGCCAGGGCCGCGGCGCCCAAAGCAACAGCGGACGCCGAGAGAAGAAAGCCGCGCCGCGAAGGGCTGGGAGCGGCAATGGCTTTGGCAGGACCCTGCATCAAGATCATGGGCGATATCCTCGTTGCTCGAAGGCAGATACGAGAGCGCTGCCGCCGCGGTTCACATCATACGTTGGAAGCAGGGAAAATGTTACAGCCGCCAGCGGCTGGAACTGACCGGCGTTTTTCGCCAAATTGCCCTCACTGTGTGGGGTAATTCGATGAATGTGCTTGCGGACCGGGCGAGCCGCCGCCCTCCTCCAGTGATGGACCGCATCCCAAGATCGGCACGCCGACTGAAGGGACGATTCCGACTCTCCTCGCATAGCGCGCGGTGCTCGCCGGGGGTGACACCTAGGTAGGGGCTGTGGCTCTTTCGTTCGCGCCGTCCCACGCCCGCAGCACCACACACGCCACCGAATTGCCGACGATGTTGGTGCCGCTGCGGCCCATGTCGAGCAGGTGATCGACGGCGAGCACCATCAACAGTCCCGCTTCCGGCAGGTGGAAATAAGGTAGCGCCGCGGCGATGACGACGAGCGATGCGCGCGGCACGCCCGCCATGCCTTTGCTGGTGACCATCATCAACAGCAGCAAGGTGATCTGCTGACCGAGCGAGAGATCGATGTGGTAGAGCTGCGCGATGAAGAGCGTGGCGAAGGTGCAATACATCATCGAGCCGTCGAGATTGAACGAGTAACCGAGCGGCAGCACGAAACTCACGATCTGGCGCGGCAAACCGATCTTCTGGAGATTCTCCAGCAACTTGGGATAGGCCGCTTCTGAACTGGCGGTGGAGAATGCGAGCAGCACCGGCTCGCGGATGGCACCGAGCAGCGGATTAAGGCTTCCGCGCATCAAAAGCGCGGCAACGGCCAACAGCAAGACCCAAAGCATGAGCAGCGCCACATAGAAACCGCCGACGAATTTCGCATAGGTCGCAAGAATGCCGGCGCCTTGCGTGGCAACGGTGGAGGCGAGCGCCGCGAACACCACCAGCGGCGCCAGCAACATCACATAACCGGTGATCTTGAGCATGATGGCGGCGATCTGCTCGACCAAAGCGAGCACGGCGGGCGCGCGATCTTTGGTGGCGACGATCGCCGTGCCGACGAAACAGGAGAAAACGACGATCTGCAGGATCTCGTTGTTCGCCATCGCTTCCGCGATGGAACGCGGCACCAGATGCTCGATGAATTCCGAGAGCGTCAGAGAAGACGCGCTGACGGCTGTGTTCGAAGCTTCGTTGGTGAGTGTCAGACCGATACCGGGTTGAAAGAGATGCACCATCACGAGGCCGAGCGAGAGCGAGACCAGCGAGGCCAGAATGAACCAGGCGATGGCCTTGGCGCCGACGCGGCCGATGGCGGCGGCATCTTCCATGTGGGCGATGCCGGCGACGAGCGTTGAGAACACCAGCGGCGCAATGATCATTTTTATCAGGCGCAGGAAGACGGTGGTGACGATGCCGAGCCCGCCGGCCAGCGACTTCGTCTGATCGGGTGTGAGATATTGATGCGAGATCAACCCGGCGGCGATACCGGTGACCATCGCAATGACGAGCAAGAGCGTGAATGTGCGATTCATTTGTTCCCCGAATGCCCCAGAGCGCGGTGAAATAGAAGATGAAAGAAAGGACGGTTCACGCGGACGCTTTTGCCTTGGCCAGCGTGGCCCGAACCAAAATATCCAGCGCGTCGATATAAGGAAGAGTGCTGCCGGGCGGCGGGCCGAGGACGGACAGCTCGGTGCAGGCTATGAGATACGCCTCGGCGCCGTTTTCGGACAGCGAGTTGGCGATGGCGGCGTAGTTGCGCTGATGGGATTCCTCCACCTTGCCCGCTTTCACGGTACGGATGATATCCAGAATGCCCGCCTCGCCCCTTTCGCTGGGAAACACGGCCTCGTAGCCCGCCTCGTTGAGTCGCTTCTCGTAGAGCCCGACCATGCGAACGGCCGGAGAGGCCAGCATGCCGACGCGCTTGGGCTTTTGCGGAAGCGCGCTGAGCTCGGCAATCGACAGCGCCACCATGTCGAGCAAGGGGATTTTCACCGCTTTGGCGATGGCCGGCAGATAATGGTGCGCGGTGTTGCAGGGAATGACCAGGAAATCCGCGCCCTGCTTTTCCAAACCTTTGGCCATGGCGCACAACACGGGCGCGGGATCTTCGCCCCTGCCTTCGATCAGCGCCGCGATGCGCGAAGGAATTTTCGGATTGTTGTCGACCAGCACATGCAGATGGTCGGCGTCGTCGCGCGCGGGCGTTGCCGCCACAAGCCGGCGCAGAAAATCGACGGTCGCTTCCGGCCCCATGCCCCCGATTACGCCGACAGTCTTCTCGCGCCCACGAATTTTTTTTGGCATGACGTTCAGACGTAACCGGGAAGATCGAACGTATCAGGATAGCCGAACAATCCCGCCGAGCCGCCGGTGTGCAGAAACACGACGTTGGAATCCTTCGCGAAGAAACCCTTGCGCACGTGATCGAACAAGCCTGCCATGGCTTTGCCGGTGTAGACCGGATCGAGCAGGATTCCTTCCAGCCGCGCCACGGTCTTGACCGCGTCGATCATGCCGTCGGTCGGAAGGCCGTAACCGGAGCCGACATAGTCGCCGTTCGCCACGATATGCTCGCGCTTGACGATACCGGGCGCGCCCAAATGTTCCGCCGTGCGCTGCGCCAGATCGAACACAGAATTCTCCTGCTTCTCCTTGGGCGCGCGCACGCTGATGCCGAGCGTGGGAATGCGCGAATTGATCGCCACGAGGCCGGCGACGAAGCCGGCTTGCGTGCCCGCGCTGCCGGTTGCGTGCACCACATGATCGATCTTCAGCTGCATCTCGTTTGCTTGCGCCACCAGCTCCAGCGCACAATTGGCGTAGCCGAGCGCACCCACGGGATTGGAGCCGCCGCCGGGCACGACGTAAGGCTTCTTGCCTTTGGCGCGCAGATCGGCGGCAAGGATTTCCATCTCCTTGTTCATGTCGCTGTCCTTGGCGCGCTTGGAGATGCTTGCGCCATGCAGACGGTCGAGCAACACATTGCCGTTCAGGGTGTAGTCGGGAGAGGCGTTGCCGGTGCGGTCTTCCAAGAGGATATGACAGGCAAGGCCAAGCTTCGCCGCCGCCGCAGCCGTCTGACGCGCGTGATTGGACTGGGTTGCGCCCTGCGTGATGATGGTATCGGCGCCTTGTTTCAGCGCGTCGCCCATCAGGAATTCGAGCTTGCGCGTCTTGTTGCCGCCGGTGGAAAGCCCGGTGCAGTCGTCGCGCTTGATCCAAAGCCGCGGGCCGTCTTTGGCGAGAAACTTCGACAAACGCTCCATCGGTTCCAGCGGCGTGGGTAGGTGCGCCAGACGGACGCGCGGAAAGCGGGAGAAGTGCATCAGAAGCTCCGGAGGAAAGATTCTACAGCGAAAGCAAGGATCGGAATGCGCAGCAAGCGATTGACGGACAAACTAGCGCGGGACTTGAAGAAAGGAACCACCATGAACGTGCACCATAAAATCACAAACTCCGCTGAGCTTCCGGCCGAACAAGACCCGCGCTGGCAGGCAGTTGTCAGGCGCGACCGGACGTTTGACGGACAGTTCTTCTATTCCGTCAAGACGACTTGTGTCTATTGCCGGCCCTCCTGCGCCGCCCGCCTGGCCAATCCGAAAAATGTCCGCTTTCATCTGACGCAGGCCGATGCGAGGCAGGCGGGTTTTCGGCCCTGCAAACGCTGCAAACCAGATCTGATCGCGGCGGCGGCCGATTCCGAGTCCGCGTCGGACGGTATCCGCTACGCAATCGGGACCTGCTCTCTCGGCGCGGTCCTGGTGGCGCAATCCGCCAACGGCATTTGCGCCGTTCTGCTTGGAGACGACGCGAAGAGAATCGAAAAGGATTTTCACAAGCGGTTCTCGAAGGCTATCCGCGACGATCGCCGGCTGGCGAAGCCTCTGGCAGACCTCGTGGAATTCGTCGAACAACCCTCAAGAGGTTTCGATCTGCGGCTGGATCTGCAAGGCACCACTTTCCAACAACGTGTTTGGAAAGCGTTGGCGAAAATCCCGACCGGCAAGACAGCAAGCTATGCCGAGATCGCCAGGCGCGTGGGAACGCCAACCGCCGTTCGCGCGGTGGCGCAGGCTTGCGCCGCGAACGCCATCGCCGTGGCGATCCCCTGTCACCGCGTGGTGAGAAGCGACGGCACGCTATCGGGCTATCGCTGGGGTGTGGAGCGCAAGCGCGCACTGCTCGCGCGCGAGACGCTCGCGGCATGAGAGCGGTCCCCCAAGCGGCAAGCGCCCGCACGATCGAGCAACGGGTGAAGAGTCTGGATTGGCAACAGACCTTCACTCAACTCGACGCTCAGGGTTGGATGACGATTCCCCGTTTCCTGGATGCGGACGAATGCCGTGAGATTGCGTCACTCTATGATAACGACGCCCGCTTCCGCAGCACGGTGACTATGGCGCGCCACGGGTTCGGACGCGGCGAATACAAGTATTTCGCCTACCCTCTTCGCGGTGTCGTCCGCGACCTCCGCAAGGCGCTCTATCCGCATCTCGTTCCACTGGCCAACCGCTGGAACAAAGCCATGGGAATCGAGGTGTGGTTTCCACCGGGACATGAAGACTTCATCACGCGCTGCCACAGAGCGGGCCAAAAGCGTCCCACGCCTTTGCTGCTGCGCTATGGTGCGGGCGACTACAACTGCCTTCATCAAGACCTCTACGGCGAGCATGTGTTCCCGCTGCAGACGGCAATTCTGCTGTCTGAGCCGGGACAAGATTTCGAAGGCGGCGAGTTCGTCCTGACCGAGCAGCGCCCGCGCTTGCAATCGCGCGCAACCGTCGTGCCGCTAGACCAAGGCGATGCCGTGATCTTCGCCGTCCATCATCGTCCGGTCATGGGAACTCGCGGAACCTATCGCGTGAACATGCGCCACGGCGTGAGCCCGCTGCGGTCCGGCGAGAGATTCACCGCGGGCATTATCTTTCACGACGCGGCGTAGTACGGTTGGCCTCTGCGGAGGTACACATGATCGAACTTGCGATTTCCTCGCGACGCAAAGATCTCGGAGGCGGATTCCAGGTCAGTCGCGTGCTGCCATTTGCGACACACCGCATGGTGGGCCCCTTTATCTTCTTCGATCACATGGGACCGGCGGATTTCGCACCCGGAATTCCCAAGAGCATGGACGTGCGCCCGCATCCCCATATCGGGCTTTCCACCGTCACCTATCTGTTCGACGGCGAGATCATCCATCGCGACAGTGTCGGTTCCGAGCAGGCCATCCATCCCGGCGAAATGAACTGGATGATCGCCGGCAAAGGCATCACCCATTCCGAGCGCTTCGAAAAAGCCCGTGCCAAAGGCGACCGGCTGCACGGCATCCAGTCCTGGGTGGCCTTGCCGGCCGAGAAAGAAGAAACCGATCCTTCCTTCGTGCATTACGGCCTGGAGGCTTTGCCGAACTTCGAAGAGGGCGGCGTGTGGGCGCGGCTTATCGCGGGCGAAGCGTTCGGAAGGAAATCGCAAGTGAAGACGCATTCGCCGATGTTCTATGTCCATTGGGCTCTGGGTCCCGGTACGCGCGCGCAACTGCCCGCGAACTACTCCGAGCGCGCGGCGTTCGTCGTTTCGGGTTCCGTGGAAGCGGAGGGACAAACGTTCGAAGCGGGACAGATGATCGTTTTTGCGGCGGGAAAAGACGCGGTCGTGAAAGCGGCCACGCGCGCCGTCGTCATGGGGCTGGGCGGCGAGCCGATCGGCCAGCGTTTCATCGAATGGAATTTCGTCTCGTCTTCGAAGGAGCGCATCGAACAGGCGAAAGCCGACTGGCGCGCCGGACGCATGAAGTTGCCCGATCTCGACAACAAGGAGTTCACCCCGCTGCCGCCGGAGCCAACGCCGCAACCGGCGCCACCGCTTTAACGACGCAGCGAAGAAGGCCGTGGAGACGGCGAAAGCCAATAGCCCGGTCTCCAAACTGCTGAAGGCCGAGATTGCCATGTATGCGACGATAGAGGTCTACCCACGTAATGCATCGTCATCCCGGTCAAGCGGCCCCGGATTTATTCCGGGGACGCGCGTGCCGGGACCTATGATCACAGTGTAGAAAAAATTTGCCAGAACCTTGCAATAGCGAGCGTATGGGTCCCGGCACACGCGTTGCTGCGCAACGCGTGTGCCGGGATGGCGGCGTAGAGAAAAATGAACCTACTCCGAATCCGCACTAAACCACTGGCACGATCCGGCAGAGGAATTTTTCGATGTTGCGTGAGAGCGCGGAGACCGAAGCCTCGTCTTCGAGCACGAGCCGCACGCAGATGCCGTCGAGAAAGGCGCAGAGAACGTCGGGCAGGATGCGCGCGGCTCCGCGTCGAGCTTTCCCGCCTTTACCAGCGGTGCAAGTTTGGACGCCATGAATGCGAGAGCGTCATCGTTCCATTGCGCGAGTTTGGCGATCGCGCCTTTGGACGGCGGCGGACGCAGCAGCACGCGATATTGCGAACGGTTGGCGTTGAAGTCCGCGAGTACGGCGTCAAGCAATCGCTTGACGATGGGACCCTTGGAACTTGTCTTTTCGAATTGCGCTTCGACGCGCGCGACGTAACCCGACACGCAGTAATCGAGCACGGCGTCGTAGAGCGCTTCCTTCGAGGGGAAGTACCAATAGAAACTGCCGCGGCTGACTTTCGAGCGCGCGATGAGATCGTCATAGGTGACGCGTTCGCAGCCCTGCTCGGCGAAACATTTCAAGCTTTCGTCCAAAATGTGATGCACCCGCGCGCCGAACGGCGCCGCGCGGTCTTGGCGCCGACTTTCTTTTTCCGTGAAGTTGCAACCACTTGAGAGCTATTCCCCGCGTCTTTGCCGATGCCGCTTTGCGCCTCGCGCGGTTCTTCAACACAAGCCCGGAGTTCTGGATGAACCTGCAGGCATGCACGATCTGACGAAGGCGCGACAGGAAAATGGCGGCACCATCGAACACGACAGGCGGCCGCGGGTGGTCTGAATTCACAGCATACGAGGAACACAGCGCCCGCTATCGGCCGTCCCGCGAATGCCCCTTGCGCAACACGGTATCGCGACCGCAATTTTCCCCTAGACGCGAACCAAGACTGCCACAAATGTTCGTCCCAGCATGAGGATGTCCGGCATGAACAGCTTATCGACGAAGCGCGGCGTGCTGCGCCGCCTTGTATGGCGGCGCGTCTACGACGACAAATCGTTCGAGTTCTGCGAGGTGAAGCGCGCGGCGAACGGACTTGCGATCGCGGGACGGATCATCGCGGTGGCGGGCGAGAATCTCCCGGCGACCGTTTCTTACGAACTCCTATGCGCGCAGGATTTGAGCCGGTGCCGCTCCCTGCACCTCGAATGCGTGCTGGCGGGCGAAACCAGCACGCTCGACCTTGAGACGGCGGGCGAAGACCGCTGGCGCAAGAACGGCGCAGCGGCTCCGGAACTCGACGGCTGCAGCGATCTCGATCTCGAATGGAGCCCCTCCACCAATACGTTTCCGATCCGCCGGCTTGGCGTTGCCGCCACCGAGCCGATGGCCATCAAAGCCGCCTGGGTGCGTCTGCCCGGCCTGGCCGTGGAAGCGGTGACGCAGAGCTACGAACGGCTTGGCCCCACGCGCGTGCGCTATGCGGTCAAGGCAACCGGCTTCGAAGCGGAGATTGACGTCGACGACCTTGGCTTGCCGATAACCTATCAACGCATCTGGACAAGGATTGCCGAATGGAACCCCTGACAAATTTTCGTGCCGTCGTTCTTTCGTCGATCTTTGCAGCCCTCGGAGTCTTTGCCGTGACCAACGCCTCTGCCGATGCCGCCGGCGATTTCGCCCACGCGCTGATCTCGTCCCAGCGATCGCCGGAGATCAGAGCGGACGAGGACATTTATGCCAGCTTGCTCGGCGCTTGGGACGTCGAGGTTCGCGATCGCAAGGACGATGGATCGTACCGGCAAAGCCGAGGCGAATGGTTGTTCGCCCGCACACTCGAAGGCCGTGCCGTCCAGGACGTATGGATTTCCCCACCACGCAGCGAACGCCGCGCCGGCATGGACCGGTTCGCCAACCGCTACGGCAACAGCCTGCGAACATTCGACCCCAATACCAGGCATTGGCAGGTGGTGTGGCTCAACCCGGTTTCCGGCGCTTTCAATGTCCTGGCCGGCCGCCGCGAAAACGGCCAGCTTATCCAGGAGGGCACTGCCAACGGCCAGCACATCCGCTGGACATTCGTCGAGATCAAGACTTCAACGTTTCATTGGAAGGGCGAAACGCTTCTACCGGACGGGACGTGGCGGCTCGACGCCGAGTTCAACGGCCGAAGGCATCGCTGAGTCCGTTTCAGCGAGGAGTGGGAATGCGCGTTACCGTTTGTCAGCTTGCCAACGAGCGCCAAACCTTCGCGGCCGATTGGTCCGCGCTTTGCGCCCATGTGCGCCAGGAGCGTAGCGAGCTGGTTGTGCTCCCCGAAATGCCCTTCTCGGTTTGGTTCGCGGCGGTGCGCGAATTTGCCCAGCGCGATTGGAGCGCAGCCGTCGCTGCGCATACGTCTTGGGAAAGCCGGCTCGACGAAATGGCGGCGACGGTCCTGGGCACGCGGCCGGTCGACCGCAATCGCCGGCGCCTGAACGAAGCATTTGTCGCCGCGGCGGACGGACTGAGCGCCGCCCATTACAAGCGCTATTTGCCAGACGAAGATGGTTTCTGGGAGGCTTCCTGGTACGAGCGCGGCGACGGCTCATTCGTTCCGGTGGACGCGGCGGGCACCAAAATCGGATTTCAGATCTGCACCGAGTTGTGGATGCTGGACCGGTCCCGGCAATATGGCCTGCAAGGGGTCGAGATTATCGCCGTTCCGCGCGCAACGCCTGAATCGAGCCGCGAGCGCTGGCTGGTCGGCGGGCGCGCCGCGGCCATCGTCGCGGGTGCCTATTGTCTGTCATCGAACCGCAGCGGTGACAGCGGCACGGGCTTTCGCTTCGCCGGACAGGGCTGGATCGTCGATCCCAATGGAGATGTCCTGGCGCTCACCTCAGAAGACCAGCCCTTTGTCACGCGCGACATCGACCTGCAGAGCGCGGTGGACGCGAAGTCGACTTATCCGCGCTATGTCCGCTGAGCGCCGGACCAGGCGCGCCGTCGCCGCGCGAACCGAACCTCGCGCAAACGTGCTTGCCGTCGGCACGGCGAACAGTGACGGCATCAAAGCCTTCGCTTAAACTTCGGCGCCGATCTTGCGAGGATCGAAGTGTTGCGCTGGAGAAGATCGCCGTGGCCAATTCGGCTCAAATCGTCGCCCGGGCGGTGCAAAACCGCCGTCTTGGCGGCCAGCCCGGCGGTGCAACGTTAACGACGATCGCGCAAGGCGACGGCTGGGGGATCGCCGATATCGTCTGCTCGGCAGGGCCGTGCGACGCGCGCGCCGAAGAGCAGCATCAGCACGTATCCCTTGCGCTCGTCGTGGCGGGCGCTTTCACCTATCGAAACAGCGCAGGCCGGGCAAACCTGCAATCGGGCTCCATCCTGCTGGGCAGCGTGGGCGCCTGCTTCAGCTGCGGTCACGAGCACGGCGAAGGCGATCGCTGCATCGCCTTGAAATTCGCTCCGGCCGCCTATGAGCAGATGCTGTCGTTGCTCGCCGGACCCGCGACGCGGATGTCCTTTGCGAATGCCGCGCTGCCGGCATGCCGGGAAACTTTTTCCTTGTTCGCCGAAGCCGAAGCGTTCGCGGCGGCGAGCAGCCTGCACGAACCGCATGAATTCGCTCTTCGTGTCGTATCGCGCGTGATTTCGATCCTGGGCGAACGTCGCGGCCGCGATCCGGCGCCAACCGCGACACAGGCGCGGGCGATCAGCGCCATCGCCCGTCTCGTCGAGGAAAATCCCGGTTCGGAGGCCTCGCTCAAGACGCTTGCCGCCAAGGCCGGCATGAGTCCGTTTCACTTCATCCGGTGTTTCAAGCGCGTGATCGGTATGACGCCGCACGCCTTCGTTCGGGCAACGCGCCTGCGCGAAGCGGCGCGTTTGCTTCGCGATCCGCGCCTTTCGATCGCGACCATCGCTTTTGAGGCCGGGTTCCAGGATCTCTCCGTCTTCAACGCAGCCTTTCGCCAGGCTTTCCAAATGACGCCGCGAACGCTGCGCGGTTCGTTGTCGCGCGGCTGATCCTTTGCTCACGCCGCGCGCTTTGGGCGCCGCATGTGGTGAAGTTCCTGAAGCCGCCAGGTCGCACCGTTGTCGGTGGAATACTCTCCGCGCCAGGTGAACGAGGTGTCCGTAATGTCGTCGATCGACCAGCGCAGAAGCGAGCCGTCGCTATCGGTGCCGTGCAGCACGATCGCGTCGCCGTCGGACTTTCCAGACAGGCGGATCACAGATTGCGCCATGGGTGAGATCCAGGTGACCTGCCACAGGCCCTTCGCCGCATCGAAGAAGCGCACGGACGTGCCGACAAAGCGCTCCGACCGCGGTTTGTTGGCCGGATATCCGATCCAGATGTCTTGCAGCGCACGCCCGTCCAGGATCCAGCCGAAAATCAATTGGCCGGGACTATGGTTCGCCGCGCCGTCGGCGGCGTAGATGGTGGAGTCGCAATCCCAGGTGCCGACGAAGCGATCGAACAGATCGGCATCGGGGCTGTCCGCTCTGGAAACATTCGGCCCCGCAGCGCGCAGTTCGGAAATCATATCCCAGCGCGGATCGCGGCTTGCAAAATCCCCGCGCGGCTCCTTCGCGACCGCGCCGCCCAGAAGAGCGGCCGACGCGGCACTCGCCGCCATCGCGCTTCCGGCAAGTATCAAACCACGACGCGCTATCGGTTCCATCGGACAATCTCCGTTTTCAAAACAGGCGCCAGAATTCGCCGAACGTTGCATGAGGTCTAGGCGAAAATTGCTCTCACGGCAGCCGGTGGCGGCGGACGCGCGCGGCCTGGACGAGCGATCTTGCGCAGGAGTCGGAAGCGTTCGCAGTCATTAGCTGCGGCCGACCACAGCGCTCTTGTCCCGGGCGACGAAAGCGCCCGCGGGTCCGGCGGCAGAAGCGGCGAGAAGCGGCAACAACGCCTTTCACGCCGTTCGATAAAGCGTTTCAGCCCATCGTGCAGGCCTGGATTAAGCCGCTATAGTTCTTGCCGCTCGCGGCCGGAAGGAAAGCCAACGATGCCCACGACACTCGAACCCGTCCGCCCCATCGCGCTGGCCGAAATCCGCGACGCGCGGACGCGCATCGCAGATACCATCGTGCGCACGCCGCTCATTCGCCTGCCATTGGGACCGAACGCGCCGGACATAAGGCTGAAGCTCGAAAACCTGCAACCGATCAACGCCTACAAATTGCGCGGCGCCGCCAATGCGGTGGCGATGCTGTCGGAGGCCGAGCGCAAACGCGGGGTGTGGACAATCAGCGCCGGCAATGCCGGACAAGGTGTGGCCTATGCGGCGCGGGCGGCCGGCGTGCCGTGCACGGTCGTCGTCATCGAGACGGCGCCCGAGGCGAAGAAAGAGCGCATGCGGGCGCTGGGCGCGAAACTGATCGAGGTTCCTTACGAGGTTGCGTGGAAAGCACTCGATGACCGTTCCTATCCCGGCGCGGAAGGGACATTCATCCATCCCTTTGACGATCACAATTTCATCGCCGGCCACGCGACGATGGGCCTGGAGATTCTTGAAGACGCGCCGGACACGGCGGCGGTGATCGCAGGTATCGGCGGCGGCGGGCTTGTCGTCGGCGTCGGCAGCGCCATCAAGGCGCTAAAGCCCGGCGTGAAGATCTTCGGTGCCGAGCCGGAGACGGCCGCGCCCACCGCGCTCTCCTATCAGATGGGATCGCCGCAAAAATTCACCACCTGGCAAGCCTCCTTCGTCGACGGCGCCGGCGGACAAAGCATGTTCCCGCGGATGTGGGAGCGCATGAAGCCGCTGGTCGACGCGATCATCGTCGTCAGTCTGGAAGAGACGCGCAATGCGATGCGGCTGATGGCGGAAAAAACCCGCGTGATTTCCGAAGGCGCAGGCGCCCTGCCTCTCGCGGCCGCCCTGACGGGCAAAGCGGGCCCAGGTCCCATCGTCGCCATCGTGTCGGGCGGCAATATCGATCTGAAGAAGTTTTGCGAGCTGATCGGTTCGGCGGTTGGTTGAGCACTTGTCGAATCGTCCATCATCTCCCCTTGTGGAGAGATGATTGCGCCGGCGTCGAAAATCAAAACCGGCCACATTGGTAGAGCGCGGTCGCTGCGTCCCCGATCCCTGTATCCTCATCCTTCGACTGCTCCTCCGGATGGGCCTTAAGCCAGGCCACCACTGCATCTTCGAAGGCTTCGAAATCTCTTAGGAGGGCGCGCTTGTCTTTGAGGGCTTCTTCCGTGATGGGGAAACAGAGTACCGGGGTGCCAGGCGCTTTGTAGCCCATGTTGATCTGAGCTTCGACACCCCAGGCCATAAAAGAACCAATCCGTCGTTGGCAGTCCTGTACCTTGGTCTTCTGATCCTCAGAGACGCACGCGGCAAGCAAGTCTTTGACTGTGGGCTTCGCAGTCGATTGAGCATGAGCACCGCTGAGTGTCACGGTCGCTAAAGCCACGGCTGCGATAGCTCGCATTTCTCAGTCCTTCCACCCACCGTCGATCACCGAAGTACAACCGTACGATTGCCAAACTCAAACACGCGATGTTCCGCATGCCATTGCACGGCGCGATTGAGCACGACGCTTTCGATCTCATTCCCGAGCGTGGTCAGCTGCTCTGGACCCATTGTGTGATCCACCCGTTCCACCGCTTGTTCAATGATAGGCCCCTCATCGAGATCAGCATTCACATAGTGCGCGGTCGCGCCGATCAGTTTGACCCCACGCGCATAAGCTTGATGATAAGGTCTTACGCCTTTAAAACCCGGCAGAAAGGAGTGATGGATATTTATTGCACGGCCGGCGAGTCGATTGCAGGCCCCGTCGGTCAATATTTGCATATAGCGGGCAAGAACCAAGAGATCGGCGTCCAGGTTGTCGAACAATGCAAGCAGTAGCGCTTCCTGTTCTTCCTTTTGTCCAAGCGCGATCGGAAGATGGTGGAACGGCAGCCCATACCACTCCACAAGCCTACACTGGGTCTCGTGATTGGACACTACGCCTACGATCTCTACGGGAAGTGTCCCCGTTTCCCATCGATGCAGGAGGCTCTTCAGACAATGACCGTGCTTCGATACTGCAACCAACACTCGCGATCGTCTGCCAGCATCGTGAATCTGCCAATTCATTCCAAACCGTCTGCCAACAACTTCAAAATCTCGCGATAGTTCGTTTATCTCGAGTGACCGTTCGTCATTCGATTGGAACACAATCCGCAACACCGTGCTGTTTGAAACCGGCTCACGGTAGTGATGTGCTTCAGTGATAAGGGCGCCGTGCTGTGCCAACTCTCTCGTAACCGACGCAACAATACCTACGGTATCGGCACAGGAAAGCGTGAGGATGAAACTCTGCTTGGCATCAATCCGTTCAATCATTTTCAAACTCACCCAAATTCCCGTTCAACGATATTGCTCGAAGTCCACGCGCAGGACCAGCCGGCGCGCGGAGTAGATAGGTCTGGGAAGATTTGCGACAACGATAGGAGGTCGAAAACTTCGCAGCGTCGTTTCCACCCTCCCCTGGGAGGGTGGAAAATTCGCGCGTAGCGAGAATTTTCGGGGAGGATGTGGAAGGAGGTATACCTTTGCGCATCCTCCCCGAAGCGCTTCGCGCGAGGGAGGGTTGTAGCTGGATCTGCGGTGTAGCGAAGGGACGTTCGACCGCCGACTATTTGCCGGCTGCGGCCTGCAATTCTTTCGGATGAGCCTTGTTGTAGGCGCCAACCGCGTCGTTGAACTTCTTGCCGAGGAGCACCTTTTCCTGCTGGTTCTCCGAAATCAGCCGCATCGCTTGAGGTTCGAACGAGCTGTCGCCGCCCTGCGCTTTCATCAGGCACGTCTGATAGACATCCGACGCCGCGATGAAGCTCACGACGTCTCCACGTAGCGTGACCATGTCTTGCACCGTCGCACTGGGTGCAACCGAAACCTCCGGCATATAGGGCTGATTGCAGCGCTCGCTTGCGGCGGCCGGCAAGGTCGTAGCAACGAACGCAGCCACAACAACAAATACACGCCTCATGAGCCGATACTCCCGTTAACATGTCCGTCTCCGTCGGAAACCGACGGCGAGGAAGCGCCTACAGACTAGAGGTCAGACTTTAAGATTTTCTAATTTTCCGGATTCGTGCCCGATGGAACTTCACACATCGAGCCGGTCGACCCGGCGATCGTTAACCGTAATACCGTTCCCAAATCCGCCGAATTCTGCGGCTCCATGGCTCGGGTTTCCCGCCTTCGACGCGACATGCGCGATGCGCCCTACTTCGGCGCAGCCGCCGACAATACGACCTTAACCTTAGCTTCTTATCATCAGGGCTGCACTCGGCAGATGCGAACCCCGGGTCGTCCGGCATTCGATCCCACGTGCTCGTCACGCCGGCGTCAGCCGGCAAGGCATTGGAACAAGAAACGATGGCCATATATTCACTGAAAAGCATGATGCGCGTGACCTACGCGCTCATCCTTCTGGGATTCGGGACGTTGGGTTTCGTGGCGGTCAATCGCCTGCAACTCGTCAGCGATCAATCCAACGTCATGAACGCAGTCTGGACGCCGAGGGTCCACACCGTCGACGAAATGACCCAGGCAGCCAGCCAGTATCGCATCAGCGAGGCGCTGCGAATCTTGTCGGTGTCGCCGGAAATGGCCGCGCACGCAGACAACGATTTGAAGGCGAATGCCGATGAGTTCCATTCCAAAGTCACCGCCTATCGCGCGCTTCTGCAGAAGGGCGAAGCCACCGCGGCGATCGACGGCATAGAGCAAGCTTGGGGCAACTATAAAACCGGCAACGACCAGATGCTGGCGTTCGCTCACAACAACCAGCAGGCGGATGCGACCGCCAGATTCCGCAACTCCGCAAGCCGGTTTTATTTACTGACTTCATCGCTGGACGAGCTTTCGGCAGCCGACCAAGCCCACGGCGCGCAAGCAAGCAATACCGCGAAGACTATATTCGAGCAGGCACGCCGACAGCTGTTGCTTTCGCTCGGCATCGTCGCGCTTCTGCTGTTCTCGCTGGCCGCCTTCTTCGAGGTGCGCGTGTGGGGGGCGCTTGCCGGCTTGTCGCAAGCCATGAAGACACTGGCCAATGGCGATTTCGCGACCGAGGTCAAATGGACAGCGCGACAGGACGAGATCGGCGACATGGCGCGCACGGTGAAAATATTCAAGGACAACGGAATCGAGATGCGCCGGCTCGAGGCGGAAACCGTGGCGCAGCGCCAAGCGGCAGAAGAGGAGCGCCGGCAAAACGACGAAACGCTTGCCCAAGCCCAAGCCCAGCGCAGCTTTGTCGTTCAATCGGTCGCCAAATGCCTGGAGGAACTGTCAGGCGGCAACTTGACCACTCGCCTGACCGAGCCTTTCGCAGCGGAATTCCAGAAGCTGCAAAACGACTTCAATTTGGCGATGGATAGGCTTCAAGACACGATGAAGATAATTTCGACCGGAGCCGTCGGCATTCATTCGAACACCGAAGAAATCAGCAAAGCCTCCGACAAGCTGGCGCAGCGCACGGAAAATCAGGCCGCAACGCTTGAAGAAACTGCCGCGGCGCTGGAGCAGTTGACCGCGGGCGTGAGCACGTCCGCCGGCAGCGCCAAGCAGGCCAAGCTGGCAGTAGCCACAACCAAAGCCGATGCAGAGCAGTCGGGCATCGTTGTGCGCGGCGCGGTGGCGGCGATGAGTGAAATCGAGAAGTCTTCGGAGCAGATATCCGAAATTATCGGTGTCATGGACGGCATCGCCTTCCAGACCAATTTGCTTGCGCTCAATGCCGGCGTCGAAGCCGCGCGCGCGGGCGAAGCCGGCAGAGGCTTTGCCGTCGTGGCCTCCGAAGTCCGCGCCTTGGCGCAACGCTCCACCGTCGCGGCGAAAGAGATCAAGGCGCTGATCTCCTCCTCAACCAAGCAGGTCGAGGCGGGTGTCGATTTGGTCGATCAGACCGGCAAAGCCCTGGAGCGCATCGTGACTCAAGTCGCCCAGATCAACGGCGCGATCGGTGAAATCGCGGCCGCCGCCGAAGAACAGGCCATGAGCCTTGTCCAAATCAACACGTCCGTCACGCAGATGGACAAAGTCACACAGCAGAATGCCGCCATGGCCGAGGAAAGCACCGCCGCCAGCCACGCTCTTGCGGAGGAGGTCAATGAACTCGCACGGCTGATCAATCAGTTTCAACTGGGCACCGTAGCGATGCAGTCGCCATCAATGCAGGCGCCTTCGGTACAGGTGCCATCGATACAGGCGCCATCGATACAGGCAGGGGAGCCGAAAGTGCCAGCACAATCCGTCGCCCTGCGGGCGGCCAAAGCGGGCGCGATCCTTCGCACGCTCTCATCGGGAAGTGCCGCAACGGCGCGCAAATTGGAAGCGGCGATCGACCACGAAAGCTGGGAGGAATTCTGATCGGCAGCGGCCGCGTCGTTGCGGTCGAGATTGGGTGATCTGGGATGCAAAGAGACACTAGCGCCGGCCAGATGGATTCGATGTGGCTTTCTGTGCGTCTCGGCGCACAAGAATTCGCCATCGACATTGCGGCCGTGCGCGAAGTGCGCGGGTGGACCGCGCCGACCCCGCTTCCCCAGGCACCGCACTATGTCAGCGGCATGGTCGATTTGCGCGGTGACGTCATTCCGATCATCGACCTTGCCGATCGCCTTGGCCTGCCGCCTGCGGAGCATACCGCGTCATCGGTTATCGTCGTCGTGCGGATCGCGGATTTTCTTGCCGGACTGCACGTCGATCAAGTCTGCGACCTTGTCACGATCGCCGGCCATACCCCTGCGCCACAGCTGCGCGACGCAGCCTGCGATCCATCGCGATATCTCATTGCCGGAACGGTTTCGATCGACGGCAGAATCTTGCATCTGATTCGCGTCGAGAACGTCGTCGGCGCCGACGAGAGCCGCGATCTCTCCTCTGTGGCGGACCCCGGCGTGAACCCCGGCTTCGTGAAACCCGGCACCGCCGCGTCGATGGCATGAGGCACGACATGACGCACGACCAGACAAGCCCGTTCGCATCGTTGTCACTTCCCGAAGTGTTGGACAGTGCGGCAGCGACCGTGCTCGCGAACAATCTTCTGAGCTTTCGCGGCAGGGCAATTTCGCTCGACGCCGCCCAAGTTCGCAGGATGGGAGGATTGTGCCTTCAAGTCCTGATATCGGCGCGAATTACCTGGAAGGCAGACGGTATCCCCATGCGGATCGAAAGATCGTCGGGGGCTTTTCGCGAAATCCTTTCGCTCGCCGGCGCCGAATTCATCGTAACCTGATTGGATGCCAAACTATGCTTGAACCCAAAACCATACTGACAGTCGATGATTCCCGCACCATGCGCGACTTGCTGGGCAACGCCCTGCGCGAAGCGGGCTATAGCGTCGTGCAGGCAGGCGACGGCCAGGAAGCTCTCGGCGCGCTAGATTCGATCAAGCCGGACCTTATCATCACGGACATCAACATGCCGCGGATGGGTGGCTTCAATTTCATCGATCAGGTGCGGCGCAATCCGCGTCATCGCGCGACCCCTATCCTCGTTCTCACGACGGAAAGCGCGCCCGAGCTGAAGGAGAGAGCCCGCAAGTCCGGCGCCACGGGTTGGATCGTAAAACCATTCGATCCGGCACGGCTTCTGGATGCCATCCGGAAGGTTGGGGTCTGAACCATGTCTGCCGAGCATCCTGAGGGCTGGATCCCACCCGACGTCATGGCGGGAATAACCCAGCAATTCTTCGAGGAATGCGAGGAGCATCTGGCATTGCTGGAGTCCGGCTTTCTGCGATTGGAGGCCGGCGATCACGATCCGGAGACCGTCAACTCGGTTTTCCGTGCGGCGCACTCGATCAAGGGCGGCGCGGCAATGCTCGGTGCGACCGCGCTAGTCGGTTTTTCGCATCGCTTCGAGTCGGCGCTTGCGCACTTTCGGACGAGCAAGACATTCCCGTCGCACGATGTGCTCAAAGTATTCCTTAAAGCGACAGACCAGCTGGCCGATCTCGTTCGCGCAACACGCGCCGGCAAAGAGTTGACGGACGAACAGTTGAATGCCGCGTCACGGGAGCTCGCCGGGCTGGCGGACACCACCGGTACCGACACCTCGCCCGTGGCCCACACCGAAGAACCTGCATTCAGCCCGGTTCGAGTGGAGTTCGAGGATTTTGCACCGGCAGAGCAACCCTGGACGATCGATTTTCGCCCGCATGCCGAACTTTACGCCAAGGCCAACGATCCGATCGTCCTGCTGCGCGAATTGAAGCGATTGGGAGAAATGGACACAGTCCTCGATACCAGCGCCATCCCGCTGCTCTCGGACCTCAATCTCGAAGACGCTTATCTCGCCTGGTCGATCACGCTGCATACCGCCCGAACCGAATCGGCGGTCCGCGAAGTATTCGAATTCGTGGAGCGGGATTGCGATTTGCATGTGCGAGCCGGGATCGCCGAAACGGCGATACCGCCTGCTGCGGACCCTCGCCCAGTGCCGGCTCCCGCGCTGCGCCCCGGAGACGCTTCGCAAGACGCGCCGGCGCTCCGCGCTGCCCTGCAGCAACCCTCTACGCTGCGCGTCGATCTCGAGCGCCTCGATCGTTTGATCAATCTGGTCAGCGAATTGGTGATCAGCGAAGCCGCGCTGGCAGAATACGCACCGAAGGATTCGGCCCAAAACCCGAACTTCGGCGAAGCCCTCGACGATCTAAGCCAACTCACCCGCGACATCCAGGAAAGCGTGATGGGGATTCGGGCCCAGCCCGTCAAATCCGTCTTCCAGCGCTTGCCGAGGCTTGTGCGAGAAATCGAAAAAGCGACGGGAAAAACCGTTCGTCTGACGATTGAAGGCGAAGACACCCAAGTCGACCGCTCCGTCATCGAAGGACTGACCGATCCGCTGACGCACATGGTTCGCAACGCGATCGACCACGGCATCGAAACCTACGAACAACGACAGAAAGCGAACAAGCCGGCGCAGGGATCCTTGCGCATCTCGGCCGCACATCGCGCCGGCCGCGTCGTGATCGAGGTGGCGGACGACGGCGGCGGCATCGACCGCGATTGCGTGCGTGCTATCGCCGTGAAACAGAACTTGATTTCCGCCGATGCGATCGTTGCCGGCGAAGACATCGACAATCTCATCTTCGAACCCGGCTTCACCACGGCAGACAAGGTGACCGATCTTTCGGGTCGAGGCGTCGGGATGGATGTCGTCAGGCGCAGCGTTCAGGCGCTGGGCGGGCGCATCTCGGTCTCCTCGCGCAGAGGCGCCGGTACGACGTTCGCCTTGAGCCTGCCGCTTACGCTGGCGGTGCTTGACGGAATGCTGGTCTCGGTTTGCGGGCAGAGTCTGGTCGTGCCCTTGGCGGCATTGCTCGAGACCGTACAGTTCTCTTGCGACAACGTGCATAAAGTCGGGCCGAATGCCTCGCTGCTGGCGATTCGCGGCAGCCACGTGCCGCTCATCGATCTAGGCGCCACGCTTGGCTACAAGCCGCAGTCGCAACTTTCAGCGGACGGGATCGCACTGCTGGTCGAAGACGATGCGGGACGCAGGGTTGCGCTCGCTGTCGACGACATTCTCGGCCAAAAGCAGGTCGTCATCAAAAGCCTGGAGATCAACTGTCACCGCATCGCGGGCATCGCTGCCGCCACTATTCTGGGCAATGGTTTGGTGGCGCTCATTCTGGACGTCAACGCCGTCATGGCGTCTCAAAAGATCGGTTTGGCGCAGGACGAAAGGCTGATGGCCCATGCGTGATGCCGCAGCCCGGAATCAAGCACAGGAGACGCAAGAGCGTCGCGATTTTCTCGTGTTTCGCGTCGGCGCGCAGGAATTCTGCGTCGACGTGCTCGCCGTCAAAGAAGTTCGCGGCTGGACGCCGACCACATCGCTGCCCAAAGTGCCGTCTTTTTTGCGCGGCGTGACCAACCTGCGCGGAACGGTGCTGCCGATCGTCGACCTCGGCGATCGACTGCAGATTGCATGCGATACGGCGATTGAGGATCGCATCGTCGTCGTCGTTTGGATCGATCGCAAACTGCTCGGTCTCCTGGTTGACGCCGTTTGCGACATCGTCACCGCGGGCGACAAGAACCTGCAGGCAATGCCGGATCTGACCGGCGAACCGATTCACACATCGGTCACATCCTTGATCACCGTCGACGGCCGCGTCATCGGCCTTGTCGCATTGGACCAAATCCTTGCGGACACCAGGAGCCAAAACGCATGACGGGCGGTCCGAAAGCGCCGGCGACGGGAGCGCGCGAGTCCTCGAATGAGGAATTCGCGTTTACCAGCAGCGATTTTATGCATTTGGCGGAGATGTTGCGGAGCAACACCGGCATCGTTCTCGACGACGAGAAAATGCCGTTGGTCTATGCCCGGTTGACAAAACGCCTGCGCGCGCACGGATTCAAGACGTTTCGCCGCTATCGCGCCTTCATCTCCACGGAACAGGGCGCGGGCGAACGCCGGCGCATGATGGAAGCACTCACGACCAACGTGACGCGATTCTTTCGCGAAGCGCACCACTTCGAGCATTTGAAGAATCGTGCGTTGCCGCCACTGGTTGCCGCCGCCCGCAACGGCAAACGGGTTCGCCTATGGTCGGCGGGATGCTCGACCGGAGAAGAAGCCTATTCGATGGCGCTGACGCTGCTGTCGATCATGCCCGACGCGACCCGGTTCGACATCAAGATCCTGGCAACGGACATCGATACCAACGTGCTGGATCATGCCAGGGCCGGCGTGTATCCGGCGGCCGCCGTTTCACCCGTAAGCGCGGAACTGCGCGAGCGCTGGTTTGTGCCAAACGATGCAAACCCCGACGAGTCGTTCTTGCGCGTTCGGCGCGATTTGAAGTCGCTCGTGGCGTTTCGAACCGCGAATTTGATCGGCCCGTGGCCGATGAAGGGACCGTTTCAGGTCATCTTCTGCCGCAACACCGTCATCTATTTCGACGAAATCACACGCAACGATATCTGGAACAAGATGGCGGCGCTGCTCGCGGCGGGCGGGCATTTGTACGTAGGACATTCCGAGCGTCTGCCGGCCGACGCCCACTGGTTCCGGCCGGATGGGTTGACGATCTACCGGCGGGAGGACGACGCGTTCGCATCGCCCGCGCATGCCCGTTCAGTCAGGGGGGACTGACAATGCCGATAGCGGCACAGATAAAGACGGTCATCGTCGACGATCAATCCACGATGCGATCGTTGCTCCGCGCCTGCTTGCGGCAGATCGGCGTCAGCCAGGTCACCGAATGTTGCGACGGCGAGGAGGCGCTGGAGGTTCTCAAGCGAGTTCCGACGCATCTCGTCATATCCGATCTCAATATGCCAAAGCTGGACGGTATCGGCCTGCTGCGCGCCGTGCGAGGCGATCCCGCCATCGCCAAGACGGCTTTCATCATGCTGACGTCCCACGCCGAGCGTAACTGCGTCCAAGACGCCGTGAAGTTCGGCGTCAACAACTACCTCGTGAAACCGTTCAACTTCGCAGGGTTGAAGACGAAGATTGAAGCGGTGTTCGGTCCATTGACATGACGGCAAAGCTCGGCCGCACCGAGACACGCAGATCGCCTGCTGGAAACAAGATTCATCTGATCCAGGGCGAGTATCGCGTATCGGATTCTCCCGACGTCGTTTTCACCACGACGCTCGGTTCGTGCGTGGCCACATGCATGCGCGATGCCGAAGCAGGCGTCGGCGGAATGAACCATTTCCTGCTGCCCCATGGAGGCGTTGCCGGTGCGGATATGCAGCGGTTCGGCGCCCATGCGATGGAACTGCTGATCAATGCCCTGCTCAGCAGCGGCGCGCGGCGCGACAGGCTCGAGGCCAAATTGTTCGGCGGCGCCCGGCTGGACGATGGCCTGCCCGATATCGGCCGCCAGAATGCCGAATTCGCGAAATTCTTCCTCGCCAATGAAGGCATCGCCTACGACGGCGGCAGCCTGGGCGGGCGACACGCGCGGCGCCTGCAGTTCTGGCCCGCTTGCGGACGGGTGCGCCAGCTGGTTCTGCGCCATCACGACGATGCCATCTTCGCTGCGGAGCGCCGCAAGCGGCCGATCGATGCGGATTGCGGATCGGTGGAGTTGTTCGCGTTCAAGGATTAGCCGGCGCCCAGCGCCTGCCCTCGCCGCCGTCTTGACCGGACGTGGAGGCCAAGGTCCCATTGTCGGAGCATTGCGATCGCAGGTGGGGTAAGTGTGGAAGCACGCCATCGACGTCCCCCACCCGACGGCACTCGCTGCGCTCGCGCGTCGACCTCCCCGCAAGGCGAGGTAACAACGACCACAAGAGAGGACACCATGATCAAGATCCACAATTTCCCCCGCGGCGCGCGCGGCGTGCGGGTGATGTGGCTGTGCGAGGAAATGGGCCTGCCATATGATGTGGAGCTGGTCAGCTTTCCCGTAAGCGACGCCTATCGCGCGAAAAATCCGCTCGGCTCTGTGCCGTTTCTGGAAGATGGCAGCGTCGCGATCAACGAGTCCGTCGCGATGGTGTTATACATCGCGGGAAAATACGGTCCGACGCCGCTCCTGCCCGGCAAGGACGATCCCGCGCTTGCCCGCGTGCTGCAGATGACCGTATTCAGCGAGGCCACCTTCGGCGGCGGCATCAATCCGCTGATCATGGCGAAGTTCGCAGCGCCCGAGGCCGACAAGCAGAATTGGTCCGTCACCGCGCAGGAGGGGCGCTCCCAAACGGCACTGGATTTTCTGTCCGGCACACTGGGCGATGCGCCCTACCTCGCGGGCGACAACTTCACCATCGCCGATATCTGCAACTGCACGGCGCTCGGCATCTGGCAGGGCGCACTGAACAAAGCGATTGCGGAAAACCTCAAAGCCTATCGCGAACGCTGTGCGGCGCGGCCCGCCTATCAGCGGGCGCAGACCAAGGCTACCGGCAAAGGCTAAACGCCCTGGTTTTCGGCGTCGCTCATTGCAGTGCCGCGTTGTCGAAGTGCCGACTTCGTTGAACTAGCGCATGATCTGATGACTCTGAATCAGATCATGCTCTAGATTCTTTGATTGTCGCGCAATTTGGCGGGTAAACCGCTTCACACTTCACTCGATTGCGCTCTAGGCGCGCTTCTTGCGCTTCACCGCGACGCGCTTTTGTCGTCCCAGACCGTTCTTCTTCGCAAAGTTCGAGCGCAGGATCGCGTAGTTCGGGGCGACCATCGGGTAGTCCGCAGGCAAGCCCCATTTGACCCGGTACTGCTCAGGGGTGAGCTCGTAGCGCGAGCGCAGGTAGCGCTTGAGCATCTTGAGCCTCTTCCCGTCCTCAAGGCAGATGAGATAATCGGGCGTCACGGATTTCTTGATCGAAACCATTGGCTTCTGCGATGTACCTGCATCGGCTGCGTTGGGTGCGGACAACCCGCTCAAGGCGTTGTGCACGGACCTGACCATCGCCGGCACATCGAAGGCGGGGATTTGGTTGTTCCCGACATAGGACGCCACGATGGTACGCGTCATTCCGAGAAGCTCATTTGTTGAGGCTGACACATCCGTTATCTCATTCATAGATTTGACTCCGACCGAAGCGCGCGGACCAAGCCGCTCGCGACGCACCATGCACACGATGCAAAGAAGACCTCAACGGCAAATGTTGAGGTCAAAGTGACTCAGCGCAACACTTGCAGGTTGTTGGAACGCTACGAGCGCTGTTGCACTAGGGCTGTCGTCAAATCCCACGCGTTGCGGATGCCGATCAATAAGAGGACCAGCATGGTCGCGCCGATCGCGTACACCGCTGCATGGGGCGCGAGCCACACCGCGGCCGCGGCGCCGGCGAGCGCCAGATAGGCAATGGCGGGAAAGAATCCGTAGAAGCATTTGTCGGACACGTCAGGGGGCAGCGCCCATCCGGGCTCAAACAGCCTTTTTGCCGCCAGCAGCGCGTAAGAAAGGCCCGTGACGGCGATAAGTGCGAGGATCATGCCGACGACGGCGAACGGGATGTCGGGAATTTCGGAAATCGCGCCGACCACCAGCACCACCGCGAAATGAAAGATGATCGGCGTGATGTAGACCCGTGCGCCGCGGGAAACCTGGGTTGGATCGCGCCCGGCCGTCAGCGTGGCCACCACGAACATCAGCCCGATCAGCGCGCCCGCTGCCGAACCCACCAGGACGTAGAATTCTTCCCAGCCACGGAACACTGCATCCTCCTTTCGATAGGCTGGCATTTGAGCCATGACGTCAGATCGTGCTCAGCATCCCATATTTTCCGCCGGCTCTCCTATAGGGTTAGAAACCAAATGCGGCTTGGACTAGCATTCGCCTGCGTTTCCACTCCACGCAGGAGCCCGCAATGACCCAAGAGAAAATCCAAGAAGGTTTCGACGTGTTCCTGCACGATGGCGCGCACGCCTTCGGCGCGGTGCGACACGTCTCGCCGCACCAAATCTCCGTCTATATCGAGAACGCGGGAGATTTCACCGTGCCGATGAGCGCGGTGCAGGAGGTTCACGACGAGAAGGTGATCCTCAACAGCCGCAGAATCGACGAAGCGCTGAAAGCCGCCATCGCCCGCGCCCATCGCGGCGAAGACCCGAGGATATGATCTGGTGAAGAAGGGCCGGGACGGTCCCGGCCCTCACTTTCAGCAGGGAGCGACTTTACGCCCGCTCGCCCGAGAACGGGAACGATCCAAATGCACCGGCCTTCACGCTGCCGGAGATCTTGTTGCCGTCGACCGTGCCGCTGTGCTCCAGCACCATCGGCATCGGCGATGTGATCGAGATCGACCAGGAGACGGCGTTGCCGTCCACCTTGCCGTTGGCGATTTCCATCGAGCCCTGTTGACCGCTCTGCGTGCCGGCCAGCGCCCCGCCATTGGCCTTGAGTTCGAGCGTGCCCTTTTGAGCGCCCATCGGCGAATTGATCGTGATGTTGTACTTGCCGTCGACTGCCATGTGCCGTTCTTTCTTTGCTGCGGGCGCATCTAAGGGGTGACCCGGTCCTCGCGCAAGGCTTGGCGCCGCGGGGGTCCGAAGCTTGAAATGTGCGCGGGACCGGCGCAGGGAACGGTAGGGACGGATAGCGCTCGCTGGGGGAAAATGACATGGCTGAACGCAGCTTGAACGAAGACGATCCGCTGGACGATTTCGAGCGGCGCAAGTTCACGCTGCTGGACAAGACCAAGCTCGTCTATGTCGCCGGCAAGGGGCCGGCCGTCATCGTCATGACCGAGATGCCTTGCATCAGTCCGCACGTCGCCCGTTTCGCGCGCTGGGTGCGCGACGCCGGGTTCACGGTGTACATGCCGCATCTGTTCGGCAAGGACGGCGCGGTGCCGAAGATTCCCTCGGGACTGCTCACCATCGCGCGAGGCTGCGTGAGCGCCGAATTCCGTGCCTTCGCGTCGAATGCCTCGAGCCCGGTGACGCGCTGGCTGCGCGCGCTCGCCGCCGAGGCGCACACCGAATGCGGCGGCAAGGGTGTGGGCGCCATCGGCATGTGCTTCACGGGAAATTTCGCGCTCTCGATGATGCTGGAGAAATCCATGCTCGCGCCCGTGCTGGCACAGCCGTCCCTGCCGATGAACAATCCCGCCGGCATGCACATCGCGCCCGATGAGTTGGCGGCAGTGAAGAAGCGCATGGACGACGAAAACCTGACGGTGCTCGCCTATCGCTTCGAGGGCGACAGCTTCTGCAAGGCGCAACGCTTCGCCGCCTATCAAGAGGCGCTGGGCGACCGCTTTGTCGGCCGCGTGCTACCGGATTCGGCGGCAAACCCGAGCGCCATGATGAAAAACCCGCACAGCGTGGTGACGCAGCACCTGATCGACGAAGAAGGCCAGCCGACGATCCAGGCTCGGGATGAGATTCTGGCGTTCTTCGTAATGAGGTTGAAATCAAACGATTGACGTAAACGAATATTGCTCTTAGTCATAGTAGCATTGAACCTTTCCGCCTTTTGATATCTGAACTTTAGCGCGACATTTGCGAGGAAATATGCCCTCGATTGACAGCAACAATTCTCCAAGTTTGTCTCACATCGCCACTTCGTCGGTGGGAATGGCGTTCGTTGCCCTCATTTGTGGGCTGTCAGGACTAATGTACGGGCTGGGCCGAGCCTTTGAGCATACCCAGGTCCACTATCTGCAAGTACTACAGGTATTCTTATTCGCGGTCCTCATCTATCCCTATTTCTATAGTCGATACGTTTCCGTTGAGGGACCCAAGCTAAATCCCGATGAATTGCGCGACAGAGTACGGTTCGTTTCTTTCTGGATAACACTCTGCACGTGCCTTTTCGTGATTTTGACCAGCGCCCTGCTCGTCATCCTTGGAATTGCACCCCCTAATGGATGGACGATGTGGTTTGGCCTCACAGGATTGGCGGCCCTCCCTTTTCTCTATCTTGGAATCACAACACATCAGAGGTTACTCGAGAGTGGCGAAATCGCTGAAGGCGAGCGCTTGTTCAAGAACAAGGTGCTCATTCCTGCCTTTGCCACTTGCCTAATCTCATTCTCGTTCGGCTGGGCCATCAATCACACCGACTTCTGGTGGACGCTCATTGTTCCAATTCTCTTGATTGTCACAGGACGACATGTCGTAGACGGCGGCTGGCGGCGCATGCTGCCTTTTGTACTCGGCGTTATTTTGGTGGCGTTCGTTTCGTCACTCTTATTTCATGGGACAATGTTTGCAATTGGTCGCGTCGTACTAACCGGGATCATAATGACGCTCGGAATGGGCGTATCCGAGGTATGCAAGCGCGTCGTCAGCATCGCGAATGGCGACCAATTTGTTGCGACACCTGCAGAGGATGCTACATTCTATCTGTCAGGGTCGAACTGGTCGAGCATAGTCTTTCCGCTTTGCTTGTGCTTGCTTCCCCTTCTCAATGTGGAACTAGCAGTGCTGCCAACGTTTGCCATACTGTCGTTTCAATATATGCATTGGCACTATTTTTCACCGAATAAGGGGCATGTTTGGCTCCTGGTTATCAACGTCATGCTCGGTTTCTCTCTGCCGCTGGCACTTGGCCTTCAGTACTACTTTGGGATCGTACCGCAGCCGCCCCAAATAAATTTGTTTGCAGAATTGTTGGGCTTCTTTGGATTCCTGGTTCCCCTCCTTGCGTTCTTCGAGCACCGGCGATTTGGGATACAGTACAAGAAGTTCTTTTCTGAGCTTGCAGAGCGTCAGACGTATCTTTCTTATGACAACTGCTTCGCTCTGTTCCTTACCGTGTTTTTTGGAGCGGTGCTGGTGGTAGGGGTACTGGCGCTTCTTGTAGACGCCGATTTCGCGGTTGATCTCCGTCCCAAAGCAACTCAAACCGTGATTTATCTGATTGCGCTTGGATTTTTTGCGACCCTGACATTCATATTCAGACGGCCTACAATGACAGGCACACGGCCACCGCCACATCGAGTTTCCGACATGCGTCATAGGGAGTCCGGCACCAGCTCAACACCACCCGAAGCGCTCTCATCAATGGCGAGGGTTGCTGGCTTGCTTAGAATTTCGCGAACTCCCGTGGCGCTCATCGCTGGACTGCCGACATTCATTCTCACGCTTGATCAACATTCCTCGTGGTTACTTGCCTGTCTGAACGCAATTCCAATGGTCGTCATGACCATGGCTGGATTTGTGCTCAATGACATCCATGACGTCGACAAAGACAAAGACGTTGGTCCACGAAAGCCACTCCCTACCGGTGCGATACCGCTTCTCTGGGCCCGCAATTTTGCCTGGCTTCTGATCGTACTCAGCGTTCTTCTAGGGATTCTTCTATCGCAAGGTGGTTCCGCTTATGCCGTAGCGTTTGGAATAGTCGGTGTGGCGATGTATTCGTCACTCGCCATTCGCTTTCCCCTCTTCAAGGGTCTCACAACGTCGCTCCTTTCTTGCATCCCCTTCGCTTACGCATCTCTCTTGTGCGACCATCACATATCCTTGTTGCTCTACTTATCTCTGATGGCGTTTATTTTTGGCAGAGAGATGCTTCTGGATTTGCGGGATTGGTCATTCGATGCGGCAGTGGGTATCAAGACACTAGCGATGGTCCTTGGTCGAACGAGTAGTCGCGTGGCCGGCTGGTGTATGATGGTTGGCAGTCTAGTTGTCGGGTTGCCGTTCGCCCATGGCGCAGCGGGTACTTTTGTTCAGATCGCACTGGTGTCTCTAAGCGTCTCCCTTATTGCATACATCTTTGACGAAAAGGCTGGGCTTGGCCTTTCGCGCTTGACCTTGCTAGCCGGCTCTATTGGGATCGTTTACTTTACCGGCTAGGCTAGCCGTTGATTCCCGCTTCACGCACACGACTGGTTTCTCATTTGGACCCAACAGTCAATTCGTGAGAGCGCATGCCCTCCCCCCTCGACAAATATCGCGCCAAGCGGCGCTTCAACAAAACACCGGAGCCTGAGGGCGGCGCGGGGCACGGCGACGCGCCGATCTTCGTCATCCAGAAGCATCATGCGCGGCGCATGCATTACGACCTGCGCCTGGAGATCGGCGGCACATTGAAAAGCTGGGCGGTGCCGGAAGGGCCCTGTCTCGATCCCAAAGTGCGCCGCTTTGCGAAGCTGGTGGAAGATCATCCGCTCGACTATGCGAGTTTCGAGGGGCGCATTCCGGCCGGCAATTACGGCGCCGGCACCGTCATCGTGTGGGACCGCGGCACCTGGGTGACGCTGGCCGACGATGCCGAAGAAGCCATCGCCGACGGCGAACTCAAAATCCGTCTCTCGGGCGAGAAACTTTCCGGTGGCTGGACGCTGGTGCGTCTGCCGGACGATCCCAGCAATTGGCTGCTCATCAAGGAACGCGACATCGCGGCGCGTCCGCTTGCCGACTACGACGTGCTGGTGGAAGAGCCCAACAGCGTCGTTACCGGCAAGCCGGTCGACGAGGTGTCGCCGCCGGAGCGCAAGCCCGTCAAGAAACCCAAAGCCGACAAGATTCCCGGCGCCCGCGCCTCCGCCATGCCCAAGCGCTGGTCGCCGCAGCTGGCGACCTCCGTCGAGACTGCGCCCAAGGGCAAGGATTGGCTCTGCGAGATCAAATATGACGGCTATCGCACTCTGGCCTTCTTCGAGGACGGCCAGGTCCGCCTCATCACCCGCAACGGTCACGACTGGACGGAGCGCTACAAGGCGGTGGCAAAAGCTTTCGCGAAGCTTCCGTGCAAAACCGCCATCGTGGACGGCGAAGTCTGCGTGCAGGATCCGCGCGGCATCACCTCGCTGAACCTGCTCGAAGCGACGCTGGAAGGCAAAGAGAGCCACGCGCTGATCTATTACGCTTTCGATCTTTGCTATCTCGACGGCTACGACCTCAGCCACGCGAAACTCACCGACCGTCGCGCGGCGCTGCAGGGATTGATCGACCCACTGATCGACGAGCGCTCACCGATCCAGTTCAGCGATTCCATCGAAGGCGATGCCGAGACGCTGTTCGCGCAAGCCAGCCGCATGGGGCTGGAAGGCATTGTCTGCAAGAAGGTGGACGCGCCTTACGTGCAGAGGCGGTCCGAGACCTGGCAGAAGGTGAAACGCGTCGACATCGATACCTTCACTGTCATCGGATATCTCTCGAGCGCGCCCAAATGCGTGACCTCGCTTGTGCTTGCCGAAGAGCGCGACGGCGAACTGCAATATGCCTGCCGCGCCGGATCGGGCATTTCCGAAGCCAAGGGGCGCGCCCTGTATGCCGAGTTCTCCAAAGCGGAACGCTCAAAGCCTGTCATTGCCGTGCCTAAAACGGATCCAAAATCTCGGGGCGCGCATTGGATCGAACCCAACTGGAGCGCGGAGATCGCCTATCGCACACGCTCATCGGAGAATGCGCCGCGCGCGCCAGTCGTGTTGAGCGTGACCGCGAAAGCGCCGGCGAGGAAGCCTGCGCGTTCGCTCAAACCTAAACTCGTCGGCGACCGCGAACTTGCCGCGATCCATCTCACCAATCCCGAACGCGAGATGTTCGAAGGCAGCGGCGTCACCAAGCTCGACATCGCGCTTCACTACGCGCGCGTCGGCGATTGGGCGCTGCCGGAATTGCTGCGCCGGCCGCTCACGATCTTTCGCTGCACCACGGGCCATCTGAAGGATTGCTTCTATCAACGCCACGCCTTCCCCGGCTTGCCCGACGGCGTCGAGACCATCGACCTCAAGGACGAAGAAGGCCGCGCCGCGTTCATCACGGTGACGCAGCCGAAGGGTTATCTGGCACTGGCGCAATTCGGCGCCATCGAGCTTCATCTGTGGGGCTGCAAAATCGACGATCCCGAACACCCCGACCGCCTCGTCATCGATCTTGATCCCGACGAGAGCCTGCCCTGGGCACGTGTCTGCGACGCGGCGGAGATTCTGAAGACGCGTTTGGAAACGATGGGCCTTCATCCCTTCCTGCGCACCACGGGCGGCAAGGGACTCCATCTCGTCATGGCGCTGAAGCCGGGCCATGACTGGCCGACCGTGAAAGGATTTGCCGAAGCGTTCTCGCGCGCGATGGCAGCGGACTCCCCCAGCCTCTTCACAGCCGTGTCATCGAAGGAGCGGCGCAAGGGGCGCATCTATCTCGATTATCTGCGCAACGGGCGCGGCGCGAGCGCGGTCGCCTCCTACTCCTTGCGTGCGAGGCCTGGATTTCCCGTCGCGACCCCAATCTCTTGGGCGGAGCTGCGCACGTTAACGGGCGGGTCAGTCTTCAATCGTATTAATATCTTGAAGCGGCTGGAGACTCTTTCCGCCGACCCCTGGGATGGATTAGGATCAAGTTCCTCTTCGATCTCGCCGCAGGCGCGGCGTGAAGTGGGCCTGAAGAAATGAAATAGGAATCGTACGATGGCCGGACGCGCCTCTTGGAGCGGATATCTCAAGCTTTCCCTGGTCTCCTGCCCGGTGAAGCTCTACACGGCGACGTCCGCGTCCGCCGGGAAGATTTCGTTCAATCTCCTGCACAAGGACACCCTGAACCGCATCCAGCAGAAGTATCACGACCCCGAACTGGGCCAGGTCGAGCGCACCGATCTGGTGAAGGGCTATCAGTTCGAAAAGGACAAATACGTCGTCGTCACGCAGGAAGAGATGGACGAGATCCAGGTCGAGTCGAGCAAGACGATCGACATCGACGGCTTCGTTGACGCGGGCGCCATCGATCCCATCTATCTCGACACGCCCTATTACATGGCGCCGGAAGGCCCCATCGCCGAAGAGACCTATGCCGTCGTCCTGGAAGCAATGAAGCGGGCGAAGGTGGTGGCGCTGGCGCGCCTCGTCATGTCGGGCCGCGAACGTCTCGTCGCCATTCATCCGCTGGAAGGCGGCTTCAAAGTGACGACCATGCGCACCGCGAAGGAAGTGAAACAGCCCTCGACCGTGTTCGAAAAGCTCCACGGCAAAGTGACGGGCGACATGCTTGCCATGGCAGCGCAGATCATCACCAAGAAGAAGTTGAAGAAGTTCGACGCCGCCGAATTCGAGGACCGCTACGAAAACGCGCTGATGACGCTGGTGCAGTCCAAGATCAAGGGCGGCAAGCCGATCATCACCAAAGTGCCGGAACGCGGCAATGTGGTGAACCTGATGGATGCGCTGCGCCGTTCCATCGAAGAAGAGCGCCGCCCCGCCGCGCCCAGCCTGGGCAAGGAAAAGAAGGCGGCGAGGCCCGCCAAGAGCGCAACCAAGAAAAAAGCGCGCGCTTAGTCCATGGATCTGTTTCGCCGGTCGGTCGCGCTTTACGGGCGGTTCTCGCCGGGCACGCGCGAGCGCCTGCAACAGGAGATCGTCGAGCGCGGCGGCACGGTCGTGCGCGATCTTACGCGCCGCAGCGACTTTCTCGTCGTCGGCGCCTATGCGACAGCCCTGATCGACAGCTTCTCGCTCGCGTCGCGCTTGCAGACAGCGACCACGCGCGGCGTTCCGTTTTTCGGCGAGCGCGCGTTTGGCAGCGCGATCCGCGGCGAAGCGGGCGAAGAGCCCACCATGCCGCTTTCGCGCGCGCTGGCACCCACGGCGCTGACGCCGGAAGACGCCCGGCTGCTTGCGGCGTTCGACCTCATCGTCCTGAAGAACGATCATTGCCGGTTTGCCGATGTCGGCGTCATCCGCACCGCGGCCGAGCTGCTCAGCCAGAACCGCTCGCGCGCCGAGGTGGTGCGGATCATGATGCGGGCGCGCGATCATGCGCCGTCAGGCCGGCGAAAGATCGTGCTGGTGCCGTCCGGCGATGCGGGCCTGCAGTGGGAAACCGGTTTCACGACGCTCGAGGGGCAAGGGCTGCTGCCGCTCGACAACGCTCCGGCCAATCTCGAGGAAATCTTCGAAGACGCCGAACTCGCGGAAGCCGGCGGCGCGCACGACATCGCCGCGCGGCTCTACGAGACCTGTGCGCAGGCCGACCGTGACGACGCCATCGCGCCGTTCAATCTGGGAAACATCCGCCTTGCTCAAGGCAAGCATGACGAAGCCTCGCTCGCCTATGCCAGAGCGCTGGCGCGCGACGCGGACTTCGTGGAAGCGCGATACAACCTTTCGATCGTGCATGAAGCCCAGAAGCGCCCGAAACAGGCAAAGGAAGAGCTGAGACGGGTGCTCGAACTCGATCCCGCCTATGCCGACGCGGTCTTCAACCTGGCGCAATTGCTGCTCAAGACGGGAGAGCTTTCAGGGGCGAAGGTGCTCTACGAACGCTACCTCACGCTCGACCCGCCGGCGGAGTGGGCGGCGACCGCGCGCAAAGCCATCACCTATTGCGCAGCGAAACTGTCGGCCTGAAAAACCCGGCGCTAATTCTGCACTCCAATCATCCACGCTCCGGCGGCAAGAGCGGCGATGCCGGCCAGCGTAGACAGATATCTGCCGCCCGGAACGATCTTCTCCGCCAATACGAAAATCATGATGGCGGCGATCCACAGTACGTTCATCACGCCGCCGACGAACAACAGCGCCATCAGCGCCCAGCAACAGCCGATGCAGTAAAACCCGTGCAGGGCGCCAAGCCGGAGCGATCCGAACGCGGTCGATTGAAACCCGCCGTGACGCTGCACGAAGGAGAGCGGCGCGCGGCATTGCGACAGGCACGCGTTCTTGAGCGGCGAGAGCTGATAGAGCCCCGCGACCAGGAGAATGGCGCCGCCGAAATAGCGGCTCGTGCTCGCCATTGCCGGCGACAGCAGCGCGGCCTGCTCGAGGCTAAATTGCGCCGCCGTCGCGAGCGCGGCGAACAATGTCCACGCCAGCAGATAGCCGGAGGCGAACCATCCGGCCGGCGCGAAGGGCTTGCCCAAGGTGCCCGATTGCCGTGCCACCTGGGTGTAGATGAGAACCATGGGCGCGACCGACGGCGTCATCATGCCGATCATCATCACCGCCCACATCGTGAAGACGAACAGAGCGTGCATCGCCGTCCACTGCACGAAAGCGGGCGCCAGCATCGCGCCCATGTCCATCCCGGGCATGGCGGCCGGCGCCGCATTCATCCCGGCCGCCAGCCACAGCACATAGGCCCACGCCAACGCGGTGAGCGCGATCAGCGCCGCGGCGGCGATCAGGCCGTCGCGTTTGAGCAGCGCCGAAAGCGCCCCGCCCGGCTCACTCATGCCGGAATGATGCCGTCCTGGCTCAGATGCAGCTCGGCGAACTGGCCGTAGGAATCGGCGAGCGACAATTCGATCGGACCGAAGGTCTTGGTCCAGCCGCGGCCGATTTCGGCGCTGGTGAATTCGAAACCGCCCTCGGGTTCAATGCGGATGCGATGCTCGGCGCCGGTCACCGAATTGACGATCGGCTCGCCGCGCTGATCGATATAGTCGGGCACCTTCAGGCGCGCGCGGCGCTTGGCGATGTCCACTGCGAATTCGATATCGGCGAAGACCGGATCGTAGGCTTTCGACAGCATCGACGAAAACACCTGGAACATGGTGGCGCCGGGCTTGGTGTCCTGCCCGCTCATGATCCGCAGCAGTGCATTGCGCTGCGCTTGATTGGCGCGCTTGTCGACAATGGGGACCGCTTCGCCGTTTCCCTCGTGGATCGCGCCGGGATAGCGAAAGATGCCGGCCAGCCGCAAGCCGTCGAGCTTGGTGTCGCCGTGATAGCCCTTGTCGATCTCGACGCCGACGACGGCGGAACAATTGCCGTAGGTCGGCAGCGCGTTGAATTGACAGGGACAACCATAGGAGCAGTTGCAGTTGGCAAATTCGCGGCCGTGAATGGCCCATTTGGTATCGGTCATCGTACCCTCCTGCGATAACGGTGAAACGAACCTTCGACGCGCCCTGAAGCATCAAGCCTAGCACAGGGTTGGCCAAGCGGAAGTGGCTCAACGGCCCGTTGTGCCGGCCGGGGTTGGGGATTGCCCGGCCTTCGGACTTTATTTGGCGTCGCGCACCACGCCGTCGTTGAAAAACCACTCCCGCCTCGCAGGGACCAACTTCGGCCATGGTGCCGTGTTGTTCGGCGGAACGACGGTCAACAGGTATCCGATCGGCGGTCCGTGAATGCCGCCGAAGGCATGGGCGAGAGTGACCGTGACCGATGTCGTTCCTGGAAAATGGAACTGGCGGACCTTCGCAGTGCACTCCGGATTGCTTGCAAGACACACAATGAGAAGACCGTGCTCGGCAAGGTCACGAGGGGTAACCCACGGCGCATAACGGAAGGTCATCTCGATGAATTCCGACGGCGAATCGGCGCTATAGAAAACAATCGCGTCGGCGATCGAAAACGGACCGCTGACATAGCGCAGCCTTGTATGTGTCACCTGGTGCCAGATATCCGTTGCGCGCTCGGCGAGTTCACGCCGCGGCCGCAAGATCTCTCCCTTGCCCAAGCGCACGGAGACTTCCATGTTCTCGTAGGCGACTGCGTAGGAAATCCCCGCCGCAACGACAGCCGAAGCCGCAACGGCCCAGGATAAGCGGCGCACAAAAGCGGCATCCGGCTGCACGTCGAAAACTTCCGTCGCCAGCAACGGAACGAGGCAAAACAGCGCTATGCCCGTGCGTTCCGACAGGTGCACGCGAAGCGCTATCGCAAAGACGAGGGTCAAAAGGGACGGCAACAGACAGAGTATCGCCAGCAGGCGGAATTTCGGATCGCTTGCGAGCCGTCGCAAACGGTCGCCCAAGGTGGGCAGCGAATATCTCCCTGCCCAGAGCAGCACTGCAAACAGAACGATCTGCCCGCCGAAATACCAGCCGACAAAGCTCTCCAGCTGAACAAGGTCTGTCGCCCAATCGGTATTCGACATCGCCTGAACATAGTGCAGCGGCAAATATCCGTTCGCCTGGAGCCACATCAGGTGCGGCGCGAAGACAAGACCGCCCACCAGCATCGCGACATAAGGCGATGCCGATTTGAAATAGGCGGCCCTTGCGGGGTGCTGCACCGCACCGGCCAGGCACGTGACAAGAAGAAGGACCGCGTAATACTTCGACAGCATGTCGAGGCCGGCGAAAACACCGAAGCCGATGGCATAAGCGATACGCCTGGTCTCCAGCGAGCGCACAAAAAAATACGCGGTCCACGGCCACAGCGACAGGAAGATCGTGTTGCCGCCGTAGCGGTCGTTGAAGATCGTGTAAAAAGGCGTCAGCAGCAAAAGCAGCGTTGCGACCGTCTGCTTTTGCCCTTCTGCGAAACAGCCGATCAGGCGCCAGGCGCCTATAAGACCAAGCCCCGCGTTAAGGCTCAGCAACAGCGCATAGGCCCACTGCGTGCGCGGAAACAGCAAAAACCAACCGCCCGATATCCAGGCCCATAAAGGCGGATGCTCGTAATAACCAAACTGAAATTCGCGTCCCCAGACATAGGCTTCTGCCGAGTCGTTATCGATCACCGTCGAGCTTTGCGAGACCGCGTGGTAGATCGTCCACAGCGCGACGAACGCGATGAACCATTGCAACAAAGCAAGTGCACGGTGTCGCTGTTGTTGAGCGGTCATTCGCAAATTTCGGGTATCGCTGTAGTGGAGAGTTTCTGACCTTGCCGCGCAGCGGCGTTGTAATCTCGACGGCCGAAAAACGCTCGGCCACGCGGTCGCGTCGCCGCAGGAAATTGCCCGCCACCGTTGCCGCGATCCATGTGTAACAACGTCGCCAATCGCGTGCGCCACAACAGCGACTCTCGCGCAGGGCTAGTGAGTGTCATGTGCATGGCGCCGTAAATTGCATCGCTCTGTCGAAACACACAGGCGCCCCTCGACGCGTATCGCCGGCTGACAGGTTTACGTTTTGTTCACCAAACGAACATACCCCAGCAATCCTGGCGGTTAGAGTGGTGCGGTGGCGTCATGTCTGGGGAGACCCTTCGCAACGCGTTTTGAAATGGGGGGTTATTGGATGTGGTGTTGCCGCAAGCGAGTCACGCATGAACGCCGAAAGTCGAATCCGCCCGCGGTCCTTTGAGCGCAAAAGCGTTGCCTTTGTAATCCCCTTCTACAACGAAGCCGCGAACCTGCGCTCCCTGGTACAAGCGCTGGAAACCTATAGCCATCACGCAAGTTCCAAATGGTCGATCGCCATCGATGCCGTCTTTGTCGATGACGGAAGCGTCGACGGCGGCTTCGATCTGCTGCGGGAGATCGCGCAAAACCGCCAATGGCCCATGAGATTGCGGATGATCCGTCTGAGCCGCAATTTCGGCAAAGAAGCCGCCCTTACGGCCGGCCTCGACGTCGTCGAGACCGACGCCGTGGTCCTGATCGACGCCGACCTTCAGCATCCTTTTGCGGTTGTCGATGATTTCATCGCCGGTTGGCTCGACGGATTCGACATCGTCTACGGTGTCGCCAAGGCGTCCGTTCACGAAGGCGCGGCCAAGAAGCTGGCCCGCAAACTCGCCTATGTCACGATGAACGCGGACAGCGACATTCCCATCCCGTCCAATGCCGGAGATTTTCGGCTAATGTCTCGCCGAGCCTACTCGGCGCTGCGCCAATTGGGTGAACGCCGCAGGTTGATGAAGGGGCTCTATGGCTGGATTGGATTTCGCCAGAAGGCGGTTGCGTATGAACCGGCCGAGCGGATTTCAGGGAGCACCAAGTTCTCCGCGCTTCGGTTGTGGGCCATGACGATGGACGGCGTGACGTCCAACACGCTGCTGCCGCTGCGGCTCAGCGCAATGACCGGGTTCGCCGGCGCCATCCTGACAAGCTGCTACGCCGTGTGGACGATTTTCGAGAAGGTTTATTTCGGAATTTCCGTGCCCGGTTATCCCACGCTGATCGTCCTGATGGGTTTTGTAGGCGCGTTACAGCTCATCTTTCTGGGGGTCATCGGCGAGTATCTCGGCCGGGTGCTTGTTGAAGTGAAACAGCGTCCCCGCTACATCGTCGAGTCGGACATTTCGATTGCGAGCAAGTCACCGCGTCTGGCCGCGTTGTCGCAAAACCCTCTCAAGGATCGCGGCGACGCCGCCTGATTTGAACCGGGTCGCCGTTCACTCCACAAAGCCCGGATCTCCCTCGACAATCCGCCGCGTCAGAGCCGGCGCTTCGCCTGCGTTCCAGAGCGCCGCGCTATGCACCACGCGATAGCGGATCGGTCCGCCGTCCGGCATCGTGCTGCGTTCCAACGGCCGCGGAATGCAGACGAATTCGGTTTCGAATTTATCCGCCGACGCGGTGACGACGGCATAACCATGTCCCCCCATGTCGACGAACGAGACATGCGGCGCGTTGTTCGGATTCGAGAGCGCCCTTGCCTTCTCCGCGTCGCCGCTTTGCGCGTATTCGAGCGCGGACTTCACGCCGTGATGCAGAAGCGTGTTGACGGTCGGCTGCGGTCTCGCATTCGCCCTGTCCGCGACGAACAGTGGGCGCAGCGGATGATCTTTCGGGAAATTGTGTTCCAGCGCTTCGGCCAAACCTGGCGCTGAAATCGAACCGGTGATGAAGGCGATGCCGACAGGCTCGAACTCTCGCGGCGGCAGCGCCTTGGCGGCGAGGCCGGCCCAGAAACTGTGACGGTCGCCGGTGATGGTGGCAAAACCGGAGATCCGGTTTTTTGCCACGTGATCGTAGATCTCCGCACGCTCTACGAACGCCGAACTCGGATCGCCGCCGCCGAAGCTCGCATAGCCGTCGCTTGGCCACGGCTTACCCAACCCGGGCGGCAAATTCTGCGGATCGGCGCGCATATCGAGCGTACCGGCCGTATTGCCCCAGATTTTCCACGTCGCCTCAGACGCCGAGAGACGCTCCAGAAACCATTTCTTTTGCTCCGCACCAAGCACGGTCTGCGCCGGCTCGTTTTTTCGGAAGTTCGCCACTTCGACGTCACCGAACTTCAACGTGGCGGGAGGTTTGCCGCCGTTCGCTGTTTTTCCGGCATCGATGATTTCCAGCACGTCCTGCGGAAAGAATTGCGGAAATTCCTTCGTCGAGAACACTTGCGCTTCAGCACGGCCGCTCGGGTCTTCGGAGCGATAGCTGTGCTGATCGGTGATGATGAGATCGACGTGCCGGCCCCAGCGCAGCGCGCGATAACCGGTCAAGCTGCCGATCGCAGCGAGATTGTTCGGTTCGTCGCCCAGTCCGTGATCGTCGAATTTCGCGACCGGCGCATCCATCACAGCGGGCGGATCGAAACGGTCCAGCGACGGTGATGGTTTGCGCACACGCGCCGGCTGATATTCGAACCAGGCCTGATTTGCCGCCACTTTTCGCGTCTGCGCCGGCCGGTTCACGCCTTTGAATTTCTGGATGCCCTGCCAGCCCAGCCAGGAGAATTCGTGATTGTCCCACATGTTCACGAAGGCAAAGCGGGCGCGGGCGTCCTGGATATCGGGATCGTGCAGATAGGCGCGATAGACGGCGCGATAATCGTCGGTCGTCGTGGGAATATGGAAATCGGCGATCTTTTCGCCGCCGGCATAACGCACGATGTCGCGCAACCGGCGGTCATACATGCCTTGTGGACGATCTTCGGGGTACCAGACAATTTCATAGATGAAATCGCCCAGATGGAAGACGAAGCCGATCTTGTCTTTCGGCGCGGCGCGCTCGTCTTCGTAGATCATCCGGCGAAACGCATTCTGCGCGCCTTGATTGACGTTCTGACAGGAGACGAAGGCAAAGCGCACAGGGCGCGGATCGTCTTCCAGCGGCGCCGTCACCGTGCGGCCGATCCGGCTGCCGTTGCCGTGCCGGTCGGTGAAGCGGTACCAGTATTCGGAGGCGGGCTTCAGCCCGCCGACAAGAACGCGGCAGGTCCAATCGGAGTCTGCCGAGATTGCGGCTGGTGTGCGCGCGACGATATTTTCGAACGTTGCATCCGTGGCGACTTCGACAATCAGCTTGGGCGGTTTTTCATTGGCCAGAGGTGCGCGACGCGTCCACAAGAGCACACTGGTGGAATCCGGATCGCCGGAGGCCACACCCTCAGCGAAGAGATCCCGGCGCTCGCGCCAGGCGATTTTCGATTTCGCGGCAACATCGCCGCTCCACAGCGCGGTCGCGCCAAGGGCGGCAGCGGCAAGAGTGAATTGGCGGCGGTCGATCTTCGTCATGGCGCTTCCCCATTCCAATCCTGCTTATTTCTCAGTGTGACCTGGCGCTTGATCGCTTCAACCCACATTTTCGTCATCGCCCGCTGTATGCGGGCGACCCATCTTCTGCGAGAGATAAAGATAGGTCACCCGGACCTCGCTGCGCTCAGCCGGGGGATGACCGACTTGAAAGCCAAGCGATTGTCAGCGCTTGCGCCGCGCGATCATCAGCATCTGGGCGCGCTCTTCGGCTTCCATGGCGGCATCGACGCTGCCGGTTTCCAGCGCCGCATCGAGCGTGCGCTTGGTGAGGCGCAGCGCATCGGGCTGCGCTTCGAGCATGGCGCGGGCCAGCGCGAGGCCGTGTTCGTCGAGTTCGCCGTCCGGAACCACCGACGACACCAAGCCCGTATGTTCGGCGGCTTGCGCATCGATGGGGCGGCCCGTGAAGAGAGCTTCGCGCGCCCGCGAGATGCCGATGGCACGCTGCAGGCGCCAGCTGACGCCCAGTTCCGCCCCGGACAGGCCGACTTTCACGAACGCCGAATGAAACTTCGCCGTCTCGCTGGCGACGATGACGTCGCTGGCGAGCGCGAGCGCAAGGCCGCCGCCCGCCGCGGCGCCGCGCACGAGCGCGATGATGGGTTGCGGACAAGCGCGCATCGCCTTCATGAGATCGCGCAGCACCCAATCGCCGTTGGGACCGTCCTGCAATTGATCGGGCTGCCCCATCGCCTTCAGATCGGCGCCGGCGCTGAAAGCGCGGCCCGCACCGCAGAGAAGAATGACACGCGTCTTGGTATCGCGGCGGCGGGCTTCGAAGTAGGCGAGCAGCTGTTCGGCCAGATCCTGGTTGAGCGCATTGAGCCGATTAGGCCGGTTCATCGTGACGCGATGGATTTCGTCGAGATCTTCCACGAGCAGAATGTCGCTACCAGACATGTTTTGGTCCCTCAACAGCACCGCAACTACCTCTCCCTCGGGAGAGGTGATCACACCGAGCCAAGCCCGCCAAGCAGCACATATTTGATCTCGAGGAAATCCTCGATGCCGTATTTCGAACCTTCCCGCCCGATGCCGGATTCCTTCATGCCGCCGAAGGGCGCGGTTTCGGTCGAGATGATCCCTTCGTTGATGCCGATGATGCCGTATTCGAGCGCCTCGGCGACGCGGATCACCCGGCCGACATCGCGTGTATAGAAGTAGGCGGCAAGGCCGTATTGCGTGTCGTTGGCGATACGGATCGCATCCTTCTCGTCCTTGAAACGAAAGAGCGTGGCGACGGGGCCGAAGATCTCTTCCTGGGCGATCTCCATTTTCTCGGTCACGCCGGTCACGATGGTGGGTTCGAAGAAGGTGCCGCCGAGCGGATGGCGATGACCGCCGGTGGCGATGCGCGCGCCTTTCTGCACGGCATCGCTCAAGAGTCTTTCGACTTTTTCGATGGCGGCCGGATTGATCAAGGGGCCTTGCGTGATCTCATCGTCCAGGCCGTTGCCGACCTTCATTTTGCCGACACGATCCGCGAGTTTGGCGGTGAACGCCTCGTAGATCCCATCCTGCACCAGAAAGCGATTCGCGCAAACGCAGGTCTGTCCCATGTTGCGGTACTTCGAGAGCATCGCGCCGTCGGCGGCGGCATCGAGATCGGCATCGTCGAAGACGATGAAGGGCGCGTTGCCGCCGAGTTCGAGCGAGACCTTCTTCACGGTGGAAGCACACTGCGCCATCAAAATCTTGCCGATCTCGGTCGAACCGGTGAACGAGAATTTGCGCACCAGCGGGCTTTCGGTGAGTTCACGTCCCACTTTCGCGGCCTGACGCGAGGTCACGACGTTGAACACGCCTTTGGGAATCCCGGCGCGATGGGCGAGTTCGGCGAGCGCGGTCGCGGAGAGCGGGGTTTCCGACGGCGGCTTGATCAGGAAAGTGCAGCCCGCGGCGAGCGCGGGCGCGGCCTTGCGCGTGATCATAGCATTGGGAAAATTCCACGGCGTGATGGCGGCCACGACACCGATCGGTTCCTTGAACACCAGCACGCGCTTTCCGTGCGCATGCGTCGGGATCACGTCGCCATAGATGCGCTTTCCCTCTTCGGCGAACCATTCGATGAAAGCGGCGCCATAGGCGACTTCGCCGCGCGTTTCGGCGAGCGGCTTGCCCTGTTCGGCCGTCATCAGCCGCGCGAGATCTTCCTGGTTCGCCATGATGAGTTCGAACCATTTGCGCATGAGGCCGGCGCGTTCTTTCGCGGTCTTGGCCCGCCAGGCAGGAAAGGCCGTGTGCGCCGCTTCGATGGCGGCGCGCACATCGGACGCATCGAAGTCGGCGACCTGCGCGATCGTTTCCCCAGTTGCGGGATTGGTCACCGCAAAGCGGGCGCCGGAGCGGGCCTGTACCCAGGCGCCGTCCACATAGGCATCGGCGCGCAACAGGGTTTCATCTTTGAGCTTGAGCATGGCGGTGTCCTTCAGATCACGCACATCATAGACGCGTTTCATCGTAGATAGGTTCGGGAAGATTTGCGACAAAGATGGGAACCCTGCACTATTATTACCTCTCCCTCGTGGAGAGGTCGAAATTCGCGAAGCGAATTTCGGGTGAGGGGTAAGAATAGCGCGCAACTGGAGAGGCTTCCCCTCACCCGACGCGCTTCGCGTGTCGACCTCCCCACAAGGGGGAGGTGATGACAGAGCAGGCTTGACGATGAGCAAAACACAATTGAGTCATGTGCGCGGCGCAAGTGAACCGGCTCTGATCGAGAAAACGATCGGAACCGCGCTCGAGGAAGCCGTGGCAAAATGGGGTGACCGGCTTGCGCTCATCTCCGCCCATCAGAGCATTCGTCTGACATATAAAGAGCTGCTGCAGCGTACCGACGATCTCGCCGCCGGTCTGTTGAAACTCGGACTTGGCCGCGGCGACCGGATCGGCATCTGGTCGCCCAATGGCGCGGAATGGACGCTCACCCAATTCGCCGCCGCGCGCATCGGCGCCATCCTCGTCACCATCAATCCGGCCTATCGGCTTTCGGAAGTGGACTACACGCTACGCAAAGTGAGCGTGAAGGTGCTGGTGGCGGCGGAGCGATTCAAGACCAGCGACTATGTCGGCATGATCGAGGAGCTGGCGCCGCAGATTTCCTCTTCAAAACCCGGCGCGCTGGTTTGCCCGAAACTTCCCGCGCTCAAGACCGTCGTCGTGATCGGACCGTCCGCGCGCCCGGGCTGGCTGACCTTCGAATCGGTGGCGCACAAGGCGGACGAAGCATCACGCCGCGATGTCGTGAAGATCGCGCGGGCGCTCGACCGCAACGACGCCATCAATATCCAATTCACCAGCGGCACGACCGGTTCGCCAAAAGGCGCGACGCTCTCTCACCGCAACATCCTCAACAACGGCTTCTTCGTCGGCCGCAGCATCGGGCTTGAGGCCGGCGACCGGCTCTGCATTCCCGTACCTCTTTATCACTGCTTTGGCATGGTGATGGGCAATCTGGGCTGTCTCACCCATGGCGCGACGATGGTCTATCCCGCGCCGGTGTTCGATCCGGAGTCAGTGCTGAAGACAGTCGCAGCGGAGAAATGTACCGGCCTCTACGGCGTGCCCACCATGTTCATTGCGGTGCTCGGCCATCCGGATTTCGCGAAATACGACGTCTCGTCGCTGCGCACCGGATGCATGGCAGGCTCGCCCTGCCCCGTCGAAGTGATGAAGCAGGTGATCGCCAAGCTCCACATGCGCGACGTGACGATCGCTTACGGCATGACCGAGACCAGTCCCGTCAGCTTCCAGAGTTCGGGCAGCGATCCGCTCGAGCGGCGCGTCTCCACCATCGGCAGGGTGCAGCCGCATCTGGAAGTGAAGATCGTGGACGAACACGGCAACACCGTTCCACGCAAGACGCCGGGCGAACTTTGCACCCGCGGCTATTCTGTGATGATCGGCTATTGGGACGATCCCGAGCGCACCAGGGAGGCTGTCGACAGCGAAGGCTGGATGCACACCGGCGATCTTGGCACCATCGACGAAGAGGGTTACGGCAACATCGTCGGACGCATCAAAGACATGGTGATCCGCGGCGGGGAGAATCTTTACCCGCGCGAGATCGAAGAATTCCTTTACACCCATCCCAAGGTTGCCGACGTGCAGGTGGTGGGACTGCCCGACAGGAAATACGGCGAAGAGCTTTGCGCCTGGATCAGGCTCGCGCCGGGCGAGACGGCGGATGAGGCCGACATTCGCGCCTTTTGCGCCGGCAGGATCGCCCACAATAAAGTCCCGCGCTACATCCGTTTCGTGAACGAATTTCCCATGACGGTCACCGGCAAGGTGCAGAAGTTTCTCATCCGCCAGCAGATGATGGAGGAGCTGGGGCTGGTGGTGGAGAAGACGGCGTAGAATCTTCCGAAGAAAAATAGTCTCTCCCTCTACCCCGCGAAGCGGGGGAGAGGGTGGGGTGAGGGGATGCCCGAAGTCGGAGCGCCGAATTCAGACGACCGCGTGCGATGCGAATACAAAGCGCTTGCAACGTCGATTTCTGTGGCGCATCGAGTCCCCCTCACCCTGCCCTCTCCCCGCTAAAGCGGGGGAGAGGAAAAGACGTTGAGAAAGACTCGCGCCGCACGCGTGAAGGTGTAAGATTTTCTTTTCGCCCTCGAACAGCAGGGACTCGCCATGCCGAAAATTGAAATGCGCGTCAACGGAAAGCCGATCTCGGTTGAGACGGAAGCCGAAACCTTGCTGGTTCACTTCCTGCGCGACCGCCTGGGTCTCACCGGCACCCATGTCGGCTGCGACACCGGCCAGTGCGGAGCCTGCACCGTTCACCTCAACGGCGAAGCGGTGAAATCCTGCACCATGTTCGCGGTGCAGGCGCACGGCGCGGAGATCACCACCATCGAAGGGCTTGCCAAGAACGGCAAGCTGCATCCGATGCAGGAAGCTTTCCGCGAGCATCACGCCTTGCAGTGCGGCTTCTGCACGCCGGGCATGATCATGGCCGCGGTCGACATCGTTCGCCGCAAGCCCAACGCGGACGAGAAGACGATCCGCCAGGAACTGGAAGGCAACATCTGCCGCTGCACGGGCTATCACAACATCGTCAAAGCCATCGCCTCCGCCGCCGCCGGCATGGGAGCACGCTCATGACCGCCTCACTCATCGGCCGCCCCGTCAAGCGCAAGGAAGACCGGCGCTTCATCACCGGCACGGGCCACTACACCGACGATCTTTCTCGGCCGCATCAAACTCACGCCGTGTTCGTGCGAAGTCCGCATGCGCACGCCAAGATCCGCAAGATCGACGCGGCGCCTGCGCTCGCTCTTCCCGGCGTCATCCAGGTGCTGACCGGCGAAGATCTCAAAGCCGACAATGTGCAGGGCCTGATCTGCGGCTGGATGATCCATTCCAAAGACGGCAGCCCGATGAAGGCCGGCGGACATCCCGCGCTCGCGCTCGGCAAGGTGCGTTACGTCGGCGACCATGTGGCGGTCGTCATCGCCGAAACGCCGGCGGCTGCCAAAGACGGCGCAGAAGCGGTCGTCGTCGACTATGAAGAACTGCCCTCGGTCACTTCGACGGGCGATGCCCAGAGTTCATCGGTGCAAATCCACGACGAAGCGCCGCGCAATACCGTCTATCAATGGGCGCTGGGCGACGAGAAGGCCACCGGCGCAGCCTTCGCGAACGCCGCGCAAGTGGTGGAGCTCAACCTGGTCAACAACCGGCTGATCCCCAACGCGATGGAGCCGCGAGCGGCGCTGGGCGAATACGATTCCGGCTCGGGCATCTACACGCTTACCACCACGAGCCAGAATCCGCATGTGGCGCGGCTGGTGCTCTCGGCCTTCGTGCAGATCGCACCCGAGCACAAGCTTCGCGTCATCGCACCCGACGTGGGCGGCGGCTTCGGCTCGAAGATCTTCATCTATCCGGAAGAAACCGTGTGCGTGTGGGCGGCCAAACGCGTCGGCAGGCCGGTGAAATGGACGGCGGAGCGCGGCGAAAGTTTCCTCGCCGACGCCCATGGCCGCGATCACGTCACGCATGGCGCACTGGCGTTGGACAAGGACGGCCGCGTGCTAGGCCTACGGGTGAAGACGACCGCCAACCTCGGCGCCTATCTTTCGACCTTCTCGTCTGCCGTTCCGACCTATCTCTACGCGACGCTGCTCTCCGGCCAGTACAATATTCCTGCGATCTACGCGGAGGTGGACGCGGTCTACACCAACACCGCGCCGGTCGATGCCTATCGCGGCGCAGGACGGCCCGAGGCGACTTATGTCGTGGAACGGCTGATGGAGGAAGCGGCGCGCAAGCTGAAACTGGATCCCGCCGAAATCCGCCGGCGCAACTTCATCCGGGAATTTCCCCATCAGACACCGGTCATCCTGGCCTACGACATCGGCGACTATGACGCCTCGCTCAAGGAGGCGGTGAAGCGCGCCGATGTCTCAGGCTTCGCGCAACGCAAAGCCGATGCGGCGAAGCGCGACAAGAAACGCGGGCTTGGATTTTCCACCTACATCGAAGCGTGCGGCCTCGCGCCATCGGCGGCGGTGGGCTCGCTTGGCGCGGGTGTGGGCTTGTGGGAATCCGCCGAAGTTCGTGTGAACCCGACCGGTTCGGTCGAAGTGCTTACGGGTAGCCACAGTCACGGCCAAGGTCACGAGACAACGTTTGCGCAATTGGTGGCGGATCGTTTGGGTATCTCGATCGATCAAGTCGAGATTGTGCATGGCGATACCGACAAGGTGCAGTTCGGCATGGGGACTTACGGCTCGCGCTCGGCCGCCGTGGGGCTTTCGGCGATTTCGCTGGCCACCGACAAGGTGATCGCCAAGGCCAAGCATATCGCCGCCTACGTCATGGAAGTGCCGGAAGACGACGTCGAGTTCAAGGACGGTGAGTTCGCGGCCGTGAAGACGAACAAAAAGATGACGTTCGGTGAAGTGGCCCTCGCCGCCTATGTCGGCCACAAATTTCCCACCGACCAGATTGAACCGGGCCTCAAGGAGACCTCCTTCTACGATCCGAAAAACTTCACCTTTCCGGCCGGCTGCCACATCTGCGAAGTGGAGATCGATCCCGACACCGGTGTCGTCGAAATCGTAAAGTTCACCGCGGTCGATGACTTCGGCACCGTCATCAATCCCATGATCGTCGAAGGCCAAGTCCATGGCGGCATCGCGCAGGGCATCGGCCAGGCGCTGCTGGAACACGGTGTCTACGACAAGGAGAGCGGCCAGCTGCTGACTGGCTCCTACATGGATTACTGCATGCCGCGGGCCGACGATCTGCCCAGCTTCGAGGTCGGCATGACCATCACGGCCTGCCCCTCCAATCCGATCGGCGTGAAAGGCTGCGGCGAGGCCGGCGCGATCGCAGCGCCCGCCGCGGTGATGAATGCGATCACCGATGCATTGGGGGTGAAAGAATTCGACATGCCGGCGACGCCCGAAAAAGTCTGGCGTGCGCTCAGCGGCCAGCGCGCGTGAGGATGCCATGTACACAAAGCCGTTCTCCTATCACCGCCCCAAATCGCTGGAAGACGCCGTTGCCTTGTTCGGGAAATCTTCCGACCCGCGCTATCTCGCCGGCGGACAGACGCTTATCCCTACGATGAAGCAGCGCCTCGCCGCGCCATCGGATCTGATCGATCTCGGCGGACTTTCGGCACTCGCCTTTATCCGCAAGTCGGCCGACATGCTGATGATCGGTGCGGGCACGCGTCACGCGGCCGTCGCCACCTCGGCAGACGTGAAGTCGGCCATTCCAGCGCTCGCTTATCTCGCCGAAGGCATCGGCGATCCCGCCGTGCGCCATCGCGGCACCATCGGCGGCTCGCTCGCCAACAACGATCCCGCGGCGGATTATCCGGCGGCCGTTCTGGGATTGGGTGCGACGGTGAAGACGACCAAGCGGTCGATCGCCGCCGACGAATTCTTCACCGGGATGTTCGAGACTGCTTTGCAGGACGGTGAAATCGTCACCGAAATCGCTTTTCCGATTCCGGAAAAAGCCGGCTACGCCAAGTTTCCCAATCCGGCGTCTCGTTATGCGATGGTCGGCGTCTTTGTCGCCAAAGTGAAAACGGGCGTGCGCGTGGCGGTCACCGGAGCGGGCCCTTGCGTTTTCCGCGTGCCGCAGATGGAAGCAGCGCTCGCCAAAGATTTCTCTGACGGTGCGATCGCGAACATCAAGGTCGCCGCCGACGATCTCAATTCGGATTTGCACGGATCGCGCGAGTACCGCGCCCATCTGGTGACGGTGATGGCGAGACGGGCTGTGGCGGGCGCGTAGGACTCCACCCTCCCTTGGCCTCCCTTGGCCTCCCTTGGGAGGGTGGACGGGGTTCGCTTTAAGGCCCGGCCTGCCTGTTTTCTATCGTCGCGCCGCGCATCGTGCGCGGGCTCGCCCCCGTCCAGCGCTTGAAGGCGCGAGAGAACGCGGCCGGTTCGGAGAAGCCCACGAGGAAAGCCGTTTCATTCACCGACACTTTTTTGCCGCTCAGATAGTGAAGCGCCAGTTTGTGGCGCAATTCGTCCAGCACTTTTTCGAATGTTACGCCTTCTGCTTTCAGCTTACGGAACAATGTTTGACGGCTGAGGCCAAGCTTGCCGGCGATGGACTCCATGCTCACATCGCCCTTGTGCAGGATTGGCATCAGAAGGCTTTCGACGCGGCCGCGCGTGGACTTCGAGCTTTCCAATTCCTTGAGCAGTGCGTCGGCATGCTCGCTGAGGATGCCGAAAACGTAGCGCGGCTGGAGCTGGATGCGATGCGTGATCCAGGATTCGTCGATCAGAACCGCGTTCCAATGACTTTCGAAAGTGACCGGCGCGCCATAGATGCGCTCGTATTCGTCGCGATAGGCAGGTGCCGCGTGGGTCACATGCACCGCCTTCGCCAATTGCGTCACGCCGAAGCGGCGCGGTCCGGCAATCAGGCGCGCGAACGTGGACTCGGTAAGCTCGGTGAAGTCGTTGGGATTTTGTCTTGCGTCGATCACCCACGTTCCCTTGCTGTCGCTCGCGATCCTGAAGCGATCGGGCCCACCGTCGAATTCGATGACCAACCTTCCATACCGGTTCAATTGTACAAAGGCTTCCATCATGGTTTCGGAGGCATAGCCGATCAGCCCCACCACCGAGATCTCGGACATGTCGTTGGTCTCGCCGTAGTGCAGCGCGAGCGCGGGATCGTTGCAGAGCTCCTTGCCGGCCCGCATCAGCGCCACATATTTGGCGAACGGGACGCGATTGTCCTGGTCCTGCAATTCCGCAAGATCGATTCCCGAACGTTCGGCCAACGCCTTCCTGTTGGCGCCCTTGGACTCGGCCAATTCCATCAGCCCACGCGCCAGACCCGCCGCGACCGTCAACTCAGCCATCGCCGGGACACCCTTTGTTACCTGCGGTCACGCCTTTGATCTTTGGCGTCATGGGCTTTGGTTTCGGCATGAATAGACTCAAAATGGGCTCGACTGCCCCGAGGAACAAGGGTGGCACCTCTCACCGGTGCAGCCAACGTGACGACTGCGTCATCGCAGGCCGGCGCCGGAAATGCCGCTCTACGCAGTGTAACCGGAGACTCGCGACCCCCAGAACATTGGCGTCCAAGAACATTGGTATCCCAGAACACTGGCAACCATGGGCAATCCCGTAAAATGACGACACTCGTCTACATCCTGCACATCGGCGGAGGGATGCTCGGCCTGGTTTCTGGGACGATAGCGGCGATTGCGGCCAAGGGTGGGCGTCTTCATCGCACGGCCGGAACTGTCTTCTTCGTGTCCATGCTGGTCATGGCGACGTTCGCCGCCTGGCTCGCCGTCGTCGTGCCCGACCAGATCGTCAATGTGTTTATCGCCACGTTCACCGTCTATCTCGTGGCGACGGCCTGGCTGACGGTGCGGCGCAAAGAGGGCACGATCGGCTTTGCCGAAAGGATTGCCCTGGTCGTCGCTCTCATTCTCTGGGCGCCGTTCGCGATTCTGGCCTTTCAGCTGGCAACCGGCCTACCGCCCTTGTTCAAAAGCGCCGTGCCGTTCAAAGGTCCCGTCCTCATCGCGCTTTACGGCTTCACGACCGTGCTCGCCATCGCGGCGCTCGCCGATGCCAAGGTTGTTTTTTCCGGCGGCATCTCGGGCGCACCACGGATTGCGCGGCATCTGTGGCGCATGTGTCTGGGGCTGACCTTGGCCGCAGGTTCGGCTTTCACCAACGGCTTCGCGCGGTTTCTGCCCGGGCCCTACCACGTGCCAACGATCTTTTTCCTGCCGCAGTTTCTGCCGCTGGGCTTGCTGATCTTCTGGATGATTCGCGTGCGGTTCACCGATTGGGTGAAGCGCAACGTCATCGCGCTCCAGACCGTTTGACGCGAATCTGATCCGAATGCGCGTAGTTAACTTGCAGTATGCGAGGGCGTCCGCTTTCGCATACCGCGCGGACTCGTCGGCGAGCTCCGCCAGATAGCTCTCGTGATACCTGCGGTCATGCTTTTGATGCGTGGCGTCATGGGCATCGGACCCGCGCTGAATAAGTTGCGCGCGGGATCGATGCGGTCGAGGAACGAGAGTGACAACTGCAACCGTGGGGGCAACCGTGGCGGTGGAAACCACACCGACACTATCTCAACGCAGAGCTGCCAAAATAGCGGCGCTGGCCTATCTCGCCACGCTCGCAATCGTGATCACCGTCAACTTCGGCATTCACGGCCAGCTGATCGTCGCCAATAACATCGTAGAGACTTCGCGGAAGATTCTGGCGCATCAACAACTCTTCCGCATCGGCATTGCCGGCTATCTCGCCTACTGCGCCGGCGGCGTAGTTCTGCTGGTCTCGCAGTATACGATTCTGGGACCCGTCAATCGAAACCTCGCGCTGCTTGCAGCATTGTGGAGATTGATGTGGGTGGTGACGTGGCTTGCCCTAACGCTCAATCTTGTCGCCACATTGAAGCTCTTGACCTCCGCCGATGCCCTGCAGACGTTAGAACCTGGGCAATTGCAGGGCCTGGCCTACTTTTACCTCCGCAACAGTGTCGACGACTACTACGCCGCCCTTTTGTTTGGCGGGTTGGCATCCACGGCAGCCGCGTATCTGTGGTTCAAATCGCGCTATATCTCACGGTTGCTCGCCGCGTTTGGCATCATTGCTTCTCTCTTCGCAGTGGCTTGCACAGCCGTCTACCTGGTCGTCCCGCAATTCGCCACCATCGTGAATCTTTGGTGGTTCGATACGCCCATGGCAATTTTCGACATCGCCCTGAGCCTTCGACTTTTGTTCAAAGGATTGCGGTCCATACCGGCGGAAAAGACAGCGACAGTTCACGCTTTCGCTTCGCTCCGGCCGCGGGGTTGGTCGTCGTGACGCTTCTGATGGCGGCGGGGTTCGACGGCGTCGCGATGTTCATGTGGAACCCCCTGCTCGCAAAGGCATAGCACATGCTCGGTCGTCTCTTTCCCAAGCAGTTCGACAATACCTATCGCGGCCACTGGCTCGCGATCTGGCTCTTTGTCCCGGTGATTCTCCTGCAGGCCGCTCAGGATGTGATCGTCATCTTGAGCCCGCGCGAGACGTTGATCACCGCCGATGCGCTTCCGCTCTACAGTTACGGCTCAACCGGCGCCCAAACCGTGATCGCCCTTGCAGCCATGCTCGCGTTTGTCGATCTGGTGATCCCTCTGCAGAGTCTCCTGGTGCTGATCCGCTATCGCGCGATGATTCCGTTCCTCTATCTCTGCTCGCTGATCTTCGACATTGGCAGCCGCGTGCTCAAAGTGGTGAACCCCATCGCGCATGCCGACGCGCCCACCATCGCGGCACACGCACAGAACGGCTTTTACGTGGCTCAGAGCGGCACCTATATCAGCTACTTCATTTTGGCGATGACGTTTGCCGGCTTCGCGCTGTCGCTGGTGGATAGATCGAGCGCTCCAACGCGGCCGCTCGCGGAAAACACGAACTGACGATGACCGCCACTAATTTGCAGAATGCGAGAGGCCGCGCTTTCGCATCTCGCGCGGGCTCGCTCCCGTCCACCGCTTGAAGGCGCGGCTGAAAGCGGCTTGCTCGGAGAACCCCACGAGATAGGCGGTCTCGGTCATCGAAACCTTCTTCTCGCTCAAATAATGAAGCGCAAGTTTGTGGCGCAGTTGGTCCAGCACTTTCTCGAACGTCGCACCTTCCGCTTTCAGCTTGCGCAGAAGCGTCTGGCGGCTTAACGCCATCTTGGCGGCGATCGCGTCCATGTTCGTGTTGCCGGTATGCAGGATCGGGATCAGCAAGCTTTCAACGCGAGCCCGGGTGGATGCGGAGCTTTGCAAGCTCTCGAGCAGTGCTTCGGCGCGCTTGCTGAGAAGACCGAATACATAGCGTGACGGATTCTGGCTTTTGATCCTGAGCCATGAATCATCCGTCAACAGCAAGGCGTTCTTGTCGCTCTCGAAGAACACGGGCACTTGAAAAATCCGATCGTACTCCGCGCGATAAGAGGGTGCGGCATGGGTCACGTGAACTTCTCTGATGAACCGCGTTCCTCCGGGCAAGCGAGCCGATCCGCGTGCCATGCGCGCGAAGCTCGATTCCGTCATCTCGGGGAAGTCGTTGGGATTCTTGCGCCGGTCGATCAGCCAAAGCTGGCCGCCAATTCGAGTGAGCACAAGGCGTTTGCCGGACGGATCGTCGACTTCCACATCGGCAACGAGGTTTGTGTAGCGGTCCAGCTGTTCCAGCGCGTCGGCCGCGGTCTCGGCAGCTTGTCCGATCAGGCCCACGATCGACAGTTCGGCGATATCGAATGCTCCGCCGAAATGAAGCGCGAGAGCGGGATCGCCCGCGAGTTCCTGGCCCGCGCGCATGAGCGCGATGTATTTCGCGAACGCAATGCGATTGTCCGGGTCGTCCAATTCCTCGAGATCGATTTTGGACCGTTCGGCCAGGTCTTGCCGGCTGGCCCCTTTCTCGACCGCCAAATCCATTAACGCGCGCGCGAACCCGGCTGCGATCGTCGATTCACGCATGGTTTTGAGGCCCTGTGATGCCTCGGGTCATGTTTTTGATATGCGCCGTCAAGTCCATTGGCCCCGCCTGCGATAGGCTGAAGGTGGGTTCAAGAAGGCTCAGGGACAAGCGTATGTGCCGCAACGCGATCCACCCGCGTTGCCTAAACCTTTGCTATATCAAGGAATTCCAGCTCTTTCAGGAGAAATCATGAGACCGGCGGGATGTTCGAGATCCACATCCATTATCGCGCCGATCACAGCTTCGACATGGTGGGCACCATGATGGGCTTGAGCAAAACCTTCAAAGGCACCTGGGCGACCGACGCCAAGGGTGAGCTCTGCCGCACTTACGTCGGCGACGCACCGCCCAATACTCCGAATCCAAATTGCAGACCTCTCGCAACGCACAAGGTTGGCGACATCTGGACCGTCGAGACGAACGGCGAGACGCGGACGATCACGCTGAAGGCGGGCGTTCAATAGGCTGCTCGCTCGAGGGCCCATGACATGCCGGAACGATCCCTCATGAAGCGTGCAATCTAGTGGCAATCTCATCGGCCTTGATCGTTCACATCGCTGCGGGGAGCCTCGCAATTGTCTGCGGTGCTGTCGCAGTGTCCGTTCGTAAAGGCGAGCGCCTGCACCGTGCGTTCGGTATCGTGTTTGCACTGTCCATACTGACCACGGCAATAATGGGCGCATATCTTGGCTTCTTCCTGCCGCCAAAAGCTGCCGTGTTCGCGCCGCCGAGAGCGTTGGTGAGCGTCGGCCTCCTCACGGCCTACCTGGCAGCCACCGCCTGGATGACTGTGCGGCGAAAAGAAGGCAAGCTCGGATTGTTCGAAAAAGGCGCGTTCCTCGCCGGCCTGGGCGTGGCAGCGGCCCTCTTGTTCTTCGGCATAGACACGGCCAGAGCCGCCATAGGACTGTCCGGGGGCGGACAGTCCGGGGGCACGCCGGCTTCGCCCTATTTCGTCTTCGCCTCTTTCGCGGCGTTCGCCGCCGCGCTGGATCTGAAGGTCATCCTGCGCGGCGGAATTTCAGGCGTGGCGCGCATCGCGCGGCACCTTTGGCGCATGTGCTTCGCGTTCTTTTTCGCCACCAGCTTTTTCTTCATCGGTCAGCAAAAGGTGATGCCCGTGTGGATGCATGGATCGCCGGTCTTGTTGGCGCTCGGGCTTGCACCGCTTGCGCTCATGATCTTCTGGCTGATCCGGGTTCGCGTTACGCGTCAATTCAAAGGCGAAGCGGTCGCGGCAGGAAACATTCCATGAGGGCTGCTATCTGTCAAAGATACGAGCCTGGGGAGAGGTCGGACCCATGACACTACTTTCAATCTCTCACATACCGGCGGGCAGCCCCGGATGGGTTTACGCCGCGGTGGTGACGGCCCTGACCCTGCACATCGGCGCGGGCAGCATCGCCGCATTGTCTGGCGCGGCGGCATTGACCGTTCGCAAGGGCGGGCGCCTGCATCGTAAATTCGGAACCATTTTCCTCGTCTGCATGCTCGTGATGGCGGCGATGGCTATCCCTCTGTCCGTCCTCATTCAGCAAATGAACAACGCGGCGGCCGGATTTTTGACGTT